>CAIVPR010000137.1 GCA_903907865.1 uncultured Acidobacteriia bacterium
ATCGCCTCAATCGCCACCTTCGCCTTCAAGCTCGGTGCGTAGTTCTTTCGGATTCGTGGCATCGTCTCTCCTTCATCTTCGATGCCGCCTTCCTCATAGGAGACCTGTCCAGAAAACGGGGTCCATTACACCGCGCCCTCAACCGCATCAGCCAAGTGCGCCATCTCGACTAGCCTCTCTTGGCTGTCCTGAATCCGCAGGATGCCGAACCAGCCGTTGGCGACCGGGAAGGAATAATCGATGAGGCGTTCACCGCCGCCGTGCAGATTCGATCCAGTAAGATCGTGGATCCCAAGCCTGCCATTCGAGATCTCCCCCAGCACCCGTGAAAGGACTGTCAGCTTTGCCACATCGCTATCGCTGGCCAGCCTCGGCATGATCGCGAATTCGCTGTCGCGACTATACATGTACTGCCATCGGTATCGAGTGCCTTCAAGGGGCGGCGGGAACAGGAGGACGGACCGTCGGTCTGGCTGCTGTGCTCCCAATAGTCGCAGCAGTCGCAGAAGCATCGGACGAAACATGCTATCGCGGGGACAAACATCATCAATCGCAAATGACGGCTCATCTTGTTCCCACAGGCGGGCGGGCGCATAGAGCGTTCTCATGAGCGGTTCCAAATGATCCGGAGCTTGGCGCAGCAACTGCGTCGTCCCCGTGTGTTTCAGAACATCATTAACGGCCCGTTGATAGCGAACCTGCCGCACGTATTGACGCACTTGCATCAGTCCGTCTTGGACGTTGGCACTCCCGTCAAGCTTGTGGTCGGCTGCGATGATAGCACTCAGGTCAGCCAAGTGCCCTTTGGCGCGATACAGATATAGAGACCTTAGAAAGTCGCATTCAGCGGCGCGGTCAGCCGCAGCCTGTGGCGTAGGCTCTCTCTCAACGGTGAGAAGGCGAATGAGAAACTCGTTCATCCACCTTGGCTCATAACTAACAAGAATCCGGTTCGAGAAGAAGGTGTCCACCGCATGCCTGTCGCCCACAGCCCCCACCGTTCTCTCCTGCACCCATTTGTAATACGGTCTCCCTACAATGAAGCAAACGAAAGACGACTCCGAGCAGAACGTTTTCAGGTGCTTAACCAAATCCTCCATCTTGGTTTGAAGCGCACCATGCTCGTCGTCCAGCTTGTCCAACTCGTCGACCACGATCACTGGAAATATGCCAGCGTATTCCAATCTTCGGATCACGACGGGCAGTGTTCGGTCGATGGCAGCCAGTCCTGCATCCGAAAGTAGCGCATTGGCATATTTCTTGGCAGTGGCGAAGTTCAATAGCACCGTCGCCGCAAGCCCGGAAACAAGCCCGACCAGAGCCGCAGTCGGGAAATTGATGTCTGCCCTCAAGAACGAGAAGAAAACCAGGATGGAGACCATCAGGCCACCCAAAGGATTGATCAGCCGACCTCCGTCCAACATCTGGCGCAGAAACTCCTTCCAAAAGCCAATTTCATGGCGGTGCTTCCGCTCCTCTTCGCGATCCTCCCGCGTTCGGCTCCGTGCGGCCTCACTCTTCTCCCGATTCTGCGCCTCTTGCTCCTTGTGCTGCCGAATCTCCCGAACAAGTTGCATCGACGACGCTACCGCAGTAAGTTCGCGCCAGGCTTGGTCCTTCGGAGCGTCGGCCTTGTAGAGGTCCGAAGGAAACTTGGCCTCAACCCCGTTCAACCCTGCGAAGAGCGTCCACATCTCCCGCAGACGTTCTTGGCCCGGCCCTTCGTCCAATTCAAGCCGAAACTGGGCAGCCTGTTCCTTCTCCGCCTCGGCCCCCTGCTCCGCCCGGCCAGCGAAGACCCGACCCAACTCGTCCACCACCGCCCGGTGCAGGGACTCGGCGATTTCTTGCAGGACAAGCTTGGATTGCTCTCTCGAATCGTCTTCACTACCGCCAGATGCCCGATTGCTGGGCATGCACTGGGGACCGTGCACACGCACCAGAAGTGGACGCGGAAAACGCCAGTATTCATGTCTGTGCGTTTTTTCGTTGATAACGCCCTCTTGCCGCCGCAACCTTTCAATCACTTTGCTAACCAGCGAGGTCTTGCCCGACCCACGGTCCCCCCCGATTAACACAGAGCAACTGGATATTTCGCGGCTGACGTACTGCTCGATCAGTCTCTCCAGCCGCGCAATGGGCGGAGCCACATTCCTCGACCTAACATTGGGCGACTCGGAACATGTCAAGCACTTTGAGACACCCCGAAGCCGAATTTACTGAGTATTGTTGTCCGGGGTCTTTGGTCTATTGATCCAGGCCTCCCTGGGAACGGAGCCTTCTCCGACTCAGTGCCTTTGCCTCGTGACGCTGAATTCGCAGAGCAG
>CAIVPR010000138.1 GCA_903907865.1 uncultured Acidobacteriia bacterium
ACCCCGCTGCTGGCAGTTGGCGCACCCCAAACATCCAGGTTGCCAGGTTCCGCGGCAAAAGTCCAGGTCCGAAGCGAAGTTTTTTCAGACTTTTTTCACCCCGCACCTTCGGCTGCCAATCCATGGGGCTGAACTGTTACATCGGTTCCTTCTCGCCCAACGCGTGGAGCGCGGCCAACGCCCCTGTTCTCATCCGCCCCGCCGTGGTGAACGGCAAGAACGTCGGAATCGACCCGACCTCGGGAACTACTTACGGCATCGGACTCATCGGCCTGTTCGTGCCCGGCTTGGGCAATCCGGCCGACGGCCAGTTGGTCGGTGGCAAGAACGGTATTCCCGGCGGCATCTACAAGAACGGGCCACTCGCCGTCGGTCCCCGCATCGGCTTTGCGTGGGATCCGTTCGGCACCGGCAAGACGGCGATCCGGGGCGGTGGCGGCGTCTACTACGACCGCATCCAGGGCAACCCCACGATGAACCTGTCGACCAATCCGCCGGCAGTCTATTCGCCGACAACCTACTACGGAACCTTCGCCGATATCTCCTTGTCCGCGGCCTCGGGCTATCTGGCCCCGACGGGCACGGTCTACTCGCTGGCGACAAAACCGCACCAGCAGCAGGTTTATAACTTCAACCTCAGCGTGGAGCGGCAGTTCGGCTCCAACGCGTTCACCATCGGCTATACCGGCTCGCTGGGCCGCCACCTGCTGTGGGAGCGCAATATCAACGCGGTTCCCGCCGGATCCCAGTTCCTGAACATCAACCCGCAGAACAAGAATCCGCAGAACACCAGCGCGCTTTCGACGAACTTCCTGCGGCCGTACTCGGCCTACGGCGACATCTACCTGTACGAGTTCGCCAACAACTCGAACTACAACGGGCTGCTGGCATCGTTCCAGCACCGGCTGTCGCACGGCATCAACTTCAACGCGTCCTATACCTTCAGCAAGGCCTTGGACGTGGCCGACTCCTACAGCAGCGCGGTCGATCCTTTCCTGGACAACCACTCCCGGAACTACGGCCCCGCCGGTTTCAACCGCAAGCAGGTCTTCACGGCAAGCGTCTATTACAAGGTGCCGGATGCCGCGCGCAAGATGGGAATGCGGAACATGAGCTGGGCAACCGGCAACTGGGAGTTGTCCGTCGTTGCCCGTGCGCTCACGGGTTCCCCGCTGACTCCCGGATACAGCCTCGTTACCGGCCTGACGGCACCAACCGGCACGCCTTCGGATTCGGCAAGGTTGCAGGTCAACAGCCCGGACGTGCCGCTTTCGAACTGCCGGGTTCCGACACTGCCCTGCGTCTTCGGCCCCCCGCCGGAGCCCGCCGGTCAGGCGTCGTTGACGAATGCTCCGTGGTCCGTCAGCAGCACGGCCCCGCAATTCGGCAACCTGGGCAAGAACACGCTGACCGGCCCGGGCACCAACAACTGGGATATATCGCTCTACCGGACGATTGTGGTCCGCGAGCGCGTCCGCTGGATGATCCGGTTTGAGACGTACAACACGTTCAACCACACCCAGTTCGGCGGCATCAACACGACCGCCCAGTTCAACACCTTGGGGCAGCAGATCAACGCCGGATTCCTGTCGCCGACCAGCGCCCGTCCGGCCCGGATCGCGCAGGTGGCGATGCGGCTGGGATTCTAGAGCCGTCGGTTGTGTAGAAAGAGCCCCTGTCCAGTCAGTCTGGGCAGGGGCTTTTTTCTTGGCGAGGTCGAGGTCCCGCGTGGCGTCGAGGATGTCCTCGCGCAGTCCCTGCTTCAGCTCGGAATCCAACTCACTTCCTATGTCGGGCATCCGTGCCTGGCCGTCGTTGCGCAGAAGCCGGTCTTTGGTGAAACCTTCGAGTCCGGCAAGTCCACCCCGCCGTTTGGGATACCCGTGCCGCCGGGACAGCCACGATTCGGCACGACGCGCCTTGGTCCGGTGAAGTAGGGGATTTTGGGCACACGGGTGGTGCGGGGTCGGGGTGCGGGAAGGCGCGCGTCGAGTTTGGCTAGGCATAGGGCTACTTTTTGCGTCTAGCCAGACGTGCTTGGCGCTTGTGCCAGCGGGCGGAGCGGCCTTTTGGGGTATCGGAAGGGGCGCTGGCGGGGGGCTCGGGTTCGTTTGGCTGGTTTTTGTGTTGGGTTGTAGCGGGGTCCAGCGGTGCGGCGGCGCAGGTTGGGAGTTGGGGACCGCTTGCTTGCGCGCGCGGCTCGGATGGGGTGCGGTCGGACGGGGTGCGGTCGGATGGGGTTTGGGTGGCGGAAGATTCCGATTTGAGGGCGGGTGTCGGGTTCGTTTGGTCGGAATCATGCAGGTCCCGACCTGTGCTTTTGCGGTAGTCGCGGAGGGCTTTGGCTGCTCGTTCGTAGGCCCGGGCGTGGCGGGCCTCGTAGCGGAGGACGAGTTCGAAGGCGGGGCTGTTGGAGAGCAGGGCCGTGAAGGCCTGGTAGGTGGTGGTTCCGGGGTCGAGCTTGGGGGCTTGGTTGCCGGCGTCCACGGCGAAGTCGCGGTTGGACTTGATTTGGAGGGTGACGGCGGCGGTTTCCATGCCGACGGCGCGCATGCGGCGCCAAGCTGATAGGGCCATGGTGTCGAGGAGGTTGCGCTCGTATTCGTCGAAATCGGACACGGGCGGGACGAATGCCCTCTCGAGGGATTCGTAGAGCTGGTGGAAGGCGGTTTCGGATTCGCCCTCGATGATTACCATTTTGGCGAGGAGGGTGGCGCGGGGGAAGCCAGCGGGGGTGGCCGGGCGGGTGGCAGCGTTTGGGATCGTGTTTGTCATCGCGGGATGATTGTAGTCCGCGAGGGGAGCGAAAACGAACTTCCGGGGGGCCGGGAGGTGGTTGCTGGAGGGGTAGTTTGGGCTGTGGTTTGTTGGAGTTGAGGGTATTGCGCGATTCTTGAAAAAAGTTGTGACGGATAAAGGTCGCATCCGGGTTTTCCGGGTTGGGATGCCGGGGTGCGGGGGATGGCCCGGGCCGGAAAAGCGGATGCGACCGGGCGGTGAAC
>CAIVPR010000139.1 GCA_903907865.1 uncultured Acidobacteriia bacterium
ACGGAATAGGAACCGGCGTTGGTCGCGCTGGTCGTGCCATTGGTCGAATAGGTCAGACCGGTGGTGTTGCCGGTCACGCTGATGCCGGGCGCGTGGGAAGTGCCGTCGTAGGGGAAGCTCGACGGGGAGAGGAAATAGCTGACGGAGGTGGGGGTTATGGCCCAATTGCTACTCGCGGTTCCGGTGTAGGCAGCTCCGACTAGATTGGTACCGGTTGCGGTCAGACCAATGGAGTATGTACCTGCGTTGATGCCGGAGCCGGGTCCGCTGACGGTGTAATTGGCGGAGGTCAGGGTGTAGCCGCCGAGAGACCTAGCATCGATGATCGCGCCGTGAGAATTCCCATCGTAGGTGTAGCTGCCTGAAACCGCGAAGGTCACTGGGTCAGGCTTCCTTGGCGGCGGAGCGGGGTTTGCGACGGAAACCGTGTATACGTAGCCGGCACCGTTCCCGCCCCCCAGGGGATCTATAACGACCGAGATGTTGACAGTCCAGGTGCCCGGCTGGTCCGGGGTAAACGTCGCGTACATGCTGGTGCCAAAGCGGCCGCTGGCCTCGTCGTAGAACGCGACGGGCCCAGCAAGCCCGGAAGCGCCGACACTGGGGTTTGTTGGCACGGAAGCGTCCGGTTGCCACGAGGAAGGAACATGCATGAACACGCTGCCGTCCGGTCGGTTGATTGTGCCGGAGGCGACTTGGGGGAGATAGTTATAGCTTGTGTCGCCAAACGGGATAGTGAGCGAAACCGGCTGTCCGACACTCCCCGTACCGATCGGTTGCGCGAAAGCGGCGAGCGGTGAGAGGACTAGGGCGAGCTTGGCAAGGGTGAGGAAAGAGCACGCTTTCATGGGAAATTGTGGTTGCGGCAAGTGCGGTAGACGAAGAGGAAAAGCAGGAGGCCAAAAAAGAGGTCGCTCGGCGCCCCACCGCCACCGCCTCCTCCGCTACCACCGGAAGAGCCGCCGCCGCCGCTGCTGCTGGAGCTGCCGGAGGGGGTGTTGACGGTGACTGTGGCGGTCGAGCTGGTGACGGTGCCGGCGGAATTGGAGACGGTGACGGTGTAGTTGCCCGCGTCGCCACTGGCGGCCGTCTTGGAGAAGAGGCTGGCGGTCGCGCCGGAAATGGCGCTGCCCTCCTTGTTCCACTGGTAGAGTAGCCCGCCGCCGGTGGCGGTAACAGTCAGTGAAAAGCTGCTGCCTGACTGTACCGTGACGTTCTGCGGCTGCGTGGTGATCGCCGGAGTGGTGATCGGGTCGTTGAAGGCCGCGATGGCTGCGGCGTTGTCGGCAAGGACCTTGGCATTGTAGGCCGCTTTGGGCTGGTCGATGGCGACGCCGAGGGCCTGCAGGCCGAAATCAACAGTGGGGATTCCGTAATTCGCCAGCGTGTCCGACACGTCTACCGTAATGCTGGGATTGGAGAAATACGGAATAACACCCTCGCCATAGCCCATAATGGTCGAGTCCGTAGCGGTGAAATTGAGAATACTCCCGTCGGGCTGTTTGTAACTGAATTGCCCCGACCAAAGCATCCCATACCCATACAGCCCGTTGCCATCGGTCGCTGGCGCCCCGTTGGGCTTTTCTGTGGAAGCCCCCGCATGTGGGCGGTCATGATCGCACCCGAAGTTGTGGGCCAGCTCGTGGATCACGGTCTTGTACGTGGCGGGCGAATGGGTCGCGTCGGCCGCAAAGGTGGCGAGTGACCGGGCTTGGTCTTTGGTGACCGGCTTGGCATTGCTGTTCATCCAAGCCGTACCCGAGGCGAAGAAGCCAGTATTGGTGGCGCTATCCCACCATTCGACCACCTGATCCGCGCCCTTGTTGTAGGCTTCGGTGGTGACCCAGGGGCCAATGGCACCGGTGCCGGTGATGGCGTTCATCAGCTCCATTCCGCCCGCGGTGTCGGGCAGAGTATACTCGG
>CAIVPR010000140.1 GCA_903907865.1 uncultured Acidobacteriia bacterium
GAAACTTGGTCCTTGCCGTCGGAACGTCAATCGCTGTGACCTTGCAAGGCACGCCCCTATGTGAAGGGGACTGAAACAAGATGCTGACATCATGGAAGGCGTCATGCGTCGTGCTTGCAAGGCACGCCCCTATGTGAAGGGGACTGAAACCAAATCTCCGTTTCCGGTGTATGTTGTTGATTCTAAACTTGCAAGGCACGCCCCTATGTGAAGGGGACTGAAACCCAGGCCTAGTGACCGTGGCGCGGACATCGGCGGTCCTTGCAAGGCACGCCCCTATGTGAAGGGGACTGAAACACCCTAAAAAGGTTCTCATTGTTCTCTCTTTCAGCCTTGCAAGGCACGCCCCTATGTGAAGGGGACTGAAACGACAAACCAATCATGCCATGATTCCCGCAGTCCGTCACTTGCAAGGCACGCCCCTATGTGAAGGGGACTGAAACGAACTGTTCCCTTGTGCCCGCCGCGAATCACGGTCACTTGCAAGGCACGCCCCTATGTGAAGGGGACTGAAACATAAGCAATTCTTACGAGACGTTTGTAACGTGTACGGCTTGCAAGGCACGCCCCTATGTGAAGGGGACTGAAACTGTTCGTTTTCCCGCAGTTCGTCGAAAGTGTAACCTTTCTTGCAAGGCACGCCCCTATGTGAAGGGGACTGAAACTACAGATGCGGTGAACCATGGCGTCTAGCAATGTACTTGCAAGGCACGCCCCTATGTGAAGGGGACTGAAACCGAAGAAAGTCGGCAGCACTCCCGACAACGGGCCGCTTGCAAGGCACGCCCCTATGTGAAGGGGACTGAAACTGCGCCGACCAGCAACGTTACCCCGGCAATGGCCGCCTTGCAAGGCACGCCCCTATGTGAAGGGGACTGAAACTGCCGGATCATGCGGCTTCGGGGCACTCACAATGCCCTTGCAAGGCACGCCCCTATGTGAAGGGGACTGAAACTAGATCCTTCCAAGGTCAAGGTCACGGCAACTACGGCTTGCAAGGCACGCCCCTATGTGAAGGGGACTGAAACTTCAGGCGGGCGGCGGGGCGGCGTTCTACCTGAAGTCTTGCAAGGCACGCCCCTATGTGAAGGGGACTGAAACGCTGGGGCGTGACGCACGCCGGGACGGGGTTGCTTGTCTCCTTGCAAGGCACGCCCCTATGTGAAGGGGACTGAAACTGACGTCCGGCTGGTGTATCGCAATCGCCTGGTGGCTTGCAAGGCACGCCCCTATGTGAAGGGGACTGAAACGCGACTGGCGGCACTCGATGCCGAATTTCTCGCCCCTTGTAAGGCACGCCCCTATGTGAAGGGGACTGAAACCGATAGCCCGCGCTTGCGTCGGGCGGTGGCATCGAGCTTGTAAGGCACGCCCCCATGTGAAGGGGACTGAAACAATATGACGATGGCGCAGGTCAAGCAGCTTAGCACCTTGCAGGGCACGCCCCTATGCGAAGGGGACCGAAGCCAGCCGCCGGAGTCGCGGGCGGCTTTGGCTGCGTCGTTGCTGGAGACTTTCGAGGTACCGGGGGACCAAGGCGTGGAGCAAGCTTGGAAAGCGACGATTCAGCGGCGCATGGTCGAAGTCGATTCGGGCCGCGTCCAGACGATTCCATGGTCGGAAGTGCAGAGGCGAGTGAGGCGGCATTTGAAGGGTGCTTCATTTCCGGGCGCCTAAGCTTCCGGCCCCATTGAAGCTCCAACTCCAAGCCCGGTTACCGCGAGGGCCCCGGCGGCATTTCCGGGACCCTAAGTTCTCGGCCGCTTCGAACGTCAGGTTGAGGCAAGAGGAGTCTGCAAGGAAGTCCGGATTCCTCTGGGGACGATTCGGGGGATTGCGTGCCCGACAGAGCGGATTGAAGAATGGGTTCAACCAAATCGGTGCTGCCGCAAAGGAACAGCGCGGTTATTGCCGCCTGAAAGGCGGCCTGCAGCCAAGAATGGCTGCCCCACAAGGGAGCGCGCAGGCTGCCAGCGTGCCCCACAACGATCGGCTACTTGGCGTCGGCCTTGCCGGCCTTTTCCAGCGCCTCGGCGCGGAAACGCTTCGCGTCCTCCGACGAGGGGCGCTGGTGGAGGGCTTTCAGGAAAGCCACTGCCGCCAGATCGTACTTCCCTGCCCCGAGCAAGGCGCGGCCGGCCAGAATCGCAGCCGGGTAGAGTTCGGACGGCACGCGGGTCAGTTGCCGTTCGCGTTCGCGGAGGACCCGGGAGAGGGGTTCGACGGCGTCGGAGGGCTTGTTCGCGGCGAGCAACGCCACGCCCTTGGCGAAGGGGTCCTCCGAGGTCGTCAACGCGGCCAGGGCTTTCTCCAGCGCGGCGGCGTCGAAGCCGGATTCGACCGGTTGTCCTAACAACTTGGCGGCACCGAGCGCCGCGACCAATTTCGGGTTCGCCAGCACTTTGGGATCGCCCGCCTCGAACAGCAACACCGGGATATCCCCCGGGCCGTCGGCCACCTTGGCTCGGGCGTCGTAGGGCCACGCGAAGACGTAAACGGGCTGCGGTTTCCCCGCGCTGGCCTTGTTCTTGTTGACGACCTTCAGCGGACACCAGCCGTCGGCGTCCGGGGCGTCGGCCTCGACCGAGACGCCGGAGGGCTTTTTGCCCCGCGCATCGACGATATCGAAGTGCAGGGCCGGGGAGGCGAGCATGAGGAACAGCAGCAGCCGGATCATTCGTCGCGCAGGATCTCC
This sequence comes from uncultured Acidobacteriia bacterium, assembly GCA_903907865.1. Taxonomy (GTDB): domain Bacteria; phylum Acidobacteriota; class Terriglobia; order Bryobacterales; family Bryobacteraceae; genus BOG-234. The sequence goes on from CAIVPR010000140.1 coordinate 2,696, forward strand.
AAGGGTTTTTGGCCGAGGGTGCGGTAGCTTGCAGCCCAACCGGTGACGACGGCGAGGAGCGCGGTACCGAAGACGGCCAGGCCGAGCGCCATGAAATCTGGCGGGGCGTTGGCACGGAGGAGCCGGTTGAGGACGGCCCACGCGAAGCCGACCGCGAGCAGACCGCCCATGAGGCCGGCGACGGTGCCGATGACGAAGAACTCGACGGAGAAGATACGCGCGATCCGGCGGCGGGTTGCGCCCAGCGTCTTGAGGATCACGACTTCGCGGATGCGGCGGAAGCGGGTGCCGGCCACGCTCGAGGCGAGGATGACGGCTCCGGCGAGGATCGAGAAGAAGGAAATGAAGCGGACGACGACCGAGATCTGGTCGACGATGCCCTGGATGGTGTCGAGAACCTCGGCCATGTTGATGACGGTGACGGTGGGGAAGGACTCGTAGAGCGCCTTCTGGAGGCCGGGGACGAACTTGGGTGCCGCCCGGACGCCGCCATAGTAGATGGCGGGCAGGCCGTCGAGGGCTCCGGCGGTGAAGAAGAACTCGATGCGGGCCGAGAGTCGGACGGATTCGCTCTTGTGGATGGCGACGACGGTGGAGGAGAAGGTGCGCTGGGGGGTGGTCCAGGCGATTTTGGACCCGACGTGGACGTTGAGGAGGCGGGCGGCCTGGTCGCCGACGGAGAGCTGCGCCTCGGCGGGGTGCGCGTTGGGCGCCCACCATGCGCCGGAGAGCACCTGGGTGAAGGGGGGCTCGACGGCGGCGGTGGAGACGGTGACGGTGCGGGCGTAGCGGCGGGCCATGCCTTGGAGCTTTTCGCGGACGAGGGGGGTGCCGTCGACGGACTGGATGGTTGCGGAAACGGCTCCGATCATCTCCGGTTTGCCTTCGAGGCCCGACTGCTTTTCGAGGAGGTTGTAGACGGCGTCCTTGGAGGCGGCTGTGATGTCGAGCAGGTAGACGTTGGGCATGCCCGGGGGAGCGGTGCGGATGATGTCCTTGAGGAGGCCGCGCTGGACGATCCAGATGGTCAGGGTGAACATGACGCCGACGCCGAGGGCCATGACAGCGGCTCCGGCGTGGTTGCCCGGGCGGTAGAGGTTGGCAATACCCTGGCGGAGCTCGGGTCCGGCAGCCCTGGGGAGGTTGCGGCCGACGATGCGGAGCAGTTTCAGCAGGACCCACGCGACGATGGACAGGGCGACCATCGCGCCGGCGATGGCGAAGGCGAAGTAGCGGCCGGTACGGGCGTTGTCGCTGAGCCAGGCGGCGATCAGGCCGACAAAGGCGAGGATGACGACGGCGGAAATGACGGGTTCGAGTGCGTCGCGGAGCCATTGGCCGACGGTGCGGCGGGGTGCGGCCATCTCGCGGCGGAAGATCAGCGCGGGGCGGATCTTGCGAATGCCGAGCAGAGGGGGGACGGTGAAGAGGAGCACGGTCAGGAGGCCGACGAGGAGTCCTTGGAGGGCCGACAGGGCGTCGAAGCGGGGGACGTTCGAGACTTGGAAGTATTTTTCCAGGAACACGGGGAAGACCATCTGGACGAGGCTGCCGACGGCGATGCCGATGACGCCGCCGACGAGGCCGAGGCCGGCGGTCTGGATGAGGTAGATGCGGAGGATCTGGGAGGACTTGGCACCGAGGCACTTCATGACAGCGATGGAGTCCATCTTCTGTTGTAGGTGGGCCTGGATGGCGGTGGCGACGCCGAGGGCTCCGATGACGAGGGCGACGAGGCTGACGAGGGAGAGGAAGGTGGTGGATTGGCGGAGGCCCTGCTCGATGAGGGGGTGGGCTTCGGTGTAGTCGGCAATGAGGCCCTCGGCGAAGACCTTTTGGAGCTCGGCGCGGACGGCGGCGATGGACTGGGTGGGGGGGAGTTTGAAGAGGAAACGCTCGGCGGCGCGGCTGCCGGGGATGATGAGGCCGGTGCGTTCGAGGCCGGCGCGGGACATCATGACGCGGAGGCCGACGTTGAGGCTGCCGGTCATTTTATCGGGCTCGTTGGTGATTTCGGCTGCGAGGCGGAAGGGTAGGCCGCCGATGCGGACGGTGTCGCCGAGTTTCTTGTTGAGGCGGAGGAGGACGCCGTCGGAAACGGCGAGGGCGTCGGGCTGTAGGACGGTGCGGAGGTTGCCCGGGGGGTTGAGGCTGACGGTGCCGTAGAAGGGATAGGCGTCGGGGTCGACGGCCTTGACGGAGACGAGGAGCGGGGCGGCGTCCGGGCCGGGCGAGGCCATGGTGAGGGTTTCGGTGATCTGGGTGCGGCGGACTCCGAGGGCGGCGAGGCTGTCCATGGTGGCCAATTGCTTGGCGTCGGGCAATTGGAAGGTGCGGACGGTCATGTCGGCGGCCATGAAGCCGCGGGCGTCGCGCTGGAGGACGGTGTGGAAGGCCTGGGAGAAGCCGCGGACGCCGGTGAGGGAGCCGACTCCGGCGGCCACGGCGAGGATGACGAAGAGGAAACGGCCGGAGGAGGCGCGGGTTTCACGCCAGGCGATTTTGGCCGCTGTTCGGTAGGGGCTGGGTTTCGCCATCTAGTTCTGGTTCGCCTTCAGGACGTCGCTGGCGATGAGGCCGTCGCGCAGGGTGATGATGCGGTCGGCGTGGGCCGCGAGGGCGGGGTCGTGGGTGACGAGGACGAGGGTGGTGCCTTCGATCCGGTTGAGTTCGAGGAGGAGTTCGAGGACCTGCTGGCCGGTTTTGCCGTCGAGGTTGCCGGTGGGCTCGTCGGCGAGGAGGATGGGTGGCTTGGTGACGAAGGCGCGGGCAAGGGCGACGCGCTGCTGTTCGCCGCCGGAGAGCTGGACGGGGTAGTGGTCGAGGCGCTGGGAGAGGCCGACGCGGTGGAGGAGGTCGCGGGCGCGCTGGGCGTTTTCGGCACCGACGCCGGCGAGTTCGGCGGGGAGGAGGACGTTTTCCTCGGCGGTGAGGGTGGGGATGAGCTGGAAGGACTGGAAGACGAAGCCGATTTTGCGGCCGCGCACTTCGGCCATCTGGTCTTCGGTGAGGCCGGTGATGTCGACGCCGTCGAGGAGGACTTGGCCGGTGGTGGCGGAGTCGAGGCCGGCGAGGAGGCCCAAGAGGGTGCTTTTGCCGGAACCGGAGGGGCCCATGATGGCGGCGAACTGGCCTTTGGGGATGGCGAGGTCAATGCCGCGGAGGATTTCCACGCGGTGGGAGGGGGTGTCGATGGTCCGTGTGAGGTGGACGATTTCGATGATGGACGGGGGCGGGATGGGAACTCCAGTGGACGGGATTTGGATGGCGTCTGTCATGATTATGGCAGTGCGTACTTTCAGGTTCAGAGTATTGATGCTTCGCGCGGCCTGTGCGGTTTCTTTCTGGTTGTGGATGGTCGGGTGCGGGGGTGGGGGGAAGGTCGAAAAAAAGGCGGCGGAGGCTCCGGGGGCGGTTGGGGAGCCGGTTTCGAGGGAAGTTCCGTCGGTAGTGGCCGGGGAGGACGGTCGGCCGGTGGTGGCGGCGTTCGGGGACAGCATTTCGGCAGGGTTTGGCGTGCCTCCGGGCAAGGGCTACGCGGACGACCTGCAAAAGCTGATCGACGAGGCCGCGCTGCGGTTCCGGGTGGTGAACCTGGGGGTGAGCGGCGACACGACGGCGGATGGCGTGGAAAGGCTGCAGTCGGTGCTGGCGGTGCATCCGGCGGTGGTGATTCTGGAGTTCGGGGGCAACGACGGGCTGAGGGGTCAGCCGGTGTCGGAATCGGGGAAGAACCTGCGCAAGATGGTGGAAGGGTTGAAGGCGGCGGGGGCAGAGGTGGTGTTGGCGGGGATGACGCTGCCGCGGAACTACGGGCCGGAGTACATCGGGGCGTTCGACAAGATGTACATGGATGTGGCCAAGGAGTACCGGCTGGTGCGGATTCCGTTCCTGTTGGATGGCGTTGGCGGGCATGCGGACCTGATGCAGCCCGACGGCATCCACCCCAATGTGACGGGCGCGGAAATGGTGGCCCGGACCGCCATGAAGTACTTGGAACCGGTGTTGGCGAGGCTGGACAAGGGATCCGGTCTAAAACAATAGCGGCATTTGCAAGTACAGGCGGTACAGGACCCGCACCTCAAGTTTTCGCTGTCATTTCCAGCGGAGTTGCTTTAACATGAGAATCGAAAGCAACAGATGTACGTTCATTCGATTGGTGTTACAGACACCGCCATCAGACCCATACCCGCGCTCGGGACAAGAAATGTGGCCCGGATTCTATTGGTTGACCCGGATGCCGCTTCGCGGTCGACATTGAAGTCCATCCTGGAGACGGCAGGGTACTGGGTCGATATTGCAAGATCATCGTCGGAGGCGAATGCCGCGCTGGAAACTTGCGAGTATGAATTGGTCCTGGCGGATTTGCCGGGCGCGGAGGGGCCGGACCTTTTGGACAAGGCGCGTCGGATGCCGTTTGAGCCTGCCACCGGAGTGATGTCGTCCAAGCTGAGTGAAATCGACGGGATGCCCGACGGACCGGATCCCTTGCAGGAAGTGGTGCACATGAGTATGCGCAACGTATCGTACCTGTTGGCCGGGGTGGCGGAATTGTTGGGCCAGCGGGCGGATCGAAGGATCGGGCTGAGCATGCGCCGGGTGGTTTGAGAACGGGGGCCAGTGGGGGTCGACGCCTTGGTCAACCTAGAAACGGCGGTTGACGGTGGGAGGGCGCATTTTCGCCCGTTGCATGAGCAGCCCGCGCATGGCTCGGATAAACACTCTGTTCAAAGTTTGCCCGTTTGAATACTGCCTTCGGCATCCGGTTACGGCTGCCTGAAAGGCCGCCGCAGCCAATATTGGCCGCCCCACGAGGAACCGGACGTTTTATTTGCATTGGTGGGCTGAAGGCCAATGGACACTCCCTGGCGGTCGCGGCTCGGTAACAGACTGGTTCTACTGAGCCGAAACGGCTAGCGGTAGATTTGGCTGGGCAGCAGCGTCGCCGGAGTTAGAGCCGGGATCGGGGACCGGAAGTAGTTCTGGCTGTCCAAGATGCGGTAAACTTCGCCCGCCACGCCGGAAGCCAAGGGCCCGACCGTCTGCCGACCACCGGTCAGCATGACAACGACAACCAGTTTCCGGTTGCCCTCGTTGAACGAGCCGAACCAGCCGAGGCGCGTGCGGCCTTCGCTGCAGGTGCCCGTCTTGCCGAAGATTTCCTGATCCTGCTTGGCGCGTCGCGCCGTACCGAATTCCACCGCGCCCCGCATGCCGGGCTTCATGTCGTCCACCAAAGGCCCGATATCCAAGCGGCGCTTGATTTGGGGTTGGAAGGCTTTCACTTCGTCTTCGGAACGCGGGTACTGCAGCCAGTAGAGTGTGCCACGGTTGGCGATGGCGGTCATGAGGCCCGCCAACTCCAGCGGAGTCTGTGTAATCTCCTCGCCGAAACTGGTCAGCATGCCCATGCCGCCGTTTTTGGGGGGAGCAGGGGGGAAGTAGCCAGCGTGTTCGCCCTCGATGTCGAGGCCGGCCTTTTCGCCGTAGCCGAACATCCGGGCGTAGTGGCTGAAACGGTCGTAGCCGAGCTTCACGCCCAAGTTGGCGAAATAGGAGTTGTTCGAGAAGGCCAAGGCGTCGGTGAGGTCCGGCGAACCCTTGCTAAAGAAGCGGACAGGGTTGATGCGCGGCACCAAGTTTTCCTTGAGACCGGCCAATGCCACTGAGACTTTAACAGTCGAGCAGGGGATGAACCCGTTGCCGAGGGCCAGTGGTTGGTTCACCATGGTCAGGATCCGACCGTTCGATGGATCCACCACCACGACCGAGCCATTCAGCGGACCAAGGGCATCGACGGCGGCACGGCGAACGAGCAGATCCTCGCCGTCGGTGCGATCCGCAGTCGCGGAATCCTTGTAAACCGGCTCGTCCCACGTCTGGACCCAGCCTCGACGCCGAACGGAGGTCTTGCCGTTGGTTTTGCCCGCGACAGCGGTTATCCCCCTGACGCCGGGAACGACCGCAGCCTTCGCCACCAGTGCAGGAGCCTTCGCGGCGGTAACCGGCTTGGCCGTCGCAACGGGTGCCTTCTTGACCACGGCCGCCTTCTTACGGGCCTTCGGCGCGATCTTCTTTTTACCTGAAGGTGCAGTGCCGTCGGATGTCTGGGGCGAATCGGGAACAGCGTACGCAATGCTTGTTGCCAATGCGAGGGCCATCACCACGCAGACGACGCTGCGGAGGTTGGAGGCGCACTGTCGGAATGGGATATACAATTTGGGACCCACTTCTTAGACCACCACGGCGCGAAAGACGTTACGGAGCAAATCAGAAACAGTCCGGGGAGCAACCGGATACTCCATTCTCCAACGTTCCTGAACGGGGGTCAACCCTAAATGGGTCTTTTCCGGCACCGGACCGTCACTTTCCTCAACCCAACTAATATCGGCGGGTCGCAGGGAAAACTTTAGCCCCCGCCGATATTTTTATGTCTGCCGGTTGGAAAACCTTACGCGGCCGTCCAGCCGCCGTCGATGGAAACCACGGCACCGTTGACAAAGGCGGCTTGGTCGGAGCACAGGTACAGCGCCAAATAGGCGATTTCGTCCGGCTTGCCGAGGCGACCGACGGGTTGGCGCTGGTTGAGTTCGGCCCGAACCTTGTCCTTCTCGTGGCTGTGGTACTTCTCGATGTAGCCCTCGACAAACGGCGTGTCGACTGTGCCGGGTGCGATGCAGTTGACGCGCAGGCCAACCGGGTAATCCACCGCCAGCTGTTTGGTCATCGCGACCACGGCACCCTTGGTTCCGCAATACGCGAAACGGCGTTTCACGCCCACCAAGCCCGCAACCGAGCCGATGTTGACGATGCTGCCAGGAAACGAGCGACCGGCGTCTCGCAGCAAGGGGAGGCAGAACTTGGTGACGAGGTAAAGTCCTCGCACGTTGACGCGGAAGATGCGGTCGAAATCGTCGGCCTCGGTTTCCTCGACGCCGCCAACCAACCCGATTCCGGCGTTGTTGACCAGGATGTCGAGCCTCTCGATGCCGGCGATCCCTTCGCGGACTGCGGCTTCGCTGGTGATGTCGAAGATGCGGACGGAGGCGCCGGGCAGTTCGGCGGCGAGCGTCTCGGCCTTGGCACGGTCGATGTCAACGATGATGACGGAGGCTCCGGCGGCAGTCAGGACGCGGCTGGTCTGCTCGCCAATTCCGCTAGCGCCGCCGGTTACGAGGGCGATCCGCCCGTCGAGTCGAAAAGGTATACTCATCGGGTGAATTGTAGCAATTCGAAGGCCACGAACGCGGCTGCGCCCTCGTCGTCAGGTTTGGCGACGCTGAACGAGGAGATCGCCGGCTGCACGCGCTGTCCGCGGCTTGTGGCGCACTGCCGCGAGGTGGCGAGCGTCAAACGGCGCGCGTACCGGGACCAGGAGTACTGGGGGAAACCGGTACCGTCGTTCGGCGACCCGGCGGCGCGGCTGCTGGTGGTGGGACTGGCCCCGGGAGCGCACGGGGCCAACAGGACCGGTCGCATGTTCACCGGCGACAGGTCGGGGGACTTTCTATACAAAGCGATGCACCGGGCCGGATTCGCATCGCAGCCTGACAGCGTGTCGAAGGATGATGGGTTGGCGCTGCGCGATGCGTGGATCACCGCACCAGCGCACTGCGCCCCTCCCGACAACAAGCCGCTGCCCGAGGAACTGCGGAACTGCCGTCCGTTTTTGGACCGCGAGTTGGATCTGCTGGTAGGGATCAAGGTTGTGGTGGCGTTGGGGAGGATCGCGACGGACGCCTGGCTGGGGATTCAGCGGGACCGGGGCAAGATCGCATCCGTGACAGCCTACGGCTTCGGCCACAACGTGCTGCATGCGGATTTGAGCCCGATGCTGCTGTGTTCCTACCATCCCAGCCAGCAAAACACTTCTACGGGACGGCTGACCCAGGAGATGTTGGACGGGGTTTTCCTGCGGGCCGCGGACCTGTTGGCAACGCGATAGAACCGATCACCCTCGACCCGCGTCCCAAATAGTACTAGTCCTGGCTGGATGGCCTTGACAACGTCGATACGCAACGTCTATCTTTAGGGTAATCGAAAGATACGGGACGGCGCACGAGGGGAATCGTGTACCTGAAGGGTGAATGATCAAATGTGCGGGATAGCTGGGTTCACCCAGCTGAGGGGAAGTGTTGACGACGGCGTCATCCGCCGGATGACGGGCACGCTTGCGCATCGGGGCCCTGATCAGCAGGGCACGTTTGCGTCGACCCGGTCATCTCCGCATGCCGCCCTTGGGGCGGTACGGCTTCAAGTCATCGACCTCGGCGGGGGCGAACAGCCCTTCCGAACGGATGACGCCGACACCGTCATCGTGTACAACGGCGAAATCTACAACCACTCGGAACTGCGCCGACAACTGGAGTCACTGGGGCACCGGTTCCGATCCAACTGCGACACGGAGGTCGCCCTCCGCGCATTCCTGCAATGGGACACCGGCTGTTTCCAGCGGTTCCGGGGCATGTACTCGATGGCCATCTGGTCGGAATCCGCCGAGCGGCTGGTGCTCGCGCGCGACCGTATGGGCATCAAGCCCCTCTACCTCACCCGGATCGGTTCCGACCTGGTTTTCGGCAGTGAAATGAAGGCGCTCTTTGCCCACCCGAAGGTTACACGGAGGCTGGACAAAACCGCGTTGCAGGACTTTCTCTCCCTGAACTACGTTCCGAGCCCGCGCACGATGGTGGAAGGGATCTCGAAGCTCCCGGCCGGCCACTACCTCGAATGGCGGCACGGCGTCGAGCGCACCGCCCCCTATTGGAAGCTGAAATTCGCGCCCGACAATTCCATCCGCGAGGAAGGTGCGGCGGAGCAACTCGACCACCTGCTGCGGGGTGCCGTGAAGGAGAACCTGGCGAGCGACGTGCCCCTGGGTATTTGGGCTAGCGGCGGCGTCGACTCGACCACGTTGATCCATTACGCCTCGGAACTGGGTTCGCGCCCGCTGAAGACGTTTTCGATTGCCTTCGAATCCAAGTCGTGCGATGAAAGTCCGTGGTTCCGGGACGTGGCCAAGCGCTACGGCACCGAACACCACGAGTTCGAGTTGAACAGGGAGTCCGAAATTGTCTCCGCCATTGAGGACTTCGCCCTGTATTCAGACGAGCCCGGGGCCGATGCGGGCGCGCTTCCGGTATGGTTCCTGTCGAAGATGACAAGGGAGCATGTGACGGTGGCGCTTTCGGGCGAGGGCGGCGACGAACTCTTCGGCGGCTACCTGACGTACAAGGCCGACCTGTTGGCCCGACCGCTCCGGATGGTGCCGCGGATCCTCCGCAAGGCCGCATTGGGCACGGCGCGCCGTCTGTTGCCTGTCTCGGACGCCAAGATCGGGTTCGAATACAAGCTGAAACGGTGGCTGGAAGGGTCGCTGCTCGACGCCGACGAGGCGCACCTGTTCTGGAATGGTGCCTGCACACGCGCACAGAAGCTGGCGTTGGTGCCGAATTCCAACGGCCATCACCTGCATGCACTCTACGGAGATCTGCCAGAGGCGGACAAAATCGGGTTCCTGAACAGGTATATGATGCTGGACCAATTGTTCTACCTGCAGGACAATCTGCTGTCCAAGGTGGATCGGATGAGCATGGCCCACTCGTTGGAAGTCCGTCCGCCGCTGTTGGACCACCGCATTGTGGAATTTGCGGCACGCCTGCCGCAGAACCTGAAGATCCGGGGCCTGCAGCAGAAGTTCATCCTGAAGCGCACCATGCGGGGGAAACTGCCGGACGCCATCCTGGACCGCAGGAAGGCGGGCCTCGACATCCCCGCGCACGAGTGGTTCCGGGGACCGTTGCTGCCGCTTCTGCGCGACACCCTGACACCTGAAGCCCTTCGAAACAGTCTCTTGTTTGACGCCAGCGCAACGGAATCGCTCATCCGCGCGCATATTGATCGTAGGACCAACGCCGGATACCAACTATGGGGCCTGTTGACACTCTTCCTTTGGCTGAAAAAGTGGAACATCGAGATCGAGCCGCCAGAGTACGCTCCGTCCGAACCAGCCCCGATCTACGCCGTGGCGAGCTGATCGTCGTCCTCTTTGCGGCCATCATCTATCTGACCTCGATCATCGCCCCGCCGCGCCTGATGGACGACGTGGACGCGGTGCAGGCGCAGATCGCGCACAACATGGTTCAGTCCGGCGACTGGGTGACGGCGCGGCTCGATGGCGTCAAGTACCTCGAGAAGTCTCCGATGAAGTACTGGATGATGGCGGTCTCGTTCGAAGTGTTCGGTGTGCACGACTGGTCGGCGCGGATTCCGATCTATCTTTCGACGATCTTACTGTGCTGGCTGGTGGCGCGGATTGCAGGTTGGGCTTTTCAGGCGGAGGCGATGGGATCGGATGCCGGCCTGTACGCGGGTCTGGCACTGGCCACCTCCATCGGATTGTGGCTGTTCACGCGGATCCTGATACCGGACGTGATCCTGACGGCTACGATCGCGCTCGCCATGTGGGGACTTTTCCGCGCCTTGGAGCCGGACGAGGCGAGGCCGAAGGTTTGGGCGTTGGGGGCATGGGCGGCTGTCGGGACAGGCATGCTGCTGAAGGGGTTGATCGCGGCGGTGTTCCCGATCGGAATCGCGCTGGTGTATTTGTTGGCGACGGGTTGGTGGCGTCGGCGCACCAGCTGGAGTAAGTTGCAGATTCCTTTGGGACTCGTCGTCATGTTGGCGGTGGCGGCACCTTGGCACGTGCTGGCGACGCTGCGAAATCCACCGTACTTCGACTTCACGATGCACAGCGAGTCCGGGTCGTACCGGGGATTCCTGTGGTTCTACATCTTCAACGAGCACATTTTGCGATTCCTCAACCTGCGGTATCCGAGGGACTACAACACGGTTCCCCGCCCCCTGTTCTGGCTGTTCCATTTCCTGTGGTTCTTCCCGTGGAGCGCGTTCTTGGTGCGTGCCGTCGGGCTGTCGTTCGGGACGGCGGACCGGGCATCGCGGATGCGCCTGCTGTGCCTATGCTGGATCGGCGTTGTGATGGGGTTCTTCACCTTGTCCACAACGCAGGAATATTACTCGATGCCGGCCTATCCCGCAATGGCGATGTTGATCGGGTCGGCCATGGCGTTGGCGGGAGCGAAGGCGTGGAACCTCTGTCTGCGGATTGCGGGCGCGGTGTCGGGCGTGGCGTTTTTGGCAATTGTGGGACTGCTGTGGGCGAGCCGCGGGTATGCAACGCCCGGCGACATCGCCCAGGCGCTGGCCTCGAATCCCGACGCCTACACGCTGTCCCTGGGGCACATGGGGGACCTGACGCTGCGGTCGTTCGCATATCTGCGCCTGCCGTTGGTGATTGCGGGGGCGGCGACGCTGGTTGGGGCGGTCGGGGTGTGGATGTGGCGGGACAGGAGGGCTGCGTTCGCCTTGGCGGTGATGATGGTGCTGTTTTTCCAGGCCGCGCGGGTGGCGTTGATCGCGTTCGATCCGTATTTGGGGTCGTGGCCCTTGGCGCAGGCTCTGAACAAGGCTCCGGCGGGCGGGTTGATTATTGATGATCCGTATTACGAGATGTCTGGGATCTTCTTCTACACCAACCGGACGGCGCTGATTCTGAACGGGCGGAAGAATAATTTGGAGTACGGGTCGTATGCGCCGGATGCGCCGAAGGTGTTCATCGGAGACGCGGATTTCGTGTCGCGGTGGAGGGGGGGCGACCGGTGGTATGTGGCGTCGGAGGATGAGAAGGTGGCGCACCTGCGGGAACTGGTTGGGGCCGAGGCGCTGCATCCGGTGGCGTCGGCGGGGGGAAAGACGGTTTATTCGAATAGGTAGCCCTAGTGGATGTTGTCCGCCAGCGAGAAGATCGGCAGGTACAGGGCGATCAGAACGAAGGCCACGAAGATGCCCATGAAGACCATGATTGCGGGCTCGATCAACGACATCACCGCCGTCATCTTGGTGTTGACGTCCTCCTCGTAGAATTCGGCGACGCTGGTGAGCATCTGCGGCAATGCGCCGGTCGATTCGCCCACTTCGATCATGTCCACCGAGAGCGCAGGGAAGATGCCCGTGGCCGAGAGCGACCCGGAAAGCGGCTGCCCTTCCCGGACCATTTTGCCCGCCTGTGTGAGGGTTTTGCGCAGCAGGGGCGTCCCGAGCGAGCCCGCCGCCGTCTCCAAGCCTTGGACCAAGGGGATGCCGCCGGTCAGCAGCGTTCCCAAGACTCGGGAGAACTGCGCCACTTGGTATTTGATCCAGATGTCGCCAAATATAGGCACCTTGATCTTGACCCGGTCGATCTTTTCCTGCGCAGCCTCGCCGCGCGACCACCAGGCGAAGAGCGCGGCCAGACCCACCAAGGCACCGAGGCCGATCAGCACGTAGTCCTTAGCTGTGGTGCCGAGGGCGATCAGCCAGACCGTAATGGTCGGCAACTGCGCCGACATGGCCGAATACAGGGCGGCGAAGCTCGGCACCACATACGTGATGAGGAACAGCACCAGCACGATGACCAGCACAATCAGCACGCACGGGTACATCATGGAGACCAGGATCTTCTTGCGGACGCCCAGCGCCAGTTTTTGGTAGGTGACGTAGCGGTCCAGCACCTCCACCAAGCTGCCCGATTTCTCGCCCGCCATGATGGACGTGACGTAGATTTTCGGGAAGATTTCCTGGCCCCGGAAGGCGTCCGACAGCAGTACCCCTCGTTTGACCTCCTCGCGGACGGCGTCGATGTAGGGCTTCAGCTTGGCGTCGGTGAGGCGCTCGGCCAGCAGGTCCAAGGATTTCAGGATCGGCAGACCGGCGCGTATCAGCGTCGAAAACTGCTGGTTGAAGATGAGGAACTTCTCGATGTCGAGCTTCTTCTTGCCGCCCAGGCCGAAGCCGGACGCGATTCCACCGTCCTTGGATGTGACGGTGTAGACGAGGAAGCCTTGGCGCGCGTAGCGGTCACGGACCTCCTGCTCTGTGCCCCCGGTGGCGGACTGGTGGTGCACCGTACCAGCCGGATCTGCGTATTTGACGGCGAATTGGCCCATCAGCGACCTTTTTCCTCCATGACTTCAACACCCCTCGGCGCGTGGAAAACGAATAGGTCCGCCGCGACCTGGGGGTTCAACTTCTCGCCGGAAAACGCGAAATCGAGTTTCGAGAGATCTTGTCCAGTAATGACGACGCGCCGGATCTCACCCGATGGCTCGACCTGGAACTCGGCCTTGGTGTAGGCGAGGTTGTCGGTCTTGGCATCGGCCTCGATCCAAATGGCATTGTTGGCGGTGCGGCTGCGGACGCCGCGAAATTCCTTGGCGAATTCGAGGTGCCCGAGGAGGAATGCGAGGGGTGCACGGAGGTCGTCGGAGGCCGCGAGCTGGCGTTTGAAGGCCTGGTCGTCGCCGGGGGTGTATTCGAAGACGTTCTTGCCGTCGGCGAGGAAGAGTTTTCCGGCGGGCGAGGCATAGTCCCAGCGCATGCGGCCCGGCTTGCGGAGGTAGAGGGTGCCGGATTCGCTCTGGACCGGGCGGCGTCCACCGGAGTAGGTCTGGGTGAAGGCGAGTTGCAGGGATTGGGCGTGGTTGTAGCGGTTCTCGACAGCCTTCAGGAGGGCTGGCAGCGGCAGGGAGTCTGCAGCGGCGAGGCTGGAGGCAAGCAGCAGGGCCGCGAGGGCGGGAAACCGTGTCACATAGAGACTGACGTGGGCGGGGGGCCGGGCGTGCAAGACCGACTCCATCCCGTCAGCGTTGCGGCCGCCCCGAACATTTTCCTGAGAAAAATCCAGTCCCGCGCCACTATCCCAGTAGGCCCGGAATGCAGGACTACGACGTCACACTGAAAAACCTCCTTACCAAGCCGGGCAGTCTGCTTCTCGAGACGGTGGCCGGCACCCGCGATATCCGCTGGCTGAACGTGGAAACGCCAAAGGTGCGAAATACTCGCCGCGATCTCCTGGGCGAGACCTCGAACCGCCGACTGATCGGGATCGAAATCGAGAGCCGGATTCGCCCGCGCCTCGGGTTCCGCATCGGCGAATACCAATACGGGACGGCTGTCCGGTACGGACGGATGCCGAAGCACATTCTGCTCTACATCGGGCCCGCCAGGAAACGGATCCCGGACCGGTACGATGACGGGGAGAACACCCTGCGATGGCATGTCGTGGACATCCGGGATCTGGACGGCGAGGCGTTGCTCGCGAGCCCCCACCTCGGCGATAATGTGGTTTCGGTCCTGACGAAACTCGGTGAACAGGCCGGTACGGTGCGCAGGATTGTCGAGAAGATCGCCAGCCAGCCCCAGGACGACGAACGCGGGGAGGCGTTAGCCGAACTGTCGATGCTGGCGGGTCTGCGGCATTTGACGGATGAAGTGATAGAGGAGTCGAGGAAGATGCTGAGCGAACGTGAGATTTTGAAAAACGCGGTGTTCGGCCCGCCCTATCGGGAAGGGCGCGAGAAGGGGTTTGCGGAGGGTGAGGCCAAGGGGATCGCAAAGGGAGTCGCCCAAGGAGTCGCCAGGGGAGTCGTCCAAGGTGAGGCCAAGGGTCGGCTCGAGTTCCTATTTGACATGCTGGCAAAGCGCTTCGGCCCGGTGCCGGCCGAGGTGCGCACGCGACTGAAGGCGATGAAACCGAGCGAACTGACCGAGGTTGGAATGCGCCTAATGGATGTCCAGCGCATTGAGGACCTGTTCGTCTAGAGTCGTCCCTACAAATCCGCCAACAACTCCAGCCGTCCGGTCGAGTCGCCCAGCTTTTCAAGCGGCACCCCGGCCATGTCCAGCAGCGACAAGTGCAGGTTCGCGACCGGCGTATTCTTCGGATACCGGACATGCCGACCGCCCCGGATTCTTCCCTTCCCGCCGACCACCAAGGTCGGGAGGTTATTGTGGTCGTGCACGTTCGGGTCGCCGATGGAGGCCCCGTAAACCGCCACCGTGTGGTCCAGGAGCGTGCCGTCGCCATCCGGCGTGCCTTTCATGCGGTCGAGGAAGTAGGCGAACTGGTCCATGTGGAACTCGTTCACCTTGGCGACTTTCTCAATCAGTTCCGGACGCCCCATGTGGTGGGTGCAGGAGTGGTGCGCCTCGGGAACACCCGCCTCGGGATAGGTCTGGACGCCGCCTTCACGCGCGAGCATGAAGGTGATCATGCGAGTGGAATTGGAGGCGAAGGCCAGTACCGAGAGCTCGAACATCAGCCGTGCATGCTCCCGGTAGCTGGGAGGGATACCCGCCGGGGCCACCGCACCCTTCGGTGCCGGTTCCGACTTCTCCATGCGCGTCTCCACCTCGCGGATCGAGGTCAGGTACTCATCCAGCTTGCGCCGGTCGGACCCGCCCAGTTCGCGGGTCAGTTTGCGGGTCTCGCCGAGCGTCAGGTCCAGCACGCTACGGCGGGTTTCACGCTGCGAAGGGGTCAGCGACAGGTCACCAAAAAGGCGCTCGAAAACGACGCGCGGATTCATCTCCGGCGGTAGCGGCTGCGTGGCAGACTTCCACGAAATGCTCTGATAGACGCAGCTGTAGCTGTCGCAGGAGCCGAGTTGGCGGCTGTCCTCGCAGGTAATTTCGAGCGACGGGACGCGCACCGTCGGGGCCATGTGGTTGGCCGCGATCTGGTCCATCGAGATGCCGCAGCGGATGTCGGAACCTTCTGTCTTACGGGGGTGGACACCGGTCAGATATGACGAGGCTGCGCGGGCGTGGTCGCCCGAGCCGTCGCCTAGTGAATTGCCGTTGTTGTCGGCGAGGCCGCTCAAAACGAGGACCTGGTCGCGGTGGCGTTCCAGCGGCTTCAACGTGCGGGGCAGTTCGAACGCGGAACCGGTGGCGGCTGGCGTCCAGTGCTGCATGATCTTGCCGCTGGGAGCGTAGACGATGATGAGGCGCGCCGGTTCCGGGGCGGAAGCGGTTGCAAAAGGCGGCAGCATCGCCTCCAGCATGGGCAAGCCGATGGCTGTACCCATCCCCCGGAGCATTCCCCGTCTGGAAAGTGGCTGTTTCATTTGGTCTCCGTTCGCACTGCGCCCCGCAGGCGGAACGCGTCGCTCTCCACCGCCCCCAGGATCAACGCCTGGAACCGGTATCCATTTTCTCGCACGTGGTCCGCGAGTTTCTTGACTGCGGCACGGTCGCGCGCCTCCATGCCACGCCCGGTGGCGTAGGTGAGGATCTTTTCTGATAGTGCGTCGACGAACACGTCCTTCTGGCCCACCAGAATCGACTTCAACTCGGCGGGCGACCCGAACTTCGCCCCGTTCGGCAGCACACCAGAGGCGTCGACCGGCGCTCCGCCCTCTTGCTCACGCCACCGTCCAATGGCGTCGTAGTTTTCGAGGCCGAAGCCGAGCGGGTCCATGCGCGAGTGGCAGCCGGCGCAGACAGCATTGGCCCGATGCGCCTCCAAGCGCTGCCGCATCGTGCCGGCTGCGGGGCCGGGCTTCTCCTCCAGGGGCGGCACGTTGGGCGGAGGCGGCGGGGGCGGCTGGTTGAGGAGGTTTTCGAGCACCCATTTGCCGCGAATCACCGGACTGGTGCGCGTCGGATAACTCGAAACAGTCAGGACACTGGCGTGGCCGAGGATGCCGCCGCGCTGTCCGCCCTGCAGTTCCACTTGCCGAAATTCGGGCCCCTCGATGCCCGCGATGCCGTAGTGTTTGGCGAGCCAGTCGTTCAAGAAGGTGAACTTGGCGTCGAGGAACTCCGGCAAAGGCCGATTTTCCTTCAGCATCGCGGCGAAGAACATCTCGCTCTCGGTGCGCATGTCGCCCGCCAACTCGCCGTTGAAGGCGGGAAACAACTTGGCGTCGGGCTGGACGATGGACAGGTTGCGCAGTTGCAGCCACTGTCCGGCGAAGCTCTCGACAAACCGTTGGGACTTCGGGTCCGCCAACATGCGCACCGCCTGCGCGCGCAAATTCAAAGCCACTTTTCCCTCGTCGGCAAGTTTCGAGAGTTCGGCGTCAGGCAACGAGCCCCACAGGAAGTACGACAACCGGGCGGCTAATTCGTAGGAATCCAGTTGTCGGACGCCGGATCCATGGTCGCGCTCAACGCGGAACAGGAAGTGCGGAGACACCAGGACCGCCTCTACGCCGGCCCGCATCGCCAGCTCGAACGACCCGGTGCGGGACTGCTCGCGACCCACCAGCGTCAGCAACCCGTCCATCTCGACCGCAGAAACGGGCCTGCGCCAAGCCTCGCGCGCCAAGGGAGCCAAAATCTGCCGGGAACAGGACTTGGTATGGGCTCCGGGTGCGTGGCGGCAGCTGAAGAAGCGTCCGTAGGCTGCGGACGTGGCCGCAGGGACGACCTTCATCGGCCCGTAGACCTGCAGGTGCTCCAAATACGGCGGAGGGCCTTTGTATTTGGACTCCGGCAGCACCTCGATGGTCGCCTCCACGCGGTGCCGACCCGCCGTGACGGGTACTCCATGCGCCTCGATGCCACGGTCAATCTGGTAGTCGACCACAATTAGTCGCGTGCCCACCTCGCGGCCATCGACAAACAGCTTCATCAGCGCCCGCGTGTTGTTGGACAGGCCTTGGAAGAACCCGGCCCGCAGGTCGTACTCACCGTCCGCCGGGAAGGCGTGGTCGACGGTCATGTGCAGTTGCCGATCCTGGCCGATGCGCTCGGCCATGTAGCGGCGCATGACGGGCGGGGGCACGTCGGCGTCGGTCGGGATGGCGGCCCGCGCGATTCGTTCGGCGGCTTTCAGGTAGCGTTCGGTCCATGCGGAATTGACGGATAGGACGTCGCCGATGTTGTCGAAGCCGTAGCCGTAGGTGTCGGCGGGCAGATCCTCGGCGGGGAGCATGTCGATGCCGAGGAGGTCGCGGACGGAGTTGGAGTACTCAAAACGGTTGAGGCGGCGGGCTGTTACGCGGCCGGGGTCCGCCGGATTTGTTTTGTCAAGACGCGCGTAGGTGTCGTCGATCCATTTGGTCACGCTGGCGGATTGGGCCAAATCGGGACGGGGCGCGCCTTTGGGCGGCATTTCGCCCAATCGGACCCGGCGGGAGATGGATTCCCAGCGCGCGCGGTCCCGCAGCGAATCGGACTTGGCGACGAGCGCGGCCAAGTTCAACCCCGCTGCTGGTTCCTTGAGGCCGTGGCAAGAGACGCAATTCTTTGCAAGGAAGGGTCGAACGGTGTCGCGGAACGGGTCTGCGGCGGGTGCGATCAATGGGAGGCTTAGGCACAGCGCGGCGATGGTCGAAAAACGGCTCACGTACCCTGTATTCTTACACAAAACGTTACGAAGCCCGCTTGCGTACAATAGGCACGAATGGCGCAGAAGAGCGGCTCCGGGAAGATCTCGAACGGCTTGGTCGCGGCGGGTTCCGCAGCGGTCCTGGCAGTGTATTCAGCTGGCTACGTTCGCACGAAGTCGGCGGCGGACCGTATGGAGCAGCGGGTGGCGGAGCGGCGTCCGCCGGTCCGACCCGTGCGCGACGTAAATCCGGTCGCAAATGTTCCTTCCACAGTGCCGGACGAACCGTTGGTGCCGCTGGCCACACCCGTGAAAACACCGGGCGAGGCCAAGTTGGAACCGACCAAGTCGTTCCCAAAGACGGATGAGAAGCCCCCGGTGGCATCCGAGCACAAGTCGGAAGCCAACGCACCCACGCCCTCCGTGACACCGGCCCCGGCTCCTACTCCAGCTTCGACCCCAACTCCGGTTGTGGCCTCGACTCCCGAGCCGCCCCCCGTCGTCGTAGCGGCACCGCCGCCCCCTCCACCTCCACCGCCCGCACCCAAATGGAAGGACGGCACCTACACCGGCTGGGGCACGTCGCGCCATGGCGACATCCAGGCGCAGGTCGTGATCGAGGACGGGAAAATCAAGTCGGCCTCCATCGCGGAGTGCCGCACGCGCTATTCCTGCGATGTCATTTCCAAAATCATCCCTCAGGTCGCGGAACGGCAGAGCCCGGACAAGATCGACATTGTGTCGGGGTGCACGCAATCGAGCGACGCGTTCTATTTCGGAGTCGTCGAGGCTCTGGGCAAGGCCAAGTGAACTGGTCCGAGCCCTTCATGGGCACCGTCGTCACGATTGAGGTGATCCGTTCCGCGTCCGGACTTGAGGATGCGGTGGAAACCGCGTTGGGCTGGTTCCAGGAAGTGGAGGAACGTTGCTCACGCTTCCGCACAGACAGCGAATTGATGCGCGCCTGTGGCCGCACCGGCAAGCCGGTACAGTTGAGCCCCCTGCTGTTTGAGGCCGTAAGGTTCGCGCTGGATGTCGCGGAGGAGAGCGGTGGGGCCTTCGACCCGACGGTGGGGCGCGGCATGCAGCAATTGGGAATCGACAAGGAGCATACGTCCGGCAAGGTAGTGCGGTCCGGGTCGCCTGTGGCGGGCGTGAGCTACCGCGATGTCGAGTTGGACCACGACAAGGGCACGATGCGCCTGCACCAGCCGATGACGCTGGATCTCGGGGCGGTGGCGAAGGGTTTGGCAGTGGACATGGCGACCCGCGAATTGCTGCCCTTCCGCAATTTCAGCATCGACGCGGGCGGGGATCTGTACTTGGGAGGGCGCAACCACGAGGGTCGGCCATGGTCGGTCGGCATCCGCCATCCGAGGCAGGATGGCGGCATCATCGATTCGCTGGAAGTTTCCAACACGGCGGTCTGCACATCAGGCGATTATGAGCGCGGCCAACATATTTTGGATCCCCGCACGGGAAAGCCGGCTGACTGCGCCGCCAGCGTGACCGTGGTCGCGGAAGGTGCCATGCTGGCGGACGCGCTGGCGACGGCCGCCTTCGTGATGGGACCACAGGAAGCGATTCCGTTCCTGGAGCGCATGGGCGTGGAGGCGCTCTACATCACTCCGGATTTGAAAGGCTACGAGACGGGAGGGCTCCGCAGTGCCGCATAGAATCCTCAAGCGGGGATTTGCCAAGCACGGTTTCATCCGGCGACCGGCCGAACGCTTCCTCAAGACCCCCAAGGGCCTGCTGACCGTCATCCTCTTCCTGTTGGCGACGATCGCGGCACCCGGAGAAGGGCTGCGCGTGGTCCTGCCCGGCATGGCAGCCGCCGTGCTTGCTGCCGGCCTCGTGGATCTTGCCGCCCTCCGAATCCGGAAGGGCGAGTGGGAATTCCCCGATGGCGCGGTGCTGACCGCGATGATCGTGACGATGGTGCTGCGCGCCCAGGAGCCTTGGTACGTGACGGCCACGACTTCCGTGGCTGCGGTGCTCAGCAAGTACCTGCTTCGGTCCAAGACCGCGAACGTCTTCAATCCAGCGGCGTTGGCCGTGGTGGGCAGCTACTTCGTCTTCCATACAGGACAAAGTTGGTGGGGCGCGCTGACGGAGGTCCATCCAGCAACCCAGCTGGTGTTGGTGGCGGCTGGCCTGTTCATCACGGACCGGGTCAACAAGATGCCCTTGGTACTAGTTTTCCTGGGCACGTATTTCATCCTGTTTACGGCAACGTCCTTCCTGCGCGATCCGCGCGTGGTGGCCGAAATCTACCGTTCCCCGGACATCGAGGCGGTGCTGTTCTTTGCGTTCATCATCCTGACGGACCCGCCGACGTCGCCTGCCAAATACCCGGACCAAATTATCTGCGGGGTGCTGGTGGCTGTGGTCAGTTACGGGTTCTTCGAAGTGTTCGGAGTCGTGTACTATCTGCTGGCCGGAGTGCTGGTGGGGAATGTTTGGGAGTCGTGGCGTCGGGTGAACCGGCGGAACACGGCGGCGTTCCATCGGAAGCTGGGCGGGTATTTGGTGGAGATCAGCCCTTGGGGCGGAGCCACCCTCAGCCGCGGCTGAGCAGCTTCAGGGTGGCCGAATCGGTCCGGCCATGGAAGTATTTTGCCAGCGCCGCGGAAAACGACTCACCACCGACCTCGGCAAACAACGTCATCGACGACTGGAACTTCAGGTCGTCGGGATACCCAAGGACCTCGTCGACCGACTTTCCCTCTACCGCATTCATCAACGCGGTGCATTGCAGCAGCCTGGGGCCCAACACCGGGTGTTGGAGGTAGGCCTCGGCCTCGGCCCGCGATCCGATCCCGTAGAATGTGGCCATCTGGCTATGGCCCAGGCCCTTCAGTTGGGGGAAGATGAACCACATCCAGTGGCTGGTCTTGCGCCCCCGGCTCAACTGGGCGACAACCTCCGAGTAAACGTTCTCCTGCGCTCGTACGAAACGCTCCAAATCAAACGGGTCTGCCATAGTTCCATTTTGGACCCGCGTGCGCTGGCACGATATACTTTCCTTCAGCATGCGAATGCCCTTGTTGTCCAAACCCTACTCCTTAATCGTTGCAGCCTTTCTGTTCGGCAGCGCGGTCGCGCCCCTGTCGGCGCAAAAAGGCACCTATGACCCGGCCGCCGTCCCGCGAGGGAAGGAGGCCTTCGGCCCCGCCTGCGGCTTCTGCCACGGACTGTCCGCCCGCGGAGGTGACGGCGGGCCCGACCTCGCCCGATCACTCTTCGTCATGGGCGACGACCATGGCAAACAGCTCGGCGAAATTCTCAAGACCGGCCGCAACGGCATGCCGGCGTTTCCCGACCTCACGCCTTCCCAGGTTTCCGACATGGCCTCGTTCCTGCACGAGCGCGTCGAAGCCGCCCGCGCCCGCGAGAGTGCAACTCCCCCGAACATCATCGTTGGCGACGCCAAGGACGGCCTCGCGTACTTCAATGGGGCCGGAAAGTGCTCCGGCTGCCATTCGGCGACCGGCGACCTGAAAGGCATCGCTTCGAGATTCGAACCCGTTGCGTTGCAGGACCGCTTCCTGTCTCCCCGCGCGGGTGGCGGACGTGGCGGAAGAGGCGGCGGCCCGAATCGTGCTGCCAAGACCGTCAAGGTCACGCCCCCGAATGGCCCGGCAGTAACCGGCACCTTGATGTCGGTCTCCGATTTCGCCGTCACTCTGCGCGAATCCGACGGCAACCGCCGGACTTTCACGCGCGAGGGCGACGTGCCGAAGGTCGAAATCACCGACCCCCTGCAAGCCCATTACGACCTGCTGCGCCGCATCACCGACAAAGACATCCACAATCTGACCGCATATCTGGTGACCCTGAAATGAAGACCCGCAACTTCCTCCTCTCTGTCGTTTTGGGTGCCGCCGCGCTGCCCGCATTCGGGCAATTGACGCAGGCCCAGATCCAAAAGCCGCTGCCGGAATCGTGGCCGACGTATCACGGCGACTACTTCGGTCGCCACTACAGCCCGCTCACCCAGATCAACCAGTCGAATGTGAAGCATTTGTCGCTGGCTTGGGTGGCCCGCATGAGCGCCAGCACGCTGGGCGCGATCACGGGCGGCGAGGGTCCCGAGCCCAAGCCCGGAGCCGCACCGGGTGGACTTTCCGTCAAGTCCATCCCGCTGATGGTCAACGGCGTCCTCTATTTCTCGACGCCCGACCACGCTTGGGCGGTCGATGCCCGCACCGGCAAGGAAATCTGGCACTACTTCTGGAAGACCCAGGGCGGCCTCCACATCGGCAACCGCGGCATGGGCATGTACGGCAATTGGCTGTACTTCGAAACGCCGGACGACTACATCATCTCCCTCGACGCCAAGACCGGCCGGGAGCGCTGGCATAAGAAGATCGCCGACGTGAAGGCCGAGTACTTCTCGACGATGGCCCCGCTGGTGATCGGCAACCACGTGATCGTGGGCATGGGCGGCGACTTCCTCGACGTCCCCGGCTGGCTGGAATCGCGCGACCCGGAGACTGGTGACATCCAGTGGAAATGGTTTAGCACCCCCCGTCCCGGCGAGCCCGGCGCGGAAACCTGGCCCGACGCCTTCTCCATGGAGCACGGCGGCGGCATGCCTTGGCAGCCCCCGACGTATGATCCCGACCTGAACCTGCTCTACGTCCCCACAGGCAATGCCAACCCGGTGTTCATCGGTGACAGCCGCAAGGGCGACAACCTCTATACGTCTTCGATCGTGGCCTTGAACCCGGACACGGGCAAGATGAAGTGGTACTTCCAAGGGTCGCCGCACGATACGCATGATTGGGATGCGACCGAGGTGCCGATCCTGTTTGACGGCACTATTGAAGGCACGCCGCGCAAGCTGCTGGCCCAGGCGCATCGCAACGGCATGTTCTTCCTGCTGGACCGCGAGACGGGCAAGAACCTGCTTTCGACTCAGTTTTCGGACGTGGCGAATTGGTCGAAGGGCTTCAAGCCGAACGGCCAACCGATCCCGGACCCGATGAAGGAGCCGCAGCGCGCCGGAGCCTTGGTGTCGCCCGGTTCCAACGGTGCCACCAACTGGCCCGCGCCGAGCTTCAATCCCGAGACTGGATTGTTCTACATGCACTCGTCGCGGAACTATGCGATGTTCTACCGGACGGACACGCCGGGCGAGGCGATCGCGGCATACGGCGGATCGTCGGAGCACCGGGTGGATGGTTTTGGCGGGTCGTTGCAGGCGATTGATTACAAGACAGGCAAGACCAAGTGGATCCATGATTACCCGAATGGGGCCGGTGGCTCGGGCGGTCTGCTGGGTACTGCGGGACAACTGCTGTTTGCCGGTGACGGCGCGCAGAACCTGGTGGCGCATGATCCGGCGACGGGCAAGATCCTGTGGCATGCGGGTCTGACGGCGGGGATTAGCAATGCCCCGGAAACGTATATGCTGGACGGCCACCAGTACCTGTTGGTGGGTGCCGGGGATAGCTTGTACGCGTTCTATTTGCAGTAAGAGCGGAGAAACCGCACGCACGATGTTGCGGCGTCCCTAGTTATAGAAGACGCTCCCTTGCGGTCGCGGCTCGGTAGAGCCGGCTCGTGGCCGCCGCGACCGCAAGGGAGCGTTTGTGCCAAGTTAGGAACATCAACCTTTGACCCGTCGAGAATTCATGGCCGCGGTTGGCGCGGCAGGGTTGATCCCCGTCCGCGCTCCGGCGGCCACAGCGTTTCCCGGCCTACACTACGCGCGCAAGTCCCCCTACGACGAACTGATCCAGTACGTGGAGCCCGGCCTCGACGAGTTCAGCGACGAGAAAGCAGCCTTGGAGCTGGAAGCCAGGGTCTCGGCCCAGTTCCCCAACACCCGCGCCTACGCCCTGCCGGATTTCCAAGTCCGGTACGAGACCAAATCCGCACGGCGATATGAGACCGGCATCCGGCAGTTGCCAGACTTGACCGTCGTCTCGAAGGACGTCGTCGAATCCCCCCAGCCCTACTTCCGCGACGTCACATCCCACGTTTTTGGCGGCACGGCGTCCTTTCGCGACCAGCTGCTCAAAGGCAATCCGCACTGGCGCACCCACCTCGACGCCGCTACAGGCATCGACACGGACGGCAACCAGGGAATCGCGGTCGGCGACATCGACAACGACGGCCTGGACGAAATCTACGTCTGCCAATCCGGGGGACTGCCCAACCGCCTCTATAAGATCCGCCCTGACGGAAGCGCGGAGGACATCACCGAGCGCGCTGGCGTCGGCATCCTTGACGAGACCACCTGCGCCCTATTCGTCGATTTCCGCAATTCCGGCCACCAGGACCTCCTTGTCCTGCGCCGTTTCGGCCCCACCCTGCTCCTCAACCAAGGTGACGGCACCTTCCGCGAACTCGCGAACGCCTTCCATTTTAAGAAGCCCGCCCAAGGCGTCTTCACCGGCATGGCCGCCGCCGACTACGACCGCGACGGCCGCGTCGACGTCTACCTCTGTACCTACGTCTACGTCCAAGGCGAAGACCAATACCAATACCCCACCCCTTACTTCGACGCGCGCAACGGCCCGCCCAACATCCTGTTCCACAACCGACTGGCTAAGGATGGCGGTTTCTTCGAAGACGTCACCGAGGAATCCGGCATCAACGAAAACAACGACCGCTTCAGTTTCGCCCCCGCCTGGTGCGACTACGACGGTTCCGGCTGGCCCCACCTTTACGTCGCCAACGACTTCGGACGAAACAACCTCTACCGCAACCACAACGGCAAATTCCGCGACGAGGCGGCGGCGTGCGGGGTCGAGGACATCGGCGCGGGTATGAGCGCCTCGTGGTTCGACTACGATGGCGACGGCCGCCCCGACCTTTATGTCTCCAACATGTGGAGCGCTGCCGGGCAGCGGATCGTGCGCGATCCGGCGTTTCGACCGTCGAAGGCGAATCTTGAGGAGTACAAGCGCCACGCCAAGGGGAATTCGCTGTATCGGAACAAGGGCGACGGCACGTTTGAGGAGACCGGCGCGGTCCAAAATGTCGAAATGGGCCGGTGGGCCTGGAGTTCGGGCGGTTTCGATTTCGACCTTGACGGAGTGCCAGAGATCTTCATCACCGGGGGTATGACGTCGAACGGAGCCGTCGGAAGAACGGATCTGGACAGCTTCTTCTGGCGCCAGGTGGTGGCGAATTCGCCGTCCAATCTGTCTGCGGTCTCGGAGTATGAGAACGGTTGGAACACCATCGGGCAGTTGTTCCGGGGCGGGTACAACTGGCGCGGCGGGGAGCCGAACGTCTTTTACAAACGGCGGGATGGCAGATACGTCGATGCCTCTGGTGTCAGTGGGTTGGATTTTGCCGACGACAGCCGCACCTTCGCGGTCACCGATTTCGACGGCGACGGGGTGCCGGACGTAATCCTGAAAAGTCGGCTCGGTCCGCAGGTGCGCGCCATGCAAAACGACTGCGGCGCGGGGAAACCGGTCGTGGTGCTGGCGCTGAAGGGCACGAAGTCCAACCGCGACGCCATCGGAGCCCGGGTGGAAGTGGATGGCCAGGTACAATGGGTCACCGCCGGGAGCGGGTTCCTTTCGCAGCATTCCAAGCGGCTGCATTTCCGCGCCGGAAAGGCGGCGAAGATTAGTTGGCCATCAGGGACCGTGCAATCGGTGGAAGGCTTGGAGCCGGGATTCGCATACACAGTCACCGAAGGCACCACCTCGCCCGCCAAAACAAAACTGAAGGCGCGCCGTGGGTTCACTTCCGCCCCGCTATCCCCCCAAAACGCCCCCGAATTCGGCGACACCTGGCTGCTCGAACCCGTCCCCACACCCCAGAAAGTGGCAGGACCCGGCCTCATCACCCTCACCGCCGACGACCTCTCCAAGCAGCCGGACGACGTGGCCGCAACGTGGTCGCTCTTCCACCGCTACCTGTTTGAATACCGCTCCGAATTGGAGCTGCCGCTCACGCTGCTGGTGGACCAGGAAGGCCGCGCGCGCAAGGTCTACGCGGATTCGCCGTCGGACGCCACCCGGAAAGCCGACTTGGCCCGGATCGCCGACAGCGGAAAACTGGCGCTTCCCTTCCCGGATCGCTACATCGTCCCGCCCCGCCGCAACTACTTCAAACTAGGCGTCGCATTTTACTGGGCCGGATATGCCGACCGCGCCCTACCGTACCTTCAAGAGGAACTTCGCAACCGGCCCGGCAACTGGAACATTCTATTCGCCTTGGGCCGCATCCAGCTGGAACTCGGCCATGCCGACGACGCGCTCCAAGCCTTCCAGAAAGTGCAACAACTGCACCCCGGCTACGCCCCCTCCATCGTCAGCGAAGGGTTGGCGCTGCTCAAGAAGGACGACCGCGACGCCGCCCGAGCCGCCTTCCTCAAAGCCCTCGACGCCGACCCGAAATCCGCCGAGGCCGCCAACGAACTCGGCCTGATCTCCGCCCGTTCCGGGCAGCTTTCCGAGGCCCGCGACTGGTTCCACAAGGCCATCGAATCCGTACCCGGGCATGCCGAGGCCGTGAACAACCTCGGCGTCCTATATGCGCAACTGCGCCAGTATCCCGACGCCGTCGCCGCCCTCCGCTACGGCCTCCAATTCAACCCCGGCAACGAGCCGCTGTACCTGAACCTCGCCCGGCTGCTGATGATCATGGGCCAGCGCGAGGAGGCCAAGATGGTCGTGACAGAATTGTTGGAAAGACATCCGGGGAGCGCGTTGGGACGCAAGCTCTCGGGAGACCTGGAACGATGAGAACAGACCTGCCCGCCCCCCATTCCGTGGACGAATACCTGGCCAACGTGCCGGAACCGGCGCGGTCCACGCTGGAGACAATCCGGGCGCAGATCCGCGCGCTGGTCCCGGCGGATGCGACCGAAGTCCTCAGCTACGGCATGCCCGCCTTCAAGTGGAAGAAGGCGTTGGTCGGGTACGCGGCGTTCTCCAACCATTGCAGCTTCTTCCCGATGTCCGCAGCCTTGATCGCGTCGATGGCGGATGAACTACGGAACTACTCCACAGCCAAGGGCACGATCCGCTTCCCGTCCGACCAGCCCCTGGACAGCGCGATCATCGCCAAGATCGTCAGGGCGCGCCTCGAACAGGTTTCGACAAAGGGCAAATGATCAACCGCCGCCAATTCGTCCTCGCATCCGCCGCCTTGGCGAGCCTGAAGGCGCAGACGGGCGACTTGCCCGACATGCTCCTCGCGTACTTCGCCCGACGCCTCGAAGCCGCGCGGCCCAAAACCCCGCCCACGCCCGCCGAAATCCGTCGACTCCTGCGCGAAATCACCGGACCGTATCCCGCTCCGACCGCGTCCGTTGCCCGCATCGCCAAGACCACCCCGAAAAACGGCTACCGCATCGAAAACCTCCTCTTCCAGAGCCAGCCCGACTACTGGGTCACCGCCAACCTTTGGGTCCCGTCGAACGCCGCGAAGGCCCCCGCCATCCTCATGCCCCGGGGCCATTTCGACCCCGACCGCATGATGGGCGACTACCAGCAGATCGCCTTCGACCTCGTCCGCGCCGGTTTCGTCGTCCTTTCCTACGACCCCATCGGCCAGGGCCCGCGCCGCCAGAAGTGGTCGGAATCGGGCGCGCAATTCGACGGCCTCATCACCACGGCCCTCGAACACGCCCTGATCGGCAACAAGCTCGCGCTGCTGGGAGAATCCGCCGCCGGATGGCAGATCCGCGACGCCATGGCGGCCGTCGACTACCTCGCCACCCGCCCCGAAGTGGACCCCGCCCGCATCGGCCTCGCCGACCATTCCGACAACGGTGCCGAAACCGCCCTCATCTGCGCGGTGGACAGCCGGATCGCCTGCGCCGCCCTCCACGCCGCCCGTTTCGGGCACCGATGGCCCCCCGACCCCACCACATGGATCGTGGTCGACGACACCCAGGAGTACCTGCCGGGTGCCGCCGCGCATGGGATCGATTTCTGCGAAACCTTCGCCGCCATGGCCCCACGCCCGTTGTTGATGTTGCGCGAAAACCTCGACGGCGGATTTGATTCAGCGGTTGACCACCTGCGGGAGCAGTACCGGCTGGCCGGGGAGTTGGCCAAATTCGGCGTGCAGTCCGCCGACGCCTCGCAGGACTGGCCAGCGCGCCTGCGGATGGAGACGGTGGCGTGGTTCGCCCGCTGGTTCCGCACGGCCGCGCCGCCGAAGACCGAGACCGACGTGATCCCGGCGAGCGGGTTGCGGGAAGTGTGTCCGGGGAAGTCGGTGTACGAGTTGATCCGGGAGCGGGCGGCGGGGTTGCCGCCGTCGGGGATCACGGTTGAAAGACTGCGGGCGATCATCCGACCTTTGACCGGCAAGCGCGATCCGGTCGTGGTGCTGAATTCATTGAACGACGGGGAGTTGCGGATCGACCGGCTGCAGATCCCGTCCGAGCCCGGCATCCGGCTCCCGGCGCGGCTGGTGCGTCCGACGATGCCGAACGGCAAGGTGGTGGTCTACGTGTCGGGCGACACGACCAAGCTCGACCCCGTCACGACCGGCGACGACGTGGAAGACCCGCCCCCGCCCGACCGCACGCCGGAGAAGCTGGCGGCGAAGGGGTACACGGTGCTGGCGGTGGACGTGCGGGGGATCGGCGAGATGTCGCCGCGGATTCCGAGGCGCGGGTTCCGCGTCCCCTACCACCATCTGATGAACCGGGATATGGCGCTCAACATGATGGCTTGGTCGTTCGGCGACTCGTTGTTTGCGATGCGGGTGCGGGATGTGCTGCAGGCGGTCGACCACGCGACGACGCTGGGCGAGGTTTGGGTCGCGGGTAAGGATATGGGGGCGACGTGGGCGGTGTTCGCCGGGGCGCTCGACCAGCGGGTGAAGCATGTGATTACGGAGAAGGGGCTGGCGTCGTGGAAGTCGATGGTGGAGAACGACCGGTTCCATGCGGCGTCTAGCCAGATCCATTGGGGGATTCTGAGGGAGTGCGATATCCCGCAGGTGGCGGGGTTAATTGCGCCCAGGAGGGTGACGGTACTCGATAAGGGTCGAACGGTGGATCAGGCGGGGTGACGGCGGTCAATCCCCGGCGCACCGAAACCCGGTGCAACGGTAGCGGCTCGTTGGCGCAAAAGTGTAGCGGAAAGATGCGCGGACACTCTTAGAATAGAGGGACCTTGCGCCTCCGCGTAGAACCCGCGACGCCCCATCGTAAGGCCCTCGCGGATCAACAGTTGAAGTCGCGCTATAAGGGCCGAGGAAGTCGCCCACCCACTCCAAGACATTGCCGAGCATGTCATAGAGGCCGAATGCATTCGGAGCCTTTGCTCCAACATCGTGCGTCCGTTCGCCGTTGTTGCCGTCGAACCACGCGATCTCTTCCAGATTGCCGTATCGACTACCGGTCGTTCCTGCCCGCGCTGCGTATTCCCACTCAGCCTCAGTCGGCAGACGCATACCTACGGCTACAGCGTATGCTCTGGCCTCATCCCAACTGATATTTTCAACAGGCAAACTCGCCCCCTTGGAATAGCTAGGATTCGTACCCATCACACGTTCGAAAGCAGCTTGTGTTACAGGTGTCTTGCCCAACCAGAATCCCCTTGTTATGGTGACACAATGCGCCGGTTTCTCAACCTCGAATGCCTCGGCGTCACCCCGAGACGCCCCCATTTGGAACTGGCCGGGCGAAATCCAAACATACTCCAGTCCGTCCAGCGGACTGATCTTGACCTCTCCCAACCGGACCGTCGAAGCCGACAGCAGCGCGGGAGGCGCGGCCAAGCCATCCGGCATTAGCGCGGCGACCGGAATAGACATGGCAACCTTCTCAACCTCTTCTACAACCTTGACCCAAGCCCCATCCCTGTCATGCCGGTGCGCTCCATGACTGCGCACCGGCTTGTCCGGCCACAGCACTTGGAAATCCTTCAGCGGACCGTGCTTCCAGCGGCACTCCCGGACAATCACCGGGATCAAACGCGTCTGCCCGGCATGGTGGCGTTCCACCGCAGCCTTCAGTTCCCTCGCGGCGAACTCGGACGCCAGAAAATCCGCCGAAACCAGTACAATCACAATGCTCGAAACCGCCAACGCCGACCAGATCTCGGCCTCCCACGGCGTCCCCGCCCGGATATCCCGGTCCGTCCAAGTCTCAATCAACGACCCGCGCAACGGTGCCAAATGGGTATGCAGTTCGTCGAGATAGAGCGCGTCCTCGTGCGCGTACGAGATGAATACTTTCAGCATTCCGGCCAACCCGAAAATTATCCCACGCGCCCCCAGTGCATGCCGGAAGCCACCTCCAACACTTGACACCGCGCCGTCCACGACGTACCCTTCGAATATGGAATTGACTCTCACGGAAGACCAGGAGCACTTCGTCAGAGCCGCGATACAGAGCGGTCGGCTGCCGAGCGAAGAGGAAGCGGGTCGTGAGGCCATGTCCATGTGGGAGGAACGGGAGCGCCTTCGCCTTGAAATTGTTGCCTCAGTTGAATCGGCACGCACTTCCTATGCCCGGGGCGAAGGCCGCATGATTCGCACCGACGAAGATGCTGCCAGAATGATTGCCGACATCAAGCGCCGGGGCATGGCTCGACTCAAAATGGAGCAGACCGCGGGCCAGTGAGCTATATCGTTTCACCCAACGCCGAATCCGAATTGGATGCGGCTTGGATCTACATCGCGCGCGAAAGCGGCGATGCGGAAATCGCCACCCGCTTTATTGAGGCGTTTTATGGCTATTTTGGACTTCTCGACCGCCATCAGAGGCTGGGACGGGTTCGCGAGGATATCGCGGGCGGTGTCCGCAGCATGCCAGCGCAAGGGTACGTCATCTTCTATTCAATTCTGGACGACAACGACATTCTGATTCTGAATGTGATCCACGGCAGTCGCGATCTCGGATCCGTCCGCACTTGGCGACCGCAGAAGCCGAATTGATGGAAGGTTGCCCATCCCTCGACGCACCCCGCCCCCCTCGCCTGCGACAAAATTGAATTCCAACCCCACACCACCCCAAGACCCGCTATAATGGCCAGATGGGGTTCGGCCCCGCCCATGCTCGACATTAAGAAAAAACTGGAAGACGAGATCACCGCGCTGCAGTACGAACTGCGCAACGAGTTGCCCAAGGAGATCCTCAAGGCCCGCGCTCACGGCGACCTCAGCGAAAACGCCGAGTACCATGCCGCCAAGGAGCGCCAGGGCTTCGTCAACGCCCGCCTCGGGCAGTTGCAGAAACGACTCGGCGAGATCTCCATGATCGATCTCACCAAGATCCCGCGTGGCAAGGTCGGCCTTGGCTCGCGCGTAGTCGTCCTCGACCTCACCAAGGACGAAACGCTCACCTACTACCTCGTCACCAGCGAGGAGGCCGACGCCCCCAACGGTCGCGTCTCGACCAGTTCGCCCATCGGCAAATGCATGCTGGGCAAGGAAGTCGGCGACACCGTGAAGTTGGTGGTGCCGGGTGGCGCGCGTGAGCTCGAGATCCTCGAACTGATCACGATCCACGACCTCACCAAGGGCCAGTAGGTCCGGCGCAGGCTCCGAAGTACCATACTTCTAGTAGCGCAGCGAAACGATCCTTTAGCAAATCATGACGCTCTCCACCGGCATCGGCCGATCCGTAGGCCGCATCATAGACGCTATTGTCTCCGTCTTGGCGGCGCTGCGCGTGCATCCCAATGTCCTTACGTCCATCGGGCTGGGGATCAACATCTGGGCGGCCGTGCAGTTCGCGTTCGGGAACTTCGTCACCGCAGGCCTGATCGTGATCTTCGCTGGCCTATTCGACATGCTGGACGGACGCGTGGCGCGCCTGACCGACCGCGTCAGCCGCTTCGGGGGCTTCCTCGATTCCGCGCTGGACCGATACTCCGATCTCGGCGTGCTGATCGGCCTGTTGGTCTACTACGCGTCGATCAACCGGTTCCTCTACATCGTGGTGACGGCGATCGCGATGGTGGGCACCGTAATGGTGAGCTACACCCGCGCGCGTGCCGAAAACACCATCCCGAAATGCAAGGTCGGGTTCATGGAGCGCCCGGAACGCGTGGTTTTGGTGGTGATCGGCGCGCTTTTCAACCGGATGGCACCGGTGCTGTGGATCCTGGCGACTTTCACCAACATCACGGCGCTCGGGCGAATCATGTTCACCTACCGCGAGACCAAGCGAATCGACGCGTAGCTACCAGGCCATGGCGGAGGGTCGAAGAGTCACTCCCTTGCGGTCGCGGCTCGGCTGAATCAGCAAACTTTACCGAGCGCCCACGATCCTCAGCGACTCCGCATAGCGCGGCTGCCGCACATTATGCAGCACGCGTTCCCAGTTGACCCGCCCGAATACAACCTTCTCGTCCTTGTCCGCCAAGCCGACTTCCCCTGACCAGAAGCGCCGTTGAAAGTCCGCAAAGGCCGGAACGGGCTGCCTCCAATCAATCGGTTGGCCCATGGAACCCAGCAGGAGGAACCCGATGGTGTAGAACAAATGCGAAAGCTGCTGCATGAGATGGAACCGGGCCCGTTGGTACTCAGTTGGAACCGCGCCGAAGTACGCCGACAGCAAGATGGACTCCTCGTCGTCATTCGAAACCACCTGATTCGCCACCGCCGCCAGATCCGCGTACCGGTCGTTCAGGAAGGCAGCCTCCCAATCCACCAGCCACACGCGTTGGCCGTCGAAAAGGATGTTGTCCGGCTTGAACAAGTCGTTGTGGCTGGACACCATCTCGCCGTCGTCATAGGGGCAAACGGCGGCCAATTCCTCATACCGGGTGAAGAACTCGTAGCATTCGACTGGGGGGAGAATGTTCGACGCGCGGAACCGCTGCAGGTAGCCCGCAACGCCGGGGAACTTGTCCGACGCCGGCGTCCTATTCAGCAGGAACGTGCACGTCGTGTTGAAGGGCGCCCGTGCAAACGGCGGCAGGTCATGCAATTTCCGCAGCAACGCCAGCATCCGGACCAGCGCCTCAGAGGCAGGAAGGGGCACTGCGGCGTCCACAAAGTTCGTGATCGAAACCCGGTCCTCAACGTTGGTGTACCGGACCCTCGGTGCGACGCCGGCATCGGCAGCGGCCCGCATGCTGGTGTAATGGCGGGTCGGGTCCTCGTTGCGCGTGATGATTTTCAGGAGATACGGCGACCCGCCCACGACAACGCGAAGGACCGGGGACGCGGTCTGCCCCTTGGTCATCTTCGAGATCTCTTCGTATCCCGAGGTGCCAAACGTCTCAAGTAGAGCGCGGGCGACGGCGTCGTGGTGTTGTTCTGGAATCATCGCGCAAGCCCTACAGCCCGGCACCTGTCGTCGTAATCGTCAGCCGCCCGTGCTTGACGCCCTTGGTGCTGATCAGCGCCCCGGCAATCTTCTGAACCGCCCCGGCGGGCCCCTTCACAATCAGAACCTCCAGACAATTGTCGTGGTCCAAGTGGACATGGATCGTGGACAGGATGTTTTTGTGGTGGTCGTGCTGCAGGTCGGTCAGCTTTTCGCCCAGCATCCGGACGTGGTGGTCGTACACCAGCGTCACCGTACCCACGACCTCCGCATCAGCGGACTCCCACGATTTCTCCACCAACTCGTCGCGGATCAAGTCCCGGAAGGCCTCGGAGCGGTTGGTGTAACCGCGGTCGGCCATCAATTGGTCGAATTTCGCCAGCAGGTCGGAATCAATGGCCACGCCGATGCGCGAGAGTTCACCCATGATCTACATCTTAGCGTCAGCAGCAACAACGTCAACGTCGAACAACGTCCCACGACCGAGGATGGCCTTGGGATCCAGCCTCCGCTTGACCCCCTTCATGGCCTCGATCTCCGCCGCCGAAAACTGCAGGGGCAGCAGGTCGCGTTTGCGTTTGCCAAGCCCGTGCTCTGCCGACACCGTGCCGCCCATCTCCACGGCCTGCTTGGCGAACTCCACCATCAGCGCCTTCGCGCGGGCCCACTCGGTCTTGTCGGCGGGGAGAATGTTGGTGTGCAGGTGGGCGTCGCCGATGTGCCCGAAAACGACGTACTTGCCCGGGAATTCGCGGTCCAGCGTGTCCCGGTAGACCTGCAACATCTCTTGGTTGCGCTCGATTGGCACCGCGAAGTCGGACCCCATCTTGGTGAGGCCTTTGCGCCGAACAAGGTCGTTGACGGCTTCCGGAACGGAGTGGCGGAAACGGCGGAAACGTTCGCGGTCGGCAGCGGACATGGCGAACCACGAACCGTCCAGCAGCGCCCCGGCGGCCTCCAACCGTTCGATCCAGTCCTCCTCGACGTTCGGGCCCGATTCCTGCTCGATTAGGAGCGCGGCAGAGGCCTCGCCGGGGATTTCGCTGAAACGCGGCCGCAGCAGGCCGAGCGACGCCTCGTCGAGATATTCCAGCATGCGAAGGCCCGCAACCGGACGCCAGACGTTGACGGCCGCGAGCGCCTCGTCGTCGGAACCGAAGAAGACGACGCCGGTGAATAGGTCGGCCGGAGTCGGCAGGAGCGCCAGCTCGGCCTCTGTGACGACGCCCAGGGTGCCCTCGGCCCCGATGAACAGGTCGAGATAGTCCATGCCGGGCCGCAGGTAATAGCCGGCAGTGTTCTTGGTGGTATTCGGAGGCGTGATGAGTGGCAGTTCGAAGGGTGGTTTCTCCCCGCGGCGCAAGTGCAGGACTTCGCCGCTTGCCAGCACGACCGTCATCGCGAGAACGTGCCGCCGGGTGTCGCCAAACTTGAAACTACGGGAACCGCTGGCGTTGGTGGCGATGGTGCCGCCCACGGAAGCGCCCCATTCGGTGGGATCGGGAGCATAAAATTGCTTGGACGAGGCGGTCGCCGCCTGCAAAGCCTGCAACGTGACGCCTGCCCCGCAAACCGCCTTGCCTTTTTGGATCGCGATGGTGTTCAGCTTCTCCATCGAGAGCACCCAGCCGCCTTGGGGAACGCGGCCGCCGGTGACGCCTGTACCCGCGCCGGAAATCGTGACAGCAATCCCGGCCGCAGCGGCTTCCTGCAATATCGCGGCGACTTCGCCGGTGTTCGCGGGCGTGAAAACGCGCTCGGCAGTACCGGTAAACCCGGAGGCATCAACTAGATAAGGGGAATCCGCCGGTACCGGCAGAGCTGGGATAGACATGAAGGAGCTACTTTCATTTTCGCATCCGCTCCATCGCGTGAACGCCCAGGAAAAGGAACGTGCCGCCCGCCAGCGCCAAGGGCCAGTAGAGCCACGGGCCTTGCGGCACCCTCGATCCCACAAAGCCCCCGACCACGGTCGAAATCTCAGCCCCCGCCGCAAACGCCACGGCCCGGCCCGTGCGCCCCTCGGCAGCCCGCAACATCCCGCCCAAGGCCAGTCCTTCCGGCAATTTGTGAAAAAGGATCGCCGGACCCAACGTGGTCGACGCCGACAAGCCCCAGCCGTCGACAAACGCGTGCACGGCCGTCGCCAGCATCAGAGCAACCGCAAATCCCTCGCCATGCGAACAGGATGGACACACCGGATAGCCGAGCTTGTCGAGCAAGGTCAGCAGGCCGAAACCCGTCGCGACAAAGGCCAAGGTTATCGGCCAGCCAATTTCTCCGGCCAATTCCGGGATCAGCCCGAAGAGGGCGGTCCCCAGCAGCAACGCACCGCTAACGGGCACCAGACGGCGCGCGGCAACCCTACCGGGGAACCAAATCGCCACTGCGGAACACGTCCAGGCGGTCAGGAATGCTAGGAATGGGAGCAGAATCGCCAATCTCAACTGTAGCGAAGGACCCTGTCCGCTCCGCACCTCGCCTCGGTCAAGAGAGCCCCAACCGTGCGCCGGGATACCGGCTCCAGCAGATCCGGCGCGAGTTCCGCCAATGGCTCCAGTACGAATAGCCGTTCCGCGTAACGGGGATGGGGAATCACCAGATCCGTTTGCTGAATCACGGCATCGCCAAATAGCAGGATGTCGATATCAATCACGCGCGGCCCGTTGGGGATGGTCCGTTGCCGCCCCATCTCGCGCTCGACGCCCTGCGTGAGGGCCAGGAGCGCAGGCGCCTGCAAATCGCACTCGAACTCGGCGACGATGTTGAGGAACCACGGCTGGTCCCGGAACCCGACCGGCTCCGTCTCATAGAGGCTGGAAGTCCTGAGAAGGCGAAGTTCCGGTGTCGCGAGCAGGTCAATGGCGGAACGGAGGGCGGCTGCGCGATCCCCCATGTTGGACCCCAAGCCGAGGTAGACCAGTTGCCCGGAAGCCGCAGATGAATTGCCAAGACTGTCCATGCGCATATTAATGATAAGGCGCGGGCATCAAGCGCGGGCCGCAACGCCCGCCAGTTTCCGCTATGCGATAGAATCAACCCAGACTCCGAATACGACAGGTTCAAACATGGAAATCACACGGCGGGACATGGGCAAATTGGCGTTGGCGGGCATCGCCTCCGCAGGCGCGGGCATGGCGGCGGCCAAGCCGAATTCGAATTTCGGAGGCGTGCAGGTCGGCATCAACATCCCCTACAGCTTCCACGGCATGCCCAGCAGCGCCGACGATCTCCTCAACTACCTGGCGCAGATCAACGTGAACGCCGTCGAACTGCGCTCCCAGCCCATCGAGGCCTTCCTTGGAGCCCCTGCGGCGGCTTCGCGCGGGGTTGGCGAGGCGGTGGTCGCAGGCAGGACGCCCCTGACACCCGCCCAGGAAGCCGCCCAGAAGGACGAAAACGACGCCCTCAAGAAGTGGCGCCTTTCGCGTTCCCTCAATGAATTCAAGACCTTCCGCAAGAAATACGAGGACGCCGGGATCAAGATCGAGATCGTCAAGTTCGACAAGATCGATTCCGCCAGCGACGAGGTCATCGACTATTGCTTCCAGATGTCCAAGGCCCTCGGCGCGAAGGCCATCTCCTGCGAGATTCCGGTCAGCAAGACCAAGCGCCTCGGCGGGTTCGCGGCTAAGCATGAGTTGATGGTGGGCTACCACGGCCACGGCAACCTGACCAACCCCGAAGCCTTCGGACGCCTCGGCGCGTGGGAACAGGCCTTCTGGTACTCGAAGTTCAACGGCGCGAACGTCGATATCGGCCACTTCTTTGCGTCCAACGGCTTCTCGCCCGCCGAATGGATCAAGGAAAACCACACCCGCATCACTCACGTCCATCTGAAGGACCGCAAGAAGAACATGGGCGAAGGCATGCCGTGGGGCCAGGGCGACACGCCGCTCAAGGAAATCCTGCTTCTGATGAAGGCCGAGAAGTACAAGTTCCAGGCCACGATCGAACTCGAATACCCGGTGCCGGAAGGCTCCAACACGCTGGCGGAAATCTCCAAGTGCGTGAAGTTCTGCAAGGACGTGCTGGAAGGGTAGATTCCGCAAATAGGACGGCCCCGACTTGCAATCGTGCTTTGGGATTGCACGATTGCAAGGGGGCCTGTCAGCGGTCTAGCCCCTCCACTTGATGCCCAGCCCGAGTTCCTTGCGGCAGTAGGCAAGGCTCTGGGTCATGTGCTCCATTTGCTGGATTTTGAGGGCGTCCATGTACTTGTCGCGGACGTCGTTGAGGTCCGCCATAAGGTGCGGTTTGTTCCAGGGCTGTCCGCGCTTGGCCATGGCCTCGAAACGGACGAAGTCCTTCGTGCGACCGCCGGGAAACCACTTGGTCCAGAACTCCTCGCCGTAAACCGGAAGCACGACCGGCGGGCGCGCCGTGATCGGCTTGCAGTAGATGTGGACCCCGGCCGGAATCAGTTCAGCCGCCC
The DNA here is from genome assembly GCA_903907865.1 of uncultured Acidobacteriia bacterium. Taxonomy (GTDB): domain Bacteria; phylum Acidobacteriota; class Terriglobia; order Bryobacterales; family Bryobacteraceae; genus BOG-234. The sequence goes on from CAIVPR010000140.1 coordinate 40,523, forward strand.
GCGCCACGACGGCCTTGAAATCGACCGTGCCTTCGCCCAACGGCACCCACTGGACCGCAATTCCTCCCGCCTGCTCGTAGACGACCGAATCCCGCAGGTGGAAGCTGACGGCCACCGGACCAAGTTCATCTACGGTCGTGAGCGGGTGCTCCGCCACGAAGACCGGATTGCCGGTGTCGAGGTACGACCCCACGAAATCGGTGCCCGCGGCGTCGATCAACTGCCGGGTGCGCCACGCCTGGATGTCCTTGTGGTTCTCGATGCCCACCTTGATCCCCGCATCGATGACCTGTGACCGCACCTCGCGCAGAATCTTCAACCCCATTTCGACCGACTGCTCGACCGGCAAATCCGGCATCTGGTAGCGGTCGCCCGCCAGCAGTGCGCGGACAATGGGCGAACCCATGGCCTTGGCACGGTTGATGTGCTGGCGGAGGGTCGCGACGGACTTCGCGAACCCGTCCGGCGTCTTGTACAGCAGCGACGGACCGCCGGTTTCGATGTGCATCCCGGCGTCCTTGGTCCAAGCCCGCACTTCGGCCCAGTGCTCGGGCTTCATCACGCCGGGGTCGAGCGAGTCCTGGAGGAACATGGCGTCGAGCTTTTCCTTCTGGCAATAGTCGAAAAGCTGGCGGTCGTTCCAGCGCCAGAAGCGGAGACAGTAGGTATTGATTCCGAGCCGCCATTCGCGGGTGGCCGCAGTGGCAAGGGTCGGGACTGCGGCAGCCATGCCTGCAACGAGGGAGGAACGGAGGAGATCGCGCCTGGTGAGCATGGGGTTATTTTACAGGGAAGGGGTTGCCGAGGAGGGTGGTCTCCGATTGGCCTGTAGACTACCGGAGGATGTCACACCCGACCAAGTTCGGAATCAACAACCTGCCGTAGGATCGGAAGGCTCCTCGTAATCGTCGCCCAGATCCGATGTTGTGCAGAATGTCGAGCAGTCTTTGGGCCGGATTCTTAGAAGGCACTGACGGCATCCCGCAGGATGTTGTCTTTCAATAGCCGTTTCACGGTCCTGCGGTTTACAACAACGCCCGCTCCATTTAGGAGTTCGCCGATGTAGAACTTGATGCGCGAGTACTCGAAGATCCCAAGGTCCTGCAGTCCGTCCAAGTCCACAAGAACGTCGATATCGCTGCTTTCGCCCGCGTCGCCCCGCGCCTCGGAACCGAATATGGCGGCACGTGCAACGCCCATTCGCCGCTAGTCGGACTCGTGTGACTTCAGCGCGAGAAGCGCGTCGGCGAGACGGGGAATCGACATTTCATTCGTGATTCTATCAGACAATGGCCGGAGCTGCCGACCGTGTTTCCTCCCCTCGGGTGCGAGGGGGCATCGACGAGGCAGGTTGGAGAGGGACTCGATTGCAGCCTCAAGCCCGTTGAACCATTTGGCCGCAGCGGGCGAATCGGATGAGTGAAGCCTGACGTAGAGATCCTCAAGGTCCCGGTTTGCCCGTTCCGACAACTCAACGCGGTATTCCATATCGACGCCGGATCTCGCTGAACACATCCCTTGCCGGTCGGGTGCGTCCGTGGTCCACATCGTCCAGACCCTGCCGGATTGCCTCGTTCACATCCGCCCTCGCAGCAATATCCAGAAGACGCTGATAGGAATCGGCGTCTTGTACAACAGCCGCAACCTTGCCATTCACTGTCAGTGCCAGGGGGCTTTGGGTGGCTTACATCCGGTGGATCAGTTGGCTGGAGTTGCGCCGGAAGTCTGTAACCGATTGGGTATCCTTGTTGATGTCGAACATGGGCCTTGATTTCTAGACTAGCATCTCCGGCGACGCTCGCGGGACCCGCGCCGCGATTACGGAACAATCTTTGAGCCGGGTTGCCGCTGAAGAACACGGAGTCGACTCGACCGAGTTCATCCTTAGCAGTGGGTACAAAACAGGCCGACCACGCTCTTGCCGGTCAGGCATGGTTCGTCCGCGATGACGAACGCTCGACGGAATTCAAGATGTTGGTGGATCGCCCACCGATTGAGAAAGGGCCTCAGGCAGCTTTGCCCTGAGCCCCGCGTCGCGATCAGTCGTTCATGCCCCCTGTCACACGATGTCAATCACTTGCCTGATAACCCGCTAATGTAATCGGGCGTGATGAACGCGACCTCCCGCTCGATTTCTGGAAACCGATCCAACATGAAGAACGAGCGCTTCCACTGACTCAGATGCTTTTCCACCTCTGGCGGCGTAAGGGCTTCTTTCGCGATACGATAGAGACCGCTACTACCGCTCAGTTCGGGGTAGACTGTCAGACCATCTGCAACCATTGCCTCTACGCTTTTCCGCTTCGAAGAGGGATTGAATAGAAAGCTCTTTTTGCAAGCTTCGATGAAAAGTCTTTCGCAGGTTAAGAGCTGGAACGACTGTGATTGCTCCCTAGCAGAAGCTACGGCTACGTCAACTTGCTGATGCGCCAAGAGGGAAGAATAGAAAGCAAACATCGCCTTCTCGAGCGGCGTCGGATAAACTTTCTCGGCGGGACCAACCACCCATCGGAACGGAGTGCCTTCAGTTATGGAACCAAGCACAGTCTCTATAGTTTGTAGGCCAATGCAGGCGGCCACCACTAAACCGAGATTATTCCGGGTCGACTGATTCAGACTCCGAAGACGCGGAGTCAATTCCGCCCACGTGATCAAGTCTCCATTCGCCAACTGAAGAGCATCGAGCCAACGTCGGGATTGCCCGCACCCTTGGCGTATTCCGTCAGCAGAACCGTGGCATTCCAAATGACCGTGGCATTCCAAATGAACGATTGTCGGAGTCTCGAATTTTGACTCAGCCAGTTTTGAAAGGCCAGCCCACAGGTCAGCACGGCTTTCGATTCGCTGGTAGTCTAGGGTCCAAGTAGGCTCGTCGATACCTTGACGGATATCGAGAATGTGGTCCCGAACATGCACACCGGTCTGTTGTTCGTATTCAAGGCCCCTGACGTTTGGGACTGAATCGAACATGCAGACACGCTTTAAATCCAAGCCATAGAAGTCCATCCGCTTAACGTTATCACATTGACAGAAGGGGGGCGGCGCTTTCGCGCCGCCCCCCTCTTGCATGCAACTACCTGAAAACTAAGCAGTGCGGTTCGTGTCCGAACCCCCACCACCAGCCATGATCGCACCCTGCGCCGCCGCCAACCGGGCGATCGGCACACGGTACGGCGAGCACGACACATAGTCCATCCCGACCTTGTGGCAGAACTGCACCGAACTCGGCTCACCGCCGTGCTCGCCGCAGATACCAACCTCCAAAGTCGGACGGGCCGCGCGACCGGCGTCCACCGCGAACTTCACCAGCTTGCCCACGCCCTCCTGGTCCAGAACGGCGAACGGGTCGGCCTTGAAGATCTTGGCCGTCTCGTATTCCTTCTGGAACTTCGTATAGTCGTCGCGGGACAGGCCCATCGTCGTCTGCGTCAGGTCGTTCGTACCGAACGAGAAGAACTCCGCCGAAGCCGCCACGCGGTCCGCTGTCAGCGCCGCGCGGGGGATTTCGATCATCGTTCCCACCATGTAATGGACCTTCTTCTTGGCCTTCTTGAAAACCTCGCCAGCGACGCGGTCCACAATCGCCTTCTGGTTCTCGAATTCCTCAACGGAACCGATCAGCGGGATCATCACTTCCGGGAGAACCTTCACGCCCTTCTTCGAAACTTCAGCCGCCGCCTCGAAGATCGCGCGCGCCTGCATCTCGGTGATTTCCGGATACGTCACGCCCAACCGGCAACCGCGGTGGCCGAGCATCGGGTTGAATTCGTGCAACTCCTCAACGCGGTGCAGCAGCGCGGGCAGGTCCTTCTTCAGGTTCTTGACCGGGATGTTGAAATCCTTGGAGATTTCCTTCTTCTTCTTCGCGTCCGCGAAGGGCAGGACCGCGTTCGCCACCATCAATTCCTCGCGTTTGGGCAGGAATTCGTGGAGCGGCGGATCCAGCGTGCGGATGACCACCGGGTAGCCGTCCATGGCCGTGAACAGACCGGCGAAGTCGGAGCGCTGGTGGGGCAGCAGTTCGTCGAGCGCGGCGCGGCGGGAAGCCTCGTCCTTCGCCAGAATCATCTTCTGGACGATCGGGAGCCGGTCCTCGGCGAAGAACATGTGCTCGGTGCGGCAAAGGCCGATGCCTTCCGCACCGAACTGCCGGGCAACCTGCGCGTCGCGCGGGATGTCGGCATTGGCGCGGACGCCGAACTTGCCGCGGAACTCGTCGGTCCACGACATGAACTTGCCGATATAGTCGTGCGTCAGGTCAGGGCTGCTGGTCTTGGCCTGGCCGAGGAACACTTCGCCGGTGGTGCCGTCGAGCGAAACCCACTCGCCTTCGTTGACCGTGATTTCCTTGCCGCCGACAACAGCGGTGAACTGCTGCTTCTTCTCATCGATACGGATTTCGCCCGCGCCGACGACACAGGGGCGGCCCATGCCGCGTGCCACAACGGCCGCGTGGCTGGACTTGCCGCCGATCGCGGTCAGAATGCCCTTCGAGACGTCCATGCCGTGGATGTCGTCCGGCGTGGTTTCCTTGCGGATCAGCAGGACCGGACCGCCGGCGGAGAGCCGAACAGCGTCTTCCGACGAGAACGCGGCGCGTCCCACAGCCGCACCCGGCGAGGCCGAGATGCCGGTGGTGACCTTCACCAGTTCCTTGATCGTCTTGGGGTCGAACACGGGGTGCAGGAGCTGGTCGAGTTGGGCCGGGGCGACGCGCATGATGGCCTCGCTCTTGGTGATCATGCCCTCTTCCACCATCCCGACGGCGATGCGGACCGATGCCGGACCGGTGCGCTTGCCGTTGCGGGTCTGCAACATGTAGAGCTTCTTGTCTTCGATGGTGAACTCGAAGTCCTGCATGTCCTTGTAGGTCTTTTCGAGGCTGGTGGTGATTTCCACCAACTGGTCGTAGGCCTCGGGAAGGACATCGCGGAGTTCGTTGATCGGGAGCGGGGTGCGGATGCCGGCGACCACGTCTTCGCCCTGGGCGTTGACGAGGAATTCGCCGTAGAAAACTTTCTCACCGCTACCGGGGTCACGCGTAAAGCCGACGCCGGTGGCGGAAGTGTCTCCCATGTTGCCGAAGACCATCGCCTGGACGTTGGCTGCGGTGCCGATATCGTCCGGAATCTTCTCCATCTTGCGGTAATAGCCCGCCTTGGGGTTCCACCAGGAGCCGAACACGGCGCCAACCGCGAGCGAGAGCTGTTCGCGGGGATCTTCCGCGAAGTCCTTCTTCGTTTCCTTCTTGACCAGCTTCTTGTAGTCGACGATGATCGCCTTCAGGTCGATTGCGGTCAGGTCGGCGTCCGACTTCACTTTCGCCTTGGCCTTGCGGGCGTCGAAGATGTGGTCGAAGTGCTCCATCTCGATTTCGAGGGCGACTTCGCCGAACATCTGGATGAACCGGCGGTAGCAGTCGTACGCGAACCGCTCGTTGCCCGACTTGGCGGCGAGACCGGCGGTGGTCACGTCGTTCAGGCCGAGGTTGAGGATCGTGTTCATCATGCCGGGCATGGAGAACTTGGCGCCGGAGCGGACGCTGAGAAGCATCGGATCGTTCGCGTCGCCGAGCTTCTTGCCGAACTGCTGTTCCAGCTTGGCGAGGGCCGCGTCGACTTCCTTTTCGATGGCTGCCGGGATCTTCTTCTTGTTGTCGAAGTAGATGTTGCAAACGTGCGTCGCGATGGTGAAGCCGGGAGGCACGGGCAGGCCGGCGCGGCACATTTCCGCCAGGCCGGCACCCTTGCCGCCGAGCGTATCCTTCATTTTGCCGTCGCCGTCGGACGTGCCGCCGCCGAACGAAAATACGTTCTTGCTCATTGATTCTCCTGAATTGAAATTGTGGAACCGAAAGGTTTATCGAAGCCCAAGTTGTTGATGGAGCGCGGGTTGGAGGTGATGGATGTGGGCACGCTCTTGGGCATGGTTGGCTGCGTCCGGGCACACGTTGGGCCGGGCGTAATCTTCAGGGTAGCATTGCGGGGGTTGCGGGGGCTGAATCCAGACGGCTGCCCCATCCCGAATCCAAACTCGACCGCCACCTCAGTCCGAGCCGCAAGCGTCCTTGTTGCCAAAGTTGTCAGGCTGGTCGGTCCAGCCGATGACTCCGTTGGGGAGTTTGACCTTCACCCACCACACGGTCGGTTTGCCATTGCCTGGAGGGAGAAGCGTTTCGCCCCAGCAATGGTCAAAGCAGTATTGCACGATACCGGTACCGAGCTCGCTCACAACTATCTTTCCGTCGATGTAGACATTGCCGCTGCCTTCGCCGAGATTGTCTAGCAGGAACACGATAGTGTCTTTGGGGACTTCGTGGTCTACGATCATGACGGCGGGTTCCGGCGTCAGATGCAGCTCTCCGGTCAATCCCCGGACCCGCGTCCCCTTTCTGGCCTTCCCCACTACCTTCTTGCTACCCGGCGCGGCATACAGCACAGTGTCGTTTTCGACCGTCCATTGTCTGTACTGGCAGCATTCGAATGGGCATGCTCCTTTTGCGACGTACCGTTCGGGCGGTCTTTTGTTCGCAGGTAACTGATTCAGCAAGTCGAGAAAGTGGGCACGCCTGGAATCGGAAACCTGTTTGAGTGCCTCGAGGCGCTGTCCCGCCGGTGTGGACTTGAACTCGGGCGTCTCCACAAGCTTGACGACCTCCGGCGGCAGCATGCCCGGTGAAGGATTGAGTTCCAAGCCCCTTTCGTCCATGTCTTCCAGAACGTGGGTTGCGTCGGTGGGACGGTTGGCGAGGACCAAGGCCTTGGCCAGTTGATTCCATCTGAACTCGTTCGAGCAGCCCTCCCGAACGTTGACCCGTTCGAGTTCGACCACTCGGTTCCAGTCCCCGCTCGCTTGGGCCTTGAGGATATCTCCAAAGTTCGAAGGGGAGCCTATCAAGGCGTCCTTGCAGGGGCCCCCAAGATCGTAGTGCTGGGCGCTGGCCGCCGGAACCACGATCAGGGCCATGGCGACGAACACGCCCGTGCCTCCGGCAAGACCGGCACGAGCGTGTTTGATCGTCAAGGGTCGCATTCCCCCCCTACTTCTCCCCGCTAGTCACAATCTCCGAGAAATCCGCAATCGTCGAGAACTCCGCTAGCATCGTCGCGAGCAGCGCCAAACGATTCCGGCGCACGGCCGCATCGGTCACGTTCACCATCACCCCGTCGAAGAACCGATCGATGTAAGGCCGCATCGACGCCAGCGTCTGCACCTTCTCCCGCCACGTCAACGACGGCATCCGTTCGGCAGCCGCGGTGGTCGCCTCGTAGAGCCCGGCTTCCGGACCCTCCTCGATCAACCCCTTGTCGACATGCCCTGAAGAACTACCGCCCGCCTGTTTCAGGATATTCTTAATCCGCTTGAAGCCCGCCGCCACCGGCTCGAAATCGCCGGTCGGACGAACTTCACGGATCGCTTCCAGCCGCTCGGCAACCGAAACCAGATCGTCCCAGCCCGACGCGATCACGGCGTTCACTTCGTCGTACTTGTAACCCAGCACCTCGCGGAAGTAGTACTTCACGCGCTCCAAGAAGAATTCCCCCAGCGCCGCGTCGTCACCCAGCAGCTTCCGCAACGGCAACCGCATCTGGCCGTCGACCGCGATCTTGACGATCCCCTGCGCCGCCCGCCGCAGTGCGAACGGGTCCTTCGACCCCGACGGGATCAGTCCAACCCGGAAACAACCCCGCAGCGTATCGAGCTTGTCGGCGATCGAAACCACCCGACCAGCCTCCGTACGCGGGATCGAATCCTCCATGCTCACCGGCTTGTAGTGGTCGTAGACGGCCGTCGAGACTTCCTCCGGCTCTCCCTGGAACGCGCAATACAGCCCCCCGACCACGCCCTGGAGCTCCGTAAACTCCTTCACCAACTCTGTCGTCAGATCCGCCTTGCACAGACGCGCCGCCCGGACAGCGTGGAACTCGCTCTTGTCCTCGCCGAACGCGTACCGCACCTTGGCGTCCTTCAAATCCTGTTCGGACACTGGGGCACCGTTGGCTCGGGCATGAACCAGCAGCGTGAAAGCCAGATCCGTCACACGCTCCGTCTTCTCCAGATACGTCCCGAGCTTGGCTTGGAACGTGACATTTGCCAGATCCTTGACCCGGTCCTCCAGCCTGCGCTTCTGGTCGGTATCCCAGAAGAACCGTGCATCGTTGAAGCGGGCGCGCAACACACGCTCGTTGCCCAAGCGGATCAGGCCCGCCGGATCGCCGTCCGTATTGGTGACAGCGACGAACTGAGGCGCGAGGCCGCCTTCCGGATTCTCCACCGAGAAATACTTCTGGTGGTAGCGCATCACCGTGGTCAGAACCTCGCCGGGGAGCGCGAGGAATTCGGTGTCGAACGATCCCGTGATCGGCGTCGGCCACTCCGTGAGGTACACCAGCGTTTCCAGCAACTCGTTGTCGCACTTGTACTTCGTCGGGACCGCCTGGATACGAGCCCGACGCTCGTCGGCGGAAAGTATGACGAAATTCTCCCGCAACCGCGCCTCGAACGACTCATAGGTGACCGGGAACCGCGCGGCACCCAGCTTCCGATGGCCGCTCGACTCATTCCCCGCCCATACGCCCGCGATCTCGAACGAGACCACATCACTGCCAAACAGCGCCACGATCCAACGAATCGGCCGGATGAACCGTGCCCCGCCCTTGCCCGGCCAGAACATGGTTTTGGGGAACGGCGTCTTCAAGATAATCTGCGGCAGTTCCTCCGCCAAGATGTCCAGCGTGTTGGCTCCCGAAGTATGGCGCACGAAGCTGTACTTATCGACCTTGCCGTCGGAGAGCACCTCCAACTCCTCGAAGGTCACGCCCTGTTTCTTCGCAAAACCGGCCACGGCGGCGGGCGGGGCACTCTTGGCGGGTCCCCAGACCCGTTCGCTCGAATCCGGCTCCTGCTCCAGCAGCCCCTCGGCGCGCAGCACCAAGCGGCGCGGCGTGGCATCCATCTGGAACGCTACATCTCCGAGCTGACGGTTCCGCGCAAGATCGCCGACCGACTTCTCCAAATACTCCAACGCCCCGGGCAGCATCCAGCCGGGGATTTCCTCGCATCCGATCTCAAGTAAAAGGTTCATGCTGCCTGCTCCCCGACTTCCGATCCAGCGCCGGACGCGCCCGCGTCCACCGCCGCCTGCTGCTCCACCCACGATTCCGCCACCATCACCGCGATCTTCCGAATCCGCCCAATCACCGCCACCCGCTCCGTGACGCTGATCGCGCCCCGCGCGTCCAGCGTGTTGAAGAGGTTCCCGCACTTCAGCACGTGGTCGTAGGTCGGCAGCAGCGGGAAGCGGTGCTTCTCGGTCGATTCCCCATAGAGAGCCAGCAAGCGCATCGCCTCGGCCTCGTGGATCTCGAAGAGCTTCCACAGGGTGGGAACATGCGCCACCTCGAAGTTATAGACCGAGTACTGCAATTCGTCGTTGTAGCGGACGTCACGGTACTTCACGCCCGTATTCCACTCGATGTCGTAAACGGAATCCACGCCCTGCAGGAACGCGGTGAGCCGCTCCAACCCGTAGGTGATCTCGGCCGGTACCAGGTCGAGGTCGATACCGCCCACCTGTTGGAAGTAGGTGAACTGCGTAATCTCCATGCCGTCCAGCATCACCTGCCAGCCAACGCCCCATGCGCCGAGCGAGGGGTTTTCCCAGTTGTCCTCCTCCAGCTTCAGGTCGTGCTGGCGGAGGTCGATGCCGATGGCTTCAAGGCTGCCCATGTACTGCTCGATCACGTCGGCCGGGGTCGGCTTCAGGATCACCTGCAGTTGCATGTGCTTGTAGAGGCGGTTGGGGTTGTCGCCGTAGCGACCGTCGGCGGGACGGCGGCTGGGCTGCACGTAGGCCGTGCGGTAAGGCTTCGGGCCAAGGGCACGGAGGAAGGTCTCGGGGCAGGATGTGCCGGCGCCCACTTCGACGTCGTAGGGCTCCTGGACGACGCAGCCGCGCTCGCCCCAGTACTGTTTCAGCCGGAGGACGATCTCCTGGAATGTCGGTTTTCGTTCTGACATGGAATTGTATTTAGGTGGCCGCCTCAAGGGCGGCGAAGGTCACAAGTTTCCGTTCGATTTGGGATTCGATCCGCTGCACCAGGAAGCGGCGCAGCGTGGCGGCGGCAATGTCGGGCCAGCCGGATTCGCGGACGGCGCCAATGGGCGTCCGGAGCATTTCCCTCGCCAGCAGCCGGGCCTCGATTTCGAGTTCCCAGACGTTCCGCATGTCCAACTCCCGCCGGCACTCCTCGCACAGCAGGCCGTGTTGGAAGCGGTTGAAGAAGGCCTTGCGGGGATGTTCGGGATCCTCCAGCCAGTTACCGCATTCGAGGCAGGCGTGGAGTTCCGGCAGCAGTCCGGCCAAGCGCACCGTCCACAGGGAGAAATAGGTCACGGCCCGCCAAACTGCGTGCGGATGCCGGGTCCGCAGGTGGCCCAGAACGGTTTCGAGCAGACGAAAGTACTTCTCGGCAGGCTCGGCGTCAGGCAGCATCTGCTGGGTGACCTCGGCGAAGAAGTCGAGGGCGCATCCAGACGCGTAGTCGCCCGACAGCCCGAACTGCGACTGCACGATCTCGCAGGAGTCGAGGCTCACCAAATCCCGGTTCTCGCGCTGGAAGTAGGACATCTGGATATGCGAAAGCCGTTCCAATCCCGATCCGAATCCGCTTTTGGGCCGACGGGCCCTGCGCGCGACCCCGCGCAGCTTGCCCAGATCCCGCGTCAGGAAGCTGACGATGAGATCCCCTTCCCGGAACGGAAAGGTTTGCAGGACGAAGGATTCGCTCACGCGAGCGGGCATAGAACGGCGTCAGGCACGGACAGATACGGAAACTCTCAGGTTAGCATTGGCAAACGCTCGCAATGCGCGCGGAGACCCGTACGCCCCGGCGCTGCGGACCAGATCGACGTGGTCCAGCAGCGCCGAAAGAATGTCAGTCTTATTCCGCCTTTGTCTACCAGCGGGGTTCGCGCCGCCGGTTGCCGCCGCCACCCGCGCCGGAACCGCCACCGCTGCCACCGTAGCCGCCACCGCCCCCGCGGTTGCCGCCGCCCCCGCCAAATCCGCCACCGCCGGTACGCGGCTCGCGAGGCTGCGCCTCGTTGACGGTCAAGGTGCGGCCCATCAGGTCCGTGCCTTGCAGCGAGGCTATCGCCTTGTCCGCCTCGGCCGGATTGGCCATTTCAACGAATCCGAAACCGCGCGACTGCCCGGTTTCGCGATCCTTCACAATTTGTACGCGGTCGACCTGTCCGTAGGCGGAGAAGGCGGCGTCCAGATCCTGTTCTGTGGTCCGGAACGAAAGGTTCCCGACATAAATGTTCTTCAACGGTGTGACTCCAATCGTGGCATACGGCGCTGGCTCCGCCGCAAGAATATGGTAACGCTTTCCGCGCGCCAGTGGGTTACAGTTTGCCGACACCGCGTTTTACGAAACCTTACGCGCCCGCCGTACATCCGATGAAACACAGGCAAACGTAACGGAATCATGCGGATCGCACTCCTATATCTCGCCTTGGCAATCTGCTCCGCCTCCCAGGGAGCGCCACCCCGGAACCCCCTTCCCGCGCACTCTCCCTATCAGCAGGCGCTGCAGCTCTACAAGCACACCGAATACCGACAGGCGATCGCGGCGCTTCGCAACGCGCCCGAGACCGCCGAAACACTGGAGTTGCTGGGTCGCTGCCACCTCATGGAAGCCGACCACGGCAAGGCCGTCGAAGCACTTGAAAAGGCCGTCGCGCTCGCTCCGTCCAGTTCCATGGCGTTCACGTGGCTGGGACGGGCCTATGGAAGGAAGGCGGAGACCGCTTTCCCGTTGGCCGCCCTCGGCTGGGCCGGAAAATCGCGGCAGTCCTTCGAGAAAGCTGTCCAGTTGGATCCCTCCAACGGCGAGGCCGTCAACGACCTGTTCGAGTTCTACTTCCAAGCTCCCGCCATGGTGGGCGGCGGACACGAGAAAGCGCGAGGCCTGATCCCGCTCATCGCGAAAATCGACCCGGCGGAAGCCGCGTTCGCCGAGGCGCGGCTCTCGGAAGAACACAAAAAGTATGGAGCAGCGGAGTCGGCGCTGCGTCACGCGGTGGAATTGGCACCCGAACATGCCGGACGGCTGCTGGACCTCGCCAAGTTCCTGGCCCGCCAAGGGCGCTTCGACGAGAGCGAGCAGACGTTCGACCAAGCGGAACGCGTGGAACCGAATGCCCCCAAGATTCTCTTCGCCCGTGCCCAGACCTGGATCCGGACGAAACGGAACATCGGACAAGCCAAAGCTCTGCTGGCGAAGTACCTGGCCTCTCCGCGGCGCACGCCGGACGACCCATCCACGGGCGACGTCACCAAGCTCCTTCGGAAAGCCGAGGGCCTGTAACTGCTCCCCCGGACCAGCCCGCTAAACTGGAATCAATGAGGTTCGGCGAGGCCCTAGGTTTCAGCTTCCAGGCACTGCGCCAAAACCCCGTCCGCTCCATGCTGACAGGACTGGGCATGATGATCGGCACCGCCTCGGTCATCCTCGTCGTCACCATCTCCCTCACCAGCCAGCACTACATCCTCGAACAGATCGAAGGCGTCGGCTCCAATATGGTCTTCGCCTCCTACGAGGCCGGCTCCCAGCAATCCACCGCCGAGGTCCAAGCCGACTTCGTCAAGTCCGGCGACATGCAGGCCGTCCGCGACCAACTTCCCGGCCGCGTCCTCGCCGTCACCGGCATCGAGAGCAACTTCGACGAGATGTTCATCAACGGCAAGCGGGAGCGCCTGCTGGTGATCGGCTCCGACGAATACTACAAGCCGGTCCGCAACCTGGTCGTGCTGGCGGGACGCTTCATGGATTCCGGCGACGTCGGCCTCCGCGTCAAGGTCGCACTTCTCACTGAAAAGCTGGCCAAGCGGCTATTCGGCGGCAACGAGGAGTCCGTCGGACAGAAGATCAAGATCCACGGCCTCCAGTTCACCGTCATCGGCACGTTCAAGGAGAAGGTGGAGAGCTTCGGCCAGTCCGAACTCAACGCCGAAACCGTACTGATCCCGATTACCGTCCAGCAGTACTTCGTGCGCGTGGAGCGGATCGACCCGATGTACGTCCAGGTACGGTCGCCCCAGGAGGTGGAGCCGGTCACCGCGCAGGTCACCCAGATCCTCCAGAGCCGACACCGCGCGGGGGCCAACTACAAGGTCGAAAACCTCGCCGGAATCCTCAACGCGGCCAAACAGATCTCGTGGGTGCTGAGCATGGTCCTGATCCTCGTCTCCACCATCGCCCTTGCGATTTCCGGCATCGGCATCATGAACATCATGCTGGTCACGGTGACGGAACGGACCCGCGAGATTGGCGTCCGCATGGCCGTGGGCGCGTCGCGGAAGGAGATCCTGACCCAGTTCCTCACCGAGGCGGTCCTGATCAGCCTGACGGGCGGCTCGGTCGGCATCGTTGTCGGCGTCGCTCTACCGCTCAGCGTGGGCCTGTTCGTGGACAACATCCACATCCCGATATCCATCTGGTCGGTGGTGATCGCCTTCTCGGTCTCCAGCCTCGTGGGCTTGGTTTTCGGGATGCTTCCGGCCAGCCGCGCCTCCAAGTTGAATCCCACCGAAGCTTTGCGATACGAATAGAGTACCGATGCGCAAGAACCATCCATTTCACCGTTGCATCACCATCTTGGCTGTCATGGGCAGCGCCGCGCACGCCGAAGAGTACAAGCTCACGCTCAGGGAGTGCGTCGAACGGGCGCTGACCCAGAACCCCGACATCCTCATCTCCCGCATGGAAGAGATGAAGGCCAAAGAGGGCATCCGCATCGCCCGCGACCCCTTCTCCCCGCGCATTGGCGGCGGCAGCGGCCTTGCCTACAACAACGGCTTCCCATTGAGCATCGAAGGCTCCGCCCCGTCCGTCTTTGAGGCCAAGGCCAGCGCCTTCCTCTTCAACCGAGCCCAGACGTGGACCGTCGCCCAAGCGCGCGAGACGGCTCGCGGTTCTGGGATCGCGGTGGTAGAGCGCAGGGACGAGGTTGTTTTCCGCATCGCCAGCCTGTTTGTCGACGCCGAACGCGCCGAGACGCTGACGAAGTCAGCTTCCAAGGCCGTCGAGAGCCTCGAGAAAGTGCTCCCGACCGTGGAAACCCGCGTTGCAGCGGGCCGGGACCTGCCTTTGGCGCTGAAGGAGGCGCAAGTGAACCTGCTGCGCTCCCGCCAACGGCTGCAAAACCTCGAGTCCGAACAGGATTCCGTCAGCCACAATCTGGCCGTCGCACTGGGTTATTCCGCAGCCGACCTGGTGCGGGCGGTTCCCTCGGGGACTCCCCTGCCCCGCGTCCCGGACACGGAAGCCGGAGCGACGAACGCGGCCCTCGAAGGCAGCCCCGAACTCCGCAGGTTGGAATCGAACTACCGGGCCAAGGCCTTGGAAATCAAGAGCATCGACGCCCAGCACCTACCCCGCGTCGACCTTGTCGCCCAGTATGCGCTGTTCGAAAAATACAGCCATCTGGACCAGTACTTTGCGAAATTCCAGCAGCAGAATGGCCAGATCGGCGCTTCCATCCAGATTCCGATCCTGGCCGGACCCGGCGCGAAGGCGGTACGGTCTCAAGCCGAACTCGAACAGCGGCGCCTCAAGTCCGAGATGGACATGGCTCGGAACAAGACCGCGCTGGCGGTCCACCAAGGCTACCTCGACCTGAAACGCGCCGCGATGTCGGTGGATCTGGCCAAGGCCGAGTTGGGCTTGGCGCACGAGCGCCTGTCGGTCCTGTTGGCCCAGATGGACGAAGGACGCGCATTGCTCAAGCAGGTCGAAGAAGCCCGTGCCGACGAGGAAGACAAGTGGATCGCCTTCTACGACGCCCAATTCGCCCAACAAAAGGCCCAGTTGAACGTGTTGCGCCAGACCGGCGAACTTGTGGCGGCCCTTCGGTAGGCTACGTCAACCCACCCCGGCCGTCGGCCTCCAACTTGTCCGGCACCTCGCCGACTCGCTGAGCCGCGTCCCGCCGCGCAATCAGGAGCCCGTCCGGGGTATCGACCACAATCAGATCCTCCACCCCCACTAGCGCCACAACCTTGCCGCCGCAATCCACGTAGTTGCGCTTGGATCCGACCGAAATGATCGTCGACAGCCCCACGTTCTCGTCGACATCCTTCGGCAGCAACTGGTAAACCGCCTCCCAGCTCCCCGCGTCATTCCATCCGAAGTCGTCGCAAACCACTCCGACAACACCCACGGCCTTGTCCGCCGCGGCTTTCTGCATCACCGCGTAGTCGATCGAAATCTTCTCGCACAGCGGGAACGACTCCGCCAGGCGCGCCGAAAACTGCGGATCCCGAAACGGCGGCAAACTCGAAATGATCGTCGTCGTCTTCGGCAGGTACTTCCGCAGGGCCGCCAAGATCGCGTCCGCCCGCCAAAAGAACATCCCGGCATTCCACGAGTAGTTCCCTGCCGCCACATATCGCGCGGCCTCGGGAAATAACGGCTTCTCGCAAAATTCGGTTGCAGCAACCCCTTCCAGCACACCGCGCGGCGTGCCCTCGGGAAATTGGATATACCCATACCCGGTCTCCGCCCACAGCGGCTTGACCCCGAGCACGGCCAACTTGCCCGCCTCCGCCGCCGCAAACGCCGGTCGCAGCAATTCGAGGAAACGCTGCGGGTTCCCGATCACGTGATCCGACGGGAACACCCCGAACACCGCGTCCGGGTCCACCGACGCCAGAATATGCGCCGCCAGCGCCACCGCCGGCGCCGTGTTGCGTCCCGCCGGCTCGGAAATGATCTGCTCCGGCGGGACCCCCGGCAACTGCCGCACAATCTCGTCCCGGACGAAATCGTTCGTCAACACCCAGATCCGCTTCTGCGGGATCAGCGGCTCCAAACGCTGCACCGTCTCCTGGATCAGCGTCAGCTCACCCGCGATGCTCAGAACCTGTTTCGGATGCCGCGTCCGGCTCCGGGGCCAGAAGCGCGTGCCGCGCCCGCCAGCGAGGATCAAACCGTAATAGTTGGACATTGTCTATTGGACCGGATGGCTTTACTGGACAGGATAACTATGAATCAGCTGCAGCGACCGCGACCACCGCGTCTTCACGGGGAAATGGATCACCACATCAATCAAGTGCGGAATCGTTACCGCCGGGTTGGACAGATCGTCCGTGCTCGCAATATACGACCAGTAGATGATCAGCGGCTTGCCGATAATGTTCTCCCGCGGCACGAAACCCCAGTACCGGCTGTCGAGCGACTGGTCCCGGTTATCCCCCATCGCGAAGTAGTACCCCTTCGGCACCACCACCTCGCCGTTCTGCACATCGTGCTCCAGCATCGCCATCGCGGGCGGGAACAGCGGCGTATTGGGGTCGGACGGAAAATTGTCCCGGTAGGAATCGATGTAGTCGAGCTTGTGGACCGCGTACGGCTCCTTCAAAAGGTGCCCGTTCAGGTAGACCTGCTTGTTCTGCAACCGGATGTGGTCGCCCGGCACGCCCATAACCCGCTTTACGAACGTCTGCCGGATGTCGATCGGGTACCGGAACACAATGATGTCCCCCCGCTGCACATCGCTGTAGGGCAGGATATGCTTCGTGAACGGCCCGCCCGGCGCGAACGCCAGCTTGTCCACCAGCAAATGGTCGCCCACCAGCAGCGTATCTTCCATCGACCCCGTTGGAATCACGAAGGCCTGAACCAGCGTCGTGGTGCCGAACAGCAGCAGCAGGATCGTGACAGTCCACTCGGCAATGAATCCTCGGGGCGGTTCGTACTCCCGGTTTTGCTCTTGGGCGTCCAACTCCGCCTGCCCGGTCTCAACTGCCGACTTTGCGCTATCCACAGCATTCATTGTACCGGCCCCCTTCCACACCGCGCCCCCGCCCCCAACCCCATGCTATCCTAGCCATTGGCGCACCCGAGGAAACCCATCTACATGGTGATTGTGTGCACGCTCCTCTCGGGCGTGGCGCAAATCCTGCTGAAGATGGGGGCAATCCACCCGATGCCCCATTTGGACCCCGGCAGTCCGGCATCAATCGCGGCATTCCTGATGGCCCTCCTCGGCAACACGCCCCTCGTCGCCGGGTACAGCCTGCACGCCTGCAACGCGCTACTGCTGATCCTCGCCCTCCGTGACGGCGAACTCTCCGTCCTCTACCCGATCTACTCCCTTTCCTACGTCTGGGTGATAGGCCTCTCGATGTACTTCTTCCACGACCAGCTCAACCCCTGGAAAATCTGCGGCGTGCTCCTCGTCATGACCGGAGTCGGCCTGCTGGGAAGGGCGAGCACCTCCAAGGCATGACGAAAACCCCGTTCAGTTCCGTCCTGCTGGTCCTGTTTGCGTCGCTGATCGGTTCCTTCGGAGCCGTCTTCCTGAAACTGGGCGCGGAGAAGCTGAAGGGCGGCTTCCACAACATCGTCAACTGGCGCTTGGTGGCCGGAATCGCCCTGTTCCTTGGATCGAGCATCCCGTTTCTCATGGGAATCAAGAACGGCGAACTTTCCGTCCTGTTCCCGATGGTCTCCATGAGCTACGTCTTCGCGATGGTGTGGTCGAAGTTGTTTTTCAAGGAGAAGATCACGATGGCGAAGGCGATGGCGGTGGGCGTGATTTTGGCGGGTGTGGTGTGTATTGGGCTGGGGGGGCGGTAGGGGTAGTACTTCAACCGCGTCGCCCTCGATTCGGACTGCGGCGCCCTCGTTTGGCCCAACGGCGCGGACGTCGATGCTGCAACCCTACACGAATGGCCTTGCGAGGCCGCCTTCGTCGAAATGGCCTCAACGTGGGACCAACATCCGGGTTGAGTCGCCCAGCCTCGAACTCGTCCTCGACCCCTACTCGCGACCTCGCAACAAGGCAGCGACCACGTCTCGGGAGCATACGCCACAACGTATTCCCGAACTGTTTTGAACCTCAGCAGTCGCGACGTGATGTTGGGGCGGCGAAACCCTTGGTGGGGAAATGGAACGAGCGCCCGGATTGCGTCGAAGATTTCCGTCACAATCCGATCCGCAGCATCTGGGCTCTCCTCCGCAATAAACCAGCGGATTTCCTCAAAGTCGTCCAAGGCCTCGGGGTGCAGGTCATATCCCGTCATTGCCGCCCGAGCCGCTGGCCCGAGCCATTCTGTCGAGTTTGTCCTGCACTGCCGGTGAGAATTGAACTTCCATCGGTTCCTCGGTCCTCAACCACCAGCCATACCGCCGTCGCCAACCGGACTGCAAACGCGGATGGGTCAAACTGGAACCATGGATCGGCTTCCAAGTACCGTACAAGCGAAAGGCTATCAGGCACCGTACGAGCGCGCCTTCGACGAGTTTGCCGTCTTCGCCCTCTGGTACCTCACTCGGCTCGACGATCCCACTCCTGAAGACGCCTTGGTAGTTGCGCGGGCATTGAGACGCGAGGGCAACATGGATGCCCGCCGCCTGGCCGAGGAGATCGAGCAGGAGTGTCATGCCCCTCACTAGGATTCAGACCGAGGTCCTCCGAGTGCTCGCCAGCCGCCGCGACGCCGAGAGCTATGTGGCTGGCGGCACGCCGCTCAACCTCTCGGGCGGACGCTTCTCCAGTGACATCGACGTCTTTCATGACCGCGAGGAGCGTGTCGCCGTGGCCGCGAATGGCGACGGACAGGCGCTCGAGGAGGCCGGTTTCGAGGTGCGTTGGCTGCGGAGGCACCCCCAAATCCATACCGCGTCCGTTGCCGGCAGTCACGGAATCACCCGGCTGGAATGGGTGGTCGACAGCGACTACCGCTTCTTTCCCGTCGTGCCGGACGAAATCTTCGGGTACAAACTGCATCCGGTCGATCTGGCCACGAATAAGATCATGGCTGCGGCGGGGCGTCGCGAACTGCGCGATTTGGTGGACGCGGTGACCGTGCACCAGTCCATACTGCCCCTCGGAGCGGTGGTTTGGGCCGCGGTGGACAAGGCACCCGGCTTCTCCCCCGAGAGTCTGATTGCCGAGATCCGGCGGAACTCGAATTATCCGCTGGCGGAATGGCGTGCGCTATCCTCCGAGACCCCGGTGGATCCGGTGCTCACGTCCACGAAGCTAAGGGCTGCCTTGGACCAGGCCGATGCGTTCGTCGCCCAAATGCCGAGCGCATTGCAGGGCCTTCTATTCGTCGAGGGCTCGGTCGAGGAAGGCGGTCGCCCGGTCCAACCCGATCCAACCCGCTTGCCCGAATACACGACTCACGCCGCAGTTCGAAGGGGACATTGGCCCGGCAGTTCGGAAGTTCTATCGGCTATGCTGGACAGCTACCGGCTGTAGACGCGCCATTGGGATTCCCATGACGGCGCCCGAAGTTTACAGTATGGTCACCATCCACCAGCATGCCGGAGTGGTATAACAGTACCATCAGATGCGCTTCAGCTTCGACATCCGCAAGAGCGCCCGCCTCCGGGCGAATCCGCAGCGCGGCATCGGATTCGAAGAGGCTCGGGAATTGTTTTCCCGGCCATATTGGCTCGACCGGCGGTCTGACGTGCCGGAACAGTATCTTGCCGTCGGCTGGGTCGGAGAGCGGCTGTTTTCAGTCGTGTTCGAGATAAGGGAAGACCACGACGGCGAACTCTTCCATTTGGTGACGCTGTGGCGGTCAACCCGCGAGGAGATCCGATTATATGAAGACAACTCATGAGGCAGTGAAGCCAGTTTCCGCCGACGCCATTGCGCGACTTGCGGACCAAGGCGAAGACGTTTCGCGTTTTTTTACAGGAAAAGGCCGGATGGTGCATCCGAGTCCGGCGTCGTCGCCCGCTAGCCAATCCATTCAACGGGTCAACGTGGATCTGACGGCAAAGATGCTGGAGGAACTGGACAAGGCCGCACTGGATCTCAATGTCAGTCGCCAAGCCGTCATCAAAACGCTGATGCGGCAGGCGTTGGATCAGCACTATCTCGCCCAGGGTGCTCGTCGTCTGGCCGGCTGACGCCAACTCACCAAAATGGCGCTAACGGCTGCGGCGGTAAACCGCAGGTAGAGACGAGGTCGCTGCGGTTGAAAAGGAGTTCGGAACTCAGATATCGACGATCCGACACCTCATATGAGACACCTGATGTGCCGAGTCCTGAATTTCGAGATCGTCGCGCCCCACACGCTCCGCATCGGCTTCAACGACAACACGGAGCAGACCATCCATTTCCGACCGGTCCTGAGAGGCGAGCTGTACGGACCACCCTCGGAATCCGGGTACTTCAACCGTGTCGCCCTCGATTCCGAGAGCGGCACCCTCGTTTGGCCCAACGGAGCGGACTTCGATCCGGCAATCCTGCACGAATGGCCCAAGTGCGAAGCCGCGTTCGTCGAAATGACCTCCAAGTGGGACTAGCGTCCGAGTTGAGTCTCCCAGCCGCGAATCTGCATGCGCACACGTGATGTTTGGGCCGCGAGATCCGTGGCGGGGGATCGCCCGCCCCCGCTCATGAGTCCCACTTGTGAGACGCGCAAGCCATTGATTTCAAGAGACATTTGTGGCGTCTCAAAACCTACCCTTTGTGAGACGGGTCAGGCGCTGCCCCAAGCTCTGCCTAGTTAATTTTCCCAAGGAGTCTCGCATTCTGCCAATCGCCCCCTAAAACAACTCCGGCTGAGCCCCCCCCCCCCAAACCTCCTCGCCACCCCGAAATAATCATAAGCCCGCTCCGTAGCCATCCGCCCCCGCGGAGACCTATGCAAGAACCCCAACTGGATCAAATAGGGCTCGTAAACCTCCTCGATCGTCTCCGGCTCCTCGCCAATCGACGCCGCGATCGTGTTCACGCCCACCGGCCCGCCCCCGAACTTCTCCAGCACCGTGCGCATGATCTTCTGGTCGATCTCGTCCAGCCCGAACCGGTCCACCTCCAGCAAATCCAGCGCGGTCACCGCCACCTTGTGGTCGATCACGCCCTTCGCCCGCACCTGCGCGTAGTCCCGCACCCGCCGCAGCAGCCGGTTCGCGATACGCGGTGTCCCCCGCGCCCGCCGCGCGATCTCCTCCGCGCCCTCCCCGTCAATCGGCGTCGCCAGCAGCTTCGACGACCGCTCGACAATCTTCTTCAGCTCCGGCACGTCGTAGTGGTTCAGCCGCAGCACCAGCCCGAACCGACCCCGCAGCGGTGCCGACACCAGCCCCTGCCGCGTCGTCGCCCCGATCGCCGTGAACTTCTGCAGCGGAATCGAATGAGTCCGCGCCCCCGGCCCCGTCCCGATCAAAATGTCGAGGTGGAAATCCTCCAGCGCCGAATACAGCATTTCCTCGACGTCCGGCAGCAGCCTGTGCACCTCGTCGATGAAAAACACCTGCCGGTGCATGATCCCGCTCAGAATCCCCGACAAATCCAGCTTCTTCTGCAGCACCGGCCCCGACGTCTGGCCGAACGGCACATCCAATTCCTGCGCGATGATCTGCCCCAGCGTCGTCTTGCCCAGCCCCGGAGGCCCGTACAGCAGCACATGGTCCATCGCCTCGCCGCGCTTCCGGGCCGCGTCGATCGCGATCTGCAGGTTCTCCTTCAGCCGCGTCTGCCCCGTGAAGTCCGCCAGCCGCCGCGGACGCAACCCCGCCTCGAACTGCTGTTCGTCCTCGGCCCCCACCGCCGATACCAGCCTGGAACTCTTGTCCGCCATTTACCTAACCAGCTCCAGCGACTTGCGGAACAACGGCTCGAACACCTCCGGCACGCCCGCCATCCGAGCCTTCCTCACCGCCGCTTCCGCCGCAGTCCTCTGGCAGCCTAGATTCACCAGCGCCGACAGGACATCCTCCTCCAGCGCAGAAATCGGCGGCTGCGCGGGAGCGTCCGTCGCACCCTCGATGGCTGGCAGCTTGTCCCGCAGCTCCAGAATCATCCGTTCGCCGGTCTTCTTCCCGACCCCCGGAATCTTCACCAGCTTGTCCACCTCGCCCCGCCGGATCGCGTTCACCAGGCTGGCCGGATCGATCCCGCTCAGCACCTTGATCGCCAGCGCCGGTCCGATCCCGCTCACCGAGATCAGCTTCTCGAACAGCGCCTTCTCGTCCGCCGTGTGGAAGCCGAACAGCTGGATCGCGTCCTCCCGAACGTTGGTGTAGACGCGCAGCCGCGTCTCGCCGCCAACTTCGGGCAATTTCGAATACGTGGAGATGGGAATGGAGACTTCATAGCCGACCCCGCCCACATCCACGACCGCTTGGTTGGGGTGTTTTTCGGCCAGTATGCCGCGTAGCAGAGCAATCATGGGAACCCGGGTGGCAAGATTATTGTACATGGCACGCAGGCGATTCTTCGTGGACGAGGTGCGTCAAGGGCACGCACGGATCGAGGGCGACGACGCCCACCACCTCGTGCGCGTCCTCCGCGTCGAGGCCGGGCACAAGTACGAAATCAGCGACACCCACCGCGTCTGGCTCGCCCAAATCTCGTCGGCGCGCAAGAATCTGGTGGAGTTCGAGATCCTCGAAGAACTCCCCGCCGGTCCGCCCCTGCCCGAAACCATCCTCCTGCTCGCGCTCGTCAAGTTCGACCGCTTCGAGTGGGCCGTCGAAAAGGCGACCGAGCTCGGCATCACTACCCTCGTCCCCTTCGACGCCGCCCGCAGCGACCAGGGCCTTTTCGACGGAGCCCGCAAGCGCGTCGAACGCTGGCGGCGCATCGCCAAGGAGGCATCCGAGCAGTCCCGCCGCCTCCAACCGCCCGACATCTTGGACCCCGTCCGCTTCGACGCCGCCCTGAAGCATCCCGCCACCTTCCGACTCCTGCTCGACGAGCGCCCCGGCGCGCCCCCCATGCTGAAAGCCCTCCACGGTGCCACCCCGCAGGACTCCGTGGCCCTCGCAATCGGCCCCGAAGGCGGCTGGACCGACGCCGAGCGGACCCGCCTCGAAGCCGCCGGGTGGCAGGGGGCATCCCTCGGATCCACCGTCCTCCGGGCCGAAACCGCAGTCTGCGCGGCCCTCGCCGTCGCCTCCGCAGTGCGACTCTTAATATAGGGAGAGCCTCCCGGAGCCGCCACAAATTCCGCGCATGATTGGCACAACCATCTCGCATTACGAAGTCCTCGCCCTCATCGGCGAGGGCGGGATGGGTGCGGTCTACCGTGCGCGCGACCTCCAACTCGGCCGCCAAGTCGCCATCAAGCGCCTCCTGCCGTCCCAATCCGGCTCCGGCGAGCGCCGCAACCGCTTCCTCCAGGAGGCACGCGCCACCTCGGCCCTCAACCACCCCAGCATCGTCACCATCCACGACGTGGTCGAGGACGCCGCCGGCGACTGCATCGTCATGGAATTGGTCCGCGGCCAAACCCTCGCCTCGCTCCTCGGTGCCGGACGCATTCCCGTCGTCGACGCCCTCCGAATCGGCGTCCAAGTGGCCGACGCCCTGTCCGCCGCCCACGGCATTGGCATCGTCCACCGGGACCTCAAGCCCGCCAACGTCATGACCACACCCGAGGGCCTCGCCAAGGTCCTCGATTTCGGTCTCGCCAAGGTCGACCAGGGCCAGGGCGCACTCAACTTGGGCGACTCCGACACCACCATTTCTCTCCGGTTCCAAGGTCCCAAGACCACCGAGGGAGCCATCATCGGCACCATCGCCTACATGTCCCCCGAGCAGGCCCAGGGAGGCAAGGTTGACGCCCGCAGCGACATCTTCTCCCTCGGTGCAGTCCTCTACGAGATGCTCACCGGCCACCACGCCTTCCGGGGCGCGTCCGGCCTCGAAATCCTCGCCGCCGTCCTCCGCGACACCCCCCGCGACCTGTCCCTCTGTGGCGTCACCGTCCCCACGGAACTCCAGGAAACCCTCAGCCGCTGCCTCCGCAAGAACCCCGCTGAGCGCTTCCAGACCATGTCCGAGGTCAAGGCGGCCCTCGAAGACCTTTACATCGCCATGCGTGCCGCCGGGCTCGGCCCCGCCTCCATCATGGCGCGGCAATCCTTCCAACAGTCCGTCGTACAACACCTTCCCGCCACGGCGGCCGTCGCCGCCGATCCCGCCCCCTCAGGCATCTTCCAGCAGCCCGGCAAGCCCTCCATCGCCGTCCTCCCGTTCCTCAACCTCAGTTCCGACAAGGAGAACGAATACTTCAGCGACGGTCTCGCGGAGGAAATCATCAACGCCCTCACCCGCGTCGATTCGATCCGCGTCACCGCCCGCACCTCGGCCTTCGCCTTCCGCGAATCTCGCCAGGACATCCGCCAGATCGGCGAGACCCTCCGCGTCTCCAGCGTCCTCGAGGGCAGCGTCCGCAAGGCGGGCAACCGCGTCCGAATCAGTGTCCAACTGATCGGCGCGGTCGACGGCAGCAACCTCTGGTCGGAGCGTTTCGACCGCGAGATGACCGACGTCTTCGAGATCCAAGACGAAATCTCGGCCGCAATCGTCGCCAAACTGCGCGTCAAACTCACCGAATCCAGTCCCGACTTCCATCGCGGCACCGCCCCCGTCCCGCCGGTCAAGCGCTACACCGCCAACCTCGAGGCCTACGACCTCTACCTCAAGGGCCGCTTCGAACTCTACAAGATGACCCGCGAAGGCCTCGACGCCGGCAAACGGCTCTTCGAAGGGGCCATCCGCCTCGACCGCCATTACGCACTCCCGTGGGAAGGCCTCGCGCAGTGCCTCTACTCCGAAGGTTTCCTCGGTTTCGAAGCCCCCGGCACCGCCATGCCCCGCGCCAAGGAGGCCATCGCCCGCGCCATTGAGCTCGACGACTCGATCGCCGAGTCCCATGCGACCCTCGGCGTCATCCTGGCGCTCTACGACTGGGACTGGGCTGGTGCCGAGCGCGAATTCCTGCGTTCGATCCAGCTCAACGGAGCATCGCCAGTTTCACGCGACGGCTACGCCTTCTACTTCCTCCGCCCGACCGGTCGCCTCGACGAGGCGATTTCCGAACTCCGCCAAGCCCTCTCGCTCGACCCCCTGTCGATCCTCTACCGCGTCCACCTCGGCTTCCTCTACTACCTGAAGCGGGAGTATTCGCTGTCGGTGGCCCAGTTCGGCAAGGTTGTCGAGATGAACCCCGGCTACTATCTGGCGCACGCCATGCTGGGCAACGTCCATGCCATCCGACGGGAGTTCGCGGAGTCGTTCGCCTGCTACACTCGTGCACGCCAAGCGGACGCCGACAGCAAGTTCCTCGATTCCCTGGAAGCGATGACGCTAGCGATGGCCGGCCGCACCGTCGAAGCCACAGCACTGTTGGCCCTGATCGAACAGCGTGCCAGCGACGGCTATATCTCGCCCGTCAGCATCTCCTACGTGCACGCGGCGCTGGGCGACAAGACCGCAGCCTTCGAGCATCTGGAGCAGGCCATTGAGGCGCGGGACCCCAACATCCTCGGCATGAAGTGCAATCCGCTCTTCGACCCCCTCCGCGACGACCCCCGCTACATAGCCCTCCTCCGCCGCATGGACCTGGCCGACTAAGCGTGGCGCACGCACTCTTGCGTGCCGAGTCGACAATCCTGTCGACGCCTGTTCCCGTGCGATCCGAAAGCTTCATTCACAAAAATTTTCGCCCCATCTTCCTCGTCTTTTCAACCACTTGCAAAACCACTGGTTCGAAAACACCCCCTCCGCCCGGTATGATCCACACGTGGGAACCCCCGCGAAGGATCAAAAAATGAACGATCTCGAAACCCGGCTCACAGCCCTGCTCCAAAACGAAATCGAGCGCTGCGTCGCCCGCATCAACGAATGCGAGGCCCTCGAAGCCACCCATCCCGACCCCAAACTCCGCATCGCCAACGACCGCGACCGTGACCGCGCCTTCGTCGCCCTCCGGCGCGCCATGGCCATGCTCAAGCAGTTCCCAGCCCCGGCGGCCGCCCAACCACAAGCCCAAGTCGCACAGCCCGAGGCCCCCGCGACGCCGGAACAACCAGCACCCCCTATCGCCCGCAGCGCCCCCTGTCCCTGCCGCTCCGGCCTCAAGTACAAGCGCTGCTGCGGACGCCTAGCGCCGCCGCTTCCCCTCCGGCAACCCAAGCGCCATCAACCACTTGCAGCCAAAACGGCTTTGAATTTTCGACCTACGCCAGCAACGTGAACCGGTAGCGCATGTCCCCGCCGAACCACTGCACGTAGTTCGTGCCCCAGGCGTTGTTGAACAGGTTGAAGTGGACTCCACCCGACAAATCCGGCTGCTCCTTCGAGAAAAACAGCGGCGACTGCCGCCCCAGCACCACCAGCGGAGCGTCCAACGTGTCGATCCCCAGCGACCCCTTCCCGTCCTTGTACGACAACCCCGTCGACACCGCGTGCATCTGGCGGTTGCCGCCCGACACCACATCGAACGGTGACACCGGTCCCCCGGTCTTGTTGAGCTGCCACCCCTTCGCCTCGGGCGCATCGGGACGGAAGCTGAACCAAAGCGCCTCCGGCAACCGGTTGGCCCGCTTGCCGAACCACGCCAGCTCCATCTCCAGCTTCGCGGCAGCCTTCGGAAACTCCAGCGTGAGGTAAACCTCGTCCGGCCAAGCCGTGATCGCCGACCGCGCCTGGACACCGCCATCGACCTGCAACCGCAGCACCAGCCGGTGCGCGCTGGGCGTTTCGTCCTGGAACGCTTGGAGCAGTTTCGTCTTCCAGATCCGGCTCGCCGCGCCCGATTTCTCCATCCCCGGCTTGCCGAAATCCTTCGGGGCCCAGTCCGTCTGCACCGTGATGTAGGTGGCGAGGAACCGGTCGAAATCCTGCTTCGACAGCGTTTGGTAGCTGAACGCCGCCAACGGATGCTGCGCCGATGCCCATTCCCGCCCGCCTGCGCGCGTCTTCAACCGGGTGATTGCGCCCGTGGCCGGATCGATCCCGACCGTGAAGTGCGCCGTCTCAAGCGGTTTGGCGGGAACGAACGGCTTCATCGCGCCGGTAACCGGTCTCACCGGAGCCAGCGCCGCCACTCGCCGCGTCGCCTCGGCCCGCAAATCCGGCGGCAACGCGGCAATGCCGTTGTCAATATCGACCCGCTTCTCCACCCAGCTATTGGTAACCGTCTTGTACTTCGGCTGCCCCAGCATGGTGGCCAGCGAATCCGGCGTGTAGTGGTCGAAATCGAGCCAAGTCTTGGTGTCGGTGCCCCAAGTATGCTCCGCCGCCAGCGAAAACTGCGACAGGAAGGCCAAATCCGCCTTGTCGCCCGCCTTCAACCGCCCCTTGGCAATCCATTCCGACCGGGCCCGCAACACCTCGCGGAACCGCGCCAGCTTCAACGGATCGCTGGCCACGCCGTGGATCCAGGTATCGCCGATTTCCTGCGTCAGCACCGGCAGCGCCGCCTTGTGGGGCTCCACCGCGTTCGCGATGTCGGCCAGGTTGGCCGCCCGCACCACCGCATTCGGGAACTGCCGCCGCAGATCCTTGTAGAATGCGGTGATCTCCTCGGGCTTGTGCGGCCCGTAGTTATCGTCGGCCATCTCGACGGCAATCGCGAGGTCCGACTGCGGGATTTTGACCACCCCGCCGTACGCCAGCCGGTGGTACATCATGATGATCGACGCCCCGCCCGGATCCTTCCACACGAATACCGGCGGAACATCGGGCGGCGTGCTCGCTGAGTTGACGCCGATATTGAGGAACGTGACGCCGCTCTCGGCCAGTGGACGGATCAGCCCCCGGCAATGCCCCGGAACGTCGGTCATCTTCGCCCCGGTCGTCTTCCGCACGAAACGCTGGTCGAGCGCCTTCGAAAACCCGATAGCCCCGGTGATGAACGCCGGATCGAGCAACTCCGTCTGCCACGTGAACGGCAGCGCGTGCCAAGCGATGTGCCCCGCCGCGATGGCCTGTTCCATCCGCTTCCGCTCCGGTGCCTTGGCCTGTTCGAGGTACTGGTAGAGCATCCACGACCCGGTCGTCCAGACATACCGCGCCCCGGACGTGTCCTTCTGGAACTGCTCGGCGATATCGATGGCGCGCGGGTAGTGTGTGGTGAAGTACTTCTGGATCACCGCCGCCTGGGTATCGATGAACCCGACATCCAAGTGGCACTTGAACATCACGAGGACGCGCTTCACCCCTAGATCTATGGGTGGAGGCGTCTGGGCGGAGGCAGCGGGCAAACCGGGAAGCGACAAGGCTCCCGCGGCCCCCGCAAAGTGGGAAACAAACTGGCGGCGATCCATCGGATCGATTATCTCAGGCACACCGAATGTTGCCAATAACCGAGGCCGTCGCCCCCATGTTGCCACATCGCCGACCCCAATGCGATAGCATCAATGTGGCCATAGCAGCCCCGCGCGCGCGGCCAGCCATATCGAATCCGAGGTATCCGTGACCATCAAACAATCCATCTCCCTCTTGCTGCTAGGTGCCGCGATGCACACCGCAGCCTTCGCCCAAGGCGGCGGGCGAGGCCCCGGCGGCGCTCCCCTGCCCCAAGGCCAGAACCCCAACGGCATGAAGATCTACATCTGGGGCGGCCTGAAGTCGCACGGCCCCGGCCAGCACGACTATCCCCAGCTCCTCGCCGATTGGAGCAAGCTCCTGACCGAACACGGCGCCGTCGTCAGCGGCGCGCTCAAGGGCCCGACCGCGGCCGACCTCGAAGGCGTCGACGTGATCGTCCTCTACAAGGGTGACGCGGGCTTCCTCACCGACGCCCAGAAGTCCGTCCTCGACGCCTACGTCAAGCGCGGCGGCGGCATCGTCACCTTCCACGACTCGCTCTGCGGCCCCGACCCCGCCTATTTCTCCACCCTCGTCGGCGGCGCCAAGAAACACGGCGAAACCAACTTCACCCTTGAAGCGCCGGTCCCCTACACCGTCGCCGACAAGGCCAACCCCATCATGAAGGACATGACCGACTTCACGCTTTCCGACGAGGCGTTCTTCCTCATGACGTGGGCCAAGGACCCCGGCATCCACGTCCTCGCCAACGCCGTCATCGCCCCGACCCCCAGCGCCGGCGACCACAAGGGCGAAATCGCGCCCCAGATGTGGACCTACGAGCACACGGTACCCGGCGGCCAACCGGCCCGCGCCTTTGTCTGGATGCAGGGACACACCTACGCCAACTTCTCCAACTACCAGATCCAGCGCACCTTGCTGCGCGGCATCGCGTGGGCGGCCAAGCGGCCTGTGGAAGAAATGATCGAGTACGTTCCCCCGGTTCGTCCGGCGGCCGGTCGTGGCGGTCGCGGCGGCGGTGCCCCGGGTGGCATTCCGGGAGGCCCAGGCGCTCCCGCAGGCCCCGGCGGTCGCGGCGGACAGCAGTAACTTGGACGGGGTGGCTGTCAGCCTTGGCAGCCGCCCCGCCTACGCAGCGTTCCCGACCTCTACCGCTTCCTCAACCGGCGATGGGATCTGCCCGCGCACATGCGCCAAGGCGAACAGCGCCAGGAAGCCCGCAGCCAATCCCGCCGACGGTGCCAACCCCAGCATCACCGGATTGGCAGTCTTCCCTGCCAGCAACATAATCCCAAGATTCAAGGAAACGGGCACGAAAGCGGCCACCACAGGGCGCTTTGGGCGGTCCAGCGCGAAGAAACAGCGCGAAACCAAGTCGAGCAGCGTCCAGCCGACAATGCTTGGCGCAAATCCCAGGAACACCTGAGTGACCAAAAGGGTCGATTGCGCGGTGAAACTGCCCCGCTCAAACAGCAGCGTAATCACCGGCGTCCGCACGGCCACGGCGATAATACAGGCAACCACGGACAATCCCGCCATCGTGCCGACACTCCGGAACATCAGCCGATAGGCCAACGCTGCTTGGTTCTCGCCCTTCAGACGGGCAATCTCCGGCAACAAGCTATTGGCCGTCGGGTAAACGAGATATGCGACCACCACGCTCAGGCACTTGAGGCAGTAGTCGAGCGACGCCGCCATCCCCGGTCCCGCATGCGTCGCGAAGGCGCGCGTCACCAAGATGTTGGCTGAAATCAGCGAGGCGTAGAGCAGGAACATGAACGGTTTCAACAGGATGTGGCGCAGCGGAACGTCTTCGTGACGACCGACCGTCCGCCGCAAATCGCGGCTCAAACTCCACGTCAGCACCAATTGCAGCGCCGCCCCCGCCGAATACCCGATGGCGAATCCGTACACCCCCACTACCTTCCACAGCAGCAGCGCCCCGGCGATGGTCCCGCCGTTGACGCAGGTCTGGTAGAAGGCCGGTGCTGTGAAGCGCCTTTCGGTATAGAGAAGTGCCGCGAAAATGGCCGACGCGCCGCCAAAGAACGTCGCCGGCGCGAACATCCGCAGGAGTTGGACCGCTTGGGTGTGTTGCTCGGGAGCCAGACCCGGTCCCAGGATCGAAATCAGTTCGGGGGCGAGAAGGAAGATGGACCCGGAGGCAATCGCCAGGATGCAGGCAAACACGCGCGCCGCCTGCTCGAATACGGCCTCGCGCTCGCCC
Organism: uncultured Acidobacteriia bacterium; assembly: GCA_903907865.1. Classification (GTDB taxonomy): domain Bacteria; phylum Acidobacteriota; class Terriglobia; order Bryobacterales; family Bryobacteraceae; genus BOG-234. The sequence continues at coordinate 70,851 of CAIVPR010000140.1, forward strand.
GGACGGCTCAACATGAGCATGGGCACGAACGCCACCAGCATGGTGTTGATAAACGCGGTTGTGATGGTGTCGATCGGCCCGAGCGCCACCGCCAGCGCGTCGGCATGGGCATGGGTTCCCAGGAACCACGCCGTCACGACAACGCGGAAAAAACCGGTGATATTTCCCACCAGTATTCCCGCGCCGACCACGAGCCCCCCGCGTACCAGATTGCTCCGGACGAGGCTCGTGATCGATTTGGGAACTAGGCGCAACACTTTGAAACGAGCTCCGCGGCCATGACCGCTTTGCCGACGGCTAAGCCTTCGCCGCAGCCAGCGCGGCTTCGTAGTTCGGGAAGTCGGCCACTTCGCCGACGTATTCCACGTGCTTGACGATGTTGTCCGGGCCCACGACGAAGATCGCGCGGCTCAGAATCCGCCATTCCTTGATCAGCGTGCCGTAGGCCGCACCGAACGACGCCTCGCGGTGGTCGGACAACATCTTGACGTTGTCCACCAGGAACGAATTGCAGAAACGCTTCTGCGCGAAGGGCAGGTCCATGCTGATGGTGTAGATGTCCACGCCTTCCAGCTTGGACGCCTCCTCGTTGAACCGCTTGGTCTGCGCGTCGCAAACCGGGGTGTCGAGGGAGGGCACGACGCTGAAAATGCGGGTCTTGGCGCCTGTGTCGGCGAGATGGACGGGCTTCATCGAGCCGTCGATCAGGGTGAAATCCGGTGCCGTGTCGCCGACCTTGATCTCGGCTCCGACGAGGGTGAACGGGTTCCCCCGCAACGTTGTTGCTCCCGGACGCTCTACTTGTGCTGACATCGAATCTCCTTGGTTTTCCTTGAACGGATTTGAGGTAACACCGCCTATTCTAACAAGGCGGCAAGGTCGCCGGGTCCCCGCGCGGGCGCTTTGCAGGCGAAATTCTCGCAAATGTAAACTGCGGGACCGGTCATGGCCGCCAGCGGCGCCTGATCGGCTTCCGGCCGCAGCGCCACCAAGTCGGGCGTGGCATGAAGCAGGACCCGGTTGGGGTCGAAGGCTTTCCACAGGGGCTCCGTGGTCCAGGGCTCGGCGTGCCCGGCAACGACGATCTCGCGGGGAGCGGCCATGTCGAATTCCCACGAACAGAGCATCTGCGGCATGCCGTAGGGCGAGGTCCGCAGCCTCGCCTCGAACGCCGCGATGAGCTTTCGTGCGGAGTTTTCGTAGGCCGGTTGACCGGTCACTCGGTGGAGCCTCAACAGGTTCAGGAGGGCGATGGAGTTGCCGGAGGGCTCGGCACCGTCGTAATCATCCTTGTGGCGCATCAGGCTGATGGCGTCGGGGTGGGCGGAAGCGTAGAAGCCGCCGTTTTCGGCGTCCTCCAGCAACTGGCTCTGTTTGTTCGCGATGGCGATGGCACGTTCGAGGAAGCGGAACTCGAAGGTGGTCTCGTAGAGGTCGAGCAGCGCTTGGACGAAGAAAGCGTAGTCGTCGAGCATGCCGCCAATGGCCGCCTCGCCCTCGCGATAGCGGCGCAGCAGGGTGCCGTCATGGCTGGAAAGCGTGGAGAGGATGAAGTCCGCCGCCAACCGCGCCGCGTCGGCGTACTTGGGCTCATTCAGGATGCGGGCGGCCTTGGCGAAGGCTGTGATCATGAGGCCGTTCCAGGCCGTGAGGATCTTGTCGTCGAGGTGCGGACGCGGCTTGGTGCCGCGAGCATCGAACAGGAGCGTCTCGGTCAGCGCAATGGAGGCCGCGATTTCCCGCGGATCGCGGTCGAAATGCTCAGCGGTGTCGGCCAAGGAACGCGCCTGGAACAAGATGTTGCGCCCTTCGAATTCGCCGTGGGGATCGTTGCGGACATTGCCGGTGCGCTCCATGCCGTAGCGGTAGCCGAACCACGAGGCGGCATCCGGCCCGACCAATTTTTCGACCTCAGCCCACGACCAGATGTAGAAGTAGCCCTCGCTCTTGTGGTGGGGATCCGCCGGATCCACGATGCTGTCGGCATCCTCGGCCGACCAGAACGCGCCTTCCGGGGCCGTCATGTCGCGCATCACGTAGTCCAGGATGCGGCGCGCGGCGGACTCCATCGCGTCGTTGCCGGTGATCTGGTAGCACTCCAGATACGCGGCGGCCAGTTGCGCCTGGTCGTACAGCATCTTCTCGAAGTGGGGCACGAACCAGAATTCGTCCACCGAGTAGCGGTGGAAGCCGCCCCCGAGCTGGTCGTGCATGCCGCCCTTCTCCATCGCGATCAGCGTGGTGGCGACCATGTCGAGCGCGTCCTCGTCCTTCGTCCGCTTCCAATAACGCAGCAGGAAGTGCAGTGACGAGGGCCTTGGGAACTTCGGGGCCGAGCCGAAGCCGCCCCGACGGGTGTCGAACGCCCTGCGGTATTGCTGGAAGGCCGCTTCCATGGGCCCGTCGTGGGCGTGGCCATCGCCAGTGCCTTCGGTATCGGATTCGCGCAGGCGCTCCATCACCTCGTCGCTCGACTCGATGATCTTTTCGCGATCCTTGCCCCAGGCTTCGGCCACCCGCTCCAGCACCAGCGGGAAACCGGCGCGGCCGTAGCGGTTGTCGGGCGGAAAATAGGTGCCTCCCACGAAGGGCTTTAGCTCCGGCGTCAGCCACACCGACATCGGCCAGCCGCCACCGCCCGTGGTGGCTTGAACGTAGGCCATGTAGATGCGGTCGATGTCGGGCCGTTCCTCGCGGTCCACCTTGATGCAGACGTAGAGGGCGTTCATCTGGGCTGCGGTGTCCTCGTTTTCGAAGGACTCGCGCTCCATCACGTGGCACCAGTGGCAGGTGGAGTAGCCGATAGAGAGGAAGATGGGCTTGTCCTCGGCGCGTGCCCGTGCAAAGGCCTCCTCGCCCCACGGGTACCAGTCGACCGGGTTGTTGGCGTGCTGCAGCAGGTAGGGGCTTTTTTCGAGCGCGAGGCGGTTGGGCATCCATTCCTAGGAGACCACACGGTAGAATCTGAATTTGCCACGACATCCCGCAATCCCGTACGTTCTGCCGTTTGGCGTCTTCATGCTGTGTATCGCGGCGCAGTCCGCCATGCCCCTCCCGGTATGGGTGCGGCTGGTGCTGTCGCTGGTGGCGATCGGCGCGGTTTCGCTGCCCGTACTGAAAACGGGCCCGACGAAACCGCTGCTCAGCGTCCTGCTGGGCGTGGCCGTCTTCGCGATCTGGGTGGGGCCGGACGTGGTTTGGCCCGCGTGGCGGCATCTGCCGTTGTTCGACAACGCGCTGATTTCCCCGGCCGTGAACAAGCCGCCGGCAGGCAAGGACGACCCGATATTCCTGTTCCTGCGCTTTTCCGTGCTGGTGGTCGCGGTGCCGATCTTGGAGGAGCTGTTCTGGCGCGGCTGGCTGATGCGCTGGTTGATCGACGGCGAGAACTTCGAGCGCGTGCGGTTGGGAACCTACGCGCCGGTGGCGTTTTGGGTGACCGCCGCGATGTTCGCATCCGAGCACGGGCCGTTTTGGGACGTCGGGCTGGTCTGCGGCATCATCTACAACTGGTGGATGATGCGCACGCGCAACATTTGGGACTGCATCATCATGCACGCGGTTACGAACGCGGCGCTGGGGGCGTACGTGGTGATGGCGGGACAGTGGCAGTATTTTCTGTAAGGTCGCCAACAGTAACGCTAGGGGGCTCCGCCAACATAGACGCACGCATCGGCCATCTGGCCTAGAGTCAGTCTGCTGCCTTGGAAGATGCTCCTACAGCCGCCGGTTCCCCTGCAGGTCGACACTGTGCGACCGAGGAACTCCTCAGCAGTGAAATCCCGGAACGGCAATCGTTGGAGGGGCACCAGTACCGGACGCACCTGCGTCTGTAGTGAGCGGTCGAACTTTTGGTAGTCGGGTTCAATGTCCATCTTGACCGCGGGCGGCCGCACCAAGCCACCAACCGGGATCACTACGAAAGTTCGACCAGGATAGTCGAGGTCCAACATTCGCACGATTCCGATGTCTTCGCCCATGGTGGAAAGGTAATTGTCGTCCAGAGTCCGATAGAAGTGCGCGGCACCATAGATCAGCAGGGCTTTGCCATGCTTGTTCAGCACTTGTGACTTTAGAACTGAAACAGCGGCTTTCTCGCGGCTACGGTTGTCTCCGGGTCCGGGGTCGCCCCCGAAGACTCGAATTCGCGCATCGGGCGGCAGGTTCGAGTTGACGTCTCTCACCGCCGCGAAGAAGTCCGGGTAAACCGTTGAAGCCCAGACTCCATTGGCCGCCTGGGTCGTGCTCTTCCAGACCTGCTCCAGTTCTGTGCTCGATATCGCTTCGCCCCCGATGTAACGGTCGAGCGTGGACTGCGCCGTGGTGCTGCCGAACTCCACCACGATAGCCCGCACCTTTTTCGCGAAGTCGGGGTGGCGGACGAGGGCGATCCGCAGATCGGAATCCAGCTTCCGCTGGTGCGCTTCGCCAAGAGCGACAATGTCGACTTGATCGAATGTAGAAATCAAGCTCTGGACGATCCCGTCAATTCCCGCAGATTCGTCCGACAGGCGTATGGTCCTTTGCACCGCAGGCTTGGCGGCAGCTTCGACCGACTGGGCCAGACTCTGTGTCCCACCGACTGCGAGAACGGTGGCGACGGCGAAAACGCAACGGACAGGAAGGAGCCGGGACGTGAGGCGCCATCTGTGCACTTTCTGTGCCAAGATTCCAGTGTGCGGCATTCCCAGACACCATAGCAACCGCCCGGGACAACACGGTTGGATTCGGTGGAGGGTCCTGCCGCTCACGACGGTCCCCCGGACGAGGGCAATGGCGGCAATAGTATGGGTGGTGCGAGAATTTGGAGCCGCAGCTCCATCCAAGGGGCGAACAGGGCGGGATCGTCCAGCCAGACGAGCATCGCCTCGGCCATGGCCTCCTTGCGTTTCCTCGTTTCCGCCGACACGTGCGGGCTCTTCGACACCACCTTGGCCCGCTCCTTGGCGCGGATCACCTCGGCGCGGCAGTGATGGTGGAGGTCCGGATTCAAGCCGTAGAGTTCGGCAAGGGAAGTTAGATCGGCGGCCAGTTCCTCAAACGTGTGCTGGCGGATGGCACGCCACGGCGGGTCGGCGGGGATACCGGAACGGAGCACGTCCTCGGTGGAAACGCCCGGGATCGCGGTCCGCAGTACTGGCCATTCGACCTCGCCGATCCGGTCCCAGGCGCGCTGTTGCGCCAAGGCGCGGATGCGTGCACTGCGGGCCATTTTCGGCATAGGGCGCTACCTCGCGGTGTTCTTCCGGTACGTGGCTACTGCGGCCAGGTGCTGGCTGAGGGATTCCGAAAAATTGTGGCCCCCCGAGCCATCCGCCTTGGCGACAAAGAAGAGCCACTTCGATTCCACCGGCTCCAACGTCGCGCGGATCGCCCGGATCCCGGGATTGGCGATCGGCCCCGGGGGTAGCCCGGCGTGCTTATAGGTGTTGTAGGGGTTCGTGCTTTCCAGATCCGACTTGTGGATCACGCCCCGATAGCGGTTTTCCAGTAATGCCGCGTAGACCGTGGTGGGGTCGCAATCGAGCTTGATACCGCCCTTCAGCCGATTGTGGAATACGGACGAGACTTTCGGGGCCTCTTCGGGCAACTTCGCCTCGCGCTCCACCAGCGACGCCAGCGTGACCGTGTTGTGGACGTCCGCCGCGCTCCCCATCAACTTCCAGCGCGCCCGGAACTCGTTCGTCATCTGCTTGCACAACTGCTCGGCGGTCGTATGGCGGTAGATCCGGTAGGTATCGGGAAAAAGGTAGCCTTCGAGCGAGGTCGCCTTCGGGTCCAAATCCTTGATGATGGCCGGGTTGCGCGCGGCCGCGAGGAACGCCTCGACGCGGATGGTGCCCAGCTTGGTGATCCCCTGCTTCTCCAGCGCTCCGGCTATGTCCCAAAGGTTGTAGCCCTCGGGAATCGTCAACTCGACATGGAAGATGTCTCCCTTGGCGATACGGGAGTAGACTTCGAGGGGCGTCGCGGGCTTGACGAACTGGTATTCGCCAGCCTGCAATTGGGTGCCCCGGCGCGCCAACCGGGCTGCGAGGAACAGCCAGCGGGCTTGGACGACTCCCCTGCCCTCAAGTTCCGCAGCCATTTCCGCAGTCGATGTGCCGCGTTTGAAATCGACAAACACGGGCTCGGTGAAGCCTTGGTAGGGCTTGTGGAGGTTCGCATAGACGAATAAGCCGCCCAGCGCCGCAATACCGATCAACAACGCGGCGAGGGCCGCCGCGATCTTCCGAATCATCACCATGCGCGTTGCACCGAGAGCGAGTCCAAGTACCCTTGCAGCAGAATCACCGCCGAGAGCTTGTCTATCGTCTTCTTCCTATCCGAATTGGCCACGCCCGCGCCACGGATGGTGCGTTCGGCCTCGCGGCTGGTCCAGCGCTCGTCGCGGAAGACGACCGGGATGCCTGTGCGCTGTTCCAAATCTGCCCCGAATTCGCGTGTGTAGGTGCCCTGGCGACTCTGCTGGCCGCTCATGTGCAGCGGGTCACCGATGAGGAATTGGACTACACCCCGTGCCTCGGCCAGTGCGCGAAGCGCCTCGACGTCCTTCCGGGGGCCGACGCGCACCAAAGTCTCCAACCCTTGCGCGGTAATCCGGAGTTCGTCGCTGATCGCCAGCCCGATCCGTTTCATGCCCAAATCCAACGCAAGAATCCTGCCCGCAGTGCCCACATTCCGATTGTAGTGGCCAGGGTCCGTCGCAGTGCCCATGCTAGGCTCGGAAGCGAGTGCCCCTTAGCCGCAACGACAGCCCGCCCCCGGTCGAGACCGACCGCGGCTACGCGACGGGGATCATCGCGGCGGGTGTGGTTCTCGCCATCCTCTATTGGGCGCGGCCGGTTTTCATCACCACCATCGTGGCCGTGATCATCGCGTTAATCTTGGAGCCGTTCGTGGGCCTGCTCACACGGGTCCGAGTACCGCGCGCTATCGCGAGCGGCATCGTTTGCCTTGTCGCGGTTGCGGTGCTGTATTTCGTTGGCCGGGCGGTGTGGTACCAGATGTCGGCAATCGTCAGCGACGTGCCCGCGCTGAAGGAGCGCCTCACCGACACCATTACGGGAATTTCCGATCAAATCCAGCACACGCAGGAGTCGGTTGGACGGGTTCTGACGCCAACCCGCAAGCCCGTGGTGCCCGTGCCGGTTCCGCAGCTACCAGTGGATTCCAAGAAATACCGGGGCAAGCCCGCCGTGCCGACCGTCGTGCTGCCATTACCGCCGGAGCTGATCCCGGAAGTGCGCATCCACGAGGACCGCAACGTCATTTCCGACTACGTCGTCCAGCAGTTGCCGGCACTTTACCAGTATTTGTTGATGGCGTCGTTCGTGCCGCTGCTGGTCTACTTCATGCTGAGCTGGCGCGACCACCTGCACCGGAGTTTTCTGCGCTTCTTCGAGGGTCCGTCGAGGCTCACCGCGGCACGCAGCGTGCAGGGCATCGCCGGCATGGCACGGGCGTTCGTGGTTGGAAACTTCCTGATCGGTGTAATCTTGGCTGTGACGAGCAGCATCGTTTTCGCCGTGCTGCACCTGCCGTACCCGCTGTTGATTGGCGGCTTGAGCGGGTTTCTGAGCTTGGTCCCCTATGCGGGGATTGTTCTGGCCTCGCTGCCTCCGTTGTTGGCGGCCTTCGCGTCGGCGTCGCCTAGCGGGGTGCTGGTGCTGGCGCTGCTGATAACGGTCGCGCTCCATTTTGCCGGGATGAACGTGCTGTATCCCATTCTGGTTGGCGGCCGGGTGCACTTGAATCCGCTGATCGTGACGTTGTCACTGATGCTTTGGGGTTTCCTATGGGATGCGGCGGGGCTGCTGCTGGCGATTCCGATCACCGCCGGGTTGAAGGCTGTCTGCGACAACGTGGTTGGACTGCGGAAGTACGGGCGGTTCCTGGGTGACTAGGCACGTCCATGCCGTTATCGACCGCCTTCAAGAACGCGCGAGGGAGCGCCGGCCGCGACTCGTCTTTCCCGAAGGCAACGACCCGCGAGTGATCGAGGCGGCCCAGCGTCTGCGCGACGAGAAACTCGCGTACCCGCTGCTGGTCACTCGCGACACCGTTCTAGGTCTCGATACCATCCATCCGCCCAGTTCGCAGCATTTTCCAGCTTGCGTGGCACATTATCACGGGCGGCGCGCGGCAAAGGGCCTGACCGAGGCCGAAGCCGACGCGGCGGCCCGCAAGCCGCTCTATTTCGGGGCGATGTTGGTGGGGATCGGAGCTGCCGACGGGTGCATCGGCGGGGCGTGCAATACTACCGCGGAGACTGTCCGCGCGGCGTTGCGGGTGATCGGGCCGGCTGCCGGCGTGAGCACCGTCTCGGGCGCGTTCCTGATGCTCCATCCCGACCCCCAGTTCGGAGTTGGCGGCGGGATGGTCTTTGCCGATTGTGCCGTGACGATCATGCCCACGGCGCGGCAGTTGGCCGAGATCGCCGTGATTGCGGCGGACACGGCCCGGCACTTCCTGGAAGTCCTGCCGCGTGTGGCGCTGCTCTCGTTTTCGACCCACGGCAGCGCCTGCGACCCGGAAATCGACCGGGTACTGGAAGCGCTCCGGTTGGTGAAGGAACGCGCGCCGGGGTTGCTCGTGGATGGCGAATTGCAACTCGACGCGGCGCTGCTGCCCGAGGCCGCTGCATGGAAAGCGCCGACATCCGTGGTCGCCGGGCGGGCCAACACGTTGATTTTTCCCAGCCTGTCGGCGGGCAACATCGGGTACAAGATGGCGGAGCGGCTGGGCGGAGCGATCGCGGTGGGACCGATCCTGCAGGGTTTGGCAAAGCCGGTGAACGATTTGTCGAGGGCTTCTTCGGCGGAGCACGTTTACTTGACCGCGCTCGCGACGGCATGCCAGCTATGAGGAGCGCGATTCTGCTGGCAGCTGCAGCGGGGCTTGCGATTGCCCAAGCCAAGCCCGACGTGTCCAAGGGGAACGAGGTCTTCGACGAGCAGTGCTCCGGGTGCCATTACGCCGACAGGGAGGACCGCAAGGTCGGGCCGAGCCTCAAGTGGTTGTTTGTGAAGGACAAGCTGGATTCCAACGGGAAGCCGGTCTCGGAGAAGACCGTTTTGCAGGTTCTGAACGGCGGGGGCAAGGGGATGCCCTCGTTCCAGAAGACATTGTCGGACCAGGACAGGGCCGACCTGCTCGCCTACCTCAAGACGCTGTAGCTTGTTGGTCTTCTTTGCGGCGCCCTGGCGCGGCGAGCTTGGCGCGAACCTCGTAACGGCAGTTGGCCGTTCGGCGGCGCATTGCCGGGTTCCCGAACAAAACGCTCCCTCGCGGTCGCGGCTCGGCTGAATGAGCGTGTTGCCGAGCCATGACCTTAAGGGAGTGTTGTTCGAGCCTGCGCAGTTATTACGAGCCATCAGCGCACGGCCCTTGCAAGCAACGAGTTGGCCGCTCCACGGCGACGCGCGGAACCAGCACGCTACCGAGCCACGACCGCAAGGGAGTGTTGTCCGAGCCATGCGCATAATGGTTGGAGATGGCGGACCTCACAATTCGACCGACGACCAAGTTTGTCCGTGCGTGGGCAGCGGTGGTGGCACTAGTTGTGCTTGCCGCATGGATCGCCTATTTCGCCGGACAAATTCCGCAGCTATGGATTCCGGCCGTCCTGAGCGCGCTGACCCTTTCCCCTGTGTCCCAATGGCTGAAGCTGCGGATGAGGCTTACGGTCCTGTCGGCGGACCGCCTGCATTCGGAATCGGGGTTCCTCGGGAAGGCCACCCACACGCTCGTGTTGTCGCGGATTCAGGACGTCGGCGTGAACCAGACCATCTTCCAGCGGATTTGCGATGTCGGCGATGTCTGGATCGAAACGGCCGGCGCGGCCAGCCGGATCATGATCGAGAGCATCGACGCGCCGCATACCGTTGTCGAGCGGGTGTTGGAAGCGGCCCGTGGGACGCGCACGCCATGACCGATTTTTCCGGCGACTGGATTCTCCAACCGAAGGAGAGCGCTTTCGGATTCCTGCCGCCACCGGTACTGAGACACGACCGCATCGCACACAACGGGCCTATACTTGAGGCGACCACCCGGCAAGTGGACGACAATGGCGACAACACCGTCGTCCGGCGTTTGACGATCGACGGTCCGCCCACCGAGATCGAAGTCCTTGGTCGCCCCCGCTCCATCTCCGCCCGCATCGACGGACTCGAATTGCTGGTGGAAACCCGCTTCGAGGTAAGTGGTCGCCCCCGTCTAATCGAAGACCGCTGGACCATTTCCGACAACCCCGAGCGCCTCACCCTACGCCGCCGCGTCGAACAGACCGGTGGCGCTGTCCGCCAAACGCTGGTCTTTGCGCGGCAGGAGTGAACCGAATCCGGCCCTTCTTGCGAACTTTTCCGTTGCCGGCACGTAGTTCAAATCATGGCCGCCGCAAAAAGCAAAAGACGCATTTTCTGGGTGCTGGGCATTCTGGTCGTGCTGGGAGGAGGTGCCGCCGTGGCCGTCTCCGCCCTCAGCAAGAAGCCGGTGAAGATCGAGGCCGAGAAGATCGTCAAGGCCGAAAAGATCGACCTCGCACGCTCCGTCGTGGCGACAGGCAAAATCCAACCAGTCACCCAGGTCGAAATCAAGAGCAAGGCCAGCGGCATCATCCAGAAGCTGCCGGTCTCTGTGGGAGACTTCGTGCGCAAGGGCCAGGTGATCTGCGAGCTCGATCAAAACGACCTGATCCCCGCCCTCCGCCAACAGCAGGCCGCCCTCCACGTCGCCGAGGCCAACGTCAAGTCCGCGCAAGCCGATTACGAGCGCTTCAAGGTGGACGCCACCGGTCCCGACGTGCCATTCCTCAAGCGTGACGCCGAACGCGCCCGCAACATGTTCAGTTCCGGCCTGATCGCCCAGAACTCACGCGACGACGCCGAGAAGAACTACCAGATGGCCGTCCAAAAACAGGAATCCGCCAAGGCAGCGCTAGGCACCGCCTCCGCCGCCATCGCCAAGGCCCAAGCCGCTCTCGAACAGCAGCAGGCGACCGTCAGCATGGCCGAGGAAAACCTCCGCAATGCCACCATCGTGTCGCCCATCGACGGCGTCGTCCTCTCGCGCGACAGCGAGGTGGGCACCGCCGTGAGCTCCATCCTGCTCGTCGGCTCCAGCGCCACCCTGATCATGACCATCGGCGACCTCAACGAGGTCTACGTGAAGGGCAAGGCGGACGAGAGCGACGTCGGCAAGATCTACATGCAGCAACCCGCCCGCATCACGGTCGAGTCATTCAAGGACCAGAAATTCGACGGCCGGGTCACCAAGATCTCCCCGCTCGGCACCGAGAAGGACAACGTCACGACCTTCGAGGTCCGCGTGTCGATCTCGAACGAGAAGCACATCCTCAAAGCCCAGATGACCGCGAATGCCGAGATCATCCTCGAAGAGCGGAAACAGGTTCTGGCGATTCCGGAAGGCGCCATCGTTTACAACAAGGACAAGTCGACGTCGGTCCAAGTTCCTGATTCCACGCAGGAGAAGGGCTTCCGCAAGGTCGCGGTCACAACGGGTATCTCCAACGGGGCCAAGACCCAGATTCTATCCGGCATCAACGAAGGCCAGCAAGTCATCCTCCAGTAGGCCTGAAAGACTATGACCTACCTCAAGGAACTGCTGTCGCAGGTCTTCGGAAGCCTCCTGCGGAACAAGTTGCGCAGCTTCCTCACGATGGCGGGAATCGCCTGGGGCGTGGCTTCCATCGTGATCATCGCGGCCATGGGCGACGGTTTCAAAGCCGGACAACATCAGCGCATGAAATCCCTCGGCGAGAGCCTGGTGATCGTCTTCGGCGGCCGCACAGAGATGCAAGCGGGTGGCGAGCGCGCGGGTCGGCGTGTCCGGCTCAACTACACGGATGCCGAAAACCTCCGCAAGGAGGCCTACATGCTGAGTAGCGTGGCCGTCGAATTAAGCGGGAACGCCAAAGCGACCAGCCCGTTCAACAGCGGCTCTTTCGAAACCACAGGCGTCGAAGCGCACTACACCGACCTTCGGAACATTCCCATCGGCGAGGGCCGTTTCTTCACCGCCGCGGATATCGACCAAGGGTCGCGCTTTTGCATCATCGGCAGCGACGTTCGCAAGCAGTTGTTCGGGACCCGTCCCAACGTCCTCGGGACCACCATCGCGCTGCAGGGCATTCCCTACCGGATTATCGGACTGATGTCGGAGAAGAACCAGGACAGCAGCTACTCGGGGCTGGACATCAAGAAGATCTGGGTGCCGTACTCCTCAATGGTCCGCGACATCCCGCCGCCCGCAAAGTACTACGTCCCCGGGGGCCTCGACGAGATCCTCTACCGGCCGCGCGACCTCACCCGGTACGAGGAGGCGCAGCTCCAAGTCCGGAAGATCATCGGACGCGCGCACGGCTTCGACCCGGCGGACAAGGGCGCCATCGGCATGTGGGACACCATCGAGGAAGGCAAGCAGGTGGATGGCATTTTCGTTTCGATGACGCTGTTCCTCGGCTTCATTGGCTTCGTGACGCTTTCGCTGGGGGGAATCGGGGTGATGAACATCATGTTGGTGACCGTGACGGAACGCACGCGGGAGATCGGCCTGCGGAAGGCTCTGGGTGCCACGCGCCAGCGAATCCTGGTTGACTTCGTGTCGGAAGGCGCGATTCTAGCCCTCATCAGCGGCCTGCTGGGATGGGGCGCGGCTTTTGGTCTCTCGAAAGCCTTGACCCTGGTGCCCATGCCCGATGTGTTTCCGGGACTGCCGGTCAGCAACGACACGACCCTGGTGGCATTTGGCACGCTGGGTTTCATCGCGATCGCGTCTTCGATGTACCCGGCTTGGCGGGCGGCCTCGCTGACCCCGGTGGAGGCACTGCGCGATGAAAGGTAGGGCACAGTGACGATCTTCGGCGTCTTTTCCGAGGCGCTGGCGGCGTTGCGCTTCAACCGCCAGCGCAGCCTCCTCACGATGGCGAGCCTGGCTTGGGGCGTCTCGTGCTTCGTCATCCTTTATTCCTACGGCGAAGGCTTCGGCACGGCGCTCCGGACCTGTTTCCAAGCCATCGGACAGGACCTGATCGTGGTTTTCAACGGCCAGACCTCGTCGCAAGCCGGAGGCGAGCGGGCCGGACGCCGCATCCGTCTCGAATTCGACGACGTCCAGACCATCCGCGACAACGTGCCCCTTGTTTCCGCCGTTTCCGCGGAGCTGATGGTGCGGGGGCTGACGGTTGTGCGCGGCTACCGGCAGCAGAGCACGATGGTTCGCGGGGTGGAACCGGCCTATGGCCGCGTCCGGAATATGACCATGGCCGCGGGACGGTGGCTGGCCCCCGAGGACTATACGGCCCGCGAGCGCGTCGCCGTGATCGGTGCCAAAGCCGCGGAAAAGCTGTTCGGCGAGATCCCGCCCGTCGGCGAGTACATCACGATTGGCGGGATTCAGTTCCAGATCGTAGGGCTCCTGCAGACGAAGCTCCAGATCTCCAACTACAACACGCCCGACAACCAATGCCTCTTCATTCCGTTCTCGACCGCCGGGATGTTCAAGAACATCAAATACCCCGACGACATCGTCTGGACCCCTGCCAATCCGATCTTCCGCACGGATGCGGTCAAACAGGTACGCAGCGTGCTGGGACGGGTGCACAACTTTTCCTCGAGTGACGAGCGGGCCGTTGAGATCATTGTTTTCAACGAGTTCATGAAGATGATCGACGCCATGTCGGTGGCGCTCCAGGTCCTGCTGGGCTTCATCGGGGCCCTGACGCTGGCCATTGGCGGGATCGGACTTGCCAACATCATGCTGGTCTCGGTGACGCAGCGGACGCGGGAGATCGGAGTGCTGAAGTCGATCGGGGCCACGCGGGGAGCGATTTTGGGACAGTTCCTCGCCGAAGCGATGGTGATCGTGACGGCGGGGGGGCTCGTCGGGGTGTTGATCGCGTGGATCGCAACGTCGCTCATTCCGGCGCTCCCCTTGATCGGCCCGCTGTTCAAGGATACGTCGGGTCAAGGCGACATCCACCTGACGATTTCCAGTTTCGCGGTACTGACTTCGACGCTGGTGTTGGAGGTCGTTGGGCTGGTCGCCGGGTTGCTTCCGGCGATCCGGGCCTCGCGGCTGAATCCGATCGAGGCCCTGCGGTACGAATAGGGCTACATCTTCTCAAGCGACGTTGCGGCGGGCGTCATCAACTGCGCACCGGTATCGGTGATCGCCATGATGTCCTCGCAGCGGACGCCGAATTCGCCGGTGATATACACCCCAGGCTCGTCTGAAAACGTCATGCCCGATTCCAGCGGCAGCTTGTTCCCGTTCACCAGGTATGGCCATTCGTGCCCGTCCATGCCGATGCCGTGGCCGAGGCGGTGGGTGAAATACTTGTACCCCGGTCCGTAGCCGCCCGCCGTGATGACCTTGCGCGCCGCCGAATCGACGGACTCGCAGGCCGCGCCGGGCTTGGCCGCCGCCAACGCCGCCCTCTGGGCATTCAACACGATATCGAAGACGCTCTTCATCTTGTCCGTCGGCTTGCCCAGGACGACGGTGCGGGTGACGTCGGCCGAGTAGCCCTCCACCGAACAACCGTCGTCCATCATGACCAGAGAACCTTCCTTGATCGTCTGGGGACGCGCCGACCCATGCGGCAACGCCGCCCATTCGCCCACCTGCACGCTGACGACGCCGGGAAAGCCCTGACGCTCCATCGCCGTTGAGATCAAGCCTGAGAGGTCGCGGTTGGTCATCCCTTCCTTCACAGACGCCCATGCCGCCTTGTACGAGTCCAGCGTGACCTCGTTGGCAAGCTTCATCAGCGCCAGTTCGGCGGGAGTCTTGCGTGCGCGGACGGCGGAAACCACGGGAACGGCGCTGTCGATCTCGAAACCCCGGTTGGCCTTGGCAATGCCGTCGGAGAAGGAGAACACCACCTTCTCCTCGATTCCGATGCGGCCCGTGGAGGCGTTCAAGCCCGCGGTAATCAGCGCGAAGGGGCTCTCGTCCTCCTGCCACGTCATGACCCTGGCCTTCGACCCGGCCTGTTCACGCGCGCGGTCCTCCTCAAAAGCGGGGGAAATGAAGAACGGGGTGCCCTTCTTCGGCAGGACCCAAGCGAAGAGGCGCTCGCTGTTACCCCATCGCACGCCGGTGAAGTAGCGCAGGGACGTGCCGCCCGCAAGGACGACAGCGTCGAGCTTGCTGGCGGAAAGCAATTCACGGGCGCGTTCCACGCGGGCTTCGCGTTCGGAATCTCCGATTGGTTTCGCCTCGGCCCGTCTACTTTTGAGGGCCTCGATGGCTGGTGGAAGGGCGGCCTGCAGGGTGGTGGGAAAGATTGCGGGTGCGGTTGCGGCAACAAGAAAAGAACGCCTGTTCAGCATGCTTTAAGATACACGATCACAAATTGCTGGCCGCTGCGACCAAGAAGAGGGTGAAGGGATGGCCGGTCCGTGCCAGCCATCCCGATTCACCTCTGAGGAACTCGCGCCCGACCTCGCCGCCGAACGAGGCAAAGAGGCGGTGAGTTCCTATTCCATTGGGGCCGCGTTCGGCGGCGCGGGCACCCTTGAACAACGTGCGCAAGTTACGCCGCTGGTCGCGGCTGGACGGTTAGCCGCGGACCTTGCAGCTCGTGCGATACAGCCCTGCCCCGCGCCGGCCCAGCAAGCCTAGCATCCCAAGGCCAATGCTCAGCAACATCAGCGCCCCCGGTTCGGGGGCGGCCGTTCCGTCCAATGTGAGGTAGTAGTTCTCCGTGTCGAAGCCGGGCGTGGCCAGCGCCAGCCCAGCGCCCGTGTCCCACCACACGGTCGTGTTGTCGGAGCTCCCGACCGTTGGCGCATCGAAGTCCAGAAGTTCCGGAGCAATGGCGTCGCTGGTGGAGTACGCAAGCGTCCAGACAAGTGTTCCGGCCACGTTGGTATTCAGCCCGGCAAAGTCCAGATACGTCACGGTATGAGCCGAAAAAATCCGGCCGCTGAGAGTAGACGCCACCAGCTGCGGCCCCAATACATTGCCAACTCCAAGCGAATAGAGCCGAAGAGTCACGTCCGCAGATCCACCAACCGACGCGCTGTTGTAGAGGGCAGTGGTAGCGTCGGTAACCAGCCCGCCGAGGCCATTGGCCAGCGTAATCTGGTCGCCGGCCTCGACCAGACCATTTACGGCGAACCCGTCCGTGTAGGTCGTGTCATTGGCCGAATTGTCGTAGAGAACGGTTCCCGCGTAGCTCGAGGCCGCAGTCAGCAGCACAGAGATGATTAGATTTCGCATGAGTATTTTCCTTTTCGACGGTCCGGGTGCGTGCGCCATTTCAACGTGAGCCTGAGCCCGCCACCACGCGTGGCGAGTACTGAATGGCGAGGGAGGGATTCGTCGCCGTGAACGTCAACGTCACGCTTGAGGTACCGGAAGGAATCGACGAGATGTTCCGGTAAGGTCCCCCGGTTGGAGCACAACTCGCACTCCCGTCCGCGCTGATCAAGCTGACCCCTGCAGTCAGGTTGTCGAGGATTACCGTGGCATTCGTTACAGCCGAGCCGGTGTTGGTAAACGTAAGGACCTGTTGGTATTGGCCGTTCGACTTATTCAACCGAAGCGCGCCCGGTACAGCACTGACCGTACACGCGGCGGAAGCGGCTGATACGTTTGAGAATGTTGCCGTAACCCTTTGTGGCGCGGTCATTATGACGACTCCGCCGGGAGCATTCGCGCTCCACGAAGGACTTCCGTAACACGACCCCGGACTGGCCGACAAAGTCACCGTGGAGTTTGCCGCAAAAATCGCGCCAGTCGTCGCCGGAGAGAGAGTTCCCGCGTGCGCCGGAGTTACCACCGTCGTCAGCGTGTATACGGTAGGGTCAAGCACCAATTCGACGACCGGGCCGACTGCGGTCACAGTCGTATAGGCGCTAACGGCGGTGAGCAGATCCGCGACGCCAGTCCCTTTGGCCTTGATCTGACCGGGGATGCCGGAAATCGTCGCCGCGGCGCTCGACGCGGTGCCCGCATTGGGCTCGGTGATGTTGAGCTCGAGACGAAAGCTACTCGTCACTCGGGCACGAAACGTGAATCCCGTGCTGGCCGCCAGCTGGGTGCCCAACAATGGAGCCTTGTTCGCCAGATATTGAGCCACCGATTTCGCGCCCAGCAGCGCCTTCACGGCGGAGTTTCCAGACCCGATGGCGAACAAATCCCACCCCGATGTAAACGCCGTCGCCTGCTGGATGATGGAGTTGGTGGCGCTCTGCGCAGGGTTTGCGGTCCAACGGTCGAGCGCGGCGTGCAACGTCGCCGAAGCGCCAAACACCAGTGTGTTGGTGCCGATCAACGCGATCTGGTCCCAGTTGGACGTTTGTGAAGCCAGCACCTCCACCCCATCGTAGGACTGCGATTTCATGCCCGCATTCCCGCCCGCGCTCCGGATCGCCGCAAGGTCGAAGGTTCCGGTCAGGACGGTGATTTCCTGATGGGACGAGACAGAGGAATAGGGCCTCCTCGCTATTTCGTGTGGGTAGGCGAGGTTGAAGGGGGGGCGGCTTGGGAGCCGCCGTCCACTCCGGCCCCGGTCGGCGCTCGGGTCGCATCCCTGCGTTGCCCTACCCTCCGTCCAGGCAATCCGATTGTACAAC
>CAIVPR010000141.1 GCA_903907865.1 uncultured Acidobacteriia bacterium
CCCGTTGCTGGCAGTTGGCGCACCCCAAACATCCAGGTTGCCAGGTTCCGCACCAAAAGTCCAGGTCCGAAGCGAAGTTTTTTCAGACTTTTTTCGCCCGGCACCTTCGCATGGCAATCCGCGGGGCTGAACTGTTACGGGGAGTTGCTCTTCAATGGAATCGGTGACGCGCTCGTTCTTGGTGCGCCGGTAGTGGTCGATCAACAGGTTGCGCGTCAGGCGGGTCAGCCATGTCGCGAAGGAACCCTCGGTGGAGCGGAAACCACCCAGTGCCCGGAAGACGCGCATGAAAACGTCCTGGGTGAGGTCCTGGGAATCCGAATCGCGTCCGGTGAAGCGGTAGCAGATGCTGTAGACGCGGCGGGTGTGCAGGCGCACGAGGGCTTCCCAGGCGGTAGCCTCGCCGCCCAGGCAACGTTCGACAAGTGTGCTGTCTTGATCCAAGCCGCTCTTCGTTATTGTCAGCCATGGGGTGCCGGGAGTTGTCCAACCCGGTATCACGCCTTGTGCCGTCGCCGTCGCCACGCCCAGCATTGTCTGCAAACCTTTCCGTATGAAGGAACGACGGCATTCATTTGCAGGTTCAAGTTTTTTGCGGCGATGTGGAGCGGCGCGCAACCATGCGCGACGGATGACCGGTTCACGGGGGCGCTTTTGGATCATCCGATCTAGCCAAAAGATAACGTAACGGGCCCGGATAAAGAGTCGCCTCCTCATGCAAAGACGATATCTCCTTGAGGTATTCCTAAGGCACCGCTTGCTACCATGGCGGTGCAACGTCAGTCTGCAAATGCAAAAATACACTCCTACGACTCTGGTCGCGCTAACGGTCGCGTTTTGCTTTTTGGCGGCCTGCGAGCACAAAGAAACTCCCGGAGACGCAAAATCAGCCCCGTCGGCCACGGAAGTGAAGCCCGTTGATCCGGTCAAAGCCCCCAACGGGGAAATTGTTCTGGGCGCAGATTCCCCGGAAATGAAGGGCGTGTCCATTGAGGCGGTACGGTCGGTGCCTCTGCCTGTGGACGAGGTGACGGCTCCGGCCAAGATCGAGGCGAATCCAAATCGCGTCTCGCACGCCGTGCTTCCCGTCCCGGGCCGGATCGTCAAGGTGATGGCCAAGCTGGGGGATGCGGTGGTGAAGGGGCAGCCCGTGGTGGTCATCGAGAGTCCGGCTGCCGCGGAGGCCGAAACCACCTACTTGCAATCGGAATCCGCCGTCCGCCAGGCGCAATTGGCTCAAACGAAGGCCGAATCCGATCTGGCCCGGCTGACGGACCTATTCCAGCACGATGCGGTCGCGAAGAAGGAAGTACTGTCCGCCGAAACCACCCTGGGACTCAGCAAGGCCGCGGTGGAACAGTCTCAAAGCGCGCGCGAGCAGGCGAAACAGAAGCTCGAATTGCTCGGCTTGACAGCTGGAAAGGTCCGGCAGCAGATCACTGTGACGTCGCCGATCTCCGGCAAGGTGCTCGAGGTGAGCGTGGTGGAAGGCGAGTTCCACAACGAAATCAACGCCCCCATGCTCACCGTGGCGGACCTGAGCCGGGTCTGGGCGACGTCGGAAGTCCCCGAAAGCGACATTCGCCACTACAAGGCGGGCGGCGGTGCCGTGATCGAGCTGATCGCGTTCCCCAACCAGACTTTCCGCGCGACCATCACCCGCATCGCGGATTTGGTCGACAAGGAAACCCGCACCGTCCGGGTGAACGCCGAACTGGACAACGGCGCCGGTCACCTGATGCCCGAAATGTTCGGCAGGCTGAAGTACACGGGTGCGGTGGAACCGTCGCCGTGGCTTCCGGACATGGCTGTCATCCAGGTCGAAGGCCGCGACCATGTGTTCGTCGAAGTCTCCCCGGGCCACTTCCGGTTGACTCCGGTCACCCTTGGACGCCGGCATGACGGGGGATCGGCAGTCGCCGCCGGCGTCAAGGCGGGCGACCGCGTGGTGACGCGCGGCACAGTCTATTTGAAGGCGGCCCTGTAAACTCCCATGCTGCGCAAATTGACGATGACGGCTATCGGACAGCCGTTGTTTCTCTTCCTGACGCTGGCGATGTTCATTGGCGCGGGCGTGTTCGCGTTCCGCACGCTGCCGATTGAAGCCTTTCCAGACGTCACCGACATCCAAGCGACCGTCGTTACTTTATTCCCGGGGCACGCTCCCGAGGAAGTGGAAAAGCAGGTGACCATACCGGTAGAGATCGCGCTCAGCGGCCTTCCTCACGCCGTCCGCGTGTTTTCGCACACGATGTTCGGACTGTCCTCCACCTACATCACGTTCGACGACCAAGTGGACAACTACTTCGCCCGCCAGCAGGTTCTGGAGAGGCTGGCGTCTGTGGACTTGCCGGATGGCATCCATCCCGATCTGGCGGCGCTGTCGAGCCCGGTGGGTGAGATTTTCCGCGTGTATCTAAAGTCGG
This sequence comes from uncultured Acidobacteriia bacterium, assembly GCA_903907865.1. Lineage (GTDB taxonomy): Bacteria > Acidobacteriota > Terriglobia > Bryobacterales > Bryobacteraceae > BOG-234. The sequence goes on from CAIVPR010000141.1 coordinate 2,427, forward strand.
ACAAATACGACGCGATGGAGCTCCGGTCGATCGAGGAATGGGTTGTCGAGCGGAATTTCAAGTTGGTTCCGGGCGTCGCCGACGTGGTCAGCCGGGGTGGTTTCATCAAGCAGTACCAAGTGGAACCGGATATCACGCGCATGCGTTCGCGCGGGGTGACGGTGAAACAGATGTTCGACGCGTTGAACCGCGGCAATCTCAACTCCGGCGGCGGGTACATCGAGCGCGGCGAGCAGCAACTGGTGATTCGTGGCGTTGGTCTGCTGCGCAGCCCGTCGGACATCGAGAAGATCGTCATCAGTGAAAAAGGCGGTGTCCCCGTCCTGATCCGCGATGTGGCGGACGTCAAGACCGGGTTCCAGCAGCGGCAGGGAGCGGTCGGGCTGAACGGCAACGACGAGATCGTGACAGGCACGGTGCTGATGCGGACCGGGGAAAACCCGTCGATGGTGCTTGAAGGCGTCAAGGCAAAGATGGAGGAGATGAACAAGTCGATCCTGCCGAAGGGGGTCGAACTGGTTCCTTATTACGACCGCTCCTGGCTGATCGACAGCACGCTCAAGACCGTCTTCAAGAACTTGGGCGAAGGGGCATTGCTGGTCGGCTTGGTGCTGTTCCTGTTTCTCGGGCAGTTCCGGCCAGCGGCGATTGTCGCGACCGTGATTCCGCTGGCGCTGCTCTCCACGTTCATGGGGCTGAAGCTGAAGGGCATACCGGCCAACCTGCTGTCCCTGGGGGCCATGGACTTCGGCATCATCGTGGACGGCGCGGTCATCGTGGTGGAGAACATCTTCCGCCGCATCAGCGAGAGCCACAAGGCGGGGCACGAGTTCAAGGGCACCTTCAAGGAATTGGTGGGCGACGCTGCGATAGAGGTCGGGCGGCCGACGTTCTTCTCGATGTTGATCATCATCATCGCCCACGTGCCGATCTTCACGCTGCAGCGCCACGAGGGCCGCATTTTCGCGCCGATGGCGTATACGATCACGTCGGCGTTGATCGGATCCCTGCTGTTCTCGCTGACTCTGGTGCCGGTGCTGTGCATGTTGATGATGCGCAAGGGCGTGTCGGAGAAGGATAGTTTCATCGTACGGATGTCGCAAAAGCTCTACCGGCCCGTGCTGAAGGAAGCGTTGGCGCACCCGATTGGGGTCATGGTGATCGCGGTCGTGGGACTTATCGCGAGTTTGACCTTGGTGCCCAAACTGGGCTCGGAGTTCCTGCCGGAATTGAACGAAGGCAGCATCTGGGCCAATTTCACGCTTCCCTCCGGCATTTCGCCCACGGAGGTCAACAAATCCGTCCACAAGGCGCGCGCGGCCCTGCTGGCGATCCCGCAGGTGTACCGGGTTGTTTCACAAGCCGGACGACCGGATGACGGCACCGACCCCAAGCCGATCAACAACGTCGAGATGCTGGTGGATCTGAAGCCCGACACGGAATGGCCGGTCGGAATGACGAAGGAAATGATCCTGGAGAAGATGGGCAAGGCGCTCGACGCGCTTCCGGGTGTGGAGTCATCCTTCTCCCAGCCCATTCGGGACAACGTGCTCGAATCCATCTCCCAGATCAAGGGCCAGATCGTGATCAAGATCTTCGGCGACAACTCGACGCGGGTCAAAGTGGAGGCCGGAAAGCTGATGCAGATCATCCAGCCGGTGCACGGGATTGCGAGGGCGTTCGTCGACCGGGCCGGCAATGTGCCGCAGTTGCAGGTGGAGGTTGACCGGGAACGCGCGGCGAGGTACGGCTTCAACATCGCCGACATCCAGGATCTGATTGAAACGGCGCTCGGCGGAAAGACCGCGACCCAGATTTGGGAAGGCGAACGGCGGTTTGGCGTGGTCCTGCGTTTCCGGGAGAATGAACGCAGCGACGTGGACGCGCTGAAGAACCTGCTGCTCGACGCTCCGGACGGATCGCAGGTGCCGCTGGACCAAGTGGCCACCATCACGGTCCAAGAGGGCGTGATCAACATCAGCCGCGAGGCCGGTCGCGCCATGGCGGCCGTGGGCATCTTCATCAAGGACCGCGACATGGGCAGCCTTGTGGCGGAAATGAAGCAGAAGGTTTCCGAAAACCTCAAGCTTCCCGAAGGCTACAACATCACGTGGGGCGGCGAATTCGAAAACCAGGAGCGCGCCATGAGCCGACTGATGACGATCATCCCCATCAGCATCCTGCTCATCTTTATCCTGCTGTTCCAAGCATTCAACTCGGTCAAGAGCGCGGCACTGGTGATCATCAACGTGCCGTTCGCGCTGATCGGGGGCATTCTGGCGCTTTATGTAACCGGGATCCACCTCAGCGTCTCGGCGGCGATCGGGTTCATCGCGCTGTTCGGACAGGCCGTGCTGAACGGGGTCGTGATGGTGAGCCACTTCAACCAGTTGCAGGAGGGTGGAGCGCTTCCATACGAGGCTGTTCTGGAAGGGGCGATGACGCGACTCCGGACGGTGATGATGACATCCCTACTGGCGATGTTGGGCTTGCTGCCGATGGCGCTATCGCACGGCATCGGGTCGGAAGTGCAGCGACCGTTGGCGGTGGTGATCATTGGCGGCCTGGTTTCGGCGTCCCTGCTGACGCTGATCGTGCTGCCGGCCGCATTCCTCCTTTTCCGTGCCGGTCCGGCGGCGAAGGTACAAGTACAGGTGCAGTCATGAGACGAGTCATTGCTGCTGTTTTCTTGTTTGCGTCTAGCCTGAGCGCGCAGGTGACCTATACCGTGGAGAAGGCGGTCCAGGATGCGTTGGCGCGCAACTTGGACATCGCGGCGGCCCGGTACGGCGTTAGCGTCGCGGAAGCCAAGCGGATTACCGCCGCGCTCCGGCCCAATCCGGTGTTGTCGGCAAACGCGGACCACCTGGACATTCTGGGAACGGGCTTCGACAACACGACCAACAACGGTGGACCCAGCGAGTACGGCATCCGCGCCGACTTCCTCTTGGAACGGGGCAAAAAGCGCGAAGCCCGGATGGAATTGGCGGCGGCCGACAAGTCCGTGGCGGCGTTGACCTTCGAGGATGTTCAACGGAAGCTGATATTCGACGTGGTGAACGCGTTCATTGACGTCCAGCTGGCGAAGGAAACTTTGGCGCTGGCGAAGGAGAATCTGGCCAGCCTGGCCCGCGTGGCCGAAGTCAACCAAGCTCGTGTGGCCACGGGCGACTTGGCCGTGGTCGAGCTGAATCGCTCAAGGGTGGCTGCCGCACAGTATCAAATGGCTGTCCGACAGGCCGAATTGCAGTTGGCCCAGGCGAAGAACCGCTTGCGTCTGCTGGTCGGCGAGGACTCCGGGGCCCTTGATGTCACCGGACCGATCCGGCGCGAGGCCGGACCCGCCGACCTGGCGAGCATTCGGGAGATTGCGCTGAAGCAGCGCCCGGATCTTCAGGGTGCCAAGCAGCTCCAGGCGCGGAATCAAGCCGATCTGCGGCTGCAGATCGCGCAGGGCAAGATCGACCTGACGGCGGGAACCGAAATCCGTCGCCAGCAGTCGCCATCGGCCCGTAGCAATTCGGTGGGGTTCTTCATCAGCGCTCCGCTGCCCATTTTCAACAAGAACCAAGGCGAGATCGCGCGTTCGGAACAGGAGATCGCGCAGGCCAAGGCACTGGCGAGGTCGATGGAAGCTCATATCCTGAACGAGGCCGCAGCCGCATGGGAGCAGTACACCAGCGCCGGGGAATTGCTCAAGGAAATGGAGAGCGACCTGCTGACGAGGGCGAAGGACGTCCGGGCTGCGACGGAGTACTCCTACCGGCGTGGCGAGGCCAGTCTGATCGAGTTTCTGGATGCGCAGCGCGCGTTCAACGACACGGTGCAGAGCTACAACGCAGCGCGCGCGGATTATGCGCGGAGCTTGTATTTGATTGATACCGTGATGGCGGTTCGGGTTCCGGGCCAGCCGTAGGGTGCCAAGCGACTCAGTTTTCGGCGGGTTTTTCGGCGTGGTCGACGACTAGATACGGGACCGGCGCTTTACGTGGTTCGAGGCGCAATCCGAGCTGCGCGACGGCGGGGAAAATGGAAGAGCCGTCGCCAAACCCCCAGTCCAAGGTGAAGTCGTAGAAGCCGTGGAGGCCAGTCTGGTCGAGAACCGGTCGGTCTGTGGGTGAGTTGGGGCTCTGCGGGGACAGGAAGAGAGCGAATTCTCCCATGGATCGATGGCCGAATTCGATGCGGCCGTCGTGGATTTGGAATGAGGGCGGGCCGGTTTCCGATACCTTGAGCTTGGGCATGGTTTTTGCGACCACGAGCGCGTAGGTGGATTGTTCCCGCATTTCCCAGTGGACCTGTAGTTTGAAACGCTCGGCGAGGAATGCCTGGAGCATGGCTTCCGTCCTCCGGTAGAGCTTTTCATCGTCGGCGGGCATGCCGGGCGGGAGCTTTGCGGTGAAGTCCCAGGAGTCTTCCCGTATCCAGGCTGGTCCGCCGCTGATGCGTTCGCCCGGCAAGTCGGGGTAGGCGCTCATCAGGAGCATGGCGAGCGTGTGGGCGGTGCCGTGGAACTGGGCGCGGTCAAGTTTGGAGGTGACGCGCGTGCCGGGCGCGGTCGGCCTGATGGATATGACTTCGAAGGACTCCGGCTGCTGCGCGGGGAGCAGTTCGGGCGTCATGGTCACGAGGAGTGCCGCTGCGAAGGCCGATTTCATTGTTCGATTCTCTAGAAAAGGTCTCAGTTGGGGAACACTATCGCGACCGGGAGCGGAGAGTCGGGGGCCGCGAGGGGTGCGATGCTTTCGCCTTTACTATACGCTGCGACCTTCGCGTAGGTGCCGCCTGTCGGAATGCGGTGAACGATGATCGTACGGGATTTGACGTCAACCACCCAGTATTCCGGGATGTTGGCCCTTGCGTAGAGACGTGTCTTGGGGCCTTGGTCGAAGGCAAGGGTGGAATCGGAGACCTCGACTACAAGCCGGACATCGCTGGCGGGCGGATTGGAGCCGGGATACTACGTGGCCCGTTTGGACAGCAGGGCGATGTCGGGCTCTGGCTTGCTTGTGGGATTGTCCTCGGGTGCCACGTCGATGGCCGTTTTCGGGTTCAAGTATTGCGCCCCGAAGATGGCCGCCAGCCACTTCATGAGCAGCACATACGCAATTGTGTGGGGACGCTTCTTGGGCATCTTGGTGACAAGTTCCCCTTCGATCAGTTCGAGGCGGTCGCGTTCCCAGATGCCCGTCGATTCGAGGCTCTGGCACTCGGCGCGGGTCCACCGCTTCCGCGGCGGGTAGATTGCAGGATCGACGGGCTGGACCGGGCTCTCGACCTGCGTGAGTTCGGCGGGCATAGTTGACCTTGCACCAATATTAGCGCGTTTTGCGACACGCCAAGATCGTCAGAAGGCCAACGTTGGAACGGCCAATTGAGGCTCGCGCATGCGCAGTCATTAGAATTGAAAAGAAGGAGCGGTGCCCTGACATGACCTGTCCCTACTGTGGACATGCGGAAGACCGCGTCATCGATTCGCGTGAAAGCAAGGAAGGCGACGCGATTCGGCGGCGTCGGCAATGCGAATCGTGTGAAAAGCGTTTCACTACTTACGAGAGGATCGACGAGGTCCCGTACATGGTCGTCAAGAAGGACGGCCGACGCGAGAAATTCGACCGCGAGAAGGTGCTTCGGGGCCTGATCAAGAGCTGCGAGAAACGGCCCATCAGCATGGGGAAGCACGCGGAGCTGGTGAACGCTGTAGAGGCGCTCGTGACCGATTCGGCGGACCGGGAAATCAGTACGACGGAAATCGGGGAGTTCCTGATGGACCGGCTGAAGGACTTGGACAAGATCGCCTATGTGCGGTTCGCGTCGGTTTACCGCGATTTCCAGGACGAACAGGCGTTCATGAACGAGTTACGGGCTTTGACGGGGCAGACGGGGACTTGGCCGGGTCGGGAGCGGGTGAAGCGGCAGGAGTAGACGGGGCGAAATCCTGCGATTCCAAATCCGTGAAAAAGCGGCTTTGCCCTTGGCATTGGGAACGGGCTGCTGGGCGCAGGTGTTGGACGCGAGGTCGTTGCCGAACGTAAAGATGCCGAACCGCGACGGGTTGTGAGCCATTGGCGCCCGCCGCGGTCCGGCAAATCGACTTATCGGCTACCGGTTAGGCTGCGGCCTTGGCCGGAGTGGCCGCGGTTACGGCCGCAGTTGCCAACGCCGACTGTGCTTGGACTGCCGGGATGATCGACCTGATATCGGCTACCAGGGCCGCATCCAACGCCAGATTGACACCACCGGCACCGGCTGCAGCCTCGGCGTCCTGGATGGCCTTGATCGCCAGACCCAGGATGCCGAAGCCGATCCGCTCGATGTTGGCGGCATGGGGGCTGACCAACGCGGTTACGGATTCGATGGTGGCAGCGTTTGAGCTGGCCTTCTGAAGTTCCGGGAGTACCTTGGACTCGACGAACTTCGCAATTTTCACTACGTCGGTCGCCGCAGTGGCGAACGCGTGTTCCAGAGTGCTGAGTAGAAACATGGATTATCCTTTCTCGATTTGGGCTGCGGATCTGTCCGCCCGTTGCTTGGGCGCGGATCTGTCCGCGCCACCGATAGTACGGGACCGCCCGCCGAATTCTGCCTCCAAAAAAACGTATGTCATTGAATCAAAAGGGAAGATAGCCGCAAGATTTTTGTGACTGGATTGGACGACACTGCCGTTTGCGACAATTTGGGCAGTGCTACAGTATCGACGACTTGCCGCGCTCTTGCTCGGCGCATGGTTGGGAGCGGGTGTCTTCGTCGACATCGCCGTAACCCAGAACTTCCAGACGGTGGACCGCTTCCTCGCAAAGCCGGGCGCGATCCAGACGTCCATAGACTTGAACGAGGCCGGAAGGGCGAGGGCGCGCAACATCCTACGGCGCAACGCTGGCGAGGAGAACAATTTCCTGTTTGACGTCTGGGAGTCCGCGGAACTGGTCATCGTGCCGATCTTGTTCTGCCTGCTGTTTTTCGGCGGGCGTCCGCAAAAGATACTGCTGGCGGGCACGGGGGTGTTGCTGGTGGTCGTCTGCGTGCAGCACTTCTGGTTGTCGCCGACCGTGGCGGAGATGGGCCGGAAACTGGTGGACTTGGGCCCCAAAGATCCGCTGAACGGGACCTTCTGGCAATACCACGGGGCGTATTCGGGCATCGAGATCGGCAAGATGCTGGTCGGATTGGCCATGGGGGTCCGGCTGTCCATCAAGCGGACTGCGGATCCCGACCATTTTGCCCGCGAATTCGAGAAGAAGGCCGCGGCGGCGACTGGAGCCTCTGTCCCAAAGGTTGGGCGTTAGGTGGACAACCGCAGAATGTGCCCGAACTGCCGGGCGTTCATTACCGCACGGGACCGCGTGTGCCCTTACTGCAGCGAGCCTGTCGGTCCGCGCTACACCGAACGGGTGCCCGGCGCGACGGCGCTGGGCGGGCTGATTCCGCAGGGGCAGTACACCACCTTCCTGATCCTGCTGATCAATCTTGGCCTGTTCGTTGCGACATACCTCTTGGAGGAGCGTTGGGGAGACCAAGGACAGGTGCTGTATGCGTTCGGCGCCAAGTTCGGCCCGAGCATCTGGCGGGCGCACGAATGGTGGCGGCTGGTGACGGCCGGCTTCCTGCATGGCGGCTTCCTCCACATTGCCATGAACAGCTGGGTGCTGTACGGGTTGGGGGCACAAGTGGAGGAGGTCTTCGGCACTCCCCGGTACCTCTCGATCTATTTCGCGGGCACCGTTTGCGGCTTCTGGGTGAGCGCCTTCATGAATCCCGGGCTGTCAATTGGCTCCTCGGCGGGTATCACGGGCTTGCTGGGAGCCATGATCGCGTACGGGGTCGCGAACAGGTCGTCAATGGGCAAAGCAATTCGAAACCACTACATCGGCTGGGTCGTCCAGATATTGGCGTTGGGGTTGTTTCCGGGATTCCGGATTGACAACTGGGCGCACATGGGCGGTTTGGCAGGCGGTTTCGCGGTCGCGTACGTGGCCGGGTCTCCCAGCCGTTCCACCCGGACGGAGGACGCTGTATGGCGCGCCGTGGCTACCGGGTGTGTTTTGGTGACCGTGGGATGTTTTTTGCAGGTGTACTTGCATTTCCCGACGCAGGATCAGTTAAGATAAGGGCAACATGCGCATCGCATCCATTCACAGCAAGCTAGCCCTCGCAGCGTTGGCTCTCGGGTTGGCACTCGCCCCGCAGGCTGCCGAGGCGAAGGGTCCCAAGACCAAGACCTCGGCAAATGCGCAGAAGCACGCAACGAAGTCAGCCAAGAACAAAGGCATGAACGCCGCTGGCAAGAAGCGCAAGGCTCCCAAGCGGAAGGCTCCGAAGAGCGGCAAAGGCGCGAACTAGGCGATCGGATTCGATCAGGTGGTAGTTAGTCCGTCTGGTGGCGGAGGTTTTCGAGGTATTCGGTGGCCGCGTCAATGCCGTGCAGCTTCTTGATTTCGTGGAAGCGGTCCAGCGCGTTGTCGGTCGCTTTAGGGCGGAGCGAGACGCCGGTGGCAGAGGCACGTTTCCTCGCCTTCTCGGGCGGTGGAGGAGCGTTCTTGACGCGCTCGTCGATTTCACGGTTCTTGGAAATACGGGCCGCGAGTCGTTCCGTCGGGCTCATCTCGTGGTAAGGTTTTGACATTTGCGGCTCCTGGGTATTCAACGCCGGCCAATTGTTCATGGGCCTGTTATTAGTTTAGCTGGCTCAACGTGCTAGACTCCGGGCATGGTCCGTTCTTCCTTGATTTTCATGGCATTTGCGCTCGCAGCGGCGGCTCGCCTGTCCGCGGCTTCCAGTATCTTTGACTTCACGATGGATTCGATCGACGGCAAGCCGACGCCCCTGTCTACGTTCCGGGGCAAGGTGACGCTCGTGGTCAATGTCGCCAGCCGTTGCGGATTCACGCCGCAGTATGAGGGCTTGGAGGCGGTCTACGAGAAGTTCCGCGACAAGGGCTTCGTCATCGCCGGATTTCCCGCCAACAATTTCGGCTTCCAGGAGCCGGGGACCAACGACGAGATCAAGCAGTTCTGCAGTTCCAAGTACAGCGTCAAGTTTCCAATGTTCGCCAAGGTGTCGGTGCTGGGGTCGGACATGGTGCCGCTCTACCAGTTCCTGACGAAGTCGATGGGCGGCGACATCGAATGGAACTTCACCAAGTTCCTTGTAGGCAAGGACGGGAAGGTTATCGCGCGGTTCGCGTCAGACGTGGAGCCGCAGTCGCCGGCGTTGCTCGCTGCGATTGAGAAGGCTCTGAAGTAGCGGCTACGCAGGGCTCCGATTAGCGCGGATCCAGCGGCATCGGGGGCTCGAACCACACCTCGACTTCGTAGCCGTCCGGGTCGGCGGCATACAAGTATGGCGCGCCGGGACAGAATTCGCCCTTGCTGAGGATGGTGCCGCCCGCTGCCACCACGGATTCCGCAGCCAAATCGATATCGACCGGATCCACCAGCCGGAAGCCGAAATGGGCGACACCGCCTGGCTTGCCGGCATCGGGTCTCTTCTCCAACACCAGCACGTCCCGGGCGTCCGGCGTTTGGAGTTGGATGAAGGTTTCCAGCCGATAGACGACCCGCATGCCGAACGCGCCCTCGTAGAAGGCGACGGAACGGTCGAGATCGTCAACCGAAAGCGCGAGGTGGGTGAGTCCGTGGGTAAGAACCGGCATAGGGGATGTCCCGCCTAGGTCCGCAACAGGCCCCGGAACTTCTCCGGGCCGCCGGTGTAGTTCGGGAACACAGACTGGATCGTCTTGTTGCCGAGGTGGGTGTGGACCGCTTCGCCGAGCACGGCTCGGAAATCCGTCGTGAGCGCGAGGTCGCGCTTCTCGTAGAGCTGTTCGGCCGCGAGTCCGGGCCAGTCGCCGTAGACCTTGCCGCCCTTGACCGCGCCACCCATGACGAACATGGCGTTGGCGTGGCCGTGGTCGGTACCGCGGTTGCCGTTCTCCTTGGCGGTGCGACCGAATTCCGACATCGTCACGACGACGACATCCTCCATCCGGTCGCCCATGTCCTGATAAAAAGCCGCCAGTGACGATCCGAACTCGTCGAGGCGGTTCGCCAACTGGCCGACGGACGCCTTCTGGCCGATTTCGTTGACATGGTGGTCCCAGCCGCCGAGGTCTGCGAACGCCACTTCGAGCCCGGCGTCGGCCTTGATGAGCTGGGCGATCTGCTTCAGGCTCTCGCCGAACTTGCCAACAGGGTAGCGCGCACCCGACGCGGGCTGGTAGGGGGTCTGCTGGATGCCCTTGAGGAGCGCCACGGCCTCGAAGGTCTCACGACCGGTGTTGCCGAGCAGCGCGTCCTTGGAACCGCCGTACATTGACTTCAGAACCTCGGCGGAAGCTTGGTCGCGGACACCGAAAGTCGAGATGTTGTCGAGAGCCACCACGCTGTTGCCGCCGCGGAGGGTGCGGGGCGTGGCGGGGCCGAGGCTGATGGCGCGGACCGGCGAAGGCTTCCCGATGGCCGGAGGCAGGGCGCGGTTGAGCCAGCCGTCGGCGGTCGCCTTTAGGCCTGGCGTGCCGGACTCCATGTAGTCTTGGGCGTCGAAGTGGGAGCGCGTCGGGTCGGGCGAGCCGGCGGCGTGGACGATGGCCAACTGGTTCCGGTCCCAGATGGGTTTCAGCGGCGAAAGCGCCGGGTGGAGGCCGAAGAAGCCATCGAGATCGACTGCGGTGTCGGCCTGCTTGGCGGCGTTCGGGCGCGGCACCGCGATGGACGGTCGAAGGCTGTAGTAGCTGGGATCGCCGTGGGGGACGACGATGTTGAGGCCGTCGGCCGCTCCGCGTTGGAAGATGGCCACGAGGACCTTCTTGCGTTTGCCGGTATTTTCGGCGGCCAACGCCGCCCGTTGGAGCCAGAGCGGGGCAGCGCCCGCGCCGACCATCGTCACTGCGGAGCCGCGGAGGAAGATTCTTCTGGAGAGTGCCATGTCGGTGGGTCCTTGGAGTGTTAGCGGCGTTGGAAGTCGGGGGAGCCGAGGGTCAGTCCGGCGATTGCGGGGCCGATACGGTCGGGACGCATTTGCGGTTGGGCGTCGAAACCGGCTTGGATGGCGCGTTTGGCGTCCTCGGTGGGGTCGGTGAGCAGGATGGAGCGTTCGATTTGGTCAGCTGCGCCGTTGAAGCGGGCGGGGTCGACCTTGATGCCGTTGAGGCGGCCCTGTGCGAGGCCGGACGCGAAGTTCATGCGGGCCACGAGCGAGGCCGAGTTCATCCAATCGGCACCGGTGTTGGAATAGCCGGTCGGTTCCTGCTTGCGGTAGAGAGGCTCGCCGAGATTCGTCATCAGGCCGATAACCTGTTGCGGGTTGTCCATGTCGGCGTCCACCGCACGGAGCGCGCTGACCACCATTTCCAGCGGCGACTTCACCTTGGAGCGGAAATTGTCGGCTGCCCAAAATTCGTCGGAACCCAGCATGGTCTTGAGGGTCTCGCGGATGTCGCCGTCGGTCGCGGTGAAGGTTTTGGCCATCTTGGCGACGAGGGCCTCGGAAGGGTTGTCGGAGACGAAACGGGTGGCCAGCTTCTTGGAGATGAAGTGGGCGGTTGCGGGGTGGTGGAGCAGGATGTCGAGCACCTTGAGGCCGTCCCCCTTGCCACCACCAGCAGGGATGGTGACACCGAGAACGTGCTTCTCGCCGGGATCGTGCATGCGGGCCTCGAACGCGAAGCCCCCGCCGCGCTGGGGTTGGATGATGGTCCAGCCGGTGAAGCAGCGCGCGACTTCGGTGACGTCGGCCTGGGTGTAGCCGCCATCAACGCCGAGGGTGTGTAGTTCCATCAGTTCGCGCCCATAATTTTCGTTCAGCCCCTGCTTCTTGCCGTTGCGCTTGTTGGCGGGGGACTCGACGCCCATCGACTGCCAGTTGTCGAGGTAGAACATCATGGCCGGGCTCTGGGCGGTGGCGAGGAGTAGGTCCTTGAACTTGCCGAGCACATGGGGGCGGATGGCGTCGCGTTCGTAAGCCGTGGCCTGGAAGCGGTCGGCACCCTTGTCGAGGAAGACGTTGAAGTGGTTGAACCAGAAGTCGGTCAGCACTTCTTCGAGTTGGCGGTTGCTGTAGGTGGCGCGGTAGAGCTTGGCCTCGATCAGGTCCTGGTTGACGACCTGCTGCGGGCTGCGGAGGATCTGGATGTGGCGGCGCACGGCGGGGGGCATCTGGGCGGCGATGCCGCCTTGCATGGAACCGGGGAGGGCGTCGATGACGTCGAGGAGTTGTTCGGTGGACAGGGATGTCAGCAGCGATACCCGCTGTTCGCGCGTGCCGGAGCGCAGGGTCTGTTTCTGTTGATCCGTCAGGGGGAGCTTCTCGATGGCGGCGCGTTGGTCCTGCGGGCCGTTGGACTTGGCCTCGTCACCTTTTTCTCCTACACCCAGGATATTCGCCTTCTGGGTTTTGGCGAAGCGGGCCATGGCGGCGTTGGCTGCGGCCTTGGCCTGAGGATCTTCGGGCAGCGGGAGTCGACCGTCGATCATGGCCTTGAGCATCTGCTGGCTGGGATAGTGCTGCAGCATGTCTTTGGTGGACATGCGGAGGGTTTCGAGCGGGGCCAGCTTGGCTTCGAGGACCGGGTTTTCGGCGATGGTTTCGGGGTGGAGTTGCTGGTCGATCCAAGCGTCGAGGCCGGTCTTGGCGATGGCTTCGGCGTCGCCGGGGCGGGCACCGAAGGCGAGGCGGTCGAGGGCGTGGACGATTTTCTGGTCGGCGGTGAGCTGGGGGATGGCCGGGGTGGCGGGCGTCGGGGTGCCGGGGGCGGTGGCGGGGGATTTCTTCTTCGCGGCTAGGCCGGTGGCGGCCAAGAGCGCGGCGAAGGCGAGGAGGGCAGGGAGCTTCCGCATCATGTTGGTATCAACACGATTGTATGCGAGGAGTTGCGGGGGGTGTGGGACGATGAACGTACGGATGCCGACGTTCGGGAAATCGACGAAGCCCGTGCGCGTCGGCGATGACGCACTGGATCGAGGCGAGTACTTCACTCAAGCCGAGGTGCGGGAGCGGATGCAGCAGTTGATGGCGAGATGCGTGTTGAATCGTATTAGCTACTGCGATTTGTCGGCACCGAGGTCGAGCCAGCGATTGATCCAGCCCATGAATCGAAATGCCGGTTCCGTGTCGGCCAGCAGGAATCTCTTCGTAACTGCGGCCCCCGTTCGACAGCCCGGTTCCTCCTGCCACGCAAGCCAAGTGTGCAGGAGGGCTTTTTCATGGTCGCGGTCCGCCCTGAACTTGCGGACGGAATCCGGCAGAGTGCGAACTACATCCGTCGCGTGAATCCACGCTGGCTCGTCGGCAGGCAACAAACGCCCGGCGAAAGTCTCAGTCATTCCTTCGGAGACATTGTCAGGCATGAGCCAGACACCGAGGGTGGGACTGCCTGGCTGGCGGTGGACAAGGCCCTCGGAAGGCAAGGCGCCGGGTAGCCCTTGGTAGTCGAACTCGGCACGAGCAAGAGTTCCGGCAATCGATTGCCACCTGTGTTCCGAGTGCGCATCCATGTCCGCAACGATTGCGATGGCGTCCATCTCGTCCGGTCGGTATTCCTCCTTCAGCTTTGGGGCAATCTTGTCGAAGCCCCCGCACACGTGGATTTGAAGGCATCGACCGCGTGACTCGACCGCAAACTTCCCCTCAATCGCCAATCTGGACTTGCTGAATCCATGTTGTCGCAGGATGCTGTCAACAAAGGCCCGGTCGTCGACACCCTCAACGAATAGATGATTCGGGATCGAGGCCATGAACTATCGGAGTTCCGATCCGGATTCGCGGGCGTGGTCCAGTTCGTCCGTGTCGAAGGAGACGGCTTGGATCACGCCACGCCTGCTTTGGAGCCGAACCAGTTGACCGTCACTTTCAGGGTCCTCGTGCAGAACGATCCCGAAAGCGTTCACAGCATCTTCGCTGTGCGTGGTCGCGAAGATCTGGACGTTGAACTCTTTCGACAAGCTGGCAAGGAAGCGCCATAACTCAAGCTGGAGGGTATAGTGAATGCCAATCTCGACTTCGTCAATCAGCAGCACCCCGTCGTGGGCGTTGGCGGCGGCAAGCGCCAATGAGAACAGGCGGCTGGCACCTTCCCCAAGACTCTTCAGCGTGACGGGGCGCTTGACTCCACGGACCTTGGCTACCGCACTGCCATCCGAAATTGACACAGACACCCGCTCAACCTCTGGGAAACATTCCCCAATCAGCCGGTTGATCCGATCTTCAAGGTCGGTGAGATTCACTCTGTCCCATAGAGCGGCCAACTCTTTCATGCCCACTCCGTTTGTCCCGACCATCACACATCCAAGGAAAAGGTCGTCGGGCACTGCCCCTCTAGCTCGAAACAAAGGCCGGTCTAAGGGGATTGTCCGTAGACCGTTGTCCTGCCAGACCAAAAGGAGTCGAACTTGCATGTCGTCCGCAGGGAATTCGGCTGTTCTCACCTTGGGGTCCGGCCAGTCAGGCATCAAAGCGTACAAGGCTCTTGCAACAAGGGACCGACCTCCCGCTGAGAGTTCGAACCCTTGATTGATAGGCGTACCTCGGTTGACAAGCGAAAAAAGCGGCGATGACTCAGGAAGGACCGGTCGCTGGATATTCTCTCCCCGACCCTCCAAGATCTCTCCAAATACATCATTGGCCCCACTGGTCGCCAGCAGCGCAACCGCCTCCAAAACCGACGACTTCCCCGTACCGTTGCGCCCCACAATCAGGTTCAACATCCCCAGCTTGGGGATCGTCAAATCGTCGAACATCCGGAACCGGCGGATGTGCAACTCGCCGTCCAATAACTTCTTGGGAGTCGGAGGTGTCATAACGCTAGCGTATCGTCCTACGGGGCCGCCGCCACAATAGCCTGGAACTCCGCCGCCTTGGGCGAATTCGGATACAACGCCAAATACCGCTGCGCGTGCGTCCGGGCCTCGTCCCGCCGACCCAGCTTCATCAGTAGCTCCGCAATATTCCCGTGCGCCTCCTTGCGGTTGGGGTCCGCCGCCAGGGTCTTGTTCAGATAGTTCAGCGCCTCGTCGTACCGGCCCACCGTGTAGTACAGAAACCCGAGGTTGTTCAACAGCACCGCGTCGTTCGGCTTCAGCTCGACCGCAGCCTGGAAATCCCTCTCCGCCTCCGCATACTGTTGCGCCCGGTAGTGCTGCAACCCGCTGCGGTCCAGCGCGAACGCCCGACCCGCCTTCGACTTGTCCACCACCGCCTTCGCGGTCACCGGCGGCAGCGGGTGCCCCCCCTGCGCCTGCGCAAGCTTCGCGCTCTCGGACTGGATGCTCGCCTGCAACCTCAACAATTCCTTCTGCTTGGCCTCGATCTGCGACTCCAACGACGCCAAGGTCCGGTTCAACTGCATCGCTTTGCCGTCCTGCTGCTTCGTCATCGAAGTCAGCGGTTCCGGCTGTAGTTCGAACAGGAATTCCCCGCCCTCGCTACCCACCAGATTGCCCACTGCCGGCGTCTGACGCGCGAATTGCGACACGATCGGGCTCACATATGCGCCCAGCTCCGACGCCGTGATCACCCCGTTGCCGTCCAAGTCCGCCTGGCCTTGGAGACCCTGCAGCAGCGCCCACGTGAACACGGAATGGCCGTCCGGACCGTCGTCCGCCACCTGCTGGTTGGCCCCGCCCGCAGTCAGAATCTGGCGCGACGCCCGGCGGCTGATCTCCTCCAAATAAGACGTGTCGCGTGAGAACGAGCCCGCAGCCCGCGTCATCGCGAGGCCGCTGTAGCAGGAATCCATCACGAAATAGATGTGCTTGGCGGGGATCAGATCGGACGCCTCGCGCAACGCCGTCATGCTGATGGCGGTCGAGTAGTAGTTCTCGGGGTCCGCGTCGACGGGCACGATGAAACCAAGTTGCCGACCGTCCTCCAGGGTGCGCGTGGCCCCGTGGCCGGCGAAGAAGAAGAACACCCGGTCATCGCGCTTGATCTTGCGACCGTCGGAAAACTCGTCGCCGATCACCTCCATGATGTGCTGTCGGGTGGCTTGGGCGTTGGTCAATTGGCGGATGTTCTCGGGCTTGAAGCCGTATTTCGAGACAAGGATGTCCCGCACCGAAGTCGCGTCGTGAACGGCGTACCTGAGCTTCGGCCAGCGCTGGTAGTCGTTGATCCCGACCACCACCGCCCAACTTTCGCGGTAGTACTTCGACGGGCCAACCGGCGTCGCCTGCGTCACGGGCGCGGGGGGCAGCGCGGCGTCTGGGGACGGCGAGCGCTGGGGGTTGGGAGGAGCGTCGGTCTTGACGAACTTGCCGTCGGAGTAGCTCAGGAACGTGTACTCCTGGCGCTGCAGTTCCTCGATAACCGGCGACAACGCCATCACGCTCTGCTTGTGGATGTCATGGAAGAGGATGATGCCCTTCTGCTTCTCGGCAAGCGCCTTGAACACGCGCTGGGCGATGGACTCTGGGATCGGGTCGGCCCAGTCGAGCGAATCGATGGTCCACATCACGGATTTCAGGCCGTCGGAACTTACCTTGTCGAGAATCTCCTTGTTGCGGGCCCCGTAGGGAGCGCGGAACAACTGGGTCGGCTGGCCGGAGATCTTGGCGAGCAGGACGTCGGTCCGGTCAATCTCGGTGGCTCGCTCGGCTTCGGGGAGCTTGGGCAACACGCGGTGCGAATAGGTGTGGTTGGCGATGGTGTGGCCGTCGGCGAGGATCTTGCGGGCCACCTCGGCGGTGGGGTAGAGCTTTACGTCGCCGGTCGGGCTCACACTGCCCAGGTTTGTGCCCAGTTCGAAGAAGACAGCTTTCAAGCCGTATTTGCGCAGTAGCGCCAAGATCTGCTCGGAGTAGCGGGGATGCGGTCCGTCGTCGAAGGTCAGCGCAACGGTCTTGGGGGCGAACTCGTTGCCGAAGATCTCGTTCGAAGGTCCGCGCGTGGGATCCGGCACGTAGGCGTCGGGCAGACGATCCCCCAGTTCCGCGAGGATCTTGTCGCTGGAGAGCGACAGCTTCAGGAACGCCACGTAGGCCGACCACTTTTCCCGCACTTCCGGGGCTCCGCGCATCCCGAAGGCCGCGAAGACCTTGGACACCTCCTCGCGATAGGAGAGTTGGTTGGCCTGCACGGAGTCGAGCAGGGTCCGAAACTGTCCGCCAAGCTCGGTTTTCGGGTCGGGGTTGGCAGCCTGGGCCTGTTCGACAAGACCGAGGAACGCGAGTTTGTCGGCGTCGCGCAGTGAAGGATCCTTGCCAATGAAGCGGGCGAGCTGGCGCGTCACGGGACCCGACGGGGCTTCCGCAATGGCCGCCGCGATCGAGTCCATGGTTTCCGTGCGGTGACGGAAGATCAGCCGCCCGGCGTCTGCGAGACGCGCGGACCCACCTTCGTCACCCGATGCGTCGATGGCGTCGGCCAGAACCACGACACGCCGGAAGTCGACCGCGATACTGGCAAGACGCGCGGCCACGGCCGGGTCGTCCGTGTCGGGACGGGTCCGGAAGATCATCAAATAGGAGAGAAGTGCCGCTATGGCAGCGACAAAGGCCACGAGCGCGGCCTGCAGAAACCGGGGTTTCATCTAGGGTGGGACCGTCATTTAGTGTAGCTGGTCCAGGGGCTCGAAAAATCGTAGTTGCGTTTTTCTTCGCGTTCAGGCAAGATAGAGGGTTTTCCCCCCTTTACGAATGCGGCTAAGAGTCCTCTACCACGACCACTGTTTCGACGGCGCCGCTTCGGCCGCGTTTTTCAGCCGTTTCATCCGCGCTGCCATCCATCCGGACGCCGAGTTTCAATACACCGGCATGGCCCATCGCGCCTCCCAGATCTTCGAGGACTCGCTGTTCGACGGCGACGAGAACGCCATCGTCGACTTCAAGTACTCGAACAACGAGCGGCTGACGTGGTGGTTCGACCACCACCAGAGCGCCTTCCTCACGCCCGAGGACGCGCGCCACTTCCAAGACAACCCGTCGCCTAGGAAAATGTTCGACCCGTCGTTCAAGTCGTGCACCAACTACATCTGCACCAAGGCGCGGGAACTTTGGAATTTCAGCGCGCCGGACCTCGACGAACTGGTCCACTGGGCCAACATCATCGACGGTGCCCAGTATCCCGATGCCAAGACGGCCGTTGACTTGGGAGCGCCCGCGATGCAGTTGACGCTGGCCATCGAGGGATCAAAGGGCTCCGGCACGGTGCAGCGGATCATCGACCTGATGACCCGGATGCCGCTGGGCGAAATCATCCAGCAGCCCGAGATCCAAGAGGTGTTCCTCCCGTTGTACGAGCGCCACAAGCGGTCGGTGGGGATTATCCGGGACAACGCCATGGAGACCAAGGGCGTGATCACGTTCGACCTGACTGGGCACGATCTGGAAGGCTACAACAAGTTCATCCCCTACTACCTGTTCCCGTCGGGCGTGTACACGGTGGCAGTGAGCCCGTCATCGTTCCGGACGAAGATCTCGGTGGGGTCGAATCCGTGGGCACCGGTCGAGCCGACCCACAACTTGGCGACCATCTGCGAACGGTACGGCGGAGGCGGGCACGCGCGCGTGGGTGCCATCAGCCTAGAGCCGGGGCAGGTCGACGAGGCGCGCCGGATCGCGGCGGAAGTCGCGGCGGAATTGCGCGGTTAGCGGATGCCCATCGTTTTCGCGCCCGAGTTGCGCGATTGGTCCACACGCGTGCTGGTTGCAGCGGGAGTTGCCGCGGAGCATGCCGCGCTGGTGGCGGATTCGCTGGTCGCAGCAAGCCTGCGCGGCGTCGATTCCCACGCCATTCACCTGCTGCCGAGCTATCTGGAACAGATCGAGGTCGGAGACGTCGATGCATCGCAGACCGGTGGGATCGTGTCGGAATCCGCCGCCACCATGGTCTATGACGGGCGGAACGGCTTGGGCCAAGTGGTGGCCAACATCTGCGCTGGCCACGCGATCCGTTTGGCGTCGGAGTATGGCATCGGGATCGTGTCGGCGCGGGAGTCGAACCACTTCGGGGCGGCGGCCTACTGGGCGATGAAGATGGCGGCGTCGGGCCAGATGGGCCTCGTGTTCTGCAATGCGTCGCCGATTGTCGCGCCTTGGCAGGGCCGCGAAGGCCGCTTCGGGACCAATCCGATTTGCATGGCGGTGCCGTGGCGCGAGGGCCTCGCCAACGAGCCGTGGCTGCTCGACATGGCCACAACCACCGTGGCCGCGAACAAGATCTTCAAGTCGCACGTCAACAAGGAGTCGTCGATTCCGGCTGGTTGGGCGATGGACAAGGACGGCGTTCCCACCACCGATACCGAGGCCGCGTACGCGGGCCTGCTGATGCCGCTGGGGGGCTACAAGGGGTCGGGTCTGGCGATGATGGTGGAGATCCTCTGCGGCGCGCTGAGCGGCGGCGCGATGAGCACCGAGCTGGGCGGCCTGCGGACGCGAGGGAAGCGCTTCCGGACGAGCCAGCTGTACATGGCGATCGACGTGCGGCGCATGCAGCCGGAGTTTTCGGAGCGCATCGATTGGCTCATCGGGCATGTGAAGTCGGCAAAACCGGCGGTCGGGTACGACGAGGTGCTTGTAGCCAACGAGCCGGAGCTGCGGACGCGGCGGAAAAGGCTGGCGGAGGGGATTCCGATTCCCGACGGCACCTGGGAGGCGCTGGTTAAGGGCGCGGCCAAGGTGGGGGTCGGGGAACCGCAGCAATAGATCTGTATCTCGCGTGCTAATGTGTCGGGCATGGGCTCCCTCACTAGGCGGACCGGCCTCGGGCTATTCGGTACCGCCGTTCTTCGCGGTCGTTTCCCCTTGTTCGCGCAATCTCCGCAGACCTACTCCGCGCGGGCGATCCGGCTGCTGGAAGAATCGCCCGTGGTGGACCTTCTCAACCAGTTCCGCTTCGAGGACTTCGCCGAGAAACCGCCCCGGATCGAACGCTGGCTCCAGAGGCCCGAGACCTTCACTGCCGCCGACGCCGCCCCGTACCTCGCGTCCGGCATCAACGTATTCTCGCTCGGTGCGGGAAGCGGCAACTACGAGGACGCCCTGCGCTTTTTCGCTCGCTGGAACGGCTTCCTCGCCGCCCATCCCGACCTGCTGCAGCGGATCGGCAGCCTGGAGGACATCCAACGCGCCAAGCAGGCCCGTCGAGTCGGCGTCATGCTGACGCTCCAGGAATCGACCCACTTCCGTTCGCCCGCCGACGTGAACGAGTTCTTCGGCCTCGGACAGCGGATCTCGCAACTGACGTACAACTTCAACAACCGGATCGGCAGCGGCTTTCTGGAGCGGCGCGACGGCGGCCTTTCGGTTTTCGGGTCGTCGATCATGAAGCGGATGGAGGAGGTCGGTATGGCCGTTGACATCTCCCATTGCGGCGACCAGACCACCCTCGACGCGCTGGAGGCGGCCCGCAAGCCGGTCCTGTTCACCCATGCCACCTGCCGGGCGCTCATGCCCAACCTGCTGCGCGCCAAGACCGGGGACGTAATGGGGATCGCAGCCCAATTTCGAGCGCTACGGATACCATGTGGACGCGCCAGACCACGTTGCGGTGACCGGCCTCGACCACCCCAAGCGCATGTTCGACCTCACCGAGGGCCTGATCCGGCGCGGCTACAGCGACGGGGATATCCGGGCGATCCTTGGCGGGAACGCGCTCCGGGTGCTGGGGACGATTTGGCCCAAGGGCGTTTGAACATGGAAATGGCAGTTGGCCTGGCCACGGCGTATCTCGGTCCCCGAACAAACGCTCCTTCGCGGTCGCGGCTCGGCGAAATCGATCTTTGCCGACACGCTGCTGATGGGCGTGGACTGGGCTCCTGCACGACTAGATCGTTCCCTACCGCGTCAGCTTCAACACCCAGGCCGGTTGCCGCATCAACCCCTCCGGCATCGTGGGCAAGTCCACCGTCACTCCGCCGTTCGCCGCCTGGAACTTTAGCGGTGCCGAATCCCCCAGCAGCGTCACAGACTTCACCGTCCCCACATCCTTCACGGTGAACTTCCCCGCAGTCCAGTGCGGCAGGATCGCGTAAACATCCTGCCCCTTGGCCGTGAAGAATGCCTCGATCCCCGCCTTGCCGCCCGACGGCTTCTCGGTCAGCTTGGTGATGTCGTACGCAGCCTCGAACTGCTTGTTGTAGTCCTGGCCCGGAACCTGGCCCGCGCTCCATTGACGGGTGTTCTTCCACGGCTTGGTCCCATAAATGGCGTCGCCGTTCACCTTCAGCCACTCGCCGATCTGCGTCAGCCGCTCCTCCATCACCACGGGAATCGTCCCGTCGCCGTTCGGCCCGATGTCCAGCAGCAGGTTTCCGCCCCGGCTAACAAGGTCCACGAGCATGAACACCAGTTCGCGTCCCGAATGGTAATGTTCCAGCCGCTCGGCGCGGTTGTAGCCGTAGCTGAAGCCCATGCCACGGCTCTCTTCCCAGGGATGGTCGAGGCCGCTTGCCCCGGCGGTGTATTCGGTGGTCCAGTAGCCGCCGTGTTTGTGGCGCGAATCCTTGCCCCAGCGGTCGTTGACCACCACGTCGTCCTTCGAGGGCGATTCGTTGAACAGCCAAGATAGCAATGCCGGCGACCCCCAATCGGCCGATGGAAGATCCCACTCGCCATCGGCGAAGATCAGCGACGGCTTGTAGCGCGTCACCAAATCCTTGAACTGCGGCGTCATGTGTTCCCGGATGTAGCGGGGCTTGTCGGAGAGCCAAAGCGGGTTGTACCACTCGTAGAGCGAGTAGTAGAAGCCCATCTTGAGGCCCTTGGTGCGGACCGCGTTGGTCAGATCCCCCAGGATGTCGCGCTTGGGACCTGTATCGACGGCATTCCACGGACGCCCCCAAGTCTTCGAAGCCTCTGCGCTGGGCCACAGCGCGAAACCCTCGTGGTGCTTCGACGTCAGCACCACGTACTTGGCCCCGGAACGCTCGAAAACGTCCGCCCAATGCGCCGGATCGTACAGCTCGGCGCGGAACTGCGGGGCGAAATTCTGGTACGGCGTGTCGGCCCCGTATTGCGACTTCTGGTATGCCCAGGTACCGGTCTGGATGCCGGTCGCCTTCGGGTTGTCCCGACCGTTGGTCATGGCGTTCCAATACCACTCGGCATACGCGAGCTTGCCGGGGATTACGGGAGCGTAGGCGGGCACCGAGTAGACGCCCCAGTGGATGAAGATGCCGAATTTCGCGTCGGTGAACCATGATGGCGTGGGCCGCTTGTCTACGGACTCCCAGGTCGGCTGGTAGGTCTGGGCGGACAGCCCTGTCACGATCAAGGCAAGGAGCGGGAGGCAGCGCATAGACTCATGTCTATCCGGTTTGGCGGCCAAAGTCAATCAATCGGCAGGGCAATCAATGATTCGACAGCGACACGGCCAGCGCCAGCAACGACTTGATGCCCGGAACAATGCTGTCGGCCTCCGCGTATTCCTCCAGCCGGTGCGGGAAGAACTCCCTCGCGGCTCCCACGGCAACCGCCGGAATACCCATGCTGACCGCGATGTTGGCGTCCGTCGAGCCCACGTCCATCGGCTGGATTTCGGGACTGCCCGGCTTTCGGAAGTAATTCGACGTCCCGACCGCCGTCTGTACAACCGGCAAATTAAGGCGCTCGGCGCGCGGTTTGGCCTTGGAGTAGTCGGCCATGACCTTCGATTCCATCCGGAATCCGACGCCCTCCTTTTCGCCGATCCCTTTCGCGGTCGAGACCACGGCGGTTTCCAGCTTGTCCTGCGTCGAGTTGTCGAGCGACCGCAGATCGACCGTGAACCACGCCTCGCGCGGGATCGCGTTGAACACCGTGCCGCCGCCGATCATCCCCACGTTGAGGACCGGTAGCTTGAACGAGTCGAGGCCTTTCTCGGCGGGCGGCAGCGGGATCTCGTACATGGCGTTGATCGCCTGCGCCACCGCTTTCGCCGGACTGGGTGCGCCCCGGCTTTCCATCGTGTGAGCGCCGGGCGACGTGTAGAAGAACTTGAACTGGCTGATGCGCAGCGCCCCGTACCAGACTTGGTTGGCTGAAAGGTCAACGGCCACGAACATGTCGGGCTTGTAGCCGGAGGTTTCCAGCCAGTGCTTGGCCCCGAGCAACCCCACTTCCTCCTGCACCGAGGCGAGGAAGATCAGATCGCCCTTCGTCTGCACGCCACCCCGGTTCAGAGCCCGGAACATCTCGAGCGTTGCCATCAGGTTCGCCGTATCGTCGCCCACGCCGGGTGCGGTCAGCGTGTTGCCCTCGCGCTTGACGTGGATCGGGGTGCCCTCGGGGAAGACTGTGTCCGTGTGGGCCGCGAAGACGATGGTCGGGCCGCCGCCGGTGCCCTTGCGGACGCCGGAGACGTTGGAGATATCGTCCACCCGGATGTCGTGCAGGCCGAGCTTTTCCATTTCGGCGCGGATAAACTGCGCGCGCACCTGCTCCTTGCCGGACGGTCCGGGGATTTCCACCAAATGGACCCAGTCGTCGACGATGCCAGCGGAACGGGCGTCCACGGAGGCTAGGGCCTTGGCCACGGTTGGTTGTTGGAGTAGCGCGGGCTGGAACCAGTTGGTCTGGGCGGAGAGGAGTCCGCAGAAGGTGGCCGCCGTCGCGAGCGTGCGCGAGATGAGTGGGAATGCCATAAGGCCATTCTCGCAGTTCAGGCGTTTGAATTGCTGAACCCATGGGTGCCACGAAATCCCGGCGGGCGGACTACGTTCTTGAGTGCGGCCGGGCGATAATCTAGTAAAGTCATGCTGACCAGACTCCGCGTTTCCGGTTTCAAGAACCTGTCGGGCGTGGACGTGAGTTTCGGGCCATTCACGTGCATCGCCGGGGCAAACGGCGTGGGCAAGTCCAACCTGCTGGATGCCATTGTCTTTCTGGGCGCACTGACGGAAAAGACTCTAGTCGACGCCGCGCTCTCCGTCCGCGACCAAGGTGCGAGAACGGGCGACATCCTAGGCTTGTTCCAACACGTGGGGGGACACTTCGCCGAGGAGATGACATTTCAGGTGGAGATGATCATCCCCAAGGAAGGTGTAGACGATCTTGGCCAGAAGGCTAAGGCCAGTAGCACCTTCGTGGAATATACCTTGAAGCTCCGGCACCGGACTGACAATGGCATGAGAGCACTTGGGTCGCTTGAATTGGTCACGGAGGAACTCAAACACATCACTCTGGGTCAGGCGGGCAAGCAGTTATCGTTCCATCCTTCCAAGGCTTGGAAGGACTCGGTCCTAAAGAACGAGCGGAGGACGCCCTTCTTTATTTCAACCAAGGGCGAGGGGGCTGATCGAGTGATCAACGTCCACCAGGACGGCGGCAGCAGCGGAAAACCCCAGAAGTTGAGCGCCGCAAACCTGCCGCGGACCGTGCTTTCAAGAGCAAATGCTGCCGAGTCACCGACGGCCACACTGGCACGAAGGGAGATGCAGTCGTGGCGGCTCCTCCAATTGGAGCCGTCGTCCCTGCGGGAACCGGACCGTTTCGACGCGCAGCCCTATCTCGGCAGCGCCGGTTCGCATCTGCCCGCCACGCTCTATCGGTTGGCTCATCATACCGGAGCGGATCCAGAGGCAATCTACGCCGAGGTCGCGAACCGGCTCGCCGAATTGATCGACGAAGTGCGGGCCGTGCACGTGGACCGCGATGAACCGCGCCAGCTCCTTACTATCTACGCAACGGATAAAGGGCAGACACAGTTTCCAGCGCGAGCGCTGTCGGACGGTACGCTGCGATTCCTGGCGCTGGCAGTGCTCGCCTTGGACACGGAGTCAGGGGGCGTTTTATGTTTGGAGGAGCCGGAGAACGGCATCCACCCGGCGCGGATCCCCGCGATCATCCGCCTGTTGAAGGATTTGGCATTCGATCCTGCCAATGAGGCCGACGAGCCGGGCCACATGCGGCAGGTAATCATCAACACCCACTCGCCTGCGGTGGTCCAGTACATTGATCCGGAAGATTTGGTGGTGGCTGAAACCGTCTATCAAGGGTATCCGGTTCCCGCCAAGACATTGCGTCTCGGCTGCATGCCCCGTTCGTGGCGCGCCAAGTCGGGGAGCATGGTCGCCGGTCACATGGGGCAGCTCCTCCCATATTTGAATCCGGTTCCGGCGCGCGATTCCTCCGACGCTGGGGGGCGGTCGCGGCGCTTGGTTGATCGCCCCGAGGTGAAAAGAGTGCTGCCGCTATTCGACCTTCACGCATGAGGCGCTACCGGTGAAATACACGCTGCTGGCGGACGGAACATCCGATGCCGTCCTGATTCCGATCATCACTTGGTTGCTGGCGAGACGCGGCGTTGGCGAGGTCGAGGCCCAACTGGCCGACAAGTACCGATTGCCCCAGGCTCGCGATCTGGGCGAAAGGATTGTCGATGTTCTTGAATACTACCCGTGCGACGTTCTCTTCATCCATCGCGATGCTGAGGCGCAATCGGTTTCAGACCGCAAGCGTGAGATCGCCACAGCAATCCGCTCGGTGGGAACCCGCCACATACCCGTGATTCCCGTTCGAATGACAGAGGCTTGGCTCCTTTTCGACGAGCGGGCCATCCGCCGGGCGGCTGGCAACCCGAACGGAAAAAATCCTCTTCAGCTTCCTCCAAGCACGAAGATAGAAAGCTTGGTGGACCCCAAGCAGGTGTTGCATAGCGCACTGCTGGAAGCCAGCGACCTGAACATGCGGAGGCGGTCCCGATTCCCGGTTCATGACCGGGTGAGGAGGATCGCGGACTACATCGACGACTACTCGCCTCTATTGGAGTTGCCCGCGTTCCAAGACCTCGAAAAGCAAATCGAGATGCTTGGGATCAATAGATCCGTCTAGGGTTTCGATCAGTCCACCATAGGCGCAGGCATCTCAAAACTCCCGTCGCGGGCGAGGATCAAGTCCCGGCCCCGCCACTGGATCGTCTTTCCAAAGAATCCCAGCGCCCACGTGGCGAACGTTGCCAAGTCTTCCACAGGCAGAAGCCACCAGTAGCGCGCGATAGCCGGGTCCTTCAAGATTCGCACCGCCGTGTTCCACGCCACCAGCGCCCGGACCGCCACGGTCAAGAGCAGCACCGGCCACAGCGAGGGCACCGCCGCGCAACAAAACAAAGCCAGTGCCACCGGCTTGGTGAAAAGCTCCCCGACATATCCCCAGGGCCTCGACCGCCGCGTGCTCCGCGCCCAACGCAGCCTGTGCCGCCAGTTCTTCAGGAAATCGTCGTTGCCGATATGGTGCTCCACCACGTGTCGCGACAGGATCACCTTGCGCCCGCGTTCGAACATCATGTTACCCATGACGAAATCCTCGGCGAGATACCGCTGCAAGTGCGCCAAGCCGCCGATTGCCTCGAGCTCGCCCTGCCGCGTGGCGATGGTCGGCCCGATGGCGAAATCCATGCCGTTCAGGTACCGCTGCGTCAGCATGCCAGCCAGGAAGTCCGTATTGAGCCCCAGCGCCTCCACCCGCGACCAGAATTTCGGCCCGCCGACCGCCCGGTACGGACACGTCACCAAGGCCACCCCCGGCTGCGACAACTCCTCCACCACGCCACGCAGGCAGTCGGGATCCAGCCGGACGTCGCTGTCGGACATGAGTAGGTTTTCGTGCCGCGCCTCCAGCATCAACGCGCGCAGGCTCCAGACCTTCGCGTTCGGCATTGGCGAAATGCCCGCCACCACCAGTCGCGACCGTACGCCCGGAAACGTCGCCATCACGCGCCGCGCCACCGCCGCCGCAGGGTCATCCGGCGTGTGGACCGAGAGCAGAACCTCTAAATCGGGGTAGTCCTGGGAAAACAGGCTGCGCAGGTTGGCCTCCGTGTTGTCCTCCGCACCGGCCAACGGCCGCATCACCGTTACGGGCGGCCACACCTCCAACGGCACCGCCTTGGCACGCAAATACGACCTCGCCCCCAGCATCGCCAGCACGCAATACACCAGCGACCCCGTGAGCAAGCACACCAACGGTACCCCTAGTATGTACGATGAAAGCGGCGGCATGAAAGGCCTAAAGAACATTATCGTCGGTACCGCCGGCCACATCGACCATGGCAAAACGTCGCTGGTGAAGGCGCTCACCGGCACCGACGCCGACCGCCTGGCCGAGGAGAAGCGCCGCGGCATCACCATCGACCTCGGCTTCGCCCACCTGCGCCTCGCCGACGACATCCAACTGGGCTTCATCGACGTCCCCGGTCACGAGCGCTTCGTCCGCAACATGCTGGCCGGGGCAGCCGGAATCGACATCGTGCTCTTCGTGGTGGCGGCGGACGAATCGATCAAGCCCCAGACCCGCGAGCATTTCGAAATCTGCCGCATGCTGGGCGTGCAATCCGGCGTGGTCGCCCTCACCAAGGCAGACATGTCAGACCCGGATCTGGTGGACCTGGTGCGCATGGAGGTGGACGATTTTGTCGCGGGATCGTTCCTCGAAAACGCCCCGAAGATCGCCGTCAGTTCCGTCACCGGCCAGGGGTTGGACGAACTCCGAAAGGCGCTGGAAACCGCCGCCCGCCAAGCCCGCGAGAAGAGCGCCGGGGGGCTATTCCGCCTGCCCATTGACCGGGCGTTTTCCATGCGCGGTTTCGGCACCGTAGTCACCGGGACGCTGGTTTCGGGCACGGTCCAGCGCGAGGAGGAAGTCGAACTGCATCCGTCGGGCCGCCGTCTGCGGGTCCGCGGCCTGCAGGTCTACGGGGAACAGACCGACCGCGCCCGTGCCGGTGAGCGTACGGCCGTCAATCTGGCCGACATCGATCCCGGCGACCTCGCCCGCGGCATGGTGCTTGCCGCGCCGGGCCGCTTCGCCGCCGTCACAACCTTCGATGCAAGACTCGACCTTCTGGCCTCCGCCAAGCCGTTGAAACACGAAGCGCCTGTCCACCTGCACTTGGGATCCGCCGAAATCGAGGCCGAGGTGAGGTTGCTGGACCGCAGCCCCGCCCTGCAACCGGGAAATTCCGCGTGGGTACGGCTGGTGTTGCGCGATTCGGCGCTGGTGCTGCCGGGCGACCGCTTCATCATTCGCATGTTCTCGCCTGTGGTGACCATCGGCGGCGGCATCGTGGCCGACATTTCCGGGCGCAAGTACCGCCGGGGAGACGACTTCGCCCCGCGCCTGGAGACCCTGCTCAACGGCACGCCGCGAGAGAGGGTGGAATTGTTGGTCCGCGAACAACCGGACGGCCGGACCGAGGCCGATCTCGTCCGACTTACCGGACTCAAGGATCTGCCCGCCACTCCCGCGCTCCACTCCGTCGGCAAATGGCGCATCGCCGCCGACCGGGTTGCGGACGCCTCGCGCGAACTTACGACGGCGGTCCGCCAGTTCCACAAGGACCACCCGTTGCTGCCCGGCTTCCACAAGCAGGACCTGAAGGGCCGCATCGTCCCCGACGCAGCTCCCGAGATCTTCGAACACCTCTTGGCCGCTGCTCCGGACGTCATTCGAGAGGGCGAATATGTGCGGCTCAAGAACCACAAGGTCGTCCTGCAGATCGACGAGGAGGAAGCTCGCCGCAGGATCGACACCGCGTTCGAAACGGCGGGACTGGCGGCGCCGGGGGTGCAGGACGTCCTCAAGGCTTCAGGCCTCGAACCGGCCCGCGCCCGAGCCATCCTGCAGATTCTATTGCGGGAGAAGCGGTTGGAGCGCATTTCCGAAGACCTGGTGCTGCACCGTACCGCCATTGCGGCGCTTCGTCAACTGATGGCCGGGCAGCGTGGACGCCGGTTCGCGATACCGGACTTCAAGGACTGGACCGGGGTGTCACGCAAGTACGCGATTCCGCTCGTCGAGTACCTTGACCGCGAGCACGTCACGCGGCGCGAAGGCGACGAACGGGTCGTCCTGTAACCAAGTAACGATTCCATCTGGAACAGCAAACTTTTCGGCCCGAGTAAAACAAGTGTGATATCAATGATAAAAAGGCTGGAAGCATCCCTGCTCGCTTCTGCTGCAACGCTGGCTTCAACACCGCCAACCCGTGCCTGAACAGCTAACGCTTCCCCGTGCAGAAAGGAATGCCCGTGGAACCCACCAATCGGAAACTGATCCGACCGTCGTTCAACGAAGTCAAGGAGAAAATGGAGCCACCCCGTAAAGCCGCCGCCCAGAAGCGACCGGTGCCGCCCGACCAGACCAACGCCGAGAACTTCTACTATGTCAAGCAGATGCAATCGAAGACCCCGATGGTCATCACGCTGAAGGACGGCGAAAAGTTGAAGGGCGTAATCGAGTGGTACGACCGCGGCTGCCTGAAGTTCAACCGCATCGACGAGCCGAACCTCCTGCTCTACAAGAGCAACATCAAGTACATGTACAAGGACGAGGACGCGTAGAGCGGTTCCGCAAGAAACGCTCCCTGGCGGTCGCGGCTCGGCAAGTACCGTGGAATCACCGAAAATGTTTCCGAGCCGCGACCGCTAGGGAGCGTAGCCGTTCGCCCTACGCCGCCAGAGCCCGCGAAACCAGCGAGCCGGCTTCAGCAAGGATTTGCTCCAAGTGGGCGGCGCTGGTCAGGCTTTCGGCGTACAACTTGTAGATGTTCTCCGTCCCAGACGGGCGGGCGGCGAACCACCCCGCAGCCGTCTCCACCTTCAGGCCGCCAATGAGGGCGTTGTTGCCCGGTGCCCTCACCAGCCGTTCCGTGATTTTGTCGCCAGCCAGGAATTCGTCGGTGACCGACTCCGGCGTGAGCTTGCTGAACGCGGCCTTCTCCTCGGGTGTCGTCGGGGTGTCGACGCGCTTATAGTACGGCGTTCCGAAGCGCTGCGTCAGACTGCGGTAGTGCAGGCCGGGGTCTTTGCCCGTCACAGCCGTGATTTCCGCGGCCAGCAACCCCAGGATCAGGCCGTCCTTGTCCGTGCTCCAGACGCGTCCGTCACGACGCAGGAAGCTGGCCCCGGCGCTCTCCTCGCCGCCGAACACGCAGGTTCCATCGAACAACCTCTCCACAAACCACTTGAAACCCACTGGCACTTCCCACAGCGTGCGCCCGAGGCTCGCCACAACCTTGTCGATCAACCGGCTGCTGACCAGCGTCTTCCCCACCACCGCCGACGTCGGCCAACCCTGACGATGCCCCAGCAAATACTCAATCGCCACCGCCAGATAGTGGTTGGGGTTGAGCAGGCCCTCGGAAGGGGTCACGATCCCGTGCCGGTCGGCGTCGGGATCACTGCCGAACGCGATATCGTAGTCGTCCTTCAACCCCACGAGGCTGGCCATCGCGTAGGGACTGGAGCAGTCCATACGGATCTTCAGGTCGTGGTCCAGCGTCATGAATGAGAAGGTCGGATCGACGGCCTTGTTCACAACCGTGAGGTTGAGTCCGTACTGGTCGGCAATCGGCTCCCAATAGCCGACCGACGCGCCACCCAGCGGATCCACGCCGATGCGGACGCCCGACGACCGGATCGCCTTCATGTCGATGATGTTGGCTAGGTCCTCGACGTAGGCGCGGGTGTAGTCACGGGTGCGGGTCGTCGGGGCGGCCAGCGCCTTCGCGTGGGAGAGGCGCTTGACGTCCTTCAGCCCATCGCGCAGGAGGCCGTTGGCGCGGCGCTGGATCCAGCCTGTGACGTCGGTGTCGGCGGGCCCCCCGTTGGTCGGGTTGTACTTGAAGCCGCCGTCCTGGGGTGGATTGTGCGAGGGCGTGATGACGATGCCGTCGGCGAAGGCGGTATGATCGCGGTTCCAGCCGAGGATGGCATGTGAGATGGCGGGCGTCGGCGCGAAGCCGTCGTTCGACTGGATGACGGTCTCGACCCCGTTGGCGGCCAGCACCTCGAGCGCGGTGCGCTGCGCGGGGGCCGAAAGAGCGTGCGTGTCCTTGCCCATGAAGAGGGGGCCTGTGGTCTTGGCGAGTGTCCGGTACTCGCAAATCGCCTGGGTGGTGGCTAGGATGTGCTGTTCGGTGAAGGTGCCATCGGTGGCGGTGCCCCGGTGGCCGCTGGTGCCGAAGGAGACCAACTGGGTCGGCTTCGAGAGGTCGGGCTTGTTTTCGTAGTAGGCCTTCTCGAGCGCAACGGGATCGATCAGGAAACTCTTGGGTGCGCGGTGACCGGGCTTGGCTTCTGGCAGCATGGCAGCCACCATTATTTCAGAGGGCGCTTCGGATTGGTGAAAGAGTGGGCGCTTACCTGCCGGGCAGGTGTTCTTCTCGCGTCCGTGATACGAACGAAATCGGATTCAGGCCGACACGATCCATCTCTTCGATGGTGGGACTCTGGATGCGGCGGGTCTCGTCGGATTCGCGGCGTGCCAAGCGCTGGGTTTCGGTCCGCAACTTCTCGATTTCCAGTTTCAATTTGTCGAGTTCGAAGCCTGACATCGTCTTGAGTCGGTCGATATCGATGTGTAGCTTGTCAACTCTCAAGGTCGCTTCCAACAGCGTTAGGATTGATGCCAGCAGCGTACCAATTGCCGACAGTCCGGCAGCAAACGCGGCTGCGAGCGCCTGAAGCTGGAGGTACCAAGTGAGGATGAGGAACGTTGCGGCAAAGACGGCGATGGCGGCTAGTGCTTGCTGGACGAAGAAATCGCACAAGGCTCCTTGGAACTGCGATCTCGGACCGGGACCACGGCCAAGCGATCCCGGACCGTTGCAAGTAGGCGAACGGTCAGACTTTTTGGAGGGGAAGCGCCGCTACGTTTTCGATTGATGGCATCACGAGTTCTCGGACGCGATGCTCATCGTCGACAGAAGCTATAATCCTTCCAGCTTTTTTTGCCTTTACGGCCCACATGAACAGCGTGAGCGCGTTGTTGAATAGGTCTTTCCGCGTGGTGATGCGCGTTTCCTCCATCAGACTGTCGAGTTCTGCTACCTGATCGTCTGGTAGATCAAGTTGGATTCGAACCATATGTTCTGCCTCAGCCTGACGCTACCTGCCATCTGAATCCAAGAGCAGCAAGTTCATGATGTCTTCCGCAGTCATTGGCACTCCTTTCCGTAGCGCATACGCCACGTACTCATTATACGAGGGAATAGCGAGGAGTCAAGGAGCGCGCCCAAGTGATCGCCAACCCCCTACAACGCCAACTGCGCCAACTTCCCCGTGCTATCCCCAATCGATTCCGGCCGCACCTCCATATGGTCCAGCAACGCCATATACAAATTCGTCAGCGGAGTCCCGTTCGGATACACCACATGCCGACCGCCCTTCAGCTTCCCGTTCCCCTTGCCCAGTACCAGCGTCGGAACATTCTCGTGCTGATGCCGGTTGGGGTCGCACAGCCCCCCGCCGTAGACCAGCATCGAGTGGTCGAACAAGCTCCCGTCGCCATCCTGCGTCGCCTTCATCCGGTCGAGGTAGTAAGCGTACAGCTGCGTGTGGAACTCGTTGATCTTGGCCACCTTCTCGAGGAAATCCGGCTTGTTCTGGTGGTGCGTGATCGGGTGGTGCGGGTCCGGCACGCCGATCTCCCCGTATGTCCGCACGCTGCCCTCGCGCCCGATCATGAACGTCGAAACGCGCGTCAGGTCCGCCTGGAACGCCAGAATCTGCAGGTCGAACATCAACTTCGCGTATTCCGAGAACTCCACCGGTACGCCCGCAGGCGCCTCAATCCCCGGCCTGAACTTGCTGGCGTCCGTCTCCGACATCTGGATGCGCCGCTCCACCTCGCGCACGCCCGTCATGTATTCGTCGAGCTTGCGCCGGTCAGACGGCCCCACTTCGCCCATCAACTGCTTGCTGCGCTCCCCGACCACATCCAATATGCTGGTCCGCAGCAGCGTCCGCCGCGCCTTCGTCGCCTCGTCGACTTTCAAATTATCCGTGCCGAACAAGCGCTCGAACACCACCCGAGGGTTGGTCTCCGGCGGCATCGGCATCGTCGGATTGCGCCACGAAATACTGTTCGTATACGCGCAGCTGAACCCGGAATCACAGTTGCCGACCGTCCTCGAATCCTCGCAGCCCAGCTCCAACGACGTCAGCCGCGTCTTCTGCGCCTGGGCCGCGATCTGGTCCGCCGAAACGCCGCCGTGGATGTCAGCCCCGATAGTCTTCTTGCAGTGGACGCCGGTCAGGTACGACGCCCCGGCGCGCGCATGGTCGCCGCCGCCGTCGCCCAGCGCGTTGCCGTTGTGGATGTCGAGGCCGGTCAACACCAGCATGTCCTCGCGGAACTTTTCCAAAGGCTTCAGAATGCGGCTCATCTGGTAGCCCGCGCCCTCGCCGACCGGCCGCCAATGCGCGTAGTTCACGCCGTTCGGAATGTAGGTGAACGCGAGGCGCGTCGGTGCTGCAACCGCCCCGTTGGTTGTCGCGCCGAACGCCGGGACCATGGCGTCCAGCAGAGGGAGCGCGAGGGTGGTCCCGAAACCCCGCAACAGGGTCCGGCGAGACAGGTGCTTCTTGGTGATGATCATTTGGAACGCCTTTGTTGAAACGGCAGGCTCTCGACGATGCCCGTTACCAGTGTAGAAAATTTATAGTCTCCGGCGGCCAGCTTCGCGGTGATTTCTTTGACCGCGGGTCGGTCGAAGCGCTCGATGCCGCGCCCCAGTGCGTAGGTGAGCATCTTTTCGGTGATGCAGTCGGCGAAGGCGTCCTTGTTCTGAAGCAGGATCGCCTTGAGCTGGTCGGACCCTTGGAACGCGCGACCGTCGGGCAGCACGCCGGAGGAATCGATGGGGAACTGGCCGTCCTTGTCGCGCCATTCGCCGATGGCGTTGAAGTTCTCGAGCCCGAAACCCAGCGGATCCATCTTCGAGTGGCACGACGCGCAGAGGGCGTTGGCGCGGTGGGTCTCCATAACTTGCCGCAAAGACGCCGACGTGCCCGCCTTCGCCTCTTCCAGCGGCGGCACGTTTGGCGGAGGCGGCGGGGGCGGGGCGTTCAGAAGATTTTCCAGCACCCACTTGCCGCGCAGCACCGGCGACGTGCGCGTGGCATAGCTGGAAACCGTCAGCACGCTCGCCTGGGTCAGAATGCCCCCGCGACGAGTTCCCGCCAGATCCACCTTGCGGAATTCCGGTCCGTCCACGCCCTTGATCCCGTAAAACTCCGCCAACCGCTGGTTCAGGAAGCTGTACTTGGCGTCGAGCAGGACGAGGATCGGCCTGTCCTCGCGCATCATATTTTGGAAAAAGAGCTCTGTCTCCTTGCGCATGGAGATCCGCAGGTACTCCTCGAACTGCGGGAACTTGTCGCGATCCGGAACGGCGGATTCGAGCCGCCGCAGTTCCAGCCATTGGCCTGCGAAGTTGTCAATCAGCGCGCTCGACTTCGGATCCCGCAGCATGCGCCGCACTTGAGCCGGAAGCACGCCGGGTTGGCGCAACCGGCCTTGATCGGCCAGCCGGAGCAACTCGTCGTCCGGCAGCGACGACCACAGGAAATATGAAAGCCTCGCCGCCAATTCATGCTGGTTCACCGGACTCGCGCTTGTCTGAGCGCCAGGCCTGTCCTTTTCGATCCGGAACAGGAAATCCGGCGAGACCAGGATCGCTTGGACCGCGGTCGCCACCCCGTCGTTGTACGAGCCGCCCTGTGTCCGCGCCAACGCCGCTAGCTTGAGATATGGTGCAACCTCCGCGTCGGTCACCGGCCGCCGGAACGCCCTACGGGCCAGCGCCGCGATGTTGGTGCGGTCGCACGCCGCCGTATGGTGGCCGTCCAAATGCCCGCAGGCGAAAACATGCTTCAAACTCTCAGCCGACGGCCCCTTTGCCTGGTCATACGGCCCCATCACTTCCATGTAATGGATGTAGGCACGGTTAGCCGGAGCCCGGAGCAGCGCGATTTTCAATTGCGCCTCTTTACGGAGCTTCGCGGCCTGCTCCGGTGTGGCGTTTGGCGGGAGCCTCAAGAAACGCGAGACATCCGGCACCGGCGGCTCCGGCTTGTCGGAAGGATTCGGTCCGCCGTAGCTTTTCGGCAACCCCTCGTAAATGTGGAGCACCGTGCCCGCCAGCCAATGCTCGCCCGCCGGGACCCGCATGCGGAACTCGCGCGCCATACCGAAGAGGTCGAGCGTGTTGCCCTCCTGCGGCGCGTCCACGTCCAGCGTCTGGACCAGTTTCCCGTCCAGCCAGACTCCCATCTCGATATTCGCGGAACCGGTCGGACGCCGCCCTTCCGGCACGATGCGGATCAGATACTCGGCATCCACCGGAAATCGGTGCATCCAGTGCAGCGATTGCGGCATGCTCAGGCCGGTCTTGTCGTACTCGAATTCCGGTTTCTGCGAAAGCTCGTACTCGCGGTAGGGTGGCTGGTAACGCTCCACCAAGGGCTTCGAAACCGGCATCCCGAAGAGCGCGATCTGCGACACCTTCTCCGCCGCCACCATGTACTTCTCCATCAGGACCGGCGACAACGACAGCGTATCGGCGATGTTGTCGAAGCCGAAGACGGAATCGTCTTGAGGAAAGTCGTCGGCTGGCCGGAAATCGACGCCGAGGAGGTCGCGGATCGAGTTGTTGTACTCGGCGCGGTTGAGGCGGCGCGCAGTAATGCGGCCCGGATCGGGCTTGGCGGCCTTCTCCTCGCGGTCGAACTCGGTCTCGATCCAGTGCGCGACCGCATTGACCTGCGTCTGGTCCGGCCGTGGCAGCCCCTTGGGCGGCATCTCGCCGGTGCGGATCTTCTGCAGGATCTTGGACCACTCGGGATTGGCCCCGGAGACGGAATCGGCGGTCTTGAAGGCCGTGACGTCGAGATCCGCGGTCTTCAGCTTCCCGTTGTGGCATCCGACGCAGTTTTTCGCGAGGAAGGGTTGGACGGTTTTGTCGAAATCGGCCTTGTTGGCAGGGGGCACCGCCGCATCAAGGATGGCGGCAACGCCGAGGGCGACAAGGAGGTACGACAGCGGGCGCGTGGGCATTTGGGAATCGGTACTGGTCTGATTATATTGCGTCGGAAGGGGCGGCGGGATGGTGATAAATCACTCGCACGCAAGAACCCCGCCCAAGCACAGGCACTACCCTGAGGTAAAATTCATCATGGAGTCAGCGACCGCCGACTTTGAGTTCGTGCTCAACGGAATCACGGTCCGGGAGCACGCCGTCGCGCCGCAAACCACGCTCCTCGACTACATCCGGAACCGCGGCCTGACTGGGGCCAAAGAAGGGTGCGCGGAAGGCGAATGCGGTGCCTGTGCCGTCCTGCTCCTCAAATCCGCGTCTGGAAATACCTCCACCTACCAGTCCATCAATAGCTGCCTCGTGCCGCTTCCCGCAGTCTCCGGCTGCGAAATTGTGACGGTGGAGGCGTTGGCCGAATCTGGAAAACTGTGCGACGTCCAACGCGAGATGGCGCAGCGCGGCGGTTCCCAGTGCGGTTACTGCACGCCCGGCTTCGTGGTCAGCATGTTCGCCGAACAACTGCGCGCGGACGGTCGACCGGTCGATCCCCACAACCTCGGCGGCAACCTCTGCCGCTGCACGGGCTACCGACCCATCCGCGACGCCGTCGAAGCTCTCGGCGCACCGCCCGACACCCCGCTGCGCCGCCGTTTGGACCAGCCAGCCCCCACGCTGTTACCGGTCCATTACGAATCCGCCGAGGGCAAATTCTGGCGCCCTTGCAGCTTGGCGGATTGCCTGGAACTTGCCGACGACGACTCCCGGTTTGTGGCTGGAAACACTGATCTCGGCGTGATGACCAACCTCCGCCACCAGCGCTTCCGGCACCTTGTCAGCCTCGAAGGCATTCCCGAGTTGCGGGTGTTCGAAGACGGCCCGGACCATGTCGAGATCGGTGTCGGCCTAACCCTCACCGAGATCGGCGAACGCTGGCTCCATGCGCCCGACGTGTTCCGCGAATGGCTTTGTCTTTTCGCCTCGCCCTTGATCCGCAACCGGGCTACCCTCGGCGGAAACTTGGCGACGGCCTCCCCCATCGGCGACTCGGCCCCGTTGCTCCTCGCCCTGGACGCCGAATTGGTGGTGGCCAGCCGCGCGGGTGATCGAACGGTCCCGCTAAACGGCTTCTTCCACGGCTACCGACAGACGTTGCTGGCTCCAGGCGAGATCATCCGGTCTATACGCATCCCGAAGCCGCTCCCGGAATTCGCGCGCTTCTACAAGGTCGCCAAGCGGCGGGTCGACGACATTAGCACCATCGCGGCCTGCATTGCCATCGGCGCCGATGGATCCGCCCGGATCGCGTTCGGCGGTGTGGCCGCGGTCCCGTCGCGCGTCATGGATGCCGAATCCGCAATCGCCGCCGGGGACATCAGGACGGCCAAGGACATCCTCCGCCGCACCCTCCATCCCATGAGCGACCATCGCGGGTCCGCCGAATACCGGCTCGCCATGGCCTGCAGCTTGGTGGACAAGTTCTTCTGGGAACGGGGGCAGTCGAAATGATCGCCCACGAAAGCGCCCACCTGCACGTCACCGGCGAGGCGCTCTACACGGACGACCTCGTCCAGCGCTATCCCGGAATCCTGCATGCGTGGCCCGTAACCGCGCCCCACGCCCACGCCCGCGTCCTGAGTCTGGACGTAGCGCCAGCGCTGCTGGAACCCGGAGTGGTCGCCACCCTCACCGCCGCCGACGTCCCCGGCGAGGGCAATTCCGGTGCCAACCGCCACGACGAGCCCCTTTTCCCCGACGAAGTCACCCACCATTCCCAAGCCGTCGCCTGGGTGTTGGCGGAGTCCCTGGAATCCGCGCGCCTCGGGGCCGCCCGCGTTGCCGTGGAATACGAGCCCCTGGCTCCCGTCCTCACCATCGAAGACGCCATAGCGCAACAAAGCTTCCACTCCGGCCCCTTCCAAATCCGACGGGGTGACGCGGCGACGGCTCTCTCCGAAAGTCCCCACCGCATTGCCGGACAGCTGTTCATCGGCGGCCAGGAGCATTTCTATCTCGAAACGCAGTGCGCCATCTCGCGCTTGGACGAGACCGGCGACATGATCGTCGATTCCTCCACCCAGCACCCCACCGAGACCCAGGAGATCGTGGCCCGTGCCCTCGGCATTGCGCGCAACCGGGTTACGGTCCAGTGTCTACGGATGGGCGGGGCCTTCGGCGGCAAGGAGGTGCAGGCAAATCCCTGGGCGGCGATCGCGGCGCTGGGCACTTGGAAGACCAAACGTCCCGTCCGCGTCCGGCTGCCCCGCCATCTGGACATAGCTCTCACCGGTAAACGCCATCCGTTCCTAGCCAAGTTCGAGGCCGGTTTCGACAACGAGGGCATTCTGCGCGGCGTCGATCTGCAACTGTACTCCGACGGCGGCTGGAGCCTCGATCTTTCGGACCCCGTCCTCTGGCGCGCGCTCTTCCATTGCGACAACGCCTACCTGATCCCTACGCTGAACGCCTCGGGCTGGGTCTGCAAGACGCACAAGACTTCGCAGACCGCCTTCCGCGGCTTTGGCGGACCGCAGGGGATGATCGTTATCGAGGACATCCTCGACCGCATCGCCCGCAGCTTGGGACTGCCCCCGCACCTCGTCCGCGAGCGCAATTTCTACCGCGAGGGCGACACCACCCACTACGGCATGCCGGTGAAGGACGTCGGGCGGATCACGCGGATCTGGAACGAGTTGAAGCAATCCAGCGATTTCGACACCCGCCTAACGGCGGTCCGGGCATTCAACGCAGCTAGCCCGCACACGAAACGCGGGATCGCGATCACGCCCGCCAAGTTCGGCATCTCATTCACGGCGACGTTCTTCAACCAAGCCGGGGCGCTGGTGCTCATGTACCGCGATGGCAGCGTGCAGGTCAACCACGGTGGCACCGAAATGGGGCAGGGCCTGAACACCAAGATCCGCCAAATCGCAGCCAAGAGCCTAGGCGTGCCACTGGAATCGGTCCGGACCATGCCGACCCGCACCGACAAGGTTCCGAACACCTCGCCAACTGCGGCCTCTGCCGGTACCGATCTCAACGGCGCGGCAGTATTGGACGCATGCCGCCAAATCCAAGCGCGGTTGGTCCCTGTTGCCGCCGAACTCCT
This sequence comes from uncultured Acidobacteriia bacterium, assembly GCA_903907865.1. Lineage (GTDB taxonomy): Bacteria > Acidobacteriota > Terriglobia > Bryobacterales > Bryobacteraceae > BOG-234. The sequence continues at coordinate 41,258 of CAIVPR010000141.1, forward strand.
GGGCTGCGATCCGGCCAACGTCCGATTCGACAATGGGAGGGTGTGGAACGGGGATCTTGGCAACATCGAAATCGCCAAAGTCTTGGATGCCGCCTACCGGAACCGAATCCCGCTCTTCGCCCGGGGCTACTACCGGACGCCGGACATCCATTTCGACCCCAAGACCGCCACCGGCAAGCCATTCCATTATTTCGCCTACGGCGCAGCGGTCTGCGAGGTCGAGGTCGACGGCTTCACGGGCGAACACCGCACCCTTCGCGCCGACCTGCTTCAGGACGTCGGCGATTCCTTCTCCCCCCTGGTGGACCTCGGGCAGGTGGAGGGCGGTTTCATGCAGGGCGTTGGCTGGCTGACGGTCGAGGAACTGCTGTGGGATTCGCAGGGCCGGGTCGCGACGTCGGGCGCGTCCACCTACAAGCTGCCCTCGTGGCCGGAAATGCCGGAGGTCTTCCGCGTGGACTTCCTGCAACGCGCGACGGAGCCGGGCGTGGTGTTCGGCAGCAAGGCGGTCGGGGAACCTCCGTTCATGCTGGCATTCGCGGTGCGCGAGGCGCTCCGGGCGGCCGTCGCGGCCTTTGCGCCGGACGGGAAACCCGCTGCCCCCGTCGTTCTGGATAGCCCCGCCACGCCGGAACGAATCTACTGGGCACTGGAGCGCGCTCGGTCGTGAAGATCCTTCGCTCCACAATCCTCCACACCCCGAGGAACGCGTTTCGCCATGCCGACGCCCTCGCCGCATACTCCGACGGCGCGCTAGCCGTTGACAACGGCCGGATTGTCGCATGTGCAGACTACGCCGAAGTTCGCGCGGCGCATCCCGATGCCGACGTCGAGGATCTGCGCGGCGGCTACATCCTGCCCGGCTTCATCGATACCCACGTGCACTTCCCCCAAGTCCGCATCTTGGGCGGACTCGGCTACAGCCTCCTCGATTGGCTGGACCAATTGACGCTGCCCGAGGAAGCCCGGCTCGCCGACTCCGCCTACTCCTCCACTATTGCGCGCGAATTCACCCGAGCGCTGGCAGCGCACGGCACCACGACGGCCCTCGTCTTCGGCTCGCATTTCGGCGATGCCACGGCCAGCCTCTTGGAAACCGCCAACACACGCGGTCTCCGCGTGTTCGCCGGCATTGTGCTGTCCGACCGGAAGCTGCGGCCCGAACTGCACCAGACTGCCGAAGCTGCCTATCGAGACTCCAAGACCTTGATCCAGCAATTCGGCGCCGACCGGTACGTGGTCACCCCGCGATTCGCCCTCTCGGCCTCGGAGGCGATCCTGGACGTTTGCCAGACGCTGGTCGGCGAGCACCCCGGCGTGCGGTTCACGACCCACATCAACGAGAGCCCCAATGAGATCGCCGAGGTCGCGCGGCTATTCCCGTGGGCGGACGACTACCTGGGTGTCTACGAGCGCTTCAACCTCGTCGGGCCTCGCTCCCTGTTGGCCCACAACATTCATGCCAGTGCGTCCGAACTTGCCCGCCTGTCGCTGCGAGGCGCCTCGGTGTCGCACTGTCCGTGCAGTAACGCGGCGCTCGGAAGCGGGATTCTGCCCATGCGCCGACATGTCGAGGCCAACGTGAGGGTATCTTTGGGCAGCGACGTGGGCGGCGGAACGGGTTTCGGTATTTTGAAGGAAGGTTTGCAGGCATATCTGATGCAACGCCTTGCTGCGGAGCCGATGACGCTGGCTCCAGCGCAGATGCTCTATCTGGCCACCAGGGCGGGGGCCGAGGCGCTCGAAATCGACGACGAAACGGGCGACTTCGCCCCAGGCAAGTCGGCGGACTTCGTGTACCTTCAGGCTCCGGAAAATAGCGTGCTAGCGGGCGTGTTGGGTCGCTTGGAGGATCCCGAGCGGATCCTCGCCGCCCTCTTTACCATGGCCGGGACGGAAAGCATCAAGGAAGTGCGCGTGGGGGACCGCGATATTCTCCATTAGCGCCCTCAACACCTGCGCCAAGGATGAGTTCGTCGAAGCCCTCGGCTGGGTTTTCGAGCACTCGCCGTGGGTGGCGGAGCGCGCCTGGCAGCGAAGGCCTTTTTCGTCGCTCGACGACCTGACCGCAAAGATGAGCGCCGAGGTTGCCGCCGCCTCGACCGCCGAGCAACTGGCCCTCCTCCGCGCCCATCCCGATCTTGGCACGCGCGCCAAGGTCAGCCCCAGTTCCGCAAACGAGCAGGCGGGGGTTGGCTTGGACCGCCTCACAGCGGAAGAGTTCGACCGGCTTCTTCGCCTCAACCAGGACTACAAGGACAAGTTCACGTTCCCGTTTCTCTACGCAGTCAAGGGCAGCGACAAGAACGCCATCCTGGCGGCGTTGGAACACCGGCTCGCATCCACGCCGGACGCCGAGTTCCACGAGGCCCTGCGGCAGGTCTACCGGATCGCCCGTTTTCGTCTTGAAAGTATCGTGGAAGGACAGACTTAAATGCACCAGTTCAGCAGCGGATGGAAGAAGAGCTACTACGGCAAGGGCGACGTCACCGCCTACCGCCTGCATCGGGATGCGTGCCACGGCTCCGTGTTCGGGGCCAACGTGCTGATCCTGATCTACGGGGACGCCTTCTGGCCCACCTACACCGAGGGCGACAACTCCAACCTCGTCGCCACCGATTCGATGAAGAACTTTATCCAGCGCGAGACCCTGAATTTCACCGGGGACGATCTGGAGTCCTATGTGCGGTTCCTTGCCCAGAAGTTCCTCGACACCTACCCGCAAGTGGAAGGCGCGCAGGTCACCGCCACCGAGGTCCCGTACGCCCCGCTGACCGACGCCAACGTGGCCTTCGCGCCCTCGGGGCCGGACCGCGCTTGGTCGCGGATCGAGATCACCCGCGGAGGCGTCGCCGAGCAGCGTTCCGGCATCAGCGGCTTCCGATTGCTGCGCCTCAACGGCAGCGCATTCAAGGGTTTTATCCGCGACCAGTACACCACGCTCCCAGACATCGCCAACCGTCCACTCCACATGTGGCTCGATCTGGATTGGTCCGGTACCGACCCGGTTGCGGGGACGGTTCGCAAGCTGGTCCACGGCGTCTTCAACGGCTTCGAGTCGGGCAGCATCCAGCAGATCATCTACCAGATCGGCACCAAGATGCTGGAGGAAATGCCGTCCATCGCGGAAGTGAATCTGGAAGCCAACAACCGCACTTGGGACACGATTCAGGAGCAGGGCGACTCCATTGGCGTCTATACCGACGCCCGCCCCCCGTACGGCTGCCTCGGGCTGTCCTTGAAAAGGTAAGCGATGGCCCGCATCTCCACCCATGTTCTCGATATCGCCAAGGGTGCCCCAGCGGCGGGGATCGGTGTGGAGTTGCGCTCGGCGGGCGACCTGATCCGGGAGTCAACAACCAATTCCGACGGGCGCACCGACGCGCCTATGGTCGTGGCGGACCGCATCGCGCCAGGCTACTACGAGATGGTCTTCCATGTGGAGGCGTACCTGCGTGCGGAACGACCCTCGGAACCCGCCTTCTACGACGACATCACCATCCGCTTTCTGGTCGACAACGAAACCGGTCACTACCACATTCCGCTCCTGCTGGCCGCCCACGGCTATAGCACCTACAGGGGATCATGATCGAGCTGGCGAACAAGGTCATCCAATACTGCCGCGACTTGGCGCTCTGCACCGAGGAGCCTGGCCGCACCACGCGCACGTTCCTTTCGCCGCCGATGCGCGAGGTCCACGCGAAACTTGGGGACTGGATGCGGTCGGTCGGGATGGCGGTTTCCGTCGACGCGGCGGGGAATCTGCGCGGTGTCAAGCCCGGTAGCGGTCCCGGACGCCTCCTGATCGCCTCGCATCTCGATACCGTTCCCAATGCCGGTGCCTTCGACGGCATCTTGGGGGTGGTGATGGGGGTGGCGCTGGTAGAGGCGCTGAATGGAGCCGGGCCAACCATTGAGGTCATCGGCTTTTCGGAGGAGGAAGGTGTCCGCTTCGGCTTCCCGTTTATCGGTAGCCGCGCTGTCGTGGGAACTTTGGACTCCGTCCTCACCCCTGCGGTCTTGGAATCCATCGGAGCTTTTGGCTTGGACCCGGCGGGTCTTCCCGACGCGCGTCTCTCCCCCCACACAACTGCCTGCATCGAATTCCACATCGAGCAGGGGCCTGTTCTGGAAGATCTCGGCCTGCCCGTGGGAGTAGTGGACGCCATCGCGGGCCAGAGCCGTCTGATCCTGACCTTCCGCGGCAAGGCCAACCACGCCGGGACGACGCCGATGCGTTTGCGCAGGGATGCCCTCGCCTGCGCGGCGGAGTGGATCGGAATTGTGGAGAAGATCGCGGGGGAGGAACCCGGCTTGGTGGCGACCGTCGGATCAATCACCCTGGAGCCCAATGCGACTAACGTGATTCCGGGAGTTGTGAGGGCCAGTCTGGATGTTCGGCATGCGTCGGACAGCATTCGGGAAGAGACGGCCGCGGAAATACTGCAGGTAGCAGCCAGGCTGTCGGAGCTCCGGGGCATTTCGTTCGAGTACCAGTGGAAGTTGAACCAACCGGCAGTGCTGCTCGACCCCGGCTTGCGCGATACGCTGGCGAGCGCGGTGGAGGCGACCGGCAATCCGGTTCACCGTATGACCAGCGGCGCAGGCCACGACGCCATGGTCCTGGCCCCGCACGTACCCACCGTGATGCTGTTCCTGCGCAGCCCCGGCGGCATCAGCCACCATCCGGAGGAAGCTGTGATCGCGTCCGATGTCGAGGCGGCCCTCAGGGTTGGCTTGGAGTTCATCCACAATGTCTGAAACGATTCGTGGCGCAGGCATTCCAGCCTGCCGAGACCTAGTGATCCGCAACGGCCAAGTCGTCACCCTGCACGGTGTCGCCACCGCCGACATCGCCATCTCCGGCGACACCATCTCCGCCGTCGGTGGCCCCATCCCCCCGTGCCCGGACGAAATCGACGCCACCGGCCTCCACATCCTACCGGGCCTCATCGACATCCACCTGCACTTCAACGAGCCCGGCCGCACCGACTGGGAAGGTGCCGCAACCGGCAGCCGTGCGCTCGCGGCGGGCGGCGGCACGCTCTTCTTCGACATGCCGCTGAACTCCTCGCCTTGCACCACCAACGCGCGGAACTTCGACCTCAAACACCAAGCTCTTGCGACATCCTCCATCACCGACTTCGCCCTCTGGGGTGGCATCATTCCCGGCAACCTCCCCGATCTCGCAGAACTGGCGGACTGCGGCGTCATCGGCTTCAAGGCCTTCCTGTGCGACTCAGGCCTGCCCGAATTCCCACGCGCCGACGACCTAACGCTCTATGAAGCGATGGTCGCAGCGGCCCGTCTCGGACTGCCTGTCGCCGTCCATGCCGAGAGCGACGAGATCACCCGCCTCCTGTCGCAGCGCATGGCGAGTGAGGGACGCCAAGACATCGCGGCATTCCTCGAATCGCGCCCCGTCGTCGCCGAGACCGAGGCCATCACCCGCGCCGCCCTCCTCGCCCGCGAGGCCGGATGCAAGCTCCACATCGTCCACATCAGTTCGGGAAAGGGCGTTCTTGCCGCGCTGGAGGCGCGCTCGCTCGGCACCGACATCACCATCGAGACCTGTCCCCACTACCTCCACTTCACGGACGACGACCTCCACCGCATCGGGGCCCTCGCCAAATGCACGCCGCCCTTCCGCAATGCCGCCGAGCGCGACGCCTTGCGGGCGCAAGTTTTGGGCGGCCAAGTGGACATGGTCGGGTCCGACCATTCGCCCTGCCCGCCGGAAATGAAACAGAGTTCGAACTTCTTCGGCATATGGGGCGGGATTGCGGGCGTCCAGTGGACCGTGCCGGCGCTTATGGACCTCCAGCCCGACCCCGTGCGTTTGCTCCAGCTCACCTCGTCGAACGCCGCCGCGAGGTTCGGCATCGCCCGGCGGGGAGCAATCGAGCCAGGTGCCTATGCCGACTTGATGCTGCTCGATCCCCACAGCCCGCAGACCGTGAAGCCGGAATCACTCTTCCAACGCCACAAGGACACCCCTTATCTCGGGACTACGCTCCGCGGCGTCGTCCGCCAGACCATCCGGCGCGGCGAAGTGATCTATTCTGAGGGAACCCTGACCGCGCAGACACCGGGCAAACTCGTCAAGCCCGCAAGGACCTAAGACATGCAACATCTCGGACACACACGCAGCAGCTACCAGCGCGACCACCTTCTCCACACGCCGGACACCTTCGTCCGCGCCCCGCTGCCCGGCATGCTGAATGCCACGGCCATCGTCCACGCCGCCCCCGCCATGGGCGCGCGCTTCACCCAATACACCGTCGAATTGGACGGCGGCGGCAGTTTTGAAATCGGCCGCGCCCAGTGCTTCCTCTATGTTTTGGATGGCGTGGTGGAACTCGGCGACCACAAACTCTCGCCCGGCCAATACGCTTGGCTCCCCCCGGACTATTGTGCCCGGATCCAGGCCGAAGCACCTTCCCGTGTCGCCGTGATCGAGAAGGCTTACACCCCCGGCAACGTGCCGGTGCCAGCAGCGATCTTCGGCGACGAGAGCAGCGTTCCACCCAAACCGCTCTCCGCGGGCGACGACACCATCGATGTCCGCAACCTGCTGCCCGACGACTTCAGATTCGACTGTGCCGTCAACACCATGACCTACTTGCCCGGGGCCGCCCTGCCTATGGTGGAAATCCACATCATGGAGCACGGACTGCTCATGCTCGAAGGCGGCGGCATCTACCGGCTCGGCGACCATTGGTACCCGACCCAGGCGGGCGATTTCATCTGGATGGCGTCCTACTGCCCCCAGTGGTTCGGCGCCTTGGGCAAGGTGCCCGCGAAATACCTCATTTATAAGGATTGGAACAGGCACCCGCTCCCATGACACTGAAGATCGACACTGCCCGCCTCACAGACGAATTGCAGGTTCTCGCCGCGTTTTCAGACGTTCCTTCGCCCGCAGTTACCCGCGTAGTCTTCTCGGACCAGGACCTCCGGGCGCGCGCCTGGCTCCGCAGCCTCTACTCCGAGGCTGGACTCGATGTCCGGGAGGACGCCGTCGGCAACACCTTCGCGCGATGGCAGGGCAGCGACCCGTCGTTGGGTGCGGTCGGGACGGGCTCCCACACGGACGCGATCCCGCATTCGGGCATGTACGACGGCACGGTCGGCGTACTCGGAGGCTTGGAGGCGATCAGGGCGCTTCAGAGGAGCGGATTCCAGCCGCGGCGGTCCATCGAGCTATTGATGTTCACATCCGAGGAGCCGACGCGCTTCGGCATCGGGTGTCTGGGGAGTCGGCTGCTCTGCGGGTCTTTGAGTCCGGAATCAGCAGCGATTTTGAAGGATTCGGAAGGGATGTCGCTAGAGGAAGTTCGAGCCGCCGCCGGGTTTCCCGGCCAGTTGGACAGTGTGGCGTTGAAACTGGGCTACTACTCGGCCTTCGTCGAACTCCACATCGAACAGGGGCCGCTGCTGGAGCGCCGCGAAGTTCCGATCGGCGTTGTGACCGCGATCGCCGCCCCGGCGAGCATGATGGTGACCGTGCACGGCGAAGGCGGACATGCCGGCGCGGTCCTGATGCCGTATCGCAAGGACGCGCTGATGGCCGCCGCCGAGATCTCGCTGGCCGTGGAAGCCGCAGCCCGCACGACGGGGGCCATCGACAGCGTCGCCACCATCGGCCTCTGCGATGTCTTCCCCGGAGCGATCAACAGCATCCCGAGCCGCGTGCGTCTGGGGCTGGACATCCGGGACATTGACGCCGACCGGCGTGATCGCATTATCGCCGACTTGGAGCGGTCCTGCCGGGACGTGGAGACCCGGCGCGGCGTCCGCACGGAAATCCAGACCATCAACCGCGACCTCCCCGCCACATGCGATCCGACCATTGTCAGCGCCGCCGGTGCCGCGTGCGACAAGTACGGGCTGTCGTACGACCGGATGGTGAGCCGCGCCTATCACGATTCGCTGTTCATGTCGCGCATCTGTCCGACCGCAATGGTCTTCATCCCGTGCCGGGCGGGCGTCAGCCATCGGCCGGACGAGTACTCGACACCTGAAGCAATCGCGCAAGGGACGTTGGTCCTCGCCGAGACTTTGGCCGCGTTGGCTGCTTGAGAACGCCTCGGCACCAGCCTGGCGAACTGGCTTCCCGGCCCAATTTGCTATCCTCTATAGAGAAGCTGGAGATTTTCCTTTTGACTCACCTAGACGCACCGCCCGCTCCCACGGACCTAGCCACCTCGGATTTGGACCGCCACCACAATCAGGTTGTCCGCACTGAAATCGAGGAGTTCCGCGCCAAGGCCCAGGACTACCTCGCAGGCATCGTCAGCGAAGACGACTTCCGCCCCTACCGCCTCCGTTTCGGCTGCTACGGCCAGCGCCAAGCCGGCGTCCAAATGATGCGCACCAAAGTTCCCGGCGGCATGCTCACCGCGGACCAGATGGACCGCCTCGCCGACGTCTCGGATTTCTGCGCCGGCGGCAAGGGCCACCTCACCACCCGCCAGAACATGCAGTTCCACTTCGTCCCGCTTGGCCAGTTCGCGGACGCGATGCACATGCTGCACGACGTCGGGATGACCTCGCGCGAAGCCTGCTACAACACTGTTCGCAACGTCACCGCCTGCCCCTACGCCGGCCTGACCCGACACGAAGTTTTCGACGTCCGTCCCTACTCCCAGCGCGTCGCCTACGCGTTTCTGCGCCGGAGCCTGACGGACGCCATGCCCCGCAAGTTCAAGATCGCCTTCGACGGCTGCACGGATTCCGATTGCACCATCGCCGCCATCCACGATGTGGGTGCCAAGGCCGTGATCCGCGACGGCGAGCGCGGGTTCCGCGTCGTCGTGGCTGGCGGACTGGGCCCGCTGCCTGTTGAAGCCCGTGTCCTCGACGAATTCCTCCCTGCGGAACGCATCGTCAACCGCATTGAGGCCGTCCTCCGCGTCTTCAACCAGTACGGCAACCGCAAGAACCGCAACATGGCGCGCCTCAAGTTTGTGATGCGCGAGCGCGGCTTCGACTGGCTGAAAGAGGCTATTGACAAGGAATACGCCGACATCTTGGCGCACCCGGAAAATGCCATTCCGACGCCGGATTCGGTGCCGGAGGGTTTCGGCGGCTTCACCGGCAACGTGATCCCGCTCGGGAATGGCGCGCAGTTGCCTGTCGTCGGCAACCCGGGCTCGGGCGACAAGGCATACGACCGCTGGTTGGAATCGAATATCCGGGAGCAGAAGCAGCCCGGCTACGCGATGGTGATCGTGAAAGTGCAGCAGGGGAATATGACTGCGGCGCAGATGCGCGGGATCGCGAAGATCGCGCGCGAGGCGGGCGACGGCTGCCTTCGCGTGACTGTGGAGCAGAACCTGGTGCTCGGTTTCGTGCAGTTGGCGTTCCTGCCCGGCGTGTACACGGCGCTGAAGGGGATCGGGCTGGAAGCTTCCGGTGCCCGCGAAATCCAGGACGTGGTGACCTGCCCGGGCGCGTATTCGTGCAATTTGGCCCTGACGAAGTCGATGAACCTCGGCGACGCCTGCGAGGAGGCCGTCGCGGCTTACGACGACCCGGCGCTGCGCGATCTCCAGATCAACATCAGCGGTTGCCCGAATTCCTGCGGCCAGCACTGGACGGCCGAGATCGGCTTCTATGGCAACGCGAGGAAGATCGACGGTAGGGAAGTGCCACACTACCAGATGCTGTTGGGCGGCGGCTACGACGAGACAGGGGTGATGCGTTTCGGCCTGCAGGTGATGAGCCTCCCAGCCCGCCATGCCACCATCGCGATGACCCGCGTGCTGGACCACTACAAGGCCAACCACGTCGCGGGCGAGACTTTCCGCGCCTACGTGATGCGCAACAAGATCGAGTTCTTCAAGAAGGAACTGCTGGCGGACTTGGCCAAGCCTTCGCCGAACAATCCCGAGATGTTCAAGGATTGGGGCGACGAGGATAACTTCTCGCTGCAGCTGGGCCGCGGGGAGTGCGCGGCGTAGATGGAGCCAATCGTTTGCTCGGCGCTACGAAGAGACGCCGTAGCGCCGAACTCTTTGAGCTTTTAACGGAGATTCTTGCCCGATAAGGGCAAGAGCCGCTTTCGCGCGTTTGGAGACCTCAGACTGTATTCTCGAAGACTGCCATCTTGAATTCGTCCAGAGCGTTCACGCCGAACAACGACACATAGGAGTATCGTGTCAAGCCGATATCCTGCGCCTTCTTCGCGTCCTTAAGGTATTCGTTCCAAGCGTACGTCTTCCCTGTACCCCAGTGTCCGGCTATGCACAAGACCTCCGGCTCCACGCTTCCAAGAAAGCGGCGAATCTCTTGCTCAACCAGGACCAATGACATGACTCGTTCCCTCCGTTTGCGTTACGGGTTTCAGGTCTCCATCTCGGACTTTGCATTGACCCTGACCTCAGCTTAGCAATGTGGCGAAGCTGTTTCATTTCCAGATCAACAATCCCTCCAGCCAATGGTCGTGGCGAAGACTGGGCCGGATTCCGCCGTTGAAATCCAGAAGCTTCGCGGTGGCTCGACCGATTGGGGTCAGTCCGACGATGTCCAGCGCATCAGACGCGCTGCGACTCTGACGAATGTCAAAATGGTCCGGCCACCGGTCGCGCCGGGGATGGAACAGCGCCACCAAGTCCGCAGTCTCTGAATCGATGCCCGCGAGATTCGGCCCCTTCCTCAGATTGCAGGTCCAACATGCAAGCGCCAAGTTGCCCGATTCGGTCCTGCCGCCATGCTGTCTCGCCACAATGTGTTCCATGTGGAACGACCGACGAAAACCGGCCTGCGGGGCGCGGCAGTACTCGCAAACGTTCCGCGCCCGTTGCCGGACCTCGACCACCCAGTCGCTCATGCCGAAATCTGGAGAGTCTGGCGGGCCTTCGATTGCCACCAAGCGAGCAGATCACCGACGTTCACGTAGGCTTCCAATTCCGCCGATTCTTCCGGGGTCATCGCGCCCTCATTGGCCTTGACGTTGAGCTCATCGATTCGAAGGGCATCCCGCTCCGGGAAGTCCAGCGCGAGGACGCTTTCGGCCAAGGATCGTGTCATGCCCCGACCCGGCAGATCTAGAACGCGGCGAAGCAGGTCCGCATGCGGGGCAGGGGCAAATTGCGAAGCGACCATAGAGACTAGTCTACTGCAATTCAGGCCGAATCGCGTACCCGCATGCAGTCGGGCCATCCAGGACCATTTTGATCCGCGATCCCTTTGCTATAATGAACTTGCAACTGAGTTGCGAAAATGCTCCAGACCTTCATCATCGTCCTGCGGGAAGGCGTCGAGGCCGCTCTCGTCATCGCAATCGTCCTTTCGTACCTCCGCAAGACCGGTCGCGCCGACTTCCTCCCAACCGTCTACAAAGCTCTCGCCGCAGCCGTAACCGCTTCATTTGCAGCAGCTTGGGAACTCGGACGACTGGGCATCGGCGAGGACTCTTTCGGTGGCTGGACGCTCCTGCTCTCTGCCGCGTTCGTGCTCTCCATGGTTGTCTGGATGAACCGCCATGGCAAGACCATGAAAGCCGAAATTGAAAGTCGTTTGCAACAAGGGCACACCCATGCATCCTCGCCACGGGCCCGGTTTGGCATCTTCGCCTTCGTCTTCCTGATGATCTTTCGGGAGGGCGTCGAGACCGTCCTGCTCCTCATGGCCGTCCGCCTCGACACCGCCGGGCTACTCCAATGGGTCGCTGCGCTCGCCGGTGCCGCCCTCGCCGCGCTCTTCGGTGTGAGCTTCGTACGAGGCACGTTCCGGGTCAACCTGCGCCAGTTCTTCCAGATGACAACGGTCATCATGATGGTCGTGGTGGTGCAACTCTCGATCACCGGCCTGCACGAGCTCTCGGAAAGCGGCGTTCTGCCCAGCAGCGAGTCGGAAATGGCGCTGATCGGGCCCATCGTCAAGAACGACATCTTCTTCTTCATCGTCATCCTCGCCATGGCTGCTGCAATGATGCTGCTCGAATGGCGCAAACGCTACGCCCCGGATACCAAGGGTCTCGAAGGCGCGATGCTCCGCAAGGCGCTCTGGACGGCGCGCCGCGAAAGGACGTGGATGGTCGGCTCGTGCGTGGCCTCGTGCGTCTTCATCCTGTCGATCACGGCGGAGTTCATCTACGCCCGCGAGGCGTCGGCGCTTTCCGCCCCGACACCGGCGGTTTTCGAACGGCAAGCCATCCGCATCCCCGTCTCCGCAGTGGACGACGGCAAACTGCACCGCTTCTTGGTCGACGACCAAGGAGTCCACGTCCGCTTCATTGTGATCCGGAAGCCGGACAACTCGCTCGCCACCGCCCTCGACGCCTGCAACATCTGCGGCACCCAGGGCTATCTCCAAAAGGGTTCCGAGGTGATATGCCGAAACTGCGCCTCGAACATCCTGACTGGGACCATCGGCACCGAGGGCGGCTGCAACCCGGTGCCGCTTGCGTCCCACGTCGAGGGACCGACCCTGGTGATTGACGAATCGGCGTTCGAGCGGGGCGTCAAGGTGTTCAGGAAAGGGTAATCGCGACTCCCGATGCTGGTCCGCTTCGTCCAGGATTCGATCCGCCGCGCGCCCCGTCGCAAGGCCATGCTCGTCGCCGCAATCGCGATGGGCTCCGCCGTAGCGGCTTCGATGCTGGGTGTAATGCTGTCGATCGGCGACAAGGTGAACCGGGAATTGCGCTCCGCCGGTGCCAACATCGTGGTGCGGAAGCGTGCGTCGGTAGTGACCGGCGGCGTTGGCGGCGTCACGACGTCGGCGACCGGCGCGGCCAACTACATGGCGGAAGAGGATGCGGTCAAAGTCCGGAGCATCTTCTGGGGGCTGGCGATCACGGGCTTCTCCCCCTCTCTTACGGCACGCGACGGCGATGTCCCGGTTGACGGCGTCTGGTTCAACCACGAATACAAGGATCCCGGCGGGAATATGGTGCGGACCGGCGTCCGCGACGTCAACCCCGCATGGCGCGTTCAGGGGCGCTGGGCTGCGGACGATTCCTCCGAGTGCCTGACAGGACAAGGCTTGGCCAAGCGCAAGGGCTGGGCGGAGGGTGCGTCCGCCACTGTCTTCGGAGAACCGTGCCGGATCGTCGGCATCCTCTCTTCCGGCGGCGACGCCGACGACCATGTCCTGATGCCGCTACACACTTTGCAACGCCTGACCGGCAAAGCGGGTCGGATTAACCTTATTGATGTTGCGGCGAATACCAAGCCCGAGGACGATTTCGCCCGTCGCGACCCGAAGACCCTTTCGGCCTCCGAGCTCGAGCGCTGGAGCTGCACCAACTACGTGCTCTCCATTGCATATGAGATTGAGCAGGCGATCCCCGGAACCGTCGCGCGCCCCGTGCGCCGCGTGGCCGATTCCGAGGGCAAGATCCTCGACCGCGTGGGCGGCCTGATGGCCTTGATCGCGCTGGCGGCGTTGGTTTCGGCAGGCTTGACGGTCTGGAGCCTGACTGCCGCGGCGATGATGGAGCGGCGCGGCGAGATCGCGATCATGCAGGCTATCGGCGCGGCCCGGTGGATGGTAGCGTTGCTGTTGGGGATCGAGGTGGCGCTGGTGGGACTGGTCGGCGGCATCGTTGGCGCAGCCGCCGGAGTGGGCTTGGCGAGTTTCGTGGGAGAAGCAGTCTTCGGCGACGCCGTTGAGGTATCCCCCGTTCTCCCGTTCGCGGTCGTGGTGGCGGCGGTGCTGGTCTCACTCGCGGGGGCATCGCAACCGTTGAAGAAGGCGCTGGATTTGGAACCCTCGGTGATCCTCAGGGAGGGCGTCTAGCCCTGTTCCTCCGATTCATCCTCCGCGCGCTGGTCCATCGGAAGCAGCGCCTCATCCTGGCCTTTTCCGCCCTGACCGTCGCAGCCACCCTTGCGACCGTCCTCCTCGGGATCTACACCTCCGTAGAGCGTCGGCTGCGCAACGAGTTCCGTGCCTACGGTGCCAACATCGTCGCGGTTCCGACGACCGGCACCACGATCCCCGCCGCCATCGTCGACGCCGCCCGCAACCTCGGAGCCGAAGCCTCGCCATTCCTTGTGACAGCCTCGGGCGGCGTCCCGGTGGTCGAATTCGACCCCAAGTCCGCCGCCCCCATGACCGCCTACTGGCACGTAACCGGCACACGCGACCTCGGCCCTGGGGAGTGCGTGGCCGGAGAACTTCTCGCCACCCAACGGTCGCTGAAAATCGGCCAGCCCGTGGCGATTGCCAACAACTGTGTCCTGCGCGGCATCCTCGCCACCGGCGGGCCCGAGGACCAGGAAATCCTCCTCCCGTTCCCGGCCCCCGCGAATGAAGTCAGTCTGATCCAAATCCGCGCGCCCGGAGACCGCATCGATACCGTTCGTGCCCAACTGGCTTCGAATTTTCCCGGTACCGACTTCCGTACGGTGCTGGCGGTGGCCGCCACGGAAACAACCGTGATCCTGAAAGTCCGCGCCGCCCTGCTGGCCCTGATCCTGGTCATTCTTGGGATCACCACCCTCTGCGTTACCAGTAACTTCACCGAGATGGTGGTGGAGCGCTCCAAGGAAATCGGCATCCTGAAGGCGCTCGGCGGCACCGACGGCCTGATTGGCGCCTTCTTCATCGCCGAATCCGCAGCCTTGGCCACCGCCGCCGCCATCACCGGCTACGCGCTCGGAATTGCCGCCTCGGGAGCCATCGGACGAGGCATCTTCGGTGGCGCTTTCCGCGTCGAATCCAATTGGACGGTGTTCGGTGGGGTCACGCTGGTGATCCTGCTGGTTGCGGTGCTGGCAACCGCCGTCGCCGCATCGCGCATCCGCCGCATCGACTCCGCTGTCATCCTGAGAGGTGAATAGAATGCCCGCCTTCATCGAGTTGAACGACGTCCGCAAGGTCTACGGAAAGGGTCCCGCCGAAGTCCGTGCGGTCGACGGCATCTCGTTCCGCGCCCACCAAGGCGAGTGGATCGCCATCATGGGCCCGTCCGGATCCGGCAAAACCACGCTGCTCAACCTGATCGGCTGCCTCGACCAGCCGTCGTCCGGCTCGCTGGTGATCAACGGCACCGACACGGCAACCCTAACGCGTTCCGAATTGGCCCGGTTTCGCTCCGAGACGCTGGGATTCATCTTCCAGCAGTTCCACTTGGTGCCGCACCTCTCGGCTCTCGAAAACGTCATGCTGGCGCAGTACTTCCACAGCATGACGGACGAAAAAGAGGCGCTGGCGGCGTTGAGGCAGGTCGGCATGGAGGGCCGCGCGAAGCACCTTCCGTCGCAGCTTTCGGGCGGCGAGCAGCAGCGCGTCGCCATCGCCCGCGCTCTGGTGAACGACCCGCGCATCATTCTCGCCGACGAGCCCACCGGCAACCTTGATGCCGAAAACCAGCGCATCGTTTTCCGAATTCTGGGGCAACTGCACGAGCAGGGGCGCACCATCGTCATGGTCACCCACGACGAGAACGCTGGCAAGCTGGCCGACCGCCGTTTGAACCTCGAGCACGGGCGCATCAAAGAGAACCTGGTGTTCTCGGCGGAAGAGAACCAGGACTTCGACGAGATCCTGGAGCATCTGTGGATGCGCACCGAGGACAGAAGCCATGATTTCGGCCATGTCGAGGCACACGAGTTTACGCCCGTGCAGTGGCGGCGGATCGTGGCAACGATGGAGGGGATCGGACTGGTAACAGTGCAGGACGGCGTCGAGCAGTTCACGCCGAAGGGCGAGGCCCGCGCGCGCGACGTCATTCGCCGCCACCGGCTCGCCGAACGCCTATTCATGGACGTGCTGAACATCCACGACGAGGACGAGGTGGAGCAGAGCGCCTGCAAGTTTGAACACATCTTGAGCCCTGAGGTCACGGACAAGATGTGTACGCTGCTGGGGCATCCAAACGCATGCCCGCACGGCAGCCGAATCCCGCGCGGGGAGTGTTGCGAGGAGGGTCGGGTGTTGCCCGCGGCAGAGGCGGCGGGGGTTTTGCAGGGTTTGCGGGTGTCGTAGGTGGGCGACGCCAGGGACGGCGATCTTACGATCTGGGGAAGTCGGGATCGCGGCGGCGAAGCCTGTGGTCATACCGAAACGGTATCGGAGGCTCGAACCGGATCAACTTGAACTCGGGATGATTGGGATTTAGGATGACACAGCATTCGCCCGGAACGACGATGCTCGGAACTCTGATCACAGCAGCTTTCCCGTCGGCGAGGATTTCTCCTCCTACCAGCTGTGTTGCGCTCGTCTCAACTGGGTTGTCCCACCCCTCCGGGAGATCGCACGGGTCCACGGTGGCCGTGGAAACGTCGTCTGGAATGTGGATTTCGGTGAACGCCTCGTCGATGGGCAGGCGGACCAAATGCACCAGTCGTTCGAGGACACACAGTGCCCGGCTTTCAGCAGCATAGACAGCTGGGATTCCGACCGGGTTCCAGCGCCCACCAAACCGTTTGGCACCTTCACCGCTGGACGCGGGGTAAGAGATTCCGCAAAGTCGGTAAGCCAACATCGTTAGAAGATGCCGTGTTCAACTCTGCCGAGGATGGTTGAGACACGGATTCGATCAGACTCCGAGCCTCGAATCAGGTCGGCAGGACGTCGACCGCCCAACGAGGGGATGGGTTCCGTCAGCCATTCCTCGGCTCTGGCCGAATCCCCAAAGACGCGGAGCACTTCTTCGCGGAAACGGGACTCCTCCGGAACAAGGCCACGCACCTCGGTTGGCACGTCCAAGATTAAGGCGGGCATTGCGTTGGACCTCCTGAAATCAGTTTAGCTCGCCTAGGCTCTGCCCCGATTCCTCCGCAGTAGGCCTCGGCTGGCGTGCGCATGACTACGCTCTCGAAGAAACCTAGGGCAGTTCAAGCGACGCCAGTTTGAGCGCATGATTGACCCGGCTTTGCCAGTCAACACCTGTTGCCCGAAAGCGCGCGACGACATCGCTGTCAATCATCGTCGCTCCAAACCGGATTGTCTCGGTCAGGCCTGATGGGACGTATCCGCATTTGCAACCTACTTCTCCCCGTGGATCTCCTGCAAACTCCACACCCGGATCGGGTCCCGAAGCTTCGACGCCACCGCTTCCGCCGCCGCCCTTGCCCCGCTCAATGTCGTAATGCACGGCACCCTATGCTGCACGGCGCTGCGCCGGATCGACTTCTCGTCCTCGAACGAGATCGCGCCATTCGTCGTGTAAATGATCAGTTGGATCGAGCCAGCCTTCAGAAGATCGACCGCGTTCGGTCGCCCCTCGTTCACCTTGAACACGACCTGGCACTCTAGCCCGGTCCCGCGCAGGAACGCCGCCGTGCCCCTCGTCGCCACCAGCTTGAAGCCGAGGTCCGAGAAACGCTTGGCGATCGGGGCCATATCCGCCCGATACCGCTCGTTGACGCTGATGAACACCGTGCCCTTGTCGGGCAGCGGGGTTCCGGCGCTCAACTGGGCTTTGGCGAACGCCTCGCCGAAGTTCTCGCCCACGCCCATCACCTCGCCGGTCGAACGCATTTCCGGCCCCAACACCGGGTCCACGCCCGGGAACTTGTTGAACGGGAACACGGGCGATTTCACGAACTTCAGCGGCACCGGCAGACGACCCCGGTGGTGCGTCACGTCCTTCAGCTTCTGGCCCAGCATCAGTTGGACCGCCAGCTTCGGCAGTGGCACACCGGTCGCCTTGCTGACATACGGCACCGTCCGCGACGCGCGCGGATTCACTTCAAGCACGTAGACCACGCCGTCCTTGATCGCGTACTGCACGTTCATCAGGCCGATCACGTTCAGCCCCAGCGCCAGCTTGACCGTGTATTCCTCGATGGTCTTGATGTCCGCCGCGCTCAGTGAAACGGGCGGCAGTACGCACGAGCTGTCGCCCGAGTGGATGCCCGCTTCCTCAATATGCTCCATGATGCCGGCGATCAGCACATCCTCACCGTCGCACAGCGCGTCCACGTCCACTTCGACCGCGTCCTCCAGGAACCGGTCCACCAGCACCGGCCGGTCCTGCGAGAAGCTTACAGCCTCGCGCATGTAGCGCCGCACGTGGTCTTCGTCGTAGACGATCACCATCGCGCGCCCACCCAGCACGTAGCTGGGACGGAGCAGCACCGGGTACCCGATGCGCTGCGCGATCTCGACCGCCTCCTCGACACTGGTCGCCGTGCCGTTTTCGGGCGACGGGATGTTCAAATCCAAGAGCAGCTTGCCGAACAGCTTGCGGTCTTCGGCGAGGTCGATGTTTTCCGGATCGGTGCCGATGATCGGCACTCCGGCATGCTTCAACGGCAGCGCGAGCGTCAGCGGGGTCTGGCCGCCGAACTGGACGATCACTCCGTCGGGTTTCTCCACGTCGACGATGTTCAACACGTGCTCAATGGTGAGCGGCTCGAAGTAGAGCCGGTCCGAGGTGTCGTAGTCGGTCGAAACGGTCTCCGGGTTGCAGTTGACCATGATCGACTCCACGCCTTCCGCCTTGAGCGAAAACGCGGCGTGGCAGCAGCAGTAGTCGAACTCGATGCCTTGGCCGATCCGATTGGGACCGCTGCCGAGAATCATGACCTTCTTCCGATCCGTCGGGTTGGACTCGCACTGGGTTTCGTAGGTCGAATAAAGGTACGGGGTGTTGCTTTCGAACTCGGCCGAGCAGGTATCGACGCGGTTGAAGACGGCCTTCACGCCCAATTCCTTGCGGCGCGCGCGGACATCGGCCCCGTTGGTCTTCCACGCGGAAGCCAGTTGGGTGTCGGAGAAGCCCATGCGCTTGGCCTCACGGAATAGCGCGGCGTCCGCCTGAGCGAGCGACGTCGATTCCAGCATCTTCTCGTATTCGACGAGTTGGCGGAGCTGCTCGAGGAACCACGGGTCGATGGACGTCATCTCGTGGATGCGTTCGCACGAATAGCCCTGTTGCAGCGCGAAACGGAGGTAGCCGAGGCGGTCCGGCGTCGGCGTGATCAGCTTCTTGTTGATCGACTTCACGTCGAACACTTCCGAGCCGAATTTCTTGCCGGTTTCGAGACTGCGGATGCCCTTGCCGAGCGCTTCCTTGAAGGTGCGCCCGATGGCCATCACTTCGCCGACCGACTTCATCTGTGTGCCCAGCGTCTGGTCCGACCCGGGGAACTTTTCGAACGCCCACTTCGGGATCTTGGCGACCACGTAGTCGATGGTCGGCTCGAACGATGCAGGGGTGACCTTGGTGATGTCGTTCTTGAGCTCGTCGAGCCGATAGCCAACAGCCAGCTTCGCGGCGATCTTGGCGATCGGGAAGCCCGTGGCTTTCGACGCCAGCGCCGAACTGCGCGAGACACGGGGGTTCATCTCGATGACGACCATCCGGCCGTCCTTCGGGTTGATGGCGAACTGCACGTTCGACCCGCCGGTATCGACGCCGATCTCCCGTAGGCAGCGGATGGCACCGTCGCGCATCATCTGGTACTCGCGGTCGGTGAGGGTCTGGGCCGGGGCGACCGTGATGGAGTCGCCAGTGTGGACGCCCATCGGGTCGAAATTCTCGATCGAGCAGACGATGATGACGTTGTCGGCGAGGTCGCGGATGACTTCGAGCTCGTATTCCTTCCAGCCGAGCGCGCTTTCCTCGATCAGGACTTCCTTGACGGGCGAAAGGTCGAGGCCTCGCTCGAGGATGGCGACCAAGTCTTCGCTGTTGTAGGCGATGCCGCCGCCGGAGCCGCCCATGGTGAAGCTGGGGCGCAGGATCGCCGGGTAGCCGTGCTTCGCCGCGAACTCCAGACCGCCTTCAATGTCGGTCACGAGCTTCGAGTACGGGGTCTCTAGGCCGATCTTGCGCATCGCGTCCTTGAACAGGAGGCGGTCCTCGGCCTTCTTGATGGCGTCGATCTTGGCCCCGATCAGTTCCACGCCGTGGCGGTCGAGGAAGCCGGACTCGGCCAGTTCCACCGACAAATTCAAAGCCGTTTGGCCGCCGACGGTGGAGAGAAGCGCGTCGGGCTTCTCCTTGATGATGATCTCTTCGAGGTAGGTGCGGTTCAGGGGCTCGACGTAGGTGCGGCTGGCCAACTCCGGGTCGGTCATGATGGTGGCCGGATTGGAGTTGACGAGGATCACCTCGTAGCCGTCGGCGCGCAGGGCGCGGGTGGCCTGGGTGCCCGAATAGTCGAATTCACAGGCTTGTCCGATGACGATCGGCCCGGAGCCGATGATCATGATGCGTTTGAGGTCGTTGCGGCGCGGCATCCTAGCGGTCACCCGCTTTCGGGTTGAAGTCGGTCATCAGGTGGATGAAGTCGTCGAACAGATAATGCGAATCGTGGGGTCCGGGGGCGGACTCGGGGTGGTACTGGACACAGAAGACCGGCTCGCTGCGGTGGCGGAAGCCCTCGCACGTCTGGTCGTTGAGGTTGACGTGGGTCTGCTGGATGTCGGTAGCCGAAAGCGAGTCGGGATCGACCGCGAAACCGTGGTTGTGCGAGGTGATCTCCACGCGCCCGGTGAGGTGGTTCAGCACCGGGTGGTTGGCGCCGCGGTGGCCGAACTTCATCTTGTAGGTCTTGCCACCGAGTGCGAGGCCGAGGATTTGGTGGCCGAGGCAGATGCCGAAGACCGGCGTCTTGCCGATCAGGCGGCGCACGTTGTCGATCTGGGGCACTAGGGGCTCGGGGTCGCCGGGGCCGTTGGAGAGGAAGACGCCGTCGGGCCGGAGGGCCAAAACGTCGGCGGCGGAAGTCAGTGCCGGAACGACGGTGACGCGGCATCCGACGTGGGCGAGGCGGCGCAGGATGTTCTGTTTGATACCGAAATCGTAGGCGACCACGTGGAATCGCGGCGCTGCATCGGCCTTCACGCGTTCGGAGGGCGAACAGGGCAGCACGCCAGAGGTCCATTCGTAGGAATGGGGGGTGGTGACGCGGCTGGCGAGGTCGAGTCCCGACATGGACGGGCTGCGGCGCGCCTTTTCGACGAGGCTCGCCGGGTCTTTGTCGATGGACGACAGGACGCCGCGCATGGCGCCCATGCTGCGGATGTGACGGACGAGCGACCGGGTGTCGAGGTCGGTGACGATGGGGATTCCGGCTGCGGAAAGAAAGTCACGGGCCTCCTCTTCGGAACGCCAGTTGCTGGTGATCCGGGAAAACTCACGGACG
The DNA here is from genome assembly GCA_903907865.1 of uncultured Acidobacteriia bacterium. GTDB lineage: Bacteria > Acidobacteriota > Terriglobia > Bryobacterales > Bryobacteraceae > BOG-234. The sequence continues at coordinate 62,314 of CAIVPR010000141.1, forward strand.
GCCAGACCCTCGATGTAGGGTTTGGCGGCCTCGTTGTCGGAGGGCGTCGTTCCGTAGTTGCCGATCTGTGGGTAGGTGAGAACGACGATTTGACCGGTGTACGAGGGATCCGTGAAGATCTCCTGGTAGCCGGTGATGGCGGTATTGAAGACTACTTCGCCAGAACGTTCGGCGGGCGCACCAAAACTCCGACCCTCGAAGACGGTGCCGTCTTCCAGGGCGAGGATAGCAGAATCCAAAAAAGCGCTCCTTGGCGTGGGATAAAGACCATTGTAGCGCGTCGGGGCGGGTGGTGGCGCGGTCGAAATGCTTGTCGCGGTCACGCCCGCAGGTCCGGACAAAACAGCCTTCGGGGTTTTCGGTTGACCAAAAACGGGACTGGCTTTATGATTTAGGTCGAGTCACGAAATCCATGCGCAGCAGAAACATACTCATTTTGGTCGCCGCCCTAATCCTCGGAAGTGCCGTCGGCTTCAGGCACACGGTCGCCGGATTGTCTGCCCAGGCCAGTTTCAACGGTGTGACCGTGGTCCAGAAGGTCTATTACAACTGCACGCCGGGTCAGAGCGGTTGCGAGGTCGCGGCGATCCAGACGGACGCTTACGACAGCGGCCTCGCCCACGTCACAATGCTTGCAACCAAGGGCGATCTGCTGCCAACCGAGCGCTTGATTGATATCGGAGAGCAACAAATCCATGTCTTCCCGGCGGTCAACGAATACTTCACACTCAACCTAAAGCGACTGCCGGCGCGTCCGCCAGACACAACAGGCCAATGCACGGCCTTCCTGCAGGCCGGCATGGTCGCAGCCGGAACCAGAAATATCGGAGGCTACCGGGCGCTCAGATTCAAGGACTCCAACGGCTTGATCGTCAACTACCTCCCGGATTTGGGCTGCGTCTCCATAGTGGAGAGCGCGTCGAGGGCCGCGCAGCCGGGCCAACCCCCTGCGACCACCATCTATGTGCCGGAGAGCATCACGCCGTCGGTGGACCGTGCGTTGTTCGCACCGAATCCGGGGATGGTGGAAACCCTCCCTAGCAAGGCGCTACACGACTAATGGTCGGAAGAATCGTGGCGGGCGGCAATCCGCCTCCGCCGCCGAAGCAGTCTGGAGTAGCCAAGTGGCACCTGCAATGACCCAGATGCTGGACGACAACTGGAAGAAGCACCACCAGTAGGACCCTTGGCGGGAGCTCCCGCCAAGGCTGTTTGCTTTTCCGCGGTTTGGCGCTACAATACAGAAGTCGGCACCGTGTCGCCGACCGCGGCCCCGCAAGCCCCCATCTTGGCTCCGCCCAGCCAAAGCTTACCGTCCTGTCCAACGGAAAGTCTTTCCCCCGTCCGGTTTCGATCCTCAAAACCAAACGAGAGTCAAACGTGAGCATAACCATGCTCGGCAACAGGGCCTTGCAAATGGCGATCCGCGGGAATCTGGTTTCGTTCCCGTCACAGGCGCCCATCTTCGGAAAACAGCCGCGACGCGACCTGCAATGGCGCCTCGCAGTCCTCTACTTCATTAGGGGGTGGTCCACCCGCGAGATCGCGCGCCGCTACGGCTTGACGCGCGAACGCTGCGGACAGATCATTTCCGACTGGCGCATCCGCGCGGTCAACATGGGGTATATCGAGGACGTGACGCCAGCGGACTCGACCGCTTTGGCGGAACTGGCGCGGTACTCGGACCCGCACGGCGACCATTCCTTCGACGTCGAGTTCGCGTTGGCCAAGGCCGGGGACTAGCTCTGTTAGAATTCCGGCAGGCATGACCCGTCGAACCTTCCTCGCCACCTCCTCCGCTCTAGCTGCGACTAGCCGCATGTCCGCCGGCCCCAAATCGAAAATGGGGATGGCGACAACGTGCTACATGACGTACGCCAAGTTCACGGAGCCCTTGGAATTCCTTGACCACTGCGCCGGAGTGGAGCGGCCGGCGTCCAGATGCAGCTGCCGAACGACGCCGAGAAGGCGCGCAAGGTTCGGGCGAAGGCGGAGCAGCTCGGGATGTACGTCGAGGCGATGGCCCCTTTCCCAACGTCAACCGACACGTCGGAGTTCGAGACCGCGCTGAAAATCGCCAAAGAAGCCGGCGCTGTGGCTGTGCGCACAGGCACCAGCGGCGGTCGGAGGTACGAGAAGTGGACGGCGCTGGCGGACTGGAAGTCGTTCGTCGCCGAGAGCACGGCGGCGGTGAAGCTAATTGCGCCGATCGCCGACCGGCTGCGCATTCCGGTCGGCTTGGAGAACCATAAGGACTGGACGATAGCGGAGCAGGTTGGGATGATGAAGGAGTTCGGGAGCGAGCATTTCGGGTCGCTGCTCGATTTCGGCAACAACATCGCGCTGTTGGATGCGCCGGATTCGATCCTCGATTTGGTCCCTTACGCCAAGATGTGCCACGTGAAAGACATGGCGGTGGAGCCGTGGTCGAAGGGGTTCCTGCTCTCGGAGGTACCACTAGGGTCGGGAATACTGGATCTGAAAGGATCGTGTCGGCGGTGCGCGAGGCCAATCCGAAGGTGAAGTTCTCGCTCGAGATGATTACGCGCGACCCGCTGGAGGTGCCGTGCCTGGAGGACAGCTATTGGGCGACCTTCCCGGACCGCAATGGACGCTTCTTGGCGCGCACGCTTGCCATGGTGGCCAAGGAATCGCGGCACCTGCAGCCGTTGCCCCGCTACAGCGCGCTGCCGAAGGACGCCCGGCTGCGCATCGAGGAAGACAACATCCGGAGTTGCATGAATTACGCGCGCGAAGCGTTGGATCTGTAGCGCGCCATGCCGTTCCATATCCTCGAAACAGAGTCGAAGTCCATCCTCAGCCCGGTCTCCGGCTTCATCCTGGAGGCTGGCTTCACACATTCCCTGACCCCGGCCCGCAATTGCACCTTCGGGTGCACATACTGCTACGTGCCCACGATGCGTTTCCAAGGCGGCCTGAAAAAAGAGGATTGGACCCACTGGGGCCAGTTCACCACCGTCAAGCGCAACGCACCGGAACTGCTCGCGAAGGCGTTGCGGCCCGACCAGGTGATCTATTGTTCGCCGTTGACCGATCCGTACCAGCCAGCCGAGGCGGAAGCTGAATTGATGCCCGGAATCCTCGAGGCCGTCGCAGCGAAACCGCCAGCCGTGTTCACCATTCAGACGCGGGGCCCGCTGATTCTGCGCGACTTGGACCTGATCCGGAAGGTCGCGGCCCGCACCAGCCTGCGGGTCGGATTCTCAATCACAACGGACCGCGACGATGTCCGCAAGGTCTTTGAACCCCACTGTGCTCCGATTGACGAGCGCTGGCGGACGGTGCAGTTGCTATGCGGCGCCGGAATCGACGTCTCGGTGACGCTGGCCCCCATTTTGCCGTGCAATCCAGAAATACTGGTGAGCCGGGCGCTGGCGACCACCAAGGGCCCGATTGTCGCCGACCCTTTCCACGTGCGGGCGGTCAAGCGCAACGGGGCGACGACGCGCGAGCCTGCGCACGGCATTTGCCGACACCACGGCTGGGAACGATGGCTGGATCCGGACTACCACCAAGAGGTGCTACAAGATATGAAACAGATCGCCAACTCGGCAGGGCGGGAGTTCGGCTGGGGACCCGCCGGTTTCGGCTTCCTCGCGAGGCCCGGCGCAAATGCGGGAACTAGCCGCAAGCACGCGGAGTCTGATATTGTGGGGGCAGTTTTCCCGTGACTGGAACGTCCTATCTCAACCTAACCGCGAGCCTTACCCCCGAGCAGGAAGCTGCGCTGGCGGACCAGCGCCTGATCGCGGGTCTGCAAGCCACCGACCAAGATGCGTACGAGACGCTGATCCGACGTTTCCAGACACCCGTGTACAACTTGGCTTGGAGGCTGTTGAACGACCCCTCCGACGCGGCCGACGTGGTGCAGGAGACGTTCCTGAAAGTGTTCCGCAGCGTCGGCAATTTCCGCGGCGACAGCAGTTTGCGGACATGGGTTTACCGGATCGCCGTGAACGAATCCCACAACCGGCGGCGGTGGCTGTTCCGCCATCGAAGGGGTGAAACCGGGCTGGAGGAGACGTTCGAGGACAGCGACGGGCGGGAGCGCCCACTGGTGGATTCCGGCGAGTCCCCTTTCGATTTCACCATGAACCGTGAAGCCCAGATCCTGATGGAGGAGGGCTTGGCGGCAGTGAGTCCCGTGTTCCGTGCAGCGCTTGTGTTGCGCGAAGTGGACGGGCTGAGCTACGACGAGATCGCGGAAATTCTGGAAGTGTCGATTGGCACCGTGAAATCCAGAATCATGCGTGGACGCGAGGCGCTACGGCGGTATCTGGCCAACCGGTTGGAACCCGAGCCCTCGTTGCAATTGGTTCCCCGGCTGTTGAAATGATCTTTCCGGTGCGGGGTTGTTGAAGTGAACGAGGGAAGTTGACGTGATGCAGCAACCAAGTTGTGCCACAATTCGCGAGTCCATGTGGGACTACCTGTCCGGCAGCCTCACCGAGGCACTCTGCGGGATCGTGGAGTCGCATTTGAACTATTGCCGGGAATGCGAGCTGTACCGCGCCGAGGTGCAATCGCTGCGGGGCGGGCTGCGCCATCTGCCCACCAGGCGGGTTCCGGCATCGGTGCAGTCGCAATTGTTCTTCTCCGCCCGGCGCGAGTACTCGAGGCAAATCGCCAAGCGGAATTTCTCGACTTGGCGTGTTGGGATGAAGACGCGCACCCGCCAGTTTTTCGACAACCTGTTGAAGCCTTTCGCGGTGCCTGCCGCAGGGGGATTGTTGACGACGTTCCTCTGCTTCGGCATCATTATCAACACCCTCCATTTGCCGCAGGAGTGGGACATGGACATCCCGGTGGGGTACTCGACCGAGGTGATGGTCGACGAATTGACACCATTCTCATTCAAGGGTCGAGACGTTTTGGTGAAGTTGACCGTGGATGCCGAAGGCCGGGTCACGAACTACGAGCCGCAGGTGTCCAATCCGACTCCGGAGGAGATCCGGGAAATCGGCAACTTGGTTCTGTACAGCACTTTCACGCCAGCGACTCGTTTCGGGCGGCCGGTTGCCAGCAAGCGGCTGTTCTCGGTCCGGCACGTGAGAGAGAAGAGCTAACCGGAATTTGTCCAGACAAAAGCTCGGCCAACATTTTCTATCCAGCCCCAAGGCGTTGGAACGCATCGCGCTGGCGGCCTGTCCGAATTCAGAGGGCGGTCTCGCTGTCGAGATTGGCCCCGGACAGGGTGCACTCACGGAACGCTTGCTGGAGAAGAGCCAGCGGGTGGTCGCGATCGAACTCGATCCGGTGCTGGCGGAACAACTGCGCATCCGTTGGCGCTGGGAGCCCAAGCTGGAAGTCGTCGAAGGGGATGCCCTCGACGTGGATTGGACGGTTTGGGGCGAAGGCAGTCTGGTGGGAAACCTGCCCTACTACGTTTCGACCGCGATCATCTCCAAGTTCCTGAAAAATCCGGGGTTGCTGAAGCAGGCCGTGTTCCTGATCCAACGCGAGGTTGCGGAACGTGTCACTGCTGTGCCCGGGACGCGCGACTATGGGTATTTCTCCGTCGAGTGCCAGTTGCTGGCCAAGACGGAGCGCCTGTTCCACGTACCGCCGGGGGCTTTCCGACCACCGCCCAAGGTGGAGTCCAGCGTGATCCGCCTCACTCCGCACCCCGTGCCGGAGGGACTGGATGTGCCTGCGTTCCTTGAGTTCGCGTCCGCCTGCTTCAGGCAGAAGCGCAAGACGCTGCGGAACAACTTGGCGGAGCACTACACGCCGGAACAACTGGAGAGGGTGTCGGCATTCATGGGCTTGCGGGCGGAGCAACTGCCGGTTGCTCGATTCGTGGAATTGTTCACGAACCTGCGCGGGTAAACGCGCTCCCCCGACAACGCCACGACAACCCTAGCAGGCCGCAGGCGACCAGCAGCACGGAACCCGGCTCGGGTGCCACCTGTTGCTGGGAACTCGTCACCACGTTCAGGCCGTCGCTGGAGGGTGCAAAGTTCGAGACCTGTAGCAGCAACGTCGGGTTCCAAGTCGGGATGTTCATGGTGTTGCCCAGCGACAGGAACGAGCCCGGCGTGTTCCCAAACGTCGGCAACCCGGAATCGAACAATCCGATGACGTCGAAGTACTGGTATGCCGACGATGCGGAGGACCCTAGGTTCAACTGCGGGCCACTCGAATCCACCACCAGCGACGCGTTCGGCTGGCCAATGGAGGTTGCCTGCGCGACCCCGCAAGACAGCATCATGAGGAGGCCCAGCCAGATCGGAAGGGACCGGCTCGGGGTGGCGGGATGGCGTTTAGAATTCATGGTGTGCGCACGTCTCCAAAATTTTGGTGATGCTTCGATCATAGTCAAAACGCTAGGCCTCGCACAATACCTCCAACTTCCCGAGAGGAGTACCCTTACAATGGCAATTCGGCATGGCGTCAACAAAACTGTCCGTCCTAATCCCCGTGTACAACGAGGAAGAATACATCCAAGAGGTCTTGGGAAGGGTGCTCCGGGCTCCGCTCCCCCCCGACATGATCCGCGAGATCATCGTCGTGGACGACTGCTCTAAAGATGGATCGGCAGAACTGGTGGAAAACTTTAGTGCAGAGCACCCGGAAGTTTTCATCCGCCTCGTCCGCCAGCCGAAAAACCAGGGGAAGGGCGCGGCCATCCGCACCGCTATCGCATCGGTCTCGGACGACAGCGACTATTGTCTGGTTCAGGACGCCGACCTCGAGTACAACCCGGCGGAATACCCGAGGTTGCTCGCGCCGCTGGTGCAGGGCGATGCCGACGCGGTTTTCGGATCGAGATTCCTCGCTTCCGGCGAGCGCAGGGTGCTGTACTACTGGCATTCGCTCGCCAACCACATGTTGACCACGCTGTGCAATATCGCGGCGGACATCAATCTGACCGACATGGAGACCTGCTACAAGGCCATCCGCACTCCGCTGGCGAAGTCGATTCCAATTGAAAACGACCGATTCGGCATCGAGCCGGAACTCACCATCAAGTTGGCGCGCCGCAAGGCCCGCATCTACGAAACCTCCATCAGCTACCACGGGCGGACTTACGAGGAAGGCAAGAAGATCGGTTTGAAGGACGCCTTCGAGGCCGTCTACGCCATTTTTCGGGCCAAATTCAGCGGGAAACTTTACACGGACGGGGGGCCGGCGGCGCTCGATGCCATGGCCGCCGCCCCGAAGTTCAACGCCTGGATGGCCGAGACGATTTCGCCTTGGATGGGGCAGCGGGTGCTGGAAATCGGCGCGGGAATGGGCAACATGAGCCGCCACTTGTGTCCCGGGCGGAAGCGCTATGTCGCCACCGATCTCGAAACCGAGCACTTGGAACAGTTGCGCATCCGGTTCCGCAACCGTCCGGCGGTTGAAGTGGCGTATCTGGATGCCGAGAACGCGGAGAACTTCGTGCCATATGCGGGCCAGATGGACACCGTGGTCTGTCTGAACGTGCTGGAACATATCAAGGACGACGCGGGAACGCTGGCGCGCATCCGCACGCTGCTCGCGCCCGGCGGCTACCTGCTGCTGCTGGTCCCCAACGACCCGGCGGCGTATGGGAGCCTGGACAAGGCCGTCGGCCACTACCGGCGGTACCTGAAAGACGGACTTTCAAAGTTGATGCAGGAGGCCGGGTACGAGGTTGAGACGGTGCTCGAGTTCAACCGCGTCTCGATGCCAGGTTGGAGGGTGGTCGGGCAGGTTTTAAAATCCACCAACCTGACGCCCGGCGGCATGCGCATTTTCGACAAGTTTGTGTGGCTGTGGCGGATGATCGACGCGAAGCTGCCGTGGCAGCCGACATCGATCATCGCCATCGTCAAGCGCAAGCAGTGAGAACGAGATAAAATCAGGCGAGGTAATTCATGAAGAAACTCCTACTCGCCACGACCGTTCTTGCCGGTGCGTTCTCCCTGCAAGCACAGACCCAAGCCGCCCATATCGCGGAAGCCAAGACCATCTGGAACGGGGCCAAGGGCAACCTCCAGAAGCTGGCCGAGGCCATGCCCGAGGATGGTTACGGTTTCAAGCCGACCCCCGACATCCGCAGCTTCGGCGAACTGATGGGACACATTGCCGATGCCCAGGGACTGTTCTGCTCCATGGCCGCTGGCAAGCCCAAGCCCGACAGCGTCGCCAAGAAGACCGCCAAGGCCGACCTCGTGGCCGCCATGAAGGACTCCATCGCGCTTTGCGACGCGGCGTTTGAATCGCTGACAGAGGCAAATGCGTCGGAATCGGTCGGACAGGGCCGCATGCAGCGCTCGCGGATCGCCTCGCTCGAATACAACTCCGTGCACTCCAGCGAGGAATACGGCTACGGTGCCGTTTATCTGCGGCTGAAGAGTGTGGTGCCCCCGTCCAGCGCAGGTCGCGGCCCGGGCAGATAGGTGTCGCGCGTCGGCACATTCGGAATGGCCGGTTTGGCGCTCGCCGTGGTACTGGCGGGCGCCCAAGCCATTCGTGTCACCAATTCCGTGGGGATGGAGTTGGTGCGAATCCCGTCCGGCACGTTTCGAATGGGTGCCGAGGCCACTCCCCTGGCCCCCTCTCTGACCGCCGGATTTCCCGGTACCACCTCTGACCGTCCCCCCGACGGCGATTTCGACGAATCTCCCGCCCACCAAGTCACGCTGACGAAACCTTTCCTGATCGGGACCACCGAGGTTACGGTCGACCAGTTCCGCAAGTTCCGCCCCGATTATGACCCCGGAAAGCCCGGCGCGATCTACGCGACTGGTGTTAGTTGGTATGACGCCACGGCATACACCAAATGGTTGTCGGAGAAGGAAGGCAAGACCTATCGGCTGCCGACAGAGGCCGAATGGGAGTATGTCGCCCGCAACGCGGCGAAGTTCGGCGTTAAGAATATGGACGACGGCCCGGCGGAGTGGGTCCTCGATTGGCACGGCATGTACCCGGCGACGGCGCAGACCGATCCCGTAGGACCGGCTGGCGGATTTACGAAAGTTGTGCGCGGCGGGGGACTTGACTACCGCCCCAATAAGAATGACGGTGGACGCCGGATGCCTGCCGAATTGGCATACTACCGGCGACCTGCCAACCGTGCATCCATCGCTCCTTCGTTTGCAGGGTATGGGCACGCCATCGGATTCCGCCTGGTCCAAGGCGAGATGCCGAAGACCGCGCCGACTCCGGTCGAGCTGCTGATGGTGCAGTCAGCCGTGAAGCAGTTGAAGCCGGATCTTTCACGCGGGCCGGATCCGAATGTACCGTGGTATCGGACCCGCCCTTTGTTTCCTGATCTCGGTGGAAAGTCGATGCGGGAGGTCGGCTGGAAGATCGGGTTCAAGCCGGGCATGGGCGCGGTGTACCACAATACGGCGGTCCAAGTTCTGGACAACGGCGACCTTCTGGCGGCGGATTACAACACCGCGAAGATCGAGGATGACCCGGACCAGACCGTCCTCACGATGCGGTTGCGGTACGGGGCCGAGGACTGGGACATGCCGGAGCCGTGGCCGGACTTCGCCGATGCTGCCGACGCCGCGCCCGTCCTGTGGAACGACAAGGGCAAACTTTGGTATTTCTTCGGGTCGCCGAGGCTCAGTGGGCCACCGTTCCAGTTCATGACGTCGACCGACAACGGGGCGACTTGGAGCGAGATCCAGTTTCCCAAACTGGTGGGCAAGGTTGGCCCGTACACGCCGCAACCGATCAACAGCATCGTGCGGACCTCGGACGGCACCATCTATATGCCCGTGGATGGCGCCGGCGGGACGTCGGTGGTGTTCGCGTCTAAGGACGAGGGGGCAACGTGGCTCGACACGGGGGGGAGCACGGGCGGGCGGCATACGACGCTGGTGGTCGGCAAGGACGGGACGACGCTGCTCGGATTCGGCGGCAAGAATACCAACATCGACGGGTCTATGCCGTTGTCGACGAGCCGGGATGGCGGCAAGACTTGGACCCAGACGAAGACGCAGTTCCGGGCGTTGAACAGCGGACAGAGGCCGAGCGTGATCCGGTTGAAGTCGGGGCGGCTGTTTTTCGTGGCGGACAAGTTTGCGATCAAGGGGCCGACCGAGCACGGGACCGGGGCATTTGTTGCGGTGAGCGACGATGACGGGGGCTCGTGGAAGATGCGCAATTTGCCGGGGGTGAATACCGTCGGGTACACGACCGCGACGCAGGCACCGAATGGCGTGGTCCATGTTGTGACGTCGCACACCAAGCCGACGGACCTGCATATCGAGTTGAACGAGGCCTGGGTGTTGGGCGGCGAAGGAACTGCCAACAACCACGGCGTGTACCGCCTGCAAGGTCCGCGGGTTTTCAAATACCCCAATGGCCGGAAGCAGTGGGAAGCCCAGTTCAGAGACGGACGGCGGGTTGGCACTGAGACATGGTGGTCGGAGTCAGGCCGCAAGGAGTGGGAAAAGATCTGGGCGGCGGACGGGTCCTAGGTATGGAAAGCGTACGGCCCGGATGGCCGCCAGACCGCCGAGTCCAAGTGGCAAGGCAAGCAACTGATCGAGGTGAAGCCGTGAAGATTTCCAGACGCGACGCCGTCAGAGGATCGCTTGCAGGAGTCGCGCCTTTGGCCGCGCAACTCACGCGTGCCGAGTTCCAGATCGAGCGCTGGGGCATCTTCGAGCAGGCACTTCAAGCCACGGTCCCCGGCAACCCGTTCACTGACGTCACATTCTCCGTCCAGTTCCGTTTCGGCAACCGCACGGTTGACACCCAAGGCTTCTACGACGGTGCCGACACCTGGCGCTTCCGCTTCTCGCCCGACGCCGAGGGCCAATGGACTTGGACGACCCGCTCCAACATCAAGGCGCTCGACGGCCAGACCGGGCGCTTCACCTGCTCCGCGCCCACCGGCAACAACCACGGGCCGGTCGTGGTCCGCAACACATCGCACTTTGCGTACGCCGACGGCACCAAGTACTTCCCCTTCGGCACCACCTGCTACGCGTGGAACCACCAGTCGGACGAACTGGAACAGCAGACTCTCGATACCCTCCGCACCGCCGGTTTCAACAAGATGCGGATGTGCGTCTTCCCGAAGTGGTACACATACAACCACGGCGAGCCGCCACGGCATCCCTTCGAGCGCAATGCAAAAGGCGAGAGCGACTACACACGCTTCAACCCCGCCTTCTTCCAGCACCTTGAAATGCGCGTCTGGCAACTGGCGCAGATGGGTATCGAGGCCGACCTGATCCTGTTCCACCCCTACGACAACTGGGGCTACCAGAAGATGCCCGCAGAGGTGGACGACCGCTATCTCCGCTACGTGACGGCGCGGCTGGCGGCCTACCGGAACGTGTGGTGGTCGATGGCGAACGAATGGGATCTGATGAAGTTCAAGACCCTCGCCGATTTCGACCGCTATTTCCGCATCGTGCAGGAGAACGACCCCTACCAGCGGCTGCGCTCGGTGCACCACAGCAAGGTGATGTACGACCACGGGAAGCCTTGGGCGACGCACGCCTCGATCCAGGACGACGATTTTTCCAAGACCCAACTCTGGCTCGATACCTTCCGCAAGCCGATCGTCTACGACGAGTGCAAGTACGAGGGCAACATCCCGCAGCGCTGGGGCAATATTTCGGCGCAGGAGATGACGCGGCGCTTCTGGCTGGCGGTGACGGGCGGGGCCTACGCAGGACACGGCGAGACCTATTTGAACACAGAGGGCTTTCAGAACGAGGGCGTTTTGTGGTGGTCGAAGGGCGGCAAACTGCGGGGCGAGAGCGCGCCGCGGATCGCGTTCCTGCGCAAGCTGTTGGAGGAAGGGCCGGTGGGCGGACTGACGCCGCTGCCGAATCCGTACTACCCAGGCGCGGCCAAGACCGGGGAGTATTACCTCTACTATTTGGATAACCACCAGCCGGTGGAGGCCGAGTTCGTGCTGCCGGACGGCGTCAAATTCCAGGCCGAGGTCATCGACCCTTGGAAGATGACCGTGCAACCGGTTGCGGGGACGGTCACTGGGAAAACGAAATTGAAGTTGCCGGGCGCGCCGTATCTGGCTGTCCGGTTCCGGAGGATTGCATGAGATTGACGACCAAGAGCTCCATCTGGCTGTGTTCCGTTTTGGCGCTGGCAGGGGCCAGCCGACCGGCGGACATCGCGTTCCGCACCCACATGATCGACCCCGGCTTCAGCGAAACGCTGGCCGTGGCCGACCTCAACAATGACGGCAAGCCCGACATCGTCTCCAGCGAGGCGTGGTACGAGGCGCCGAACTGGGTCAAGCACCCGCTACGCGAGATCGAGTTCGCCAGTAACTATGTGGATAACTTCAGCGACCTCGCGGTGGACGTGGATGGCGACGGCTGGATCGACATCGTCCAGTGCGGGTACTTCTCCAAGCGGATTGTGTGGCTGAAGAATCCGGGCGGCACCAAAGGGGCAAAGCCGGGCGGGAAGTGGGAGGAGCACGAGATCGACGCGAGCGGCCCCACCGAGTTCGCCTTCCTCGTCGACCTGAACAACGACGGCAAGGCGCTGGAAATCCTGCCGGAGTTCGACCGCAAGGACATCCCGCTGGCGTGGTTCGAACTCAAGGGCGGGAAGTTCGTGAAGCACGTGGTGTCGAAGGTCAGCTACGGGCACGGGATCGGGGTCGGCGACGTCAACGGTGACGGACGGAACGACATCCTGACGCCGATGGGGTGGCTGGAAGCGCCTGCGGATCTGAATTCGACCGCCGAGTGGACGTTTCACGCCACCGATTGGGCTGCGCCGGCGACGCCGGGTGGCAAAGCCGCGCAGTACGGATTCATGTACGTGCTGGACATCAACGGGGACGGTCGGGCCGACATCCTGACCACGGCGGCGCACGACTACGGCATTTTCTGGTTCGAGCAGAAAGCGGACGGTGGGTGGACGAAGCGGGTGATCGACACGACTTGGTCGCAATCGCACGCCTCGACGCTGGTGGATCTGAACGGCGACGGCCAGCTGGACTTGGTCACGGGCAAGCGCTACATGGCGCACAACGGGAATGATCCCGGCGAGCGGGAGCCGGTCGGAGTGTATTGGTACGAGTACCGGAAGGACGCCAAGGGCGCAATCGAGTGGATCCGGCACATTGTGGACTACGGCGGGCGGATGGGCGGCGGCATGCAGATCGTGGTGAAGGATCTGGATGGCGACGGGGATCTCGATATTGTCAGCGGCGGCAAGGCTGGGTTGTTTTGGGCGGAAAATTTGTCGAAGGCGGCGAAGCGGTAGCGGCCGGATGACTTCGATCCGCAAGGCGTGGTTTTCCACGGTCGCGAACTTCGTGCTGCACGGCATGGTGGTGGCGACTTGGGTGTCGCGAATTCCGGCGATCCAGTCGCGCACGGGCTTGAATCCGGCGCAGTTTGGGGTGGCGCTGCTGGGGTCGGCGTGCGGGTCGGTGCTGGCAATTCCGTGCTGCGGGTGGTTGGTGACGCGGTTCGGGAGCTCGCGGATCACACTCGCGACGGCAATCGGATTCTGCGCAACGCTGGTGCCGATCGCCGGAGCCACCGGGATGGTGTCGCTGTTCCTGGGGCTGGTCTTTCTCGGCGCGATGGCGGGGATGCTGGACGTCTCAATGAACGTGCAGGCGGTCGAGGTGGAACAGGCGTTGGGGAAACCGACAATGTCGCGCTTCCACGCCATGTGGAGCTTGGGCGGCATGGCGGGGGCGGCGCTGGGCGGAGTGGTTGCGGCGCGGTCGGTTGCCCCGGTGTGGCATTTCGCGGTGGCGGCGGCGGTCTTGGCTACGGTCGCGGTCTTGATGGCTCCGGGCATGATCGACACCCATGGCGGGGTCGCGCAGAAGGGACACCGGCTGCCGTTCCGTGAAATCCCGCCGAGCCTGCTGGCAATCTGCGCGATCGCGTTCTGCCTTTTGACGTCTGAAGGCGCGATGGCGGACTGGGTCGCGATCTACCTGCGGGATACGCTGAAGGCCGGGCCGGGCATGGCGACGTCGGGCTACACGGTCTTTTCCGCCGCGATGTGCACGTTCCGGCTGATGGGCGACTCCATCACGCACCGGCTGGGCGCGGTGCGGACGGTGCGGTACGCGAGCCTGCTGGCGGCGTGCGGGGTGGGTTTGGCGATTTCGGCGCAGTCGGTGTGGTGGGCGCTGCCGGGCTTCGCGATGACCGGGGCCGGGTTTTCGGTGATCGTGCCGTTGGCCTACGGGGCGGGCGGACGGGTGCCGGGAGTCAGCGCCGGGGCGGGTGTGGCGACGGTGACTGGGATCGGGTACGTGGGCTTCCTGCTGGGTCCGCCGTTGATCGGATTTACGGCGCAGGCGGTGTCGATGCGGGCGGGGTTGGGGATTGTCGCGGGGTTTAGTTTGGTGGCGACGGTGCTGGCGGGGTTTGTGGAACCGGGGCAGGGGGACACGTGAAGTCGTTACAATGGGATCGAGGGAGCTTCTGATGGAACGCCAATACGACGTGGTGGTCGAGCGGGACGAGGAGGGCTATTACGTGGCCAGTGTTCCGCAGCTCCCAGGGTGCCATACGCAGGCGCGTTCATTGGACCAGCTCACAGAACGGATCCGCGAGGCCGTGGACCTGTACTTGGAAGTTGAGGGGGCTCCGGCGGGAACGCTGGAATTTGTCGGAATCCAGAGGATCACCATCGCCGCATGAGCCGCCACCCCCGCGTGACGGGTATGGAGGTGGTTCAAGCCCTCCAACGCGCTGGATTCGCCGTAGTGCGAATTCGTGGGAGCAATCATTTCCTTCGGCACGCGGACGGTAGAACGACTGTCGTTCCCGTTCATGCCGGTGACGATATCGGACCGGGGCTGTTACAGAAAATCCTCCGAGACTGTCGAATCACCGTGGATGCGTTTCGGCAGTTGATGTAGGGGGCGGTCCGCATGGCGCAGCACCTTTGATATATCCTGAAATCTCACGGAATTCAGGGCATGCGCATTTTCGTCAGTTACTCCCACCGACAGAAAGACTGGGTCCGGGGCGACCTTGTGCCCGTGCTCAATGCTTGGGGTGCCGAAGTACTCATCGACTACGAACGGTTCGAGGCTGGCATCGCGCTTCCGAAGCAGGTGGACGACCTCCAATCGCGTGCCGACGTTCACCTGCTTGTCCTGACGCCGGACCTCGCCTTGGACGAATACGAGAACATCGACGTCAAGATCGGCGGAGGCGTGTTCCCCAAGGATCTGCTGGCCGTGATCCGCGAGTCCATCCAACAGCACAGGCACATCATCTGGCTCTTCGCGGGCAGCCACCAGATCACGGAACTGAAGCACGCCGAGTGGACGTCATACCTCGTCTCGGCGCGCACCATTGAAATCCCGTTCTTTACCCTGGATGAAACGCGCCTCCTGCTGACGGACCCGCTGAAGCACTCCGAACTCTTCCGGCAGGTCGGCAAGCGCCCGCAGTTCGACCCCGAGTTGTGGGGGCCGGGCGGGATCGAGCGGGTCCACGCCGAGGCTGGTGGGTGGCCGCACCTGCTGCAGTTGATCGCTGAAAACCTGGTCGATTTCCTGAACAACGAGGGCGCACCGCACGTGACGCCGGACCTGATGGAGCGGGCGCTGGACGAGGCCGTGGTGTCGGGCCAGAATGTGCTGTACCAGTTGATGCGGGGCGAGTCGGTGTTGCCCGGGGAGTGGGAGTATTTGCGCGGCTTCCGCGACCGGGCTGAACAGATGCCGCCGGCGGATGAGGCGGTGCGGGCGTCGTTGTTGCGTCGGCAGTTGGTGGTGGCGGCAAACGGTGCGTGGAGGTTGCGGGTACCGTTGATGGGTCGGTGGCTGAGGTTACGGGGGTGAAACGGATGAAACGAACGTCAAGATTATTCTTGGTTGGCGCGGTCCTATCGGTCGCATCTGCGCTCCCCGCACCGCCCGCCGACGTCCATGTCCGCCCTCCGAACTCCATCCTCGCGATGCGGCGGGGGTTCACACAGGGTCGTTATGAGCTGCGGAACGCCACCATGGTGGACTTGGTCCGCACGGCATGGGGGGTGGATGCCGACAAGGTCGTCGGGGGGCCGGATTGGCTGGAGATGGACCGGTTCGACGTGGTCACCAAGGCCCCGGCGGGCTCCACGCCCGAAGCGCTGCGGCAGATCCTGAAGGAAATCCTCGCCGACCGGTTCCACTTGGTCGCGCACGATGGCACCGCGCAGGTTCCCGCCTACGCGCTTACCGTCGGCAAGAAGTCCCTGCTCGTGAAATCCAACGGCACTGAAGACAGCGGCTGCAAGCTGGAGCCGGGCAAGACGCCGCCGTCGCCATGGGGAGTCTGGGGCGAGCCGGTCTACATCCAGTGCAGTGGAATTGGCATGGCGGCGTTCGCCCAGGCGCTGCCGGGATTGCGCGGCGCTTCCGGCTATCTCTTCGAATACGGGGTGCTGGACCAGACCGGCCTCCAAGGGGCGTGGAATTTCAATCTGCACTGGACGCTGCGGGGGCCCGGACGTCCGCCCAAGGTACCCACCGATCAGACCACGCTCTTCGACGCCCTCGAAAAGCAAGTGGGATTGAAGCTGGAGCCGACCCGCATGTCCAAGCCGGTCGTCGTGGTGGAGAGCGTGGACCGCCAGCCGACGGCGAATCCGCCGGGCGTCGCGGAGGCCTTTCCGCCGCCCCCGACCCAGTTCGAAGTCGCTGACATCAAGCTGGCGAATCCCGACGACGGCATCCACGGCTCCCATGTCGCAATCCAGCCGGGCGGGCGGATCCGGGTCAACATGACCCTGAAAGGGCTGGTCCAAGAGGCTTGGAACGCCTTGGACCCCGAGCGCATCTTGGGCATGACAAAAGTGATGGACGAGACCCGCTTCGACGTGACCGCCAAGGCCCCGGTGATGGCGTTGTCGGATGGTCCGGCGGTGTGGAACGGAACCGATATCGACTCGATGCGGATCATGCTGCGCAACATGCTGGTGGAACGCTTCCACTTGGCGACGCACGAGGAGGATCGGCAGGTGCCTGGCTACGCGTTGGTGGGGCGGGGGGCGAAACTGCGCAGAGCGGATCCGGTGAACCGTCCGGGTTGCAAGGAGGGGCTCGGTGCAGGGGAACGCGATCCGCGGATTGCGAATCCGATGGCGACACGGCTTGTCACGTGCCGAAACATGACTGTGGGACAGTTCGCCGCCGCCCTCAGGCATCTTGCGGGCGATTACCTCGAGCGCTACCCGGAGGTGGTGGATGCAACGGGGATCGAGGGCCGCTACGATTTCAGCCTGAATTTCAGTCCCCGGATGATGCTGCCGCCGGTTGCGGCGCCCGGCACGGCGGCGGAGGGCGCGGCATCGGACCCGAATGGGACGATCCCAGTTTTTGACGCGGTGGAGCGGCAACTGGGGCTCAAGTTGGAGTTGAGGAAGGTGACTGCGACGGTGTTGGTGGTCGACCATGCCGACGAGATGCCGACCGCGAATTAAGCCGGACATGCAGTACGAAACGTGTGTAGCGGATCCGTGAAATGTGATATGATTTTCGAAACCCGGCAGGAACAATCTTGCTGGACATGAGGAGAATTGACGCACCATGGAACCACAGGAATTGCTGGACGCCCAAGGCGTTATTGAAAAAGAGAAAGCTGAAGTCAGCAAGCGGCAGGAGGCTGTTTTGGGCAAGGTGGACGACGATTTTTTCGGCGTCGCGTTCTCCGGCGGTGGTATCCGCAGCGCCTCGTTCAACCTCGGCATTGTCCAGGGATTAACCAATAGCGGCCTGCTTCCGCGTGTCGACTACCTTTCCACGGTCTCGGGCGGCGGCTATGTCGGCAGTTGGCTTCACGGTGTCATCAAACGTTTTGGTGGCGGCGATCCCCGTCGGCAGGACCTGAAGAAGGTGCTGACGCGGCCGGAGAGCGAGCCCCACTTGGGCGCGTCGGAAGACCCGATTCATTTCATCCGCCAGCACACCAGCTACCTCGCACCCAACATGGGCTTGACCAGCCCTGATTTCTGGGTGCTTCTTGGGATCTACTTCCGCAATATCCTGCTCAACCAGCTGATCTTGTTGCCTTTCCTCGCCGCGGTCTGCCTCTTTCCCGTGCTGCTGGGCAGCGTGGCGGGCTGGTACGCGAACCTGCCCTACTACGCGAACAAGGAGTCGGCCGAATTGGCCGTCACATCGATCGCCGCCTTGTCGCTGGTCTTCTGCGCCGGCAAAGGTGTCGCATCCACCGTGGGCAGGCAAATGGGCAGGCCGAGCCACTGGGACTCCAGCAGCAATGGGGCCATCTGCGGAGTACTCGCTCTATTTGCGACCCTGAGCCTCTCGATATCGAGTGACACCCTCAACCACGCCGGGTTGTTGGACACGACCGTAACGGTCGCCAACGCGATGCCTGCCGGCTTTCAAACACTCGGCATATTCGCTGCGGCGCTGTCACTGATGTTCGGCATCTTGCAGTGGCAAGGCCGGTTCGGGGAGAGCTATGCCCGGCGCCATGGCGGGAAGTCGCCGATTTTCGTCCCCCCCACCTACCTGTACCCGATCATTCCAGGCGTGGTCACGGCGGGCCTGATATTCGGCCTGATGAAAATTCTTGTGGCCCGCGACGCGGACAGCTCCGGCGTCTGGCAGTCGGTTGCATGGGGCCCCCCGCTTCTTTGCGCCGCGGTGTTGGTCGGTGGCGCCATCCACATCGGACTGATGGGAGTCGACTACGCAGACGACGCGCGGGAGTGGCTGGCACGGCTGGGAGCCATCTCTTTCCAGATTTCCGTCGGCTGGGCGGCCCTGTTTGTGGTCTCCGTCGTCGGGCCGTACCGGTTCACGCAACTCGCCGTGGATTCTTGGAAGTTGATCGCCGCGTTGGGCGGCGGCTGGGTGGCCACATCGGTCTCCGGAGCCTTGCTGGGCTCGCGCTCGGATTCGGCAGGTTCCAACCAAGTGGGCGGGGCGTCAAAGGGTCTCTCCCTGAGCGGCTTGTTGATGGCGGCGGCACCGTCGATTTTCGTGTTCGGCTACATGCTGCTCCTCTCGTTGGCGCTGCACCAAACAGTGGCGCGGGTCGCGGACCTGCCGATCCCGCCTTCGGTGGCAACTGCGCAGTGCGCCCCTCCGCAGGCGCACCCCGAATTGTGTCCGCCCGAGTCGGTCGTCAAGGCTTTCCAGACCGAGAAGGCCCTCCTCGGGGTTTATGAATTCAAGCAGGAGGTCCCGATTGATCCGGATTTCGGCCCTCAACTAAGAGTGGTATCGGGCCTCCTCCTAGGCTGTCTGCTGTTGATTTGGTACCTGCCGAGGCGCATCGACGTAAACGAGTTCTCGATGCACCATTTCTACAAGAACCGCCTTGTATGCGCGTTCCTCGGCGCCACCAATGTGCGCAACCGCCGACCCAGCAGGTTTACGGGCTTCGACCCCAAGGACGACATGCCCTTGAGTGACTTCGTCCCTAGCGCCGAAGAACCGTATTTCGGACCGTACCCGCTGATCAACTGCTGCCTGAACGTGACCATGGGGGCCGATCTGGCCACCGCCGAGCGCAAAGGGGCCTCGTTCCTCTTCGCTCCGCTGTACTCCGGTTTCGACGCCCCCAAAGGCTACCGGAAAATGAAGGGTTTCGGGTACCCGGAAGGATACTCGATCGGGACCTGTTTCGGCATCTCCGGTGCCGCCGCCAGTCCCAACGGGGGCGCGTCGACCTCGGCTCCGATGGCCTTTCTCATGACGCTGTTCTGCGTCCGCATGGGCTGGTGGGTGGGGAACACCAAAATCGCCAAGTACAGCAGCCGTCCCGGCCCGCGCCACTCCCTCCGGGCGTTGCTGGCGGAACTGTTTGCCAACACCGACGCCGACTTTGACTACCTCAACATCTCGGACGGCGGCCACTACGAAAACCTGGCCCTGTACGAGTTGATCCGGCGCCGGTGCCGCTTCATCGTCTCCGGCGACGGCGAGGAGGACGGCAACTATACCTTCGAATCGCTCGGCGGCGCAGTCCGCAAGTGCCGGATCGACTTCGGCGCCGTGATCGACATCGACCCGACACCGATCCGTCCCAAGGATGGACTCAGCGGCCAGCACTGCCGGGTCGGCAAGATCACCTATGCGCTCCAGCCGGGCGAAACCAAGCAGCGCGAAGGCTGGTTGCTGTACCTCAAATCCAGTTTCAGCGGCGACGAGTCAGCGGACGTGATGCAATACAAGTCCTCCCATCCGAACTTTCCCCAGCAACCGACCGCGAACCAGTTCTTCAACGAGTCGCAGTTCGAAAGCTACCGGAAGCTCGGCCTGCATGTCTGGCAGTCGGCGTTCGAAGACATCGATCCGACCGACGAGGGCGGCTTGGAGAAGGCATTCATTCTGTTGAACCAAAACTGGGGCAAGGAAAATGTCCGGGGAAAGTTC
Organism: uncultured Acidobacteriia bacterium; assembly: GCA_903907865.1. Taxonomy (GTDB): domain Bacteria; phylum Acidobacteriota; class Terriglobia; order Bryobacterales; family Bryobacteraceae; genus BOG-234. The sequence goes on from CAIVPR010000141.1 coordinate 82,631, forward strand.
GTGAAGCAATAGACTCCACAGCAGTTCCGGCGCGTCCCCAGCAAGTGGGGACGCGCCGACCCTCCAGCCCGCCTAATTCCCTACCCGCAACATCACCACCCCGTGGCCCGGCACCTTGGCGCTGAACCCGTCGGCCTTTGATCCGAGATCCGAGTGAGACCAGAGGTCGCGCACCTTCTGCTTGCCCTTCAAGCCCGCGTCCGCCCATTTTACGGATACCTCGGCCTCCGAGGTGCCCTTGTTGAACAGCGCAACAGCCGTTCCGTGCTCCAAGGGCCGCGCCCAAACTTCGGTCTCGCCGCTCTGCGCCACCCGATGGCCGCCTTTGCCAGCGCGGTCCTGGTCCACGGCGATCACTTCCTTGTTCGTCAGGATGTCGTGGATCTCGGGAGTCATGCCCCGCAGGTCATTGCCCGCGATCAGTGGCGAGCCGACCATGGCCCACAAGCTCATATGCGTCCGATACTCCGTGGCGCTCATGCCGCCGTTGCCGACCTCCAGCATGTCCGGGTCAAGCCACCACCCGGGCCTCGTGAACTTGGCGTTGTCGCTCATGGCGAAGCCGATGGTCGCCATCGAGTCGTAGGCATCCCGGATGTCGCCGGTGGTGCGCCACAGATTGCCTCCGACCAACGGACCCCACTCACCCGCCCCGGCCCGACCGTATTGGCAAAGGCTGAAGACGATCTTCCCTCCGGCCTTCCGCAGAGCCTCGCCCATCCGTTGGTAGACCGCGCGCATGTCCTCGTCCTTCCAGACGCGCGACGCGCTGCACCAGTCGTACTTCAGGTAGTCGATGCCCCACTCGGTCCACATCTTGGCGTCCTGTTCCTCGTGGCCGTAGCTTCCGGTGTAGCCGCCGCAGGTGGTCGGCCCCGGCGAGGAATAGATTCCCAGTTTCAACCCTTTCGAATGGACGTAGGCCGCCAGCGCCTTCATGTCTGGAAAGTTCGGATTCGTGAGGAGCTTGCCGGACTCGTCGCGCTTCCACTCCCAGCCGTCGTCGATGTTGATGTACTGGTAGCCGGCGTCCTTCATGCCGTTGGCGACCATCGCGTCGGCGATTTCGCGAACCGTCTTGTCGTCGATCCGGGTGCGGAACTTGTTCCAGCTGTTCCAGCCCATGGGTGGAGTCTTGGCGAGGCCGTTCGACGGCAGGTCCTTCAGCGCGGCAGGTCGACCTTGGGGAGCGTTGCGTAGTTGACGGTGGCGGCCCGGTAGCTCGGCGTCGGAGTGCCTCGCTTGGCAACGAAGGTGCCTCCGAACATGCCGCCCCGACCCCGTCCGCGTCCGGCACCACCCGCTGGAGGTGGGCCTGGGGGCGGTGCCCCTGCAGGTGGGCCGCCCGGACCGCGGCCGCCACGACCGCCCATACCCTCCGGCATTGTGATTTGGAGACCTTCGGGGACGATTGCAGCCTTGATGGTGGCTCGGGTCGCGGTCCCGAAGGTGTCGCCCTCGACAACCAGCTCGACTTGGTCGCCCGTGATCTTGCCGTCGACAATCGGCGAATCCCCGAACGGCATCTTCTGCATGCCGGTAATCTTGCCCGATGGATCAACCTTGAGGTCGAAAACGATCTCGACTTCCCCCATCATCGGGTTGGGGATCTTGATTATCCAAGTGCCGGAGATATCCGGCGGAGGGGTCTGGCTCAATGCCGCAGCGGCCAGCGCGAGGCCGACAAGGAAGTATGTTCTCACGTCCGAACTCTATCGCGCCGCGACCCCGTGGTCAAGGGGCAACGCTATTTCACCGTGATAGAAATCCCGCTTTGCGCGTTCACACCGCCGGCGGAGACGATCAACGGCTGGTCCCCGCTGGCGGCCTTTGGCACCACGACGTTGAGCTGATACAGGCCTGCCTGCACCAGACCCGCAAAACTCACGGTGCAATCAATGCCACCAATGTTGACCGAGGGGTACGCGCTCATCGGGGCGGCCCCGGAGTACGCTTGGCCGGCCGGAACAGCCGGAACCGTCGGACCGAATCCAACCCCGAAGAGTACCAGCGTTTCGCCCGCCGCCACGGGGCGGCTCGCGTACGAAAACGCGCCGGACTTCCCGATGATGTCGTAGCCCCCACCGCTGTTGCCCGGCTGCCCTGGCGTGACCACGATCGCTGCCGGATATTTCGCGCTGAGCAAGCTGAGGGCCGGGGCGGTCGAGCCCAACGTAACCACGGACAGAGCTGTCCCCGCCGGCGTAGTCACGGACACATAGACCGCACCCAGATACAGGTCGTCCGGCGCTTGGCAATTGATCTGCGTCGGGCTCACATACCAGAGGAAGGCTGGCTTGCCATCGATGGTGACGGCGGTCTGGCCCAGCGAGTTGGGGAAATCTCCATTCCAGACGGCGGTGGTGGACGACAGGTTGGTCCCGTAGATGGAAATCCACGAGCCGGGTTGGATTGTGGTGGTCGACCCATAGACCGGAACCACGCCGTTGGTGGATATTGTGGGAGCCGAGCCGGAGCCGACGGGAATCAGCGTCCGGATGCGCGCGTCCTTATACCCGGTCTGGGAGGCACCCGCGACGTAGATCCAGCCGTTGGCGGCCAGCGCGAGGCCGGTCGGTTCCGAAAGTTGCGCCGCAGCTGCCGGTCCGCCGTCGCCGTAGCTGCCGTAGTCGCCGGTGCCGGCGATGGTATTGATGTTGCCGTCGGTTCCGACCTTGCGGATCACTTGGTTGCCGGTGTCGGCGATGAAGATGTTGCCGGAACCGTCAACCAAGAGACCCTGCGGCTGGTTGAGAGTGGCCTTGATGGCCAGCGCGCCATCGCCGTAATAACCGGTTATGCCGATTCCGGCCACGGAACTGATGAGGTTCCCGCTGATCTTGCGGATCGCATGGTTCAGCGAATCGGCGATGTAGAGGTTGTTGGAGCTGTCGAGCGCGAGGGCGGAGGGCCGGACCGTGGCGACGAGCGGCGAACTTCCGTCGCCATCAGTGCCGCCACCGCCGTTGGAAGTGGTGCCGTTCCCCGCGACGGTGGTAATATTGCCGCTCGTGTCCACCTTGCGGACGCGCAGGTTGCCGGTATCTGCGATGTAGACGTTGCCGGAAGAATCGGGCAGGACCGCGCGGGGCAGGCTCAGATTGGCGTTGGTGGCCGCGCCGCCGTCGCCCACGCCGCTCGAGAAGACGGTCGCGCTACCCGCCACGGTTGTGATGACACCCGTGGTGGAAACCTTCCGCACCCGGTTGTTCCCTGTGTCGCAAATGTAGAGGTTGCCGGATTTGTCGAGGGCGAGACCCGTGGGTCCGCGGAGTTGGGCGCTGAGGGCTGGTCCGTTGTCGCCCGCAAAACCGGGGGTGCCGGTTCCCGCAAAGGCCGTGATCACACCGTTGACGCCTACTTTGCGAACGGCGTGGCTCCCCGTATCGGCGATGTAGACGTTGCCCGCAGTGTCGATCGCGACTCCGGACGGCGAATTCAAATAAGCGTTGGTTGCGAGGTCGCCGTTGCCATTGCTGGAGATGAAGGGGTTGCCGCCAGCGACGGTCGCAATGACATAGCCCTGCGCCCACGATTGGGCTGGAACTAGGAGCGACACCATTGCGGTCGCCCAGAAAACGGCGGAGCCGATGGGGCTGGATGGGCACGGACGGGTCGGTACAGAGGGTGAAAGACGGGATGCCATGTAGGTTGCGAGACTTAATCTGAGTCTACTTGGACGCCGTGGACGGCTTCCGGGTTGCGGTCTGGAGCCAGTCCGCACCGCACCCGCAGCGTATGAATTTGTAAAGGAAACAGGCGGACGATCTAGCTGAAAGATGCGGCCTTGGACCGAAACGTCGAGACTGAGAACGTGGAAGACCTCGACTTGAGACTACAGATCCTACTCCCGCTCGCCGCAGTTTCCCTGTTCGCCCAGACCCCGTCTTGGCAGCCAATTGGCAACTACCAGCGGTTTTCCCGACGCAATGCCGTGGTTCCCGACCACGCGGTCCATGCCGACAACGCCGGCAACCTGTATGTCGCCGGCTACGCGGGCACGCTCAACCCGAGCCAAACGAGTTCCGGGGATTGCGACTCGTTCCTGACCAAACATGATGCCTCGGGCAAACAACTCTGGGCGGTACAGTTTGGCTCAGCGCAGGCGGATTTGGGACTCGGCGCCACCTCGGACAGTAACGGGAACGTGTACGTGGCGGGCAGCACCTTGGGGTCGATGAACGGCGCGACAAACGCGGGCCGTGCCCACGCCTTCGCAGCCGAGTTCCACCGCAACGGCAACCACGTGTGGATCGAGCAGATCGGCTCTTCCGAGGAGGACGCCTAGCTGGCCGTGGTCGTGGATGCGAACGGGCTCGTGGCTGTGGCCGGAACCACGCTGGGAGCGATCTCGTCGAGCACAACCAACGCCGGGGAGACCGACGTGTTCCTTGTGTAATATGACCAAAACGGCAACCAGCAATGGGTCCAGCAGTTCGGGTCCACGGGCTACGATGAGCCGCTCGGCATTGCCGTCGATTCCCGAAACAATGTGTATACATCGCTATACTTCCGGGGGGTTGAGCGGTGCCACCAGCGCGGGAAGCTATGACGCGCTCTTGGCACAATACAGTTCGAGCGGAGCCCAGCAGTGGATCGAGTAGAAGGGTTCCTACGCGGTGACCGTGGACGGCTCGGGCAACATCTATGTGTCGGGCACCACGACGGGGACAATCGGTTCGGGCTTCGAGTTGTTCCTGACGCGAATCAGGAGTTGACCTACCAGTAGAACCTCACGCGGCGAAAATTGGCGGTTCTGGTGCTGAGTGGTTCCAGGTGTCGGCGCAACGCGGATCCACTGTCACTGCCTAGTTCGACCGCCGTTGCGCAACGCGAATTGGCCGGTTCTCCGCCTGTACCTTCGAGAGGTCTGTTGAGGCTGTGGACGCGCCCCCCCCCAGCTAGGTCAAGGTCGAAGATGCGTCCAAGTAGGCCAGCATCTCTTCCTACCTCTTTGCATTTGCCTTGATCCACTTTTCGGCGTCGCCGATCACATGTAACGCTCAAAGACCCCAAGTCGAGGTAACCTTGGTGATCTTCACCCCTTGCGTCCAAGAAGTGCCGTCCCGGACGCTGAGGATGACTGTGACACGTTTGGCGGTTTGCTGTCCGGCCATTGGAGTGTCTTCTCGACCGACGACAATCATTCGAAACTCTGCACTTGCGTCGTCGTCAACGACCACGAATGCACCGGCCCTCCTCTTTAGGTCCTTCACGGTGTCTTCAGGACCAGCATCGAACACTTGTTGTCCACCGGCCTCGGGAGAGCCTACCTTAATGAGGATCTTGCCGAGCTTGGGCGCGGCCTCCACCGGGGTCACGGGAAAAACGGCGAGACAGCCAATCGCCAGAAGAACCCCAATGCTCTGCAGTAAACGTCTACGCATTAACATTACCTACCTTATCTGAACGAATTCTCTACCGCCAACCACTATTGGAACAGCTCATCGGGCCGATGTCAACCTGAAAGTTCGGGCCTCGTCGAGCCAGCGCAACTCTTTCGAACCGCGCCCTCGGTGCGCTGTCCAACGGCGCAAGGCCAGCTTCGGCAGCAGCCGCGCCAACTGCGAAGTCGCCATTGCCCGCCTTCACGCAGTCACTCAACCTGCCGCATCCAAGGCCGCGATCCGCTTGCGTGCCCTTGATGGAACGGTCCGGTCACGTCGTGCGGGCCACTCTGGCGTCAGCGTCGGCAGCCTGAAGAAGCGTCGGTTCGATCACGACCCGAATCGTCTGCATGGTGGGCATACATCCACAGCATAATCCTTGGACGAGGGCCCAGAAAAGCTACGGTTGGCGTTGAAAGGGCAGGGTCAGCGATCCCCCAACTCCCGAACCCCTGTCATACACCGCCACACGAATCCTCTGAATCCCCGCCGTGGCAATCTCCTGATCGAACGGAATCCCTTCCCTCAGGACGCCCGCCGCTTGTTCCTCCCCCCAACCGGGCTCAATCCGAAGCACCGGCGAAAGCACGGACCGGCCGTCCGACATCTGAATGGACAGCACCAGCCGCAGTTGCGCCGACTGGCGGGCACCCTGTCTCGCAAGCGCTACATCCGCCGTGCCGATCCGCACCGAAAGGCGCGGCTTGGGACCGCGACGATTTCCCCCCGCAGCCCGATGCCCGCGTGGTCCGAAAGGTCCGCCAGCATCGCTCGCAGGGCTCCGGGAACCTCGGCGCAGTACGCGACAAACCAAGGCCCGTCCCGCTCTACGATGGCAGTGAACTCGTTCCGCACAATCCCACTGTAGCGCAACCGACGGGAAAACCGCCCCTACTTCGCCGCCAGCTGCCGCAGCACGTACGGCAGAATCCCGCCGTTGCGGAAGTACTCGGCTTCCTGCGGGGTGTCGACGCGGGGAACCGCCTCGAACTCCGTCGTCTTCCCGTCCTCGCCGACTGCCGTCACCTTCACCCGGGTCGACTTCTCCACCGCGTCCTGCAAGCCCGACAGCGTGTACGACTCCCGCCCCGTCAGACCGAGCGACGCCGCGCTCTCGCCCGGCACGAACTGCATCGGCAGCAGGCCCATCCCGACCAGATTCGTCCTATGGATGCGCTCGAAGCTCTCCGCAATCACGGCCTTCACGCCCAGCAGCGCCACGCCCTTCGCGGCCCAGTCGCGCGACGAGCCCGAACCGTATTCCTTGCCCGCCACGATGATCAGCGGCGTGCCCTCGGCCAGGTACTTGGCGGAAGCGTCGTAGATGAACATCTTCTCGCCATCCGGCAGGTGCACCGTCCAAGTGCCCTCCGTGCCCGGAACCAGCTGGTTGCGCAGCCGGATGTTGGCCAGCGTGCCGCGCACCATCACCTGGTGGTTGCCGCGGCGCGCACCGTAGGAGTTGAAGTCCGACGGTTTCACGCCCAGTCCGATCAAATACTGCCCCGCCGGACTGTTCACCGAAATCGAGCCCGCCGGGGAAATGTGGTCCGTCGTGATCGAATCGCCCAGCAGCGCCAGCACTCGCGCCCCCGCCAGATCCGCAATCGGGGCCGACGGGTCCACCATGTTGTCGAAGTACGGCGGCTTCTGGATATAGGTCGAATCGGCGTCCCACGCGTAGGTGTTGCCCACAGGTACAGGCAAATTGCGCCAGTTGGCGTCGCCCTCGAACGCCTTCTCGTACTCGGAACGGAACATCTCGGCGTTAATCGTGGCGGCCATCACGGCGTCCACTTCCTCCGGCGACGGCCAAATGTCGGCCAGATAGACCGGGTTGCTCTGCTGGTCGTTGCCAAGGGAGGCCGACGCGATGTCGATGTCCACGGTGCCCGCAAGAGCGTACGCGACCACCAGCGGCGGCGACGCGAGGTAATTCGCCTTCACCTGCGGGTTCACGCGGCCTTCGAAGTTGCGGTTGCCGCTGAGCACCGCAGCGACCACCAGGTCCTCGGCCTTCACTGCGGCGGAAACGGCGTCCGGCAGCGGACCGCTATTGCCGATGCAGGTCGTGCAGCCGTACCCAACCAAGTTGAACTTCAGCGCGTCGAGGTAGGGCGAAAGGCCGGCCTTGTCCAGATAATTCGTGACCACCTTCGAGCCGGGTGCCAGACTCGGCTTCACCCACGGCTTCACGGTCAAGCCCTTTTCCACGGCGTTCTTGGCGAGCAAGCCCGCGCCGACCATCACCGACGGGTTCGAAGTGTTCGTGCAGCTAGTAATGGCCGCGATCACCACCGCGCCACCGGACATCGTGGCATCACCCACGGACGCCGACTTCGCCGTCGCTCCCGGGAACGCGTCGGAGAAATTGGCGCGCACCTGGGGCAGCGTCAGACGGTCCTGGGGACGCTTCGGACCCGCCATGGACGGGACCACGGTCGACATGTCGAGTTCGAGCGAGTCGGAGAATTCGGGATCGGGCGTCTCGTCGGTACGGAACAGTCCTTGGGCCTTCGAGTAGGCTTCCACCAGTTCGACGATGTGCGGGTCGCGGTTGGAGGTGCGCAGGTACCCCAGCGTGCCCTCGTCCACCGGGAAGAAGCCGATGGTGGCACCGTATTCCGGGGCCATGTTCGCGATGGTGGCGCGGTCGGCCACGGACAGTGCGGTCAGGCCGGGCCCGTAGAATTCGACGAACTTGCCTACGACGCCCTTCTTGCGGAGTTGCTGGGTAACCGTGAGGACGAGATCGGTAGCGGTGCAGCCCGCGGGCAACTTGCCGTGCAGCTTGAAGCCGACCACCGGCGGCAGCAGCATGGAGCAGGCCTGGCCGAGCATACAGGCCTCGGCCTCGATCCCGCCGACGCCCCAACCGACCACCCCGAGGCCGTTGATCATCGTCGTGTGCGAGTCGGTGCCGACCAGCGTGTCGGGATAGGCGGTCCACGAGCCATCCTCTTCCTTGTTGCGGAAGACGACGGTGGCGAGGTATTCGAGGTTCACCTGGTGGACGATGCCGGTGTCCGGCGGCACGGCGCGGAAGTTGGAGAACGCCGTCTGCGCCCAGCGGAGCAGCATGTAGCGTTCTTTGTTGCGCTGGAATTCAAGCGCGGCGTTGATGTCGAAGGCGGACTTGGTGCCGAATTCGTCCACTTGCACGGAGTGGTCGATAACGAGGTCGGCGGGCATGAGGGGGTTGGCCTTCGCCGAGTCGGCTCCCATGGCGGCCAGAGCGTCGCGCATTGCCGCCAGATCGACCACGCACGGGACGCCGGTGAAGTCCTGCAGCAACACGCGGGCGGGCATGAAGGCGATTTCCTGGGTACCGGCGGCCTTGCCCGTGAGCACGGCTTCGACGTCGGAGGCCTTGACATTGCGCCCGTCCTCGCGGCGGAGGAGGTTCTCGATGAGGATCCGGTGCGAGACCGGAATCATCGACATCGTCGCGAGACCCTTTTCTTCAAGCGCGCCAAGGCGGAAATAGCGGTAGTCAACACCGCCCACCGTGAGGGTGGATTGGGTGCCGAAGGTGTTCTGGCTCATGGGATACCTTCAATATATCGGATGGGCGCGGTTGGGGCGGGTTTGGGACGGTCTACGCGCGGAGATCTTGGCCGCCCTCTTGTGGACAAACACCCCCCGGGAGGCGTATCGTAGACGATGCCCATGGCAAAAACCGCTGCCGTCCCCCTACTGCTCGCCTTCGCCCTCATCGCGACCGCGCAAGACAAGCCCGCCAACCCCCTCGGGGCCTCGCCGCAGGTCGCCGAGGCTGGCCGTTTACTGTACAACAAGTCCTGCACCGCCTGCCACGGCCCCGACGGCACCGACGGCGACCGCGCGCCCGCCCTCGACGGCAACCGCCGCTACTTCCGCGTGAGCGAGGCCGCGATCTTCGAAGTCGTCAAGAACGGCATCCCCGGTACCGTCATGCCCTCCTCAGGCCTGTCCGACAACGACGTCTGGAGAATCGTCGCCTTCATCCGCAACGTCCGGGCCACCGCCTCCGACCTCGTCGTCCCCGGCGACGCCCAGAACGGCATGGCCGTTTTCAACGGCGCGGGCGGCTGCGTCCGTTGCCACATGATCCGCGGCCAGGGCGGACTCCTCGGTCCCGACCTTTCCAGCATCGGCGCGCAACTCAGCCTGATCCGCCTGAAGGACGCCCTCACCAAGGAACGGCCCGTGCCCAACGGCTTCCGGCCCGTAACCGCCGTTACGGCGAAGGGCGAGAAGCTTTCCGGCGTAGCCAAGAACTCGGACGCCTTCTCGCTGCAGTTGCTCGACGCTCAAGGCAAGCTCCACCTCCTCGACATGTCCGAACTGCGCAGCGTGGAGTTCTCAAAGAAGTCCCTGATGCCCCGCAGTTTCGACAAGACGCTCACCGCGACCCAATACCGCGACCTGCTGGCGATGCTGGCGGTGCAAGCCCGCACCAAGGTCCGCGCCCCCCTGCAGGGAGAAAACGAGATCGGCCGATGAACCTACGCAAATTCCTGCCCGCACTGTTCGCCGCGGCACCGCTCCTGTCCCAAGTGATCTTGGCCCAAGTCACCGACAAGCAGCTCTTGGAGGCCGGGGAGGCCAACTGGCTCACTTACAACGGCAGCTACGACAGCCGCCGCCACAGCGCGCTCAAACAGGTCAACACCTCGACCGTGGGGGCCCTGGTCCCCAAGTGGGTCTACCATGTCCCGGGCGCGACCGCCCTCCAGACCGTCCCCATCGTCGTCGACGGCGTCATGTACGTGACCCAGCCCAACGAGGTCTACGCGGTGGATGCGCGCAACGGCCGCCAGATCTGGGACTACCACCGGATTCCGGCGCGACAGAAAGGACCCAACCGGGGCGTCGCCGTCTACCGCGACAAGGTCTACTTCACCACCCCCGACGCCCACCTGATCGCGCTCGCCGCCTCGACGGGGCAGGTGCTGTGGGAAACCAAGATCGCCGAGGCCAGCGACGGCTACTGGTCCCCCGCCGCGCCCATGGTTGTGAAGGGCAAGGTCCTAGCCGGAATCGCTCCGGGCGACCACGGGCTGAACGGTTTCCTCGACGCCTACGATGCCGTCACGGGCGAGCGCTTGTGGCGCTTCAACTCCATCCCGAAACCGGGCGAGGCAGGCTCGGAGACTTGGGCCGGGGATTCGTGGAAGTCCGCCGGCGGCAATACCTGGCTCACCGGCAGCTACGACCCCGACCTCAACCTCCTCTACTGGGGCATCGGCAACCCCGCGCCCGACTTCAACGGCGACGTCCGCGCGGGCGACAACCTCTATACCGAGTGTGTGGTCGCACTCGACCTCGACACCGGCAAGATGAAGTGGTACTTCCAGTTCACGCCGCACGACACCATGGACTGGGACGCGGTGGAGATCCCGGTTCTGGTCGACGCGCCCTTCGAGGGCAATATGCGCAAGCTGATGGCGCATGCCGACCGCAATGGCTTCTATTACCTGCTAGACCGCACCAACGGGAAGTTCCTGGCGGGCGCGCCGTTCGTGAAACGCTTGAACTGGGCCAGCGGCTTGACGCCCGAGGGGCGGCCCATCCGGATCCCCGGAATCGAGCCCACGCTGAAGGGCACCGTGGTCTGCCCGGCGGCGATCGGGGCGGCCAACTGGCAATCGCCCGCCTACAGTCCTGAAACCGGCTTGTTCTACGTGGTGGCCCAGGAGGGTTGCGGCTTCGCGCACAAATCCACCGAAACCTTCCGTCCAGGCGGCTTCCAATACCGGGCCACCGGCGACGTCAACATGAAGGACGACGACTGGAAGGTGTACGTCCGCGCCTTGGACCTGACCACGGGCAAATTGAAGTGGGAATCCGAGCGGATCGGCTCGACCGGATTCGGTGGCGGGCTGCTCTCGACGGCGGGTGGCCTGATCTTCTCGGGTGAACAGAACGGCCAATTCGGGGCGCTCGACGCCAAGTCGGGCAAGACGCTCTGGCATTTCTACACCGGACAGCAGATCACGGCCCAACCGGTAACCTATACGGTCGGCGGCAAGCAGATCGTGGCCATCGCCACCGCCACCGACATCATGGCGTTCGGCCTGTTCGAGGACCATTCCAAGTGACACGTTTCCCAATCGGCTTTGTCTTTTCAACGCTGGCCGCGACGGCCCTGGGCGCGCAAACCAGATACACGGTTGGCGATGAGTTGGCGTCCGGCCCCGGCTCGCCATCGGTGGTGGTGCTGCGCGACAGCACGGGAGTGGAAGCCGCCGTGGCACCGTCGCAGGGAGGCGAACTCAGCAGTTTCCGCGCCAAGGTCAATGGCAAGTGGACGGAATTCCTCTACCACGCCCGCGACTACTCGGCGAACCAGGGCTTTGCGGGCAAAGGACCGACCCTCTGGCCGGCCGTGGGGGGCCAATTCCCGGCAGGCACGATTCCGGCGGCGCAGTGCGGTCCGGGAACGTACCCGGTCGGCGGCAAGACGTACCCGATGCCGTGCCACGGGTTTGCGCGAAACCTGCCGTGGAGGGAGGTCCGGCGGTCTGCGGACAGTTCCGGGGCGCGGGTAACGCTGGAGTTGGCGGATTCCGAGGCCACGCGCGCCATATACCCGTTCGGCTTCCGATTCTCGGTCACTTTCGAAATGTCGGGCGGACACCTGACGATGGACTACGTCGTGACGGCAGCGAAGGACAACGCGTCCGCGATGCCGTTTTCCATCGGCAACCACATTGCGTTCCAACTGCCGTTCGTGGCTGGCTCGGACCCCGCAAAGATGACGCTCGAAACGCCCAGCACCACGCAATTGCTGCGCAACGCGGCGGGGGTGCTTTCCGGCGAGGCCAAGCCACGGTCGTTCCAGCAGCCGGAAACGCGGGGGTCGTTCGACGCCCGTGTCGCCATGCCGATGGCCGGATACCGCAGCCAGCCCTACGCCCGCTTGGTGGACCCCCAGGGGGTGGCCATCCGCCTCAGCCAGCAGGCCAGCTCGACCCTACCGGAACAACTGGTGCGGTTCAACCTCTATGGCGGCCCGCAAGTGGGCTACTTCAGCACCGAACCGTTTTTTGGCGTGCAGAACTCGCTGAACACAGGCAAGGGATTGGTGAAGCTCGCGCCCGGAAAGGAATGGAAGTGGCGGCTGGAACTCCAGGCGGAAGTACCGCAGCCCCCGGTGGCCGCAGCATACCCCGGCGTGGAGCGCGTAGGGACCGGCTTTGCCTTTGTCGAGGGCCCTGTTTGGTCGCCCAAGGGCTTCCTGATCTTCAGCGACATCTACAACTCGCGCATCATGCGCAGCGGCAAGCCCGACCAGTTCGAGATCTACCGGAACTACACCAACGCCGCCAACGGCAACTCGATGGACACTGCGGGCCGCCTGTATACATGCGAGCGCGACGGTCGGCGGGTGTCCCGGATGGAGAAGGATGGCAAGATCACGGTCCTCGCGTCGGAATGGGAAGGCAAGCGGCTCAACTCCCCAAACGATGTGGTGGTTCGGCGCGACGGCCATGTCTATTTCACGGATCCGGCCTCGAAGGCGGTGTTGGAGCCCCAGGAACTGGGCTTCAGCGGCGTTTTCCACATCACTCCGCGGGGCAAGGTGTCGCTGGTGACCAAGAAGATGGCGCGCCCCAACGGCGTCGCGGTGACTCCAGACGGGCGGACCTTGTACGTGGCCGATTCCCAGGAACGGACGATCCTAGCCTATACGCTCGACGCCCAAGGCAACCCGTCGGCCGAGCGGACTTTCATCGCGAACATGGAGGGCTCACCCGACGGGCTGCGCGTAGCTGCCAATGGCAACGTGTACATCGCGGCCAAGGGCATCGCCGTCTACTCGCCCGAGGGCAAGTTGATACGGACAATCGACTTCCCCGAAGCCCCCGCCAACTGCGCCTTCGGCGATCAGGATTTGAAAACGCTGTATGTGACGGCCCGGACGTCAGTCTACCGGGTGCGGATTCCGGACAAGGGTGCCTTGCAGTACTGAGCCTAGTGCTTCTGCTGCACCGACTTCGCCACCTGGATGCCATACTCCCTAGCCTTCGCCATCACCGCCTGGCGGTCCAGCGTGAGGCAGCGGCGGTCGCGCACCACCTCGCGCCCGTTCACAACCACGTCCTGCACGTTGCCGCCCTTTAGCGCGTAGACCAGTTGCGAGTAGACGTCATACATCGGGACGGCGTTGGGGACGTCGAGGTCGATGGTGATGAGGTCGGCGCGCTTGCCGGTTTCGAGGGAGCCGATCTCCTTGTCCAGCCCCAATGCCTTTGCGCCTCCGAGGGTGGCCATCTCGAGGGCCTGTTTCGCGGGCAGGGCCTGGGGGTCGTTGCGGACCAGCTTTTGGAGTTTCGCGGCGAGGTCGGCCTCTTCCAGCAGGTCGAAGTCGTTGTTGCTGCCCGCCGGGCCGTCGGGACCAAGGCCGACCGCGATTCCGCGCCGCAGCAGCTCCACAACCGGGGCCGCGCCGCTGGCGAGCTTCATGTTGCTTGACGGGCAGTGGGCCACGCCGCAGTTGCGCAGCTTCAGGGTGTCCATGTCCTTGGCGTCGAGCCAGACGCCGTGCGCAGCCACCGTTCGACCGTTGAAGAAGCCGATAGATTCCAACGTCTGGGTGGGGCTCTGGTGGCGCTGGGCTTGGTTGTCGTCATTCTCCTTCTTGGTTTCGGAGAGGTGGATCAGGATCGGAGCGTTGTACTTGTTGGCCAGCGCGCGGGAGGCCTTCAGGGTTTCCAGCGAATTGGTGTACAGCGCGTGGGGTGCGACGGCGGCGACGACGAGGGGGTCGTTGCGGAAGCGTTCGAGGTACCGTTCGCAGAATTTGAGGGCGTCTGCGGGGGTCTTGGCGTCGGCGACGGGGAAGCCGATCACGGTTTCGCCGAGGACGCCACGGATGCCCGCCTCCTTGGCTGTTTCGGCCACGACGTCTTCGAAGTAGTACATGTCGGTGAAGGTGGTGGTGCCGGAGAGCAGCATCTCGAGGGCGGCGAGGCGGGTGCCCCAGCGGACAAAATCGGCGGAGACATTCTTGGCCTCGGCGGGGAAGATGAAGTTGTTCAGCCAGTCCTGTAGTTTGAGGTCGTCCGCGATGCCGCGGAAGAGCGACATGGCGGCGTGGGTGTGGGTGTTGACGAGGCCGGGGGTGAGGATGGCGTTGGGGCGGTCGATGCGGCGCTTGGGCTGCCAAGCGCGGTCGATCTCGGCGCGGGTGCCGACGGCGACGATGCGCTCGCCGGTGATGGCGACGGCGCCATTCTCGACGACACGCCGGTTCTGGACTGACATGGTGACCACATACTTGGCCGAGATGACGAGGTCGCAGGGCGCGGCAGCGAGGGTGGCGACCGTGATGAGAAGGCTAGTGAAGAGGCGCATCGAAATCATAGGGGGCGAAATATACTTCCGATTCATATTCGACGAGACCGAAGCGGACGCGGTCCAGCCAACCGGTGCGGCCGAGGAGGTTCTTGTTGACCTCGTAATCCGCAAAGAAGTAAACCATGGAGGAAACGACGTGGCCCAGCACGTCGATTTCTACCATGTGGCCGAATGCCCTGAGCCTGCCTGTCGCCGTGCCAACCACCATCGGTTGGCCGGATTCCAAGTCGAGTTGCAGGTCGTCCGCATGAAAGCGCTCAAATAGGCAGTGCGACGATCCAGTATCGACCATTGCCACCAAGTCGGAGTACCGTTTGCCCACCCACAATCTCACCGGCAGAGAAACACCTACCGAGGTGGTCGGATAAGCGTGCCTGTGGGTGAACGTCAGCTTCACAGTTGGAGAAGCCCCGCACTGGGCAAGTAGGGGTCCAAAGGAGGGCGGACCATCAGGGGATGCTCAACGCCTTTGGCTCGCGCTTCCGCAATGACGGCCTTCCCGTCCATCCCGTGGCTGACTAGTTCGCTACCCTGCAGCGCGAGCCATTGCCCGGCATACTCGGCGCCATGCACACGGAGCCATTCCATCTCCTCATGGCGGGTCTGGTAAGGCTTCAACTCGGGTTCCGGCTTGCTCGGCGTCGAAACAGCCAGTTGAACGCGTTCCGACTCCCGCAAATTCAGAGGCGCGAGCGGTCGCAGAACTCCGTTTTCATACACGGCCTCAAGTCGCTGCACCATGGAATTATTGTAGCGGGAAATTCAGCCTAGAGGAACGACGCGTCAAAAGCCCGAGGGAACAACTGGCCCAACTGCAGCGTCTCCGACTTCCCCTGCAAGTTCGCCAACACGATCTCCACATCCCCGCAAAACTCCCACAGAATCTGCCGACATGCGCCGCAGGGAGGGGTCAGGGTCTCGGTGTCCGCCACGATCGCGACCCGCCGGAACTTGCCCGCCCCTTCCGAAATCGCCTTGAAAACCGCCACCCGCTCGGCGCAGATCGTCAGGCCGTAGGTGGCGTTTTCGACGTTGCAGCCAGTGTGGATCCGACCGTTTTCGTCCTCAACGGCGGCCCCGACTTGAAATTTGGAAAACGTCGCGCGGGCGTTAAGCCGTGTGCGCAGCGCCGCGTCGATGAGGGGATCCACGGACTACGCTCCCGCAATCGCCGGAACAACGCAGCGCAGCAGATCGATCAGCGTGCCCTTCATCCGTTCGCCGACTTCCAGCACTTCATGGTGGTTCAACTTTTGGTCCACCACCCCCGCCGCATGGTTGGTGACGCAACTGATCCCCAGCGTCCGCATGCCCATGTGGCTGGCGGCGATGGCCTCGGGCACCGTCGACATGCCTACCAAATCCGCCCCGATGACCCGCAGATACCGGATCTCCGCAGGGGTTTCGTAACTTGGACCCGGCACCGCGACATAGATGCCTTCGGGCATCGAAACGCCCAGGGACGCGGCAGCTTCGCGCGCGATCACGCGGAACGCCTTCGAATACGCTTCCGTCATGTCGGGGAAGCGGGGGCCCAGTTCGTCGTCATTGGGACCGCTCAGCGGATTCTGCCCCAGCAGATTGATGTGATCGGAGATCAGAACCAGATCGCCCGGCCTGTAGGACACGTTGATGCCGCCGGCGGCATTCGTCAGAACCACGGATTCGACGCCGAGACGCCGAAGCACCCGGATTCCGTAGACCGCCTGTTGCGCCGTATACCCTTCGTACAAGTGTGCGCGGCCAGCGAGAACCGCCGTCGCAATCCCGTTGCAGGACCCGACTACCAGCTTGCCTGCATGCCCGATGGCCGTGGATCTTGGCCATCCGGGAATCTCCTCGTACGGGATCACGACCGATCCGTCGAGTTCGCTCGCGAATGCCCCCAAGCCGCTGCCCAGAACGACCGCCACGGTCGGCATCTTGCCGCCCGCCGCCGTGACCCGATGGCGAATCAGTTCCGCAGCCCGGTCCATGCTATTGCAAAATCCCCGCGATGCACGCCGACATGAAGTTTGCCATGGTCCCCGCCATCACCGCGCGCATGCCGAGCCGCGCCAAATCCGATTTCCGAGAAGGAGCCAGCGCCCCGATCCCGCCGACTTGGATCGCTATCGAGCTGAAGTTCGCAAACCCGCACAGCGCGAAGGTGGCGATGGTGAACGACTTGTTGTCGAGGGTGGACCGGATCTTGCCCAAGTCGATGAACGCGATGAACTCGTTGGTGACCAGACGTTCGCCCAGCAGTTGCCCGATGGCACCGGCATCCTTCCAAGGCACTCCGAGCAGCCAAGCCACTGGCGCGAAGGCGATGGCAAAGAGATTCGACATCGAGGCCGGGAACCAAGCCAGCACACTGTGGATCTGTCCGAAAATCCCGTCCACCATGGCGATCAGCGCGAGGAACGCGATCAGCATCGCCGCAATGTTGAGGCAAAGGTGCAGTCCGTCGCCCGCTCCCTGCGCGGCGGCGTCAATGATGTTGACCGCCGTCTTGTCCAGCTTTACGTCAACCTTCCCCGCCGTGGCCGGTTCGCCGACTTCGGGGTGCATCATCTTGGCCAGCATGATGGTGGCCGGCGCGGTCATGATAACCGCCGTCAGCAGGTGTTCGATCTTCACATGCGCGAACGACACATAGGCTGCCATGACGGCGCCCGAAACGTGGGCCATACCGCTGACCATAATCGTGAAAAGTTCGGATTCGGTGAGCCCGGCGAGAAATGGGCGGATGGTGAGCGGTGCCTCGGTCTGCCCCATGAACAGGCTCGCCGCAACATTCAGCGATTCCGCGCCACTTGCACCCATGGTCTTCTGCATGCCGATCGCGAAGAACTTCACGATCACCTGCATGACGCCGAGGTAGTAGAGAATGGCGAAGAACGACGCGATGAAGATGATGATCGGCAGCACCTGGAAGGCGAAAATCGTCGGTCCCATGGTGTGCGACGCATCCACGGCGTCGCGGATCTTGGTGGAGTTGTCCTGCGCGCCGAGCAGGTCGCCGAACACGAACGTGCTGCCGACCTGCGCGTAGCTGAGCATCGCCACCACGCCCTTGCTGACGGATTTGAAGGCGTCCCCGACCGGGGTCTCCAGTACGAGCAGGGCGAAACCCAGCTGCAGGCCGAGTCCCCAGAGGACGACACGCAATTTGATCTGGCGGCGGTGGGTCGACATCGCCCACGCCGCCAAGAGAATGGCCGCGATCCCGAGAAGTCCCGTGAACCGGCCCAGCATACTAGCTGACGACCTCGAGGATAAGTTCGCGCTCCTCCGGACGGTTGCCGGAGATGCGGAAGGCGTCTTCGACCAATTCGGCCGCCTCGTCCAGATTGTCCTCGCCCGTGTAGTAGAGGCGGCAGAGAACGGCACCCGCGTCGATCTTTTCGCCGACCTTGACTTCGAGGATCACGCCGACCGCCGGGTCAATGGCGTCGTCCTTATCGTTGCGACCCGCGCCCATCATCTGCGAAGCGCGCCCGATGTCCTCGGCCATGATGGCGCTGACATAACCACCACGCGGCGACATGATTTCGCGCATCCCGGTGGCGTTGGGAAGCAACTCGAAGTTGTCGAGCGCCTTGGGGTTGCCGCCCTGCGCCGCAACCACTTGTTTGAACTTGCGGTAGGCCGAGCCGTCCATCAGCTTGTCTTCGGCCAGCTTGCGGGCGTCGTCGAGTGTCGCAGCTTTCTTGCCCAGGTGGATCATGCGCGCGGCGAGTTCGAGGCTCAACCGGGTCAGATCCGCCGGACCGGCCTTCTGCAGCGTCTGGGAAACTTCCATCACTTCCAATGCATTGCCGATGGCATAGCCGAGCGGCTGGTTCATGTCCGTGATCAGCGCGACAACCTTCTTATCGAGGCGGCGACCGATGCCGACCATGGCGGCAGCCAGACGGCGGGCATCCACCTGCTTCTTCATGAAAGCGCCGTAGCCGACCTTCACGTCGAGCACAAGCGCGTCAATGCCCTCGGCGATCTTCTTCGACATGATGGAGGAGGCGATCAGCGGGATCGACTCGACCGTGCCGGTCACATCGCGCAACGCGTAGAGGCGCTTATCGGCGGGTGCCACGTCGTCGCTCTGGCCGATGAAGGCTAGGCCGAGTTCGGAGACCTGTCGGCGGAATTCGTCGATCGTGAGGTCCGTGCGGAAGCCGGGAATCGACTCCAGCTTGTCCAAGGTCCCGCCGGTGTGGCCGAGACCACGTCCCGACATCATCGGGACCACGACGCCCGCAGCCGCCGCGATGGGCGCGCAGATGAGGCTGGTTTTGTCACCGACGCCGCCGGTGGAGTGTTTGTCAACCTTGAGGCCGGGGATCAGCGTAAGGTCGACCGTCTCGCCGGAACGAATCATGCTGTCGGTAAACGAGCTGAGTTCGCGGTCGGTCATGCCGCTGAAGTACGTGGCCATCATGAACGAGGCCATCTGGTAGTCGGGAATCTCCCCGGAAGTGAAACCGTCGATGAGGAACTGGATTTCGTCGGCGGCGAGTTCCTCGCCAGCGCGCTTCCGTAGGATAAGGTCAACAGTACGCATGATAATCAACCAGCGTATCACTTAACCTAATGAAAGCACAAGGAGTTTTTGGAGCGCAGGAAGCCGTTGCCGCGGCCCGTGGTGCGAGCCCGGAGGGAAGGAGCGGAAGTCTGGTATCCCCAAGACAGCATACCAGAAACGGCTGGCGTTGTCACCACTTCAATAGGACCATCTCGGAACAGAACCCCGGCCCCATGGCTGCAAGGATGCTCCATGTCCCGGGCTCCGGCCGCCGCCGCTCCAAAATCTCCTCCAACACGATCAACACAGAGGCTGACGAAAGATTCCCCATGCGCCGCAGGCAATCCCACGACACGGCCAACCCGTTTTCCCCAAGCCCCAGCGCGTCCTGTGTGGCGCGCAGAATTTTCGGACCGCCCGTGTGCAGGATCCATGTGCCGACATCGGACAGTGCGAGACCATGCGGGGCCAGCAGCGCTTCGGCATCCTCGCGCACATGCGCGCCGATCACGTTCGGCACATCTGGCGAAAGAATGATCCGAAATCCGGTTTCAGAAATCTTCCAGCCCATCACGTCCTCGGTGTCGGGGTAAAAGACGGACCTCGAATCGACAATCCGCGGGCCGGTGGCGCGTGCGTGGTCGCCCGACGCAGTGGCCCCGGACGCGTTGTCTCCAGAAACGATGACGGCAGCCGCGCCGTCGCCGAACAAGCCCGACGAGATCAAGTTGGCTACCGAAATATCCTGTTTCTGAATCGTGAGCGAGCAGAGTTCGACCGACACCAGCAGCGCGTGCTGGTCGGGATAGGCCTTCACGTAGTCGGCGGCGCGCGAAATCCCGGCGGCTCCGGCGACGCAGCCGAGGCCGAAGATCGGAGTCCGACGGATCTGGGGCGACAGGCCTAGGCGGTTGACCAGCATGGCGTCAATCGACGGGCTGGCGATTCCGGTTACCGAGACGAAGAAGATCGCGCCCATGTCCTTCGGCTGCAACCCCGCGCGGTCGAGGGCCTTGCGCGCCACTTCTGCTCCTAGCACCTGCGCGGTGGCAATCCAAGCGTCGTTCGCCTTGCCGAACGTGAGTCCAAGGTATTCGTCAATGGGTAGCGCCAGATGCCTCCCGTCGACCCCGACATTGTGGTGCAGCAGTTCCAGCTTCCTCGGTTCCGCCAGCAATGCGGCCCAGTGCTGGAGGAAAGCTTGGACGAGCGCTCTTTGAGTGTAGTGGTGGGCGGGGAAAGCGCTCGCCGCCGAGGCGATTCTCATATGATCTTTTCGATACCTAGTTCAGCTTAGCGAGTTCTTCTTTGTAGAGCCGGTTGTTGGGGAATTCTGCTGCCAGCCACTGCAGCTTGAGCTTGGCGTTGGCGGGCGAATTCTGGCGCATGTCATTCACCGCAAGCAGCAGCCGCGCGAACGGGAGCAGGTAGTGCCCCTTTTCGGCGGTGACGCGGAGTTTGGCGATGCCCGTGTCGTGGTCGGTGTGGGCCCCAGTCATCTGCAGAATCCAGCGGACCGGAGCCGGTTTCAGGCTGAGGAGGTAGTTCTCCACTCCGACCGCAAGCCAAGCGTCGTAGTATTCAGGGTGTTTGGCGAGCAGGCGCTCGGCGATGGCGCGACTCTGCTTTACCTCGGAGAGCGCAGCCACGTGGCGTTTTTCGATCAGGGCGAGGTAGTCCGAGTGCAGCCCCAAGCGGAGGGTTGCGGCGAAGAGGGCATTGGGGTCGTCGGGGTTCTTGGCCAGTTGCACGTTCACGAGGCGCTGTCCGCGTTCGAGGGCAGCCTCGAATTGGCGTTTTACGGCGGGGTCAGCGTCCGGCTTATGGAAATCCATCAGGGGCTCGTCGTGGACCCAGAACTCGGATTGCAGGATGCGGAGGCGGTCGAATTCGGAGAAGAGGTAGGCGGCGGCGTCCGAGACGGGACCCATGGGGTCGGACGGGTGCTGGCTGATGTAGCGGGCGAAGGTCTGGTGGGCTTCAGCGAATTGCAGGTTGTAGAGCTGGCGGAAACCTTGGTCCAAGGACGAGGTTTGGTCCTCGGCTGCCGACAGGGGCAGCGCCAAGAGGACGATAAAAAGAAAACGCAAGCTGAATAGACGGCGGCGAGGGCATTTAGGTTTCGTCAATGCCAGAGTTGTAACAATAATTGGGCCGATGCGTCCAAGCCGACAGAAGCCATGCTGAAATTCTTGTTCGTACTTGCGTCGACCTTGGCTGCGCTGGGTGCACAGACGGTCGACAAGTCAGACCCCACTACCGTCATGACGGTGGAACGGCAGGCGCGCAAGGCGAGGGCCGTCGAGTGGCTGGCTTCCGGCGACCCGCTCAAGGTCGCGTGGGGCGCGTCGACGGTGCGGGCGGATCGTCAGGCCGACTTGGTGCCGGCATTGATCGATCGGATTCGAGAGTACCGGTCCAGCGGATTCACACCGGCGGGTGGTTTCGCATTGGACCAGCACGACGCGATGCTGCAGGTCTTGGACGCCCTGATCGAACTGAAAGCACCTGTGCCGCCCGAGGAGGCGCGGAAGCTGTACCCGGAATTCGTGGCGCAGTCCGTGATCCTGCTGGTGCGGGCGGGGGACAAGGCGGTTTCAGAGTTGATGGAGGTTTTCGACACCGCTGCGGGGAATACGAGTTGGTTGGCAGCGGGGAATGCGTTGCTCGGAGCGCACGCGGAGGGGTTCGGGGCCAAGGTTTTGGGACGGTATACGCAACATCTGCAAGTGACCGTATTTTCTCCCAACCGAGGGGTTGGGGGCTCGGGTGGTGGCTGGTCTGGCGGGAGCACGTATGCGCCTCCGTCAAAACCCAACTGGCCGTCCGGGGGACTTTATGCTCTCACCCAGACGGCGGAGCCAAGTGCAGTCTATCTTGCCGAAGGCCCCACCCCCATCTATTACACCCGGGTCGAATCCGGGACGTACTTGAATCCCGGCGAGGCTGGCCAAGGTAACCGTGATACGTTCCGGGGTGAGTACTTGGGACGGATGCGGGCGCACGAGCGCAACTCCCCCTATCGAGGGCCCGTCTCCAGTACGGCCATCGACGCCTATCCCCGAGAAAGGGTGGCGTGGACCGGGGGAGCCGGGTATCGGGACGAGTTGGGGGCGCAACTCGAAAAAGCAACAAACACTTTCCGCTACTCCCTTCGGCAACTGGGTGCCAAAGGCTGGATCTCGGAAGCCGAGGCCCAATTGATCCCGCTCAGGCTCGAAGTCCTGATCGAAGACGCCCGCGATGACAAAAGCATTCCGCTACCCCCGCCCGATCCCCGACCGGGGGTAGCTTTCGTGACTCACTTTCAAGACCCGCTACGGTAGGCCCTACTGGATCGAGATGTTTGCCGCGTTGCTGGGACGTCCCGACGCCGTCGCCACCACCGCCACACTTCCCTTCCCCGCCAAGGATCGCGGGATCAGGATGTTGTACTGGTCGATCCCCGGATACGCCCCCGACGTTCCGGCATAAGCCACCTGCGCCGAGGTCCCGCCAATTGTGGCCGTGGCCGACGTCACCGCGCCCAACCCGCTTCCGTACAACACGACGTACACCTGGTCCGTCGCCGGGCCCAAATCAATCGACGCGCCCAGCGTCTCCACCGTATTCACGCCGTTCCGCGCCCGGACCACATACCCCTTGGCCACCCCGGTCCCGTCGATAAACAGGTTCGGGTAGCAGGAAACCACGTTCAGATTCGACGCATACGAGGTCGTGCCGTTGTTGAACGTCGCGGTCGCGAAACCGGTCGCCGTATCGGTCGGCAGGCGGAAGTTCACCTGGCCCGTCGAGACGAACTGCAATGTCGCAGCCCGCGAAGTGCCCGCCGAGTCCTTGACCGAAACGGAAGCGCCGGCGAGCGAGGTCGGCCAGTCCGCCGAAGTCGCCGACGCGGTGGTGGTCGCCAAGGACGCCCCGAACAGCGAATACGCCGAAACCACCGACCCCGGAGCCGCGGGACCGTTCTCGCCCGACGCCGCCGAGATCTGGATCGCCGTCTGTTTCACGGTGCCGCCGCCCACGTCCGCTGCGGAGGAATTCGAGTAGCTGGCCCCGTCGATAAAGTTGAAAATCGCCACGCCGTTGACCCAAAGGCCCTGGGTGCCGCCGCCGGTCGCCGTGTGCGTGCTCGCGGCGGTGGGGGTCTTGGGGAACTGCACTTGGTAGCTCTGGTTCGACGGGAAGTTGGAGAAGACGCCGCCGGTCATGCCGGGATCGAACCACGGCCCCATCGTGTAACTGGCCAAGCCCGCCGCGTTGATGTAGACCGCGCTGGTGGAATACCGGATGCGCTGCGTCTCCGCGTTCACCGCCGTGGTCGAGCCGCCCGAATAAGTTGTCCCGGACGGGAAGCCGGTCGGCCAAGTCGTGCTGCCCCCCGCGCTGGGGTCATAGCCGCTCGCGACCTTCGCCGCCTGCCCGGAATTCTTGGTCAGCCACGAGGTCAACGACGGGCTGGTATCGGTCGAGCCGGAGGCGGCCGAGGACGCGCTGTTGAAAAATTCGGTGACGCCCGTAGGAACCGTTTGAGCCTTGCCACCCGACGCCGTCCCGTAGAGCTCGCCCGCCAAAATGAAGGGGAACGCCGGGCTGCCGTCGTCATTGATCGTCACGTGATAGGCATAAGTCCCGCCGGGGAAATCCGGATTGACCTCCTGCCGGCCGTTGTACTGGTCCAGATCGCCCAGACCCGCCACGTATTCGTAATCCTCCAAGTACCGACCGAGGGGGAAAGTGGTGTTGATTGTCGGCCCATACTGCGCCGACGTCAGATTCTGCGACACCCCGCTGTGGTTCGGGAGCGCCCAGTCCGGCAGCGAAACCCGCGACGTAATCTGACGGAGACGGAAGCTCGACTTGAGGCGCTTGACCGCACTCTTCGAGTCGTTGGCCGTGCTGTAGCCATAGGGCCCGTAGACCGGATAGCCGTCGATCGCCCAGCCCAGGATCGGCGAGGCCGTCCAGTTGGACGCCTTCTCTTGGTACACCGGACCTGTCCGAGCGTTCCTTAGAACGACCACGTTGTCTCCCAACTGCGCGCGCAGGCAGAGCGGATTGGCGTGGTAGTGGTATTCGCCCGTGCCCGGTTGGTGTCCGATGCACGCGTCGAAGGTTTGAAATTCACCGTAGTAGGCGTTGCGCCGCCAGATGCCGTCGCCGGAACCGCCACCGGGACCGCCGGGGCCGCCTCCGGGTCCACCGCCTGGGGGGCCTTGCGCCACTGCTGTCGCCGCCGACAGAACTGCCATCAGGATGAAGAATTTGGATTTCATGCCGTTCAATGCCTCGAATCCTATTCCAGCAGCGGATCGTAAGTCCTTCATGTGCGGATGTAAAGGGCAGGTAAATCAGCCCCGGACGAAGGGGTTGGATCGCTTTTCGCGCCCGATAGTGGTCGGGTCACCGTGCCCTGGGATCACGACGGTCTCGTCAGGCAGCGCGTAGAGCTTGCCCTTGATGGACTTGGCGATCATTTGTGGGTCGCCGCCCGGCAGGTCGGTGCGCCCGATGCTGCCGCGGAACAAGGTGTCTCCTGCAATCAGCTTCTGTTCCGCCGGGATAAATAGGGAGATGCTGCCCGGCGTGTGGCCGGGGGTATGCAGAATCTGCGCCTCGATCCCCCCGGCGCGGACGGTGTCGCCTTCGCGCGCCGGGGTATCAATGCCCGGATTCTCCGGCGTTTCCATGCCCAGCCACGACGCCTGAATATCGAGCCGGTCGGCCAAGGCGGAATCGTCGGCGTGCATCAGCACCGGGGCACCGGTGAGCGCGCGCAGCTTGTGCGCCCCGCCAATGTGGTCGATGTGGGCGTGCGTGATCACGATCTGCTTCACGGTGAGCTGGTGGCGATTGAGGATGTCAACGATCTCCGAAATGTCGTCGCCAGGATCGATCACGATGGCCTCGCGGGTGGTCTCGTCCCCGATCACCGAGCAGTTGCAACCGAGCATGCCAACGGGCAGGATTTCGTGGATCATATGGGTGCGTTTGCATCCAGAGTACCGGATGCCCCATCATGAATACTTCATGGGTGTCTTACCAATTTTGATGCGGCTCATTCACATACTCTCGGCGATTACGCTGCTGGGGGGCGTTTTCGCGTGGAGGTTCGGAGCGCTTGCGTCCGGGGCGAACCTCGCTTCCGACACCCGGGCAAAGGTGGAAAACGCGTTCGCGGCGGCTTGGCGGCCAGCGGTTTTGGCCTCGGTGATCGGGCTACTGGTGTCCGGCTTCTACAATTTCATGCAGAAGGTTGGTGCGGGCGGGCTGCAACCGGCCTACCACGCCGTCTTCGGGGTCAAATTCCTGCTGGCCCTGCACGTCTTTGCAGCCACACTCCTGGCAACCAAGCCCAACAACCCCAAGCGCGAACGCATGTTGACCGGCGTCGTGGCCAGCGGCGTGATCGTGGTGGTGCTGGCCGTGATCCTGAGAACTCTCGGACCGCAATGACAAGTGGATACGAGGCGCTCCTCCATGGAGCCGCCATCCTCGACCTCTCGGCGCGCGGCCGTATCCGCGCTGTCGGCGAAGACCGCGCCCGGCTGCTCCACGCGATGTGCACGAACCACGTGCAGGGACTGGCGGATGGCACCGGTCTCCACGCGTTTTTCCTCAGCTCCCAAGGCCGGATACTGGCCGACGCCTGCATCCTGCGCTTTCCGGACTACTTGCTCCTCGACACGGAGCCCGAAACCAGGCAGTCGCTCTTCGAGCACCTCGACCGGTTCATCATCGCGGACGACGTCGAACTGGAGGACACGACCGATACAACGTTCTGCCTCGGGCTCGAAGGCCCCGGTGCGGCGGCGATCATCCCGGAGGCACCGACCACCCGCTACTCCCACGCCGCGTGGCGCGATTGCACGGTTGCCGCCATTTCCGAAACCGGCGCACCGGGCGTGCGGATCTACGGGCCTTCCGACCGGAAAGCCGAGGTAGTGGCATTCTTGGAAGCCGCCGGGGCCGTCCCCGCGACCCTGGACGACGCCAACACCCTCCGCATCCACAATTTCAAACCCCGGTACGGCGTCGATTTCGATGAAACGACGCTCACCGGCGAGACCTTGCAGATGCACTCGATGCACTTCCAGAAGGGGTGTTACATCGGGCAGGAGATTGTGGAACGCGTGCGGTCGCGCGGCCACGTCAACCGCACGATGATGGGGTTCCGACTGCAGGGTCACGCTGTCCCGCCCGCAGGCGCGACGCTCTTCAGCGGCGGCAAGGAGACGGGCGAGGTAACGTCCGCCGCCGAGGCACCCGATGGTGGCGTCTACGGCCTAGCCTGGGTGCGCATCCCGCACAACAAGCCGGGCTTGACGGTCGGGATCGACGGTCGTCCGGCGGAGCTTTTCCCCGCACTCGACTAGCGCTATTATTGAAGGTAAGGACTATGCGCACCACCGTCTTCATTCTCGCCCTCGCCTCCTTCGGCTTTCTTTCGACCTCCGCGTTGGCGGACCTGCCTCCCGGCAAGGGCCACGACGAAACCGTGAAGGTCTGCGGCAAGTGCCACTCCGCGGAACAGGCGGCCTCGCTGCACCAGAGCCGGACCGGCTGGGAAGAGACCATCGCCAAGATGGTGAGCATGGGCTCGGAAGGCACGGACGACGAGTACGAGTCGATCATGAACTACCTCGTGGCGAATTTCGGCCCCGAGAAGCCCAAGCCGATCAGCGTCAACAAGGCAACCCCGGTGGAACTCGAAGCGGTACTAGGTTTGACGAAGGCCGAGTCGGCAGCGGTGATCGCGTACCGTACGGAAAAGGGCGACTTCAAGACGATCGAGGATTTGAAGGCGGTTCCGGGCGTGGACGCGAAGAAGATCGAGGCGCGGAAAGCCCGGCTGGCGTTCTAGGGACGAGTACCCTACGGCAGGCGGGGATGACCATTGAGGAAGTGATCGAGCAGTTTCCCGTGCGACGGGATCAGATCGACAGCCTCATGGCCTTTGTCGCTCTTTCATTGGACAAGCAACCGGTGACATCCGGTTAGCGATTTTCAAATTTCCGTCCATTCAACCTAGAAAAGGGAGTTGGCCGTGCGCAAGCGCCACGGTCGGTTCCCCGAGAAAAAACGCTCCCTTACGGTCACGGCTCGGCAACATGTTGATTCTACCGAGCCGCGACCGCGAGGGAGCGTTTTTTTAGCCATCCGAGCGGCCCTCCCGTTCGAGGGCCGCCCAATCTACCACTCTACTCGAGCGATTTCGCCGCAATCTCCGCCGTCACCGTCTCCAGGAACTGCTCAAACGGGATCGCACCCGCGTCCCCGCGCTTCCGGTGCCGAACCGCCACCAGACCCGCCTCGGCCTCGCGACCGCCGCAGACCAGCATGTAGGGAACCTTCTGGACCTGCGCGTCGCGGATCTTCAGGTTCACCTTTTCGCCACGGTCGTCCAGCACCGCCCGCACACCCGCCGCCTTCAGCTTCTCGGTCAGATCCTGCGCATACGGGATCTGCTTGTCCGTGATCGGCAGCACCGCGACCTGCACCGGAGCCAGCCACGTCGGGAATGCGCCCGCGTAGTGCTCCACCAGGATCCCGAAGAACCGCTCCACCGACCCGAACAGCGCACGGTGCACCATCAGCGGCCTATGCTTGGCCCCGTCGGCGCCCACATATTCCAGCTCGAAGCGGTTCGGCAGCGTGAAGTCGAACTGCACCGTCGATAGCTGCCACAGCCGACCGATCGCGTCCACCAGCTTGACGTCGATCTTCGGCCCGTAGAACGCGGCCTCGTCGGGAATCACCTTCGCCTCGATACCCAAGCGGTCGCAGGCCTTGCGCAATGCGCCCTCGGCCAGTACCCACTTGTCGGGTTCGCCGTCGTACTTGCCGCTCACGCCGCCGTCCCAAGTGGAGATCTCGGCCTTGTAGGAGGTGAAGCCGAAGGTGCGCAGGGTGTCTGTGGCGAAGTCGAGGCAGGCCACGATCTCGTCCTCGACCTGGTCGGGGCGGCAGAAGATGTGAGCGTCATCCTGCGTGAAGCCGCGGACGCGCAGCAGGCCGTGCATGGTGCCGGAGCGCTCGTAACGGTACACGGTGCCGAGTTCGCCCAGACGCACCGGCAGGTCCCGGTAGCTGTGCTGGCGATCCCGATAGATCAGGATGTGGCCGGGGCAGTTCATCGGCTTCAACTGGTACTCGGCGTCGTCGAGCTCCATCGGAGCGAACATGTTTTCCGAGTAGAAGTTGGCGTGGCCGGAGACCTTCCAAAGGTCGCGCCGCATCACGTGCGGGGTGTAAACCAGCGAATAGCCGCGCTTGAGGTACGCCTCGCGCATCCAGTCTTCCAGCGTCTTGCGGATGATGCCGCCCTTGGGGTGGAAGAAGATGAGGCCCGGACCGGCGAGTTCTTGGATGCTGAACAGGTCCAATTCCTGGCCGATCTTACGGTGGTCGCGCTTCTTGGCCTCCTCGAGACGAGTCAGGTACTCGTCCTGGTCCTTCTTGGTAAACCAGGCGGTGGCGTAGATGCGCTGCAGCTGCTTGTTCTTTTCGTCGCCCTTCCAATACGCGCCCGCGATGTTGAGAAGCTTGAAGGCCTTTATCTTGGAGGTGTCGGGCAGGTGCGGTCCACGGCAGAAGTCGATGAAGTTTGGGCCGAGGGTGTATTCGGTGAAGATGTCGCCCGCGCGCTCGGTGATGAGCTCGACCTTCATGGGCTCGTTCATTGCCGTGTACTTTTCGATACCGGCTGCCTTCTCCATCAGCTTGCGCTCGAAGGGCAGGGCCTTGGCTTGGAGTTCCCACATCTTGCCCTCGATGCGGTCGAGGTCGTCGGGCGTGAATTTGTCGGGACGGTCGAAGTCGTAGTAGAAACCGTTCTCGATGGGCGGGCCGATGGCGAGCTTGGTTTCGGGGAACAGCTCCAGCACGGCGGCGGCGCAGAGGTGGGCGGTGGAGTGGCGGTAGACTTCGAGCGCCTCGGAGTCCTTCGTGGTGAGGATCTGGAGCGCGGAGTCGGCCTCGAAAGGCCGGTTCAGGTCGAAGAGTTGGCCGTCAACCTTGGCGACGATGGCCGCGTCGGCGAGCCGGGGGCTGATGCCTCGCGCCACGTCCAAGGGGGTGGTGCCGGGGGCGACCTGGTGGATGCTCCCGTCCGGCAACGTGACTTGTATGCTGTTCATAAGAAAGGACTCTCGAATCCTTCAGGGTACCATTGCGGCCAACCGGGGATGTTGCGTGCGACACGGGTCAAGTCCGTCCGCCAGAAGTTCCGAATAAGTAAACAAGTCGTAAAATCGTATTGCAAGGCCCTCGGGTCGATTTGTGGCTCGGGCGACGGAACGTTGAATTCAAACGACTTGGGAGCTGGCACAGGAGAAACCTGCACGGAACTGAAACAAAACCCGCAACAAAGTCACCGTCGATTTCTGCTATGCTGCCGTCCAGTGATGCGTGTCCAGCGCATCTCCAAAGAGGAGATTTCAGAATGAGATTCAAAGCAGTTCTTGCGGCGGCAGTGTTTTGCGTTGCCCCGGCGTTCGCCGGAACAATCATTTACGACGTGAGCATGAGCGGAGCAAACGAGGCACCGTCCAACGCGTCGGCGGGTACCGGTGCTGGTACCGTCACCATCGACACCACCACGAACATGATGACCGTTGACCTGACGTTCTCGGGCCTTACCGGCAACGTGACGGCGTCGCACATCCACTGCTGCACCGTCAATCCAGATGCGGGTACCGCGGGAGTCGCCACGGTAACACCCAGCTTCACAGGCTTCCCGTCGGGTACGGGTGTGACCAGCGGCAGCTACAACCATACGTACGACCTGACGCAGACTTCCAGCTACAACTCGGCGTTTGTGACCGCGAATGGCGGCACGGCGGGCTCTGCCGAGGCGGCCCTGTTGGCTGGCATGGCGGCGGGCAAGGCGTATTGGAACATCCATAGCAGCGTCGTTCCGGGTGGCGAAATCCGCGGATTCCTGGTCGCCGAAACGCCTGAGCCCGCATCATTTGCGCTGGCGGGCCTTGCTTTGGCAGGGCTTGCGTTCCGTCGCCGCAAGGCGTAGTGGCGCTTATCGGAATCCAAGACAGGTTGCGGCCCCCGGGAGACCGGGGGCCGTTGCAATTTCAGTAGGGAGGAACAATTGAAGACTGTTGCATTTTTCTTGGGAACCATGCTCGTGCTGTCTCAGAGCGCATTGGCCCATGAATATCGCTACGAAGTTGTATTGAGCGGAGCCACAGAGGGGACCCCGAACAGTTCTGCGGGAACCGGAACGGCCATCGTGGATCTCGACATGGATTTGATCACCATGATGGTGCACGTGGAGTACTCCGGCCTCTCCGGAACGGTGACCGACGCACACATCTACTGCTGCAATTCGGTGGCAGGCACGGGCACGTCGGGAGTATCCAATCCCCTGCCGGGATTCCACACGGGGGTCACGTCCGGCACCTATGACGTCCTGGTGGACCTCACGGAAGCCCCGGCGTACGAGTCCACCTTTATTACGACGGAGGGGGGCATGGTTTCGGACGCACTGGACGGCATGTTCTTCGGGATGCTGGACGGAAAGTCGTACTTGGAACTGAAGACGAGCGCGTTTCCGGGCGGCGAGATTCGCGGATTCCTGATCGGGGGATTCATTCCGGAGTCTGGCAGCGAAACACCGGAGCCGACGACGCTGGTCTTGACGACAGGCACTTTGGCTGCTGGCTGGCTGCTCCGACGGCGCTGCAATTCGTAGTTACTTTGTGTTGACCAGCTTGTAGACGTCGCGCTTGTTCAGGCCGCGCTCTTTGGCGACGGTCTTGATAGCGTCCATTCTGGGCACCCCGGCGGCCTCGAGGCGGGTGATCGCGTCCTCCACGGACAGGCCACCCTCCTCCGACCCGGTTGCCTTGGCGATCAGCACCACGAACTCGCCCCTCACGGAATCGCGGGCATCGAGCGTCGCTCGGATCTGGTCGGCTGTACCGCGCAGGACTTCCTCGTGCAACTTGGTGAGTTCGCGCGCGACGACGACCTCGCGCGGTCCCATTGTGGCCGCGATATCGGCGAGGGCCTCCACGATCCGGTGCGGCGTTTCATAGAAGACGAGCGTCGCGTCCTCGTTGCGGAGCGCTTCGAGAACCCGGGTGCGGGCTCCCTGCTTGGGCGGGAGGAAGCCGCCGAAGTGGAATTGATCGGTGGGGAGACCGGAAACGGCGAGCGCCGCGAGGATGGCCGAGGGTCCAGGCAGGGGTTCGACCCGGATTCCGGCTTCGAGCGCGCCGCGCACAATGCGGAAGCCGGGGTCGGAGATGAGCGGGGTGCCGGCGTCGGAAACCAGCGCACCCTTCTCCCCGGCTATGAGCCGGGCGAAGAGTTCCTTGGAGCGTTCGGCCTCGTTGTGGTCGTGGTAGCTGACCATGCGGGTCTGGATGCCGTAGTGGTGGAGCAGGTGGCCGGTGGTGCGGGTGTCCTCGCAGGCGATCCAGTCCACTTCCTTGAGGATGCGGACGGCACGGTAGGTGATGTCCTCAAGGTTGCCGATAGGAGTGGAAACCACGTAGAGGATGCCGAGCATACGTCTAGTTTAGCTGGGCGGCGCGGCGATCCATTTTGTGGAACAATGATTCCATACAAATGAGGAGATCCGTTCTCTTGTTGCCGCTGGTTGGCGCTCTCGGAGGCTGGCTCGCCTCGCTGGCCGTGACGCCCCGGTATGTGTCGACCGCCGTGGTGGCCTTCGCCCAGCCGGACAGCGTCGGGGGCACCGCGCGGATGCACCACGACCTCGTCAATCTGTTCATCGGCCTCAAAAGCGATATCATGAGCCGGACATCGCTGTCGAATCTAATCCAGCGCCCCGATCTGAACCTTTACCCGGACGAGCGCCGGTCCCAGCCGCTGGAGGACGTGATCGAGGTCATGCGCAAGGCGGTAGACATCGACTTGGTGGACCGTCCAGGCTATTCGCGGGAGCAATACGTAGTGTTCCGCATCTCGCTGCGATATTCGGACCGGTTCAAGGTCCAAGTGGGAGCGCAGATGCTGGTGACGCGGTTTGTGGACGCCGCGAAAGGGAAGGCGATCACGGAGGCGGAGTTTCCGTCGGACCCGTTAGGCCGTCGGATCGCGCAATTGGAGGCCCGGGTGGCTGCCTTGGAGGGGAAGAAGGTCACGGCAGCACCGGAAAAACTGCCGGAGGTGCCATATGCGGTCGTGTCGGTGGTGGATCCGCCATCGCTGCCGGACGGTCCGGTGTTTCCTGATTTGCGATGGTTCCTGGGGGTTGGACTTGGCGTGGGGTGCGTGTTGGGACTCGTGGCATTCAAGTACCCGGGCGCCTCACCTCCGATTCGCTAGTCTGGACATAGGTCCCGATTGCCCCAAACCCACAAGAAACCCGAAGTCATGAGCCCGGCGGGCTACTGGCCCCAGCTCCGTGCCGCCGTCGAAGCCGGTGCCGACGCCGTCTATTTCGGCCTCAAGCACTTCACCGCCCGCGCCAAAGTCGGGTTCTCGCTCCAGGAACTGCCCGAAGTCATGGCGGAACTGCGGTCGCGCGGGGTCCGGGGCTACGTCACGTTCAACACGCTGGTGTTCGAGCACGAACTCTCGGCGGCAGCGGAGACCATAGCGGCTGCGGCGAAGGCGGGCGTCGACGCGCTCATCATCCAAGACCCCGGCGCCCTCCGCTTGGCGCGCGAGATCGCCCCGGAACTCGAACTCCACGCCAGCACACAGATGAGCATCACGGACTCCGCCGGCGTGCGGTTCGCGCTCGGGCTGGGCGTCCAGCGCGTGACACTGGCGCGGGAATTGTCGCTGGACGAGATCGGCCGCATACACCGCGAGACCGGCGCGGAACTGGAAATGTTCGTCCACGGGGCCCTCTGCGTGGCGTATTCCGGGCAATGCTTTTCCTCCGAGGCGTGGGGCGGCCGCAGCGCCAACCGCGGTCAGTGCGCTCAGGCCTGCCGGATGGAGTACGAAGTCGTGGTGGACGGTGCGGCCACACCCACCGGCGACGCCCGTTATCCCCTCTCCCCCGGTGACCTCCACACCCTGCACCACGTGCCGGAAATCGTGGCAGCGGGTGTGGGCGCGCTGAAGATCGAGGGCCGCTACAAGGATTCCGACTACGTCGCGCTGGCCACCAACGCGTACCGGAAGGCGGTTGACGAAGCGTGGGCTGGCCGTGTGCCCGTCATTGACCCCACTGACGAACTACGGCTGGAACAAGTCTACTCGCGAGGTCTGGGCGCGCATTTCGTTCTCGGGACGGACCACCAGGCGGTCGTCAGGGGTCGGTCGCCACGCCACCGGGGCATACTGATGGGCCGGGTAGTGTCGGTGGAGCCGGAATTGGTGGTGGTGCGTCCGACCGACGCCCACGATGTCGCTCCGTTGAAGGCTGGCGACGGCGTGGTGTTCGACGCGGCGGACTGGCGCAGTCCGACGGAGCCGGAAGAGGGGGGACGGGTCTACGGCGTTCGGGCGCGGCGTGACGGGACTCTGGAACTGGCATGCGGAAACCGGGCGATCCGGTACGCCCGCATACGAACGGGCGATCTGGTGTGGCGCAGCGACGACCCGTCGTTGGCGCAGGCGGTCCGCCCCTTCACGGAGGCAACGGCCCCGGTGCGCCGCCAACCGGTCGCGGTGCGCGTCATCGCGAAGGTGGGGCAGCCCCTGGAGTCGGAATGGTGGCTGGTCACGAAGCCGGAGATCACCGTTTCCGTGAAGGGGGCTGTCGATTTGACGCCCGCGCGGAACGTCGCGCCGGTCTCGGAAGCAGTCCGGGAGCAGTTCGGGAGGCTTGGAAACACGGCCTACGAACTCGCGTCACTCGAACTGGAGACGGATGGGCCGGTGCCGTTCCTGCCCGCGTCGGCACTCAACCAGATGCGGCGCGACGCGGTGGCGCGGCTACAAGATTTGCAGGCCGCGCTGCCGGTGCGACGGATCGCCGATCCGGGCCGCGCAGTCGCCGCGATGGAGCATCCTCCGGCAATGCCCGCCGTGGCGGGGACACCCAAGCTGCACCTGCTTGTCCGGACCCTCGAACAGCTGGAAGTATCGCTGGACCTCCACCCCGCCAGCATCACGCTGGACTACCTCGACCTGTACGGCCTCCGGCCCTCTGTCGAACGGGTCAAGGCCAGCGGAATCACGGTCCGGGTAGCGACTCCCCGGATTCTGAAGCCAGCCGAGGCCCGCATTGTCGATTTCCTCGTCAGCCTCGACTGCCAGATCCTGGTGCGCGCCAGCGGCATCCTGCAAACCTTGACGGCGCGCGAGCATCCGGTCTTGATCGGCGATTTCAGCCTCAACACGGCCAATTCCGCTTCCGCGGACCTATACCTCGCCATGGGGATGTCGCGCCTGACCCCCGGCCACGACCTAAACGCCGACCAGGTCTCGGACCTCGCCCGCCGCTCGCCCACCGGGACCATTGAGGCTGTCGCCTACCACCACCTGCCCGTCTTCCACACCGAGCACTGCGTCTTCTGCCGGTTCCTATCGACCGGCACCAGTTACAAGGACTGCGGACGTCCCTGCGAGAAGCACCAATTGGAGCTCCAAGACCGTAGCGGGCGGCGACATCCGGTGATGGCCGACGTCGGCTGCCGCAACACCGTGTTCGGGGCCGAGGCGCAGGAAGCGTCGGCCCACATGGGGCACTGGCTGGAAGCCGGGATCGCCGATTTCCGGCTGGAGTTCGCACACGAGACCGGCACGCAGGTCCGCCAGGTTACGGAGTCGTTCGCGCGGGCTCTCGCCGGACGGTTGTCGTTCCCCGAACTGGGACGGGAACTGAAGCGGATCGCGCCGGGTGGGACCACGCAAGGCAGTCTGTTCGTCGCGCCGAACTATTTGGAGTTGCCGATCCTACAGTGAGGAGTGGAGTGAGAGACTACGACGCAATCTTGAAAACGCTCCTGACCGACCTGCGGGGCAGCGCGGTGGAGTATTTGACCGGGTATCGGGTCACGGAATGGCAGCGCACCGAACTGCCGAAGCTTGGGAACTTGGCTGCGGACTTGGTGTGCGCCGCGTCCGACGGTTCGCGAGGGCATCTGGAACTCCAGAGCCGCAACGATGGACGCATGGCTCTCCGAATGTACGACTACGGTGGGCGTATTTTTGACCAACACGGCATTTATCCTTGGCAGTTGGTGCTGTATGTCGGGGAGGCTCCGATGTCCATGCCGAATCGGATTGCTGGGCCGAAGCTCGACTACTCGTTCGACGTCCTCGATCTGCGGGACTTGGACGGCGAACCACTATTGGAGAGTTCGGCGTTGAGCGATAATATTCTTGCGGTCTTGATGCGGCTGCGGGACCAGAGGCATGCCGTCCGCATGATCGTGGAGAGGATTGCGGACGCGGATTCCGCTCGTTCGGAGTCGTTGGAGCAGTTGAGTGTGCTTGCCGGGCTCCGCAAGCTGGGCGAAGTTGTTAACGAGGAGAGCAAACGTATGCCAATCACCGAGAGTTTAATGGACCATGATCTGTTTGGGCCTGTGCTGCGGCAGGGTGTGGCGCAGGGTCTTGTGGAGGGCCGTGTGGAGGGCGAACGGAAGGAAGCCCTGTCCATGGCACGTCGGGTAGTTGTTGGTCGTTTCGGGCGCATACCCTCGGCAGTGGACGCGATTTTGGTGACTAAAACCGTCGCCCAGCTCGAGGATCTAGTGGACCGTGCACTCCGCTGCGGCACCTTGGAAGACCTCTTCCAACAATAAGCAGCGCCCCGCGATATCCTGTCCCCAGGACCCCACACATGCAACCCGTCAGAATCGCCATGCTCGGCTCGGGCTTCGTAGCCGACTTCTACATGCAGGGCCTCGCCAACGTCCGCGACCATGAGGTCGTCATCAACTACTCGCGCTCCATGGACCGCGCACGCTTGTTCGCGGAGCGCTGGGGCATCAATGAGTACACCAACGCCCAAGCCGTCGTCTCACGCGACGACATCGACCTCTTCATCATCGCCCTCCCCAACGAGGAGCATCTGCCGGTTTCGCTGGCCCTGTCCGGACTCCGCCGCAACCAGGTCTGCACCAAGCCGCTCGGTCGCTCGAGCGAGGAGGCGCGGCTGATGTACGAGGCCGCGCAGGCTTCCGGCGCGATCCATGGCTACGCCGAGACCGAGGTCTTCGCCCCGGCCGTCGTGCGCGCCAAGGAGACCGTCGAAAAGGGTGGCGTGGGACGCGTCCTCTGGGTACGTTCCCGCGAGTCGCACTCCGGGCCGCACAGCCCCCACTTCTGGGACGTCGACAACACGGGCGGCGGCGCGCTGAACGACCTCGGATGCCACTGCATCGAGGCCGCCCGTTACTTCTTCGGCAAGGATGACAAGGTTACGGAGGTCATGGCATGGGGCGCGAACCTCGTCCACCGCGACAAGACGCGCGGCGAGGATAACGCACTGCTGCTGCTCCAGATGGCGTCGGGCGGCGTCGCGCACTGCGAACTTTCCTGGACGACCAAAGGCGGTCTCGACCTGCGCAACGAGATCCACGGCTCGGAGGGCTCGATTTTCACCGACGTCACCCGACAGACCCCCGTCGCCGCGTTCACCGGCAAATCGTCCGGGCACGTGGTGGAGAAGGCGGATCTCGATTTCGGCTGGATCCGGCCTCTGCCGGAGGAGGCGTTCGCCTACGGCTACCACGCTGAAATGCGGCACTTCGTAGAATGCGTGCGGGATGGCGTCAAGCCCCGCGAGACCTATGAAGACGGGTTCGTGGTGAATTGCATCCTCGATGCGGGGTACCAGTCGATGCGCGAGCACCGCTGGGTGACGGTCAGCTACTGACCGTTATCCGTCCTCCCCGCCGAATTGCGCCGACGCACTTCGAGTAGCACCAAATCACTCGATCCAGCCTGCGTCGCAGGCTGGAGGCTCCAGAAATGTGCGGCACTCCGCGTGCATCGGTTCATCTCTCCCGATGCCGACGCCCACGCTCCTCCGAGTCCTATTTCCTATTCTGTTCGCCGGCGGCGGAGCAGCAGTTTTTGCCCAATCCGGCACCACCGGCGCGATGGAGGGTACCGTGAAGGATTCCAAGGGTCCTTGGCTTCCGGATGGAGTTCTACAATGCGCTCAACCATCCGCAGTTCGCGAATCCCGGAACCACGCTGGGGACGGCAACTTTCGGCGTGATTACCCAAACTTCCGTCGCACCCCGGTTGATCCAGTTCGCGGTGAAGTACCTGTTCTAGGGAGTGCGGACTACTTCAGCAGGTTGATCGTGCCCCTGCAGATGGGTGACCCGCATTTGCATTCGTATTTCTGCACGTTCTTGGCGAAACGGTAGTCCAAGGTCAGTTCCTCGCCCGCCAGGATGTCCCGACGGCTCATGAACAGGATATGGTCCTTGAGAATTTGGGTTTCGAGATTGGGGTCGCAACAGTGGTTGACGTACTCGGCCCCGCTGCCACCGCGCGCGCCGTCGATGGTCCAGTAGTTGTCCAAGGTAAACAAGTAGACCATGCCGCCGTGCTGGCCGGCGCGTTCCTTGGACTGTTTCCGGTTGAGGCGTTCGCCCGTGTATTCAAGAACCTTGTGGTTGGCGGGAATGTTTTCGAGTGCATAGACGCCCCATCGATGGATGCTCGATTCCCGGATCTCCAAGCGATAGGCCGCGTGCCTAGGGTTGATCTCCGGGATGTCCGGGGTGATCGTGGAGTAGCCCAGCCTTGTCGGCACCGCCGCTCGACGAAGTGCCCCCGAAGGCGGCACCTCTTCGGTGTCCTTCGTTGTTGTCGCCCCTCGTTTGCTGGCCATGCATTATAAATTGTACATTTGCGGTGCACCCGCTTCCACCGCGACGCGGAACGCGATATGCTAATGCCATGCGTCGAATCTCAATTTTCGTTTCAGTCGTTCTCTTCTGCTCCGTGGGCCTGATCGCCCAGGATGAACTCGCCTCCTACCAGGGGATGATGAAGGCCGCCGCCGGTGCCAATGGCCCGATGCGCAAGGCCGTTGCCGACAAGGACGCCGCAGCCGTCAAGGCCAATGCGGAAAAGATGGCCTCCGCCATGGACGACATCGCCAAGTTCTGGGCTGGCAAGCACAACGCCGATGCGCAGAAGTTCGCCGAAACCGCCCGCGACGCCGCCAAGGCTGTTGCCGGTGGCGACGACAGCGCGCTGGCCAAGATCGGTCCGACTTGCCAAGGGTGCCACGCGATCACCCGCGCCGGAAACGACTTCAAGAAGTAGTCGATCTCCGATTCAAGACAAGGACGGGGCAGCGACCGTGGGTCCACGGTTGTTGCCCCGTTTTTTTTTGCGCGAGAGCCAGACCCTACCGCGCAGTCGACCCGTGAGGAGCCGCCCGCAAATACTGCACGGGCCAAGAACCACTCCGCCCCAACTTCGCGGCGGCGTGCACCGGCCAATACGGATCCCGCAGCAGTTCCCGCGCCAGCAACACCATGTCGGCTTGGCCCGTGCGGATGATCTGGTCAGCCTGCGCAGGATCGGTGATAAAGCCCACCGTGGCCGTAGGAATCCCGGCTTCCTGCCGGATTCGGGTCGCGAACGGCGTCTGGAAACCCGGCCCCACCGGAATCTTGGCGTTCGGCACCAAGCCGCCGGATGAAACGTCGACCAAATCCACCCCCAACGTCTTCAGTACCTTGGCCAAGGCGACAGACTGGTCGATATCCCAGCCGCCTTCCGCCCAGTCCGTAGCCGAAATCCGGACGAACAGCGGCCCCGACCACTCCGTCCGAACAGCCGCCACAACCTCGGTCGCCAGCCGGATCCGGTTTTCAAACGAGCCGCCGTATTCGTCGCCCCGCTGGTTGCTGAGAGGCGAAAGGAAACTGTGAAGCAGATAGCCGTGGGCAGCATGGATCTCCACCACGTCAAACCCGCAAGCACGCGCCCGGCGAGCCGCCGCGACAAAGGCCTCGACCGTCCGCTGGATACCGGACTTGTCGAGCGCAGTCGGATGAGGGTAGTTGGGCGCGAACGGAATGGCGCTCGGTGCGACGACATCCGGCCAGCCGCCCTCTTCCGGGGTCATGCACCGTTCGGGACGCCATGGCACGTCCATGCTGGCCTTTCGACCGGCATGCGCGAGCTGGATGCCGATCTTCGCACCCAGGGTATGGACGAAGTCGACAATCTGCGTCAGCTTGGCGGCGTGCCCGTGCTGCCAGATGCCGAGGTCGCTGGGGGTAATACGGCCCTCGGGGGACACAGCCGACGCCTCTACAATCACCAAACCCGCCCCGCCCGCAGCGCGGCTGCCGAGGTGCACCAAGTGCCAGTCCGTGGCGAAACCGTCCACCGACGAATACTGGCACATCGGGGAAACGCCGATCCGGTTGGGCAACTCGACGCCACGCACGGCGAGGGGGGAGAAAAGGTGATTGGGATCGGGCATTGAGCTAGTCCGTTGGATGAACCGCAAACCCGAGCGGACGCGGTAAATGCGCCTACATCCCGCGGTTGGCCAAGCCCGTCAGCAGGACGCGGGCGACGGTGACGGCGGCAAAGATCGCGGTGACGATGGTCAGGCTGGCACCCACGTAGTCAATCTTGTCGAGCAAGTGCGCGGTGTGCGACTGTTGGGCCACGAGCTTGTCCGACTGCGCGCCGGTGTGGAGGAAATCGTCCTCGTGCCTGGACACGAACCACCGGTACACGGCGACGATGGCCACTGCCGTTACCAAGGCGATCAGGATCGAGAGTTGCAGACTCATATGCTTTTCAACCTCCTTCAGGTTTCGAGCCCATGATTGCAATTGGCTTGCCAAAACGCAAAGGGCGGAACCTCGCGGCACCGCCCCTTGCGTTTGTGTTGAAGGATACAGCCTAGAAGTACAGCTTCAGGGCCAACTGCAGGTTGCGGGGCGAATTGATCTGGCTGCCCGCACCCGTCAAGACGCCGAACTGCGCGCTCTGGAGCTGGGTGCTGCCGGTACCAAAACGGACCCGGTTGAACACGTTGAAGGCTTCAGCTTTGAATTCAAGCTTGGTCTTCTCCCAGATCGGGAACACACGGGTAATCGACAAGTTCTCGTTCAAGTTGTTGAACAGGCGAAGCTTGGGATTCAACCGCGTGTCGTTGCCGAGGCTGTTGAAAGCCGTGCCGCTGCCCTGGAGGGGGAAGGGGCCGCTGCCGTAGGGAACCAGGAAGTGGTCGACCGAGGGATCAAACTTCCCGTTGGCCCAGCTGGTGGGCTGCCAACCGGAGTACGACGACACGTAGGGCGGAACGCGTCCGCCCGCGCCGTTCGCATAGATCGGCAACGTGTAGCTGGTGCTGATGCCGACCGGGGTACCGCCGGCATACAGGTTGATGGTCGAAACGCGCCAGTTGCCCACGATGTAGCCCAGCGCGCCCTTGGAGGCGAACTTCTGGCCCTTGCCGAAAGGCAGGTCGTAGGTGGCGGCGAACTTGAAGTCGTGCGCCACGTCAAAGGCGCCAATCGACTTTTCGAGCCCGCGGTTGAACAGGTCGGCCGCGTAACCACCGCCCCACGCCGTATCGGAATCCGTCAGGATCTTCGAGAACACGTAGGAGGCGTTGAAGGTCAGGCCGTGCGAAAAGCGCTTCTGGAGCTTGAAGATCGCCGCATGGTAAGTGGAGTGGCCGGAGTGGTCGCCTTGGCCGGCGTAGGTGTCAATGATGGTGTACTGCGGGAAAGGACGCAGCGCCTGCGCCACAGTTGCGCGCGATCCCCACAACGAATTGAACGTCGGGAATGGCGCGGTAACGCCCGCAGCGTTCGCGGCGGCCGAGCCAACCAAGCTGTTGAGGACCGTGATGCTCTGCGCCACGGTGCCCCACTTGGTCAGGTACGACGGGCTGATCTGGTTGTACTGCAGCAGTTGGGTCTGCAGATGCTCGCCCATCACGCCGCTGTAACCGATTTCAGCCACCATCGAGTTGCCGATTTGGCGCTGGACCGAGAAGCTGAAGTTGTCGAAGGCTGGCAACTTGGTCGTCTCGTTCCCTTGGAACCACGCGACACCCGCACCGTTCGAAACGGAAGGATTGATGAACGGCGGCGCTGTCCATGGCGGCATGCCGTTGTCCAAGGTGTACGTCGGGTTGATGCCGCTCGACGAGTTGCTGAACGACTGCGTGAGGGTGTAGCCCGAATTGTGGGTGGAACCGCTGACCGAGACAAGTGCCCCGAACGAACGCGCATAGGCTGCGCGAATAACGGTCTTGCTGTCGTAAGAGTAGGCCGCGCCGATGTGGGGACCATAACCCTTCGTCCAGAAGTTGGCCAACCGACGGCTTCCCACGCAACCTTTGGCAGTTGCCGGAGAACAGCACCGCGCCTGGAATGTTGCCCGCTGCGGGGTTCGGCGTGGTGGGCGAGAAATCCGTCCAGCGGTTTTCCAAACCGGTCGGGGGCAGGTTGCCATCCCAACGGAGGCCGATGTTCAGAACAAGCTTCGAGTTCACCTTCCAGTCGTCCTGGAAGTAGCCGCCGAAGTAGTAGAACTGCTGGCCGATGAAGCGGATGGTGTCGATCTGACCGCTGTCGGCCTGCCCGAGCAGGAACGACGCAAAGGCGTTGCCGCCCGCATTCGGATTGGAACCGCCCGGAACGCCCGTCTCCTGGTAGCTGAACCCGACGCAGCCGGAAATGCACTGCCGGCCGAAACCGTTGTAGTGGTTCAACTGGTACATGCCGCCGAACTTGAACGAGTGGTTGCCGTGGTGGATCCAAGTGAAGT
Source organism: uncultured Acidobacteriia bacterium (assembly GCA_903907865.1). GTDB lineage: Bacteria > Acidobacteriota > Terriglobia > Bryobacterales > Bryobacteraceae > BOG-234. The sequence continues at coordinate 124,541 of CAIVPR010000141.1, forward strand.
CGTCGTTGTAGGCATAGACGGTGTTTTCGGAACCGTTGTCAGCCTGGCCGCCCCACGTGGAGTAGTTGTTGCCAGTGCCGCCCGAGAAGAGATTCACCAGGTTGTCGTTGCAATCCGGCACGTTGCCGAGGCAGAACTTGCCCTTCCAGTTGCCGGTGTATTCCTGTGGCGGTTTGTGATCCTGCGCCCAGTTGTTGCCACCGGAGTAGAAGTGGTTCAGCTTGGTGGGGCTGAAGGTCCAGTCCCAGCTGAAGCGGACAACGTCGGAGGCCTGCAGCAGGTCGTTGTAATTGGTGTAGAGGCCGGGGAGGGTGGGAGGACCGTCGGGGCCGGGCGTCTGGTGCTCGCGGTCGTGGGCGTAGTAGCCGCTGATGCGGTGCTTGTCGTTGAAGATGTGGTCGCCCTTGATGCTGGTCTTGTTGACCGGGTAGATCTGGGTGCCGTTCGTAACGAGGTAGTTGCTGGCGATGTAGGCTGCTGTGCCCGGGGCTGCGCCGTTGTTCGGGGCTAGCTTCAGGCTGCTCTGGAACACGCCCAGTGCCTGCATCGAAGCCTTGCTGAACAGGCTCTGCGGGACTTGGTTGCCGGCAAACGGCTGGCGGGTGACCGAGCCGTCGGGGTTCGAGGTCTGGGTCAATGGGTTGTAGATCGGGATCTGCGCGCCGGTCGAAGTGACCCACTTGGTGAAGTCGCCGTTGTACATTTCCGTGGTCGGGACTGTGAAGGTGGCACCGGAAGCGCCGGAACGGTTGCGGAAGCCTTCGTAAGAGAAGAAGAAGAAGGTCTTGTCCTTGCCCTTGTAGATCTTGGGGATCCAGACCGGGCCGCCCGCGGTGGCACCGAAGTCGTTCTGCTTGTAGATCGAGATGGGGATGCCGGCCTTGTTGTTGAAGAAGTTGTTGGCGTCGAAATCGTTGTTGCGGAGGAATTCGTAGGCCGAACCATGGTACGCGTTGCTGCCGGACTTCGACACGAAGGTCATGTTGCCGCCGCCCGCGTGGCCGTATTCGGCCTTGAAGCCGTTGGTGTCGACTGTGAACTGGTCGATGGCCTCGATGGAGGGGGCATTGGACGAGACCCAGCTCTTCGAAAGAGCGCGGCTGGTGTTGGTCGAAACGCCGTCGAGCGAGGTGCCGTAGGAGGCCGCCTGGCCGCCGCCCAGCGAGAAGCCGTTGTCGCCGCCGAGGTTCTTGGCGTCGGGAATCAGCGCCGCGAGGTCGAACGGGGTGCGGATGGTGCCGCCGACGACTAGAGGAAGGTCGTTGACGAGCTTGTTCTGCAAGGTGACGCTGGTCTTGGCGTCTTCGGTTTGCAGGGTCACGACGGACGCCTGCACCTCGATCGCCTGCGTGTTGTTGCCGATCTCTAGCGCGGCATCGGCGCGAACCGTCTGCGCGGCATCAAGGTTGAGGCCGTTGGTCTCGCTGGGACGGAAGCCCTGGTGGTCCATGCGGACCTTGTAGGTGCCCGGCGAGAGGCTGGGAACGGTGTATTCGCCCTGCGCGTTGGTGACGGCGTTGATGACGACGTTGGTAGCGCTGTTGGTGATGGTGACCTTGGCTCCGGGGATGACAGCTCCGGAACTATCCCGGACGGTGCCTGTAATTGCGCCGCGTTCGGACTGCGCGAACAAGGCGGCTGCGAGAAGGAGCATCGCCGTGACGAGACGGCACGCGGTTCTTCCGACGTTTCGATTCATGTGTTCTCCAAATTAACGAGATCGGACGCGGCTGGACGCACGTGGCCCAACCTAACCTCTGACTAGGTATAATCTAACATCTGGCAAAGTGAAACGCAATGGTCACCTTGGGCACTGCCAGTACCATAGTCGGTATGGTGGCCGAGTTGACCGTGCATGAAAAGCTGGAGAGCCTACGAGGGCATGCGTGGGGACCTTGAGGCGACGCACACGGGGCAGTTCGCCGTTGTCCACAAACTGCGGATTCAGTTTCGCCGACCCAACGAATGGGTCGCATTTGCTCGTCGGAGTGGGTCCGAAGCGCGCCCTGCGAATGGCCTACGATGGCCCCAGCGGCGTGGTGACCCTAGATCGCGATAAAAAAAGGGGTGGTAGGCGCGGCAGGACTCGAACCTGCTACCACCGGCTTAGAAGGCCGGTGCTCTATCCAGATGAGCTACGCGCCCGAACCAGTTTCAATTGTATCGCGGGAAAACGCTTGACTCCTTTGGCCAGGCTCCGCTAACCTGAAGTCTACCCGTATATCGACGGCTGCCCCGCAGCGCTGTCGACGGAACCCTCCGTAGTATTCCCCCTTTCGTTGCAATAACAATCGACCTTACTTGGAGGAATCCCATGCTTTCCAGCCGTCTGGGTACAGCAACACTCATCGCAGCATTCGTCGCAGGCTCCGCCTTTGCGCAGAATTTCCGCGGCGATATCGCCGGCACCGTGGTCGATTCGACCGGCGCGGCGCTCGTCAACGCCGCAATTAAATTGCAGAACCCCGCAACCGGTTTCAATCGCGCGGCGATCACCGGCGCGTCTGGCAACTTCCTGTTCGCCGAATTATCGACGGGCACCTACAAGATCACCGCCTCAATGCCCGGATTTGAAGTCAAGGAAATCGGCGGCATCGAAGTCTCGGTCTCCAAGACCACCAACATCACGGTCCAACTCGGCGTGGCGCAGCAGCAGTCCGTTGTCGAAGTCTCGGCCTCGGCCGTCAGCCTGGAGACCTCTTCCAGTTCCCTGGTCGCCGTGGTGGACGACAAGGCCGTCCAGGACATGCCGATGAACGGGCGCGATTTCAAGCAGATGGTGAAGCTCGCACCGGGGGTCACACCGTCTGGCACCTCGGTCAACGGCATGCGCACGAACGGGGCCAACTACCAGATCGACGGGGCGGACAACAACGACGCCTACTCCAACGCGGTAGCAGTCAACCAAGGCGGCGTCTCTGGCATCGCCGGCGCGCTGGTGCCGATCGAGGCCATCGACCAGTTCTCCGTCGAATCCAACGCCAGCGCCGACATGGGCCGCAACGGCGGCGCGTCGGTGCAAATGGTGATCAAGTCCGGCACCAACAGCTTGCACGGGAGCCTGTTCTTCTTCGACCGCAACGAGGCCCTCGCAGCCCCGTCCCCGGTTCAGGCCGCGGGCAGCGCGAAGCAGGAGATTCGCAACAACCAGTTCGGCTTCGCGGTGGGCGGCCCGATCATCAAGAACAAGACATTCTTCTTCCTCACCGGCGAAGTACAGCTGGCCGTAGCCGGCCTGTCGGTGCTGGACACCTCCCCCTCTGCAGCGTGGGTTTCGTCAGCACAGACCGTGCTCCAGAAGTACGGGATTCCTGTGAATCCGGTCTCGCTCAATCTGCTTAGCATCTGGCCTTCGAACAGTCGTACCGGCCCGGCAACCGCCAACAACTACCTGGCCAACGCGCTGAACAACTACAACAGCTACAACGGCATCGCCAAAGTCGACCACCGCTTCAACGACAAGCATTCCTTGGCGGTCCGATATCTCGGCGGCACCGGCACCCAGACGGCGGACGTCGGATCCCATTTCCGCGACTTCTTCCAGCAGGCCCCGATGCACGTACACAACTACTCGGTGGTGGAGAACGACACCTGGTCACCCAAGCTTGTCAACCAAGTCACGCTGGCCACGAACTACTTCTTGCAAACCTTCGGGGATGCCAACACCAGTTTCAATCCGCTGGCAATGGGACTCAACACCGGAATCACAAATCCGAACTACATCGGAGCGCCAAGCCTCAAAATCAGCGGCTTCGACTACGTGGGAGCAACCGCACCGCTGGGGCGAACCGACGTCACGGGCCACCTGACAGACAACCTCTCTTGGCTCGCCGGGCGCCATCAAGTCCGGTTGGGAGGCGAATACCGGCGCGCCGACGTCAATGTCGCCTACTACAGCAATGCGCGCGGCACATTCTCCTTCGATGGAACGCGCGGGCCATGGTCCACAGACCCGACCGTTTCCAGCACTCTTCGGTCAATGGCCGACTTCCTGGCAGGCGAGCCCAGCAATTCGAACGGCGCGACCATCATCCGGGGTAACCCGCAACGGGTCTACAACGTGAACTCATACGACGGTTGGGCGCACGACACCTGGCAGGTCAGCCCGGAACTGAGCGTCAATTTCGGAGCGCGCTACACCTACCAGGGTGCTCCGTACACGAAAACAGCCCCGATTTACAACTTCCGCGTCGATACCGGCTTCACCACGGTCCCGCTCTATAATCCCAGCAAGCTGGATTTTGCGCCCCGCGTCGGCTTTGCATGGACTCCCAAGCACAGCAACAAGTGGGTCGTGCGCGGCGGTTACGGAATCTTCTTCGACGTCCCGGCAATCAGCGAGTTCACGGCGGGCGGCGGAACGGGCAACGGCGGAGCCTCGGGAGCGGCTTACAATCCGGCGGGCGGCAGCCCCGTCTATACCCTGAATGTGAAGAATGTGGTCTTCTCGCCCGGAGCTCCAGTCTTCGGATCGGCTTCGGCGACCCCACCGTTCGGCGCCTACTCCGTGAATCCGGACTTCACCATGCCCCACATCCAGAACTACAACCTGAACGTGCAGCGGCAGTTGACCTCCAAGACGCTGCTGCAGGTCGGCTATGTCGGCAGCGCCGGGCGGAAGCTCGCGGCGGTGCTCGACATGAACCAGTTGGTGAACGGCATCCGCCCCTTGGCGGCGCAGTACCCGAACGTCAGCGCCATCAACCAGCTCAATTCCATCGCGGATTCAAGCTACAACTCGCTGCAGGTCTCATTGCGGCAGAAGGTCTGGAAGGGCTTGACCGCGAACGTGAACTACACCTACAGCCATTCGCTGGATGACGCGTCGTCGGTCGGCACCCCGACCAACAGCTTGAATCTAAAGAACGACTGGGGTTCCAGCACCTTCGACGTCCGCCATGCCATGACCAGCTTCCTCAGCTACGACCTCCCGAAGTGGACCTCCTTCGCGCCGAGGTTGACCACCGGCTGGCAGTTCAATTCGCTGCTCACTTTCACAGGAGGATCGCCGATCAACATCACGGCGGGCACCAACGTCAGCGGAACCAGCGAGGGCAAGGACCGCGTGGACCTCGTCGGCAACCCGTACGCGAATGTGCCCGTGCTCACGAACACGCTTGCGGTGCAGTATTTCAACCCGGCGGCGTTTGCGAAACCGGCCACCGGCACGTTCGGCAACATCGGTCGCGACGTGCTTTACGGGCCCGGTTTCGGATCGGTCGACTTCTCGGTGTTCAAGAAGATCCCGATCACGGAGCGGATCGCGGGCCAGTTCCGGGTGGAAATCTTCAACCTGTTCAACCGGACCAACTGGGCCAATCCGACGACCACGCTGACCAGCGCGACCTTCGGGCAGTTGACGCAGACGAAGAATGGCACGTCGGCACCGGGTCTCGGATTTGGCGAGCCCCGGAACATCCAGTTGGCACTCAAGGTCACCTTCTAATGCGCATTGGCTTTGTTTTGTTGGCGCTTGCAAGCGCGTGTTGGGCCGCCGATCCAACCGGGGACTGGATTGCGGAAGTGTCCGGTACCGGGGATCCCCAATTTGCCCGTGTGTCGCTGCGGATGGACGGGGGCAAGGTCACCGGAACCTGGGGCCTAGCTACGGTGGAAGGTTCCCTCGACGGCGCGAAGCTCGCGCTATCGCTGTTGCGGGGAGGCGAGCCGGGCGGCTCGCTTTCCGGCATGGCGACTGCTGACGGGTGGGCGGGCGACGGGGAGATGTCCGGCGCAGGCGGCCGTGGCGGCGGTGGCGGCCGGGGTCGCGCGATGCAGCATGTGGCATGGAAACTTTCGAAAGCACCGAAACCGGCCGGTGGACCCAAGACCGTCGACTTCGAGCCGAAGAGTTTTTCCGGATACTACTCCGCAGCCGTGCCGCCCGTGTTGCACGTTTTCGCAGGGGACACCATCCGTACCCGCACTTATGACGGCGGCGGACGTGACAAGGATGTCCGGTCGCCCGGTGCGAATCCCGAGACCGGACCTTTTTATATAGAAGGCGCGCTGCCGGGCGACACGTTGGCCGTCAAACTCAAGAAGGTGCGGGTAAATCGGGACTCGGCGCGACAGGGCAACCGGATCAACGGCAAGACGGTGACTCCCGCGTATGTCGCGGCGGCAAAGTACGCTGACACGTTCGACAGCGAATGGAAGCTCGACCTCGCCAAAGGCACGGCCATGCTGGCACACCCGACGGAGCGGATGAAAAACTTCAGTGTGCCGATTCTACCGATGATCGGATGCCTCGCGACGGCCCCGGCCGGGAATCTGGCGTACCGCGCGACGGATTTGGGCCCCTATGGTGGCAATATGGACTACAACCAAATGGGCGAGGGCGCGACCTTGTATCTCCCGGTGTTCCAGCCCGGGGCTTTGTTTTTTCTCGGCGATGCCCATGCCGCAATGGGGGACGGCGAACTGACCGGCAGCGCGCTCGAAACCTCCGTTGACGTGGAATTCACCGTCGAAGTGCAGCCGGGCAACGCCACGGTGAACCCGCGGCTGGAGAACGCCGAATATCTGATGTCGATGGGGATTGCGGGATCGGTTCCCGAGTCGATCCAAGTGGCCACCACACAGTTGGTGACGTGGTTGAACACCGACTACAAGCTGGACGACAACGAGGTCGCGGTCCTGCTGGGGGCCGTGCTGAAATACGACATCACGGAGATGGTGGACTCCAGCTTCAACGTGGTGGCGAAGGTTCCGAAAAGCGCGTTGGCCGGGCTGAAGTAGGTAGTCAGCCGGTTGGCCGCCGCGAGTCCACGTAAGCACGCAACACATTATTCATCAGTGTCTGGTAGCCCTTGCCAGTGGACCGGAACCACTGCATGACCTCGTGGTCCACCCGTAGGTTGATGTGCTCCTTCGGTGGCGGCAGGCCGCGAACCGCCTTCGTCCAATCCAACTCCCCGTGCACGTCATCGGGATCGGCCAAGATGGTGGCCTCCAACTCAGCCTCGGTCATCGAGTTGACTTTGGCCCAGTCCGTACGGTCCTCGCCGCGCGCAACCATTGCGGCGATCTGTTCAGTTGAGTAGGTAACGATACTGCTTTTCTTCGCCATTCCTCGCCCTCCTGGCGGTAATGATTCGGACACCGCCATCGCGACTGGTCCAAACCATCGTGAACAACTTGCCCTCCACCGGGCCGACGCTGATGAACCGATCCTCTCCAGGCCCGTAGGTCGGGACCGTCAGGATGGTCCGCCCATCGAACAAGGTCCTAGCCAAGAGCAGAAAGTCGATGCCTCGCTCTGCCAGTACGCGCTCACGCTTGGTTTCGTCCCAGCTGAATTCCATTTCCATTATATCCACAGATGTACCCACAACAACAACTTGGTCACCGCTCCCGCCCGGCATGCAGCCGAAACATGTGCGCATCGGCGGCCGCCGCCTCCAACTCCTTGTTGAAACCCTCCCGCCACTGCTCGTGCGCCGTCTCCTTGAGATTCTCCAGCAACTTGACCGCGCGGTTGGCCTCCACCAGCTTCGGCATCATTGCGGCCAGCGCCCGTTCGGCCTCCTGCGCCGACCGCTGAAGATCCCGGATCCTCTTCGCGTTGTTGGCCGCAAAAGCCCCCCAGAGCGCCAGCGCATCGCCGGAGTTCTGCGGATTGACGTGGGGTGCGGCGGTACTGCGGGCCTGTCGGCAGGATTCGATCTCTGTACGGATCGCCGCGATCTTTGCTGCAGCGGTGGCGGCCTTGGCTTTCTCCAAGTCCAGCTGGGTGCGACGCCACCGCAGTGCCTGTTCCAAGCGGAACTGGAAAGCCTTCATCGCGACCTAAACCGCCACCATGCCGGCCAGCGACTCCATACGCTTGATCGTGTCTTCCACGCTCGATATCTCCGTCGGCCCTTGGCGCAGGAACTTCATGATCTCCGTCCTCGACTTCAGCACCGAATCCAGGCGCGGATTCGACCCCGACACATATGCACCAAGATTGATCAGATCCTCCGACTGCCGGTACAGAGCCAATGCCTCCCGAATCCGCCGCGCCTGTTCCGATTCCTTCGGAGTCGCCAGCTTCGACTGCAAGCGACTGACGGAATCGAGCACCTGAATCGCCGGAAAGTGCCCCGACGAGCCCAAATGCCGGTCCAGCGTGATGTGGCCGTCCAAGATCGACCGGACGGCGTCGCAGATCGGCTCATTGAAGTCGTCGCCTTCCACCAGAACAGTGAAGAACGCGGTGATGGAGCCCTTGTCGAAGTTCCCGGCACGCTCGCACACCTTCGGCAAGAGACTGAAGACCGACGGCGTATACCCCTTTTGACTGGGTGGCTCACCGGCAGCCAAACCGATCTCCCGTTGCGCCATCGCCAACCGGGTAATCGAATCCATCACCAGCAGCACATTCTTGCCGAGGTCGCGGAAGTATTCGGCAACAGCCAGCGCCACAAAGCATGCGCGGACACGCAGAGGCGCTGGCTGGTCGGAGGTCGACACCACCACCACGGAACGCTTCCGCCCCTCCGGCCCCAAGTCGTGCTCCAAGAATTCCGGCACCTCGCGGTTGCGTTCGCCGATCAGCGCGATCACGTTGACATCCGCCGAGCTGGACCGCGCCATCGAGCCCAGCAAAGTGCTTTTCCCGACACCGCTCCCTCCGAAAATGCCGATCCGCTGCCCCTTGCCGCACGGCAGCAACCCGTCGATCACGCGAATTCCCGTCGCCAGGCGCTGCCCAATGAGCGCCCGGGTCAGCGGATTGCTGGGTGCGGCGTAAAGCGGTCGCGAGTCTACGGCGTGAATCGAAGGCCCGCCGTCCATCGGCCGCCCAAAACCGTCAATGACACGCCCCAGCAATTGCGGCGAAACATCGAGATCACCTTCCCCGCCCCGCGCCACGATGGGGTCGCCCAGCGACAGCCCGCCCGTTTCCTCCAGCGGCATCGACAGCACCCGACCAGCCCGGAACCCCACCACCTGCGTTCGAATCCGACGACCGCCGTGGGTACGGATCTCGCAGAAATCGCCGATGGAGGCACCCGCCGGTCCGCGCGACTCCACGACGAGCCCCACCAACTCCACGACTTCTCCCTCCATACGGACGGGCTCAGCCTGGGCTGCGAAACGAAAAAAACGGGAAAGGTCGAGCGGGGCTTCGAGTGTCATGAGTGTCCTTTCGTCAGTCGGTCCGCCATGCCGCGACCGATTTCTTCCAGTTGGGCGTCCACCGAGGCGTCCACCATGCCTTCGTCCGACCGGATGACGAGCGTGCCGGGAGCGCAGGTGGAATCCGGCTCGACATGGACACGCGACACGAGACTCGCGGGCAACGCGCCGACAATGCCTTGCGCGAAGATCGGATGGACGGTCACCCGGTAGGATTCGGAATGCGCCAAGCGGTCGAACAGCACCCGCGCCAGAGCCGCCAAGGCATTGGAGTCCACCGAGATCTCCCTGTGGAGGATCCGTTTGGCGATCATCAGGGCCAATTGAACTACGTCCTTCTCGGCACGTCGGCGCATTTCCGCTCGGAGGCCGGCGAAATCGGCAAGGGACGCATGCAGCCGCTCCAGCACCGGCGCGATTTCCTGACGCGCTTGCTGGTCGCCCTGGCGACGACCGTTCTCGAAGGAGTCGCGTTTGGCCGCGGCCAGTTCCTGCTCCAATTGACGGATCCGGTCGATTAGGGCTGCTTTCTCCCCTTCCAGCAACCGCGCCCGGTCGGCAAAGACCTCACCTTCGACAACGGTGACCTTGGGCGCAACGGGCAGGATGCTGGCTGGAATGTAGGGATCCGTTCGGACCGGCACGCCGTCCTTGTGCGGCAGGATCCTAGACAACATACTGCTCGCCCACCGTGCCCTTCATCGTGATGACACCCTCGGCTTCCAGCTGCCGGATGATGGCGATGATTTGCTGTTGGGAGGCCTCTACTTCCTTGATCTTGACGGGGCCGAGGGCTTCTATGTCTTCCTTCATCATGTCGACCGCGCGGGCCGACATCGTGGAAAAGAAATGGTCCTTGAGCGCGTCCGAGGTCCCCTTCAGCGCCAACGTAAGGGACTTGCGGTCGATGCGGGCGAGGATCTCCTTGAGTTGGTTGACATCGATCAAGAGCAGATCCTCGAAGACGAACATGAGGTGTCGGATCGTCTCGACAAGGCTCTGGTTCTGGTGCTCGATGTTGTCCAGGATCTCCTTGGAAGTCCCGGAATCGAGACGGTTGAACATCTCCGACACCGCCCGGACGCCGCCGTAGGATTCGCGGCTGAATTCGCCAATGGCCTGCAGCTTCTGACCGATGACGGAGGCGATCTTGTTGACGATTTCCGGCGAAATCTGGTCGAGGTTGGCCATGCGGAGGGCCACGTCGGAACGCATCTCTGGGGGCAGCGAAACCAACAGCGCGGCGGCCTGGGAGGCATTCAAGTGGGAAAGCACAAGGGCGATCGTTTGGGGATGCTCGTTGTGGATGAACTTCGCAAGCTGCTGGGGGTCGGCCTTCTGAAGGATGTCAAGGTTGGCGTAGTCGCCGCCGAGGGCCTTGGACAAACGGTCGATGAGCTTCTTCGCTACCTCGGGGCCGAAGGCGGACACGAGCATCTTCTTGGCGTAATCAAGGCCGCCGCGAATGACGAAGTCGTGCGCCATGTGCATCTGGTAGAACTCTTCGAGGAGCGCCTCGGCATCCTCGGAGGAGATGGATTCGAGACGGGCGACTTCGCGCGCGACGAGTTGGACCTCGTCGTCGGAGAGCTGCTTCAACAATTCGGCGCTGACCTTGTCGCCGAGAAGGATCATCAACATGGCCGCCTTGCGGAGGCCGCTCATTGGTTCGGTGAACTTGGCGACGGCGTTGGCAATCATGTGGTTTAACCTCTCTTCGGCTCCAAGTCGGTGACCCAAGTCCGAAGGACATTCGCCGCCGCCGCCGGATCCTTGGTCACAGACTCGCGGATGTGCCGGACCAAGACCTCGGTTTTCTTGGTGTTTGCGGGCAGCTTGATACGGCTGAGCGTCTCAGCTTCCAACTGCGCCTGCTCGGCCTGGGCGTCCAGCATCTGTTGCTCCATGCGTTCGTCGGCGGTTTGGACAGGTGCCAAGGCGGCTTGCTCCTCGCTTGCGGCAACAGCAGCTTGCGCCGCGACCGCCGCCGCTTTCTTCTTCGGCCTGCGGATCAGGAGGAATGCCGCCGACAGCAGCAACAACAGCCCGACCGCCAAGCTGCCGATGAACATCGGACTCTTGAAGTCGAATGGCGGACCCGGCTTGACCGGCTTCGGCGGTGCAGGTGGCGGTTCCACAGCCAAAGTGCTCTCGAACGGCAGGGTCTCGACCGTGATTTTGTCCCCGCGCTGCTCGTTGAAACCCACGATTCCAGCAACAATCTGCTGGACGCCTTTCAGCATTTCCGCCGTGGGCGGGATCAAGTTGCGTTTTGCCTTGGGGCCGACACCCTCCCACTGCACATTCTGGTCAATCAGGACGGCGGCCGAAACCCGCCGCACGGCACCGCGGGGTGAGGACGTCTTGCGGATCGTCCTACTTGGCTGATAAGAGACGTTTTCCGTCTTACGGGTCGTGCCGTTGGAGCCCCCAGAGACACGGGCGGGCGGCTGGGGAAGATTCGAGGCGGTTCCGGGTGTGCCCCCGGCAAGGGCGGTACCTCCCGCCTCCTCGGTGGTCTGCGAACTGATCAGCGTCCCGGTAGAGTCGACAATCTCGCTGCTCTCCTCACTGGCAGTGAAATCGCAGTCGACGTTGAGTCCGGCACGGAAACGTCCCACCCCGACGAGGGGCTCCAGCTGGGTATTGATCTTGCTCAACAGATCGGACTCGATTTGGCGGCGGTACTCGAAGGTCGATTCCGCGACCCGAGCGTCGTTTTCGTCGCCCGAATTCGGTCGGTTGAGCAGGCGACCGGTGACATCAATGATCGCCACCGACTCCGGGGCAAGATTGTCGACAGCGCTGGCGACAAGGTTGGCGATGGCGATTGTGTTCGCCTTTGAGATGCCACTAGTGCGCTTGAGCTTGAGGACAACCGTGGCCTTCGCGGGTTGCTTGGCGTCCAGAAAGACCGAATCCTTGGCGAAGGTGAGGTGAATGCGGGCCTGGGCCACTTCGGAAAGGGTGGCAACGGTGCGTTCGAGCTCCCCTTCGAGTGCACGCCGATAGTTGACCTGCTCGGTAAAATCGCTGGCCCCGAGGCTAGGACGGTCGAAAAGTTCGAAGCCGATGCGTCCTGTGCGGGGCAGTCCAGCACCGGCGATAGCGAGCCGTCCGTCCGCAAGCTTTGAGGACGGGACTTGGACGGACGTGCCCGTCTCGTCGAGACGATACTCGATGCCCCCTTCCCGCAGTTTCTGGGTGACCGCCAAGGCATCCTCAGCCGCCAAACCGGTGTAGAGGGATCGAAAATCGTTCTCGTGTCGCCAGTAGATCAACCCCCACGCAATCACCGCCACGACGAGCGGGACCGCCACCAGCGAGATCCGCTGGGGGAGCGTGAGTGAGTTCCAGATGCGTTTGAGTTGATTCATTCCCAGTGCCTGCGGTCAGCTACATCGGCATGCGCATGATTTCCTGATAGGCCGAGACAAACTTGTTGCGGACCTGTTGGAAGAGTTCCACTGACAACTCGGCCCTCTGGGAGGCAAGGGCGGCATTGTGTATGTCACCCGTTCCGGCAAACAACAGTTCGTCACCGACCTTCTTGGCCGTGGCCTGCGTCGATTCCACATTGGCGATTGCGGCTCCAATCGCGTCGGCGAAGCTCCCGGCGGCACCGATGCCGGATGCGGCGGGGGCACCGGGACCCAGCAGGTCCGGAATAGGCGCGGCTTTGAGGGCAGACGAGACGTTCATGGCCTTACCGGAAGAGTTCGATCGACCGGGCGATCATGTCCTTGACCGAGGAAATCGCCGTCACGTTGGCCTGGTAGCCGCGGGAGGCGCTCATCAGATCCACCATTTCTTCGGCGGGACTGATCTTGGGGAAGGCCACGTACCCTTGGGGGTCGGCGTCCGGATGGCCGGGGAGATACCGGCGTTCCGGATCGCTATCGTCGATGTTGATTTTGGAGACGGAGACGCCCTCCAACCCGCGCGACCCGGCGTCCGACAAAGCCTGCGAGAAGGAATCGCCGAACGAGGTGCTGGTGAAAACCGCGTCCTTTCGACGGTACGGACCGCCTTGGGGCGTGCGAGTCGTATCGGCATTGGCCAAGTTCTCCGTGATCAGCTCGGCGCGGACTCGTTGCGCATCCATGCCGGAGGCGCTGACTGCGAGGGCTCCAAAGAGGCTCATCAGGCGCGACCCTCCTCGATGGCGGACCGGATCCCCTTGAACTCGCTTTTGAGCATCTGGGTGGCGAGGTTGAACTTGAGGTCGTTTTCCGCCAGGATGCGGGCTTCGCGGTCCATGCTGACGTTGTTGCCGTCATTGCGACTGGCAAGGCCCGCCGCCTCTTGGATCTGGGGCGAGAACTGGCCAAGGATTGCGGCGAAGTCGGAGGGTGTCTGCACGTCGCGGGTCTTGTAGCCCGGCGTGTCGGCGTTGGCGATGTTGGAGGCGATGACTTCCTGTCGCCTGGTGACGAAGCTCAGGAAGTTGCCGAGTTCCAAACCTGTCTGTTCAAAAGACATGCAGACGGCGTTGCAAGCCGTACGCCAAACACGGATGTTACTGAATTTGGGCAGGATAGGTGTCGCGCCGGAAACATGGACACGCCACAATCCTGCCGATCCGCCAAGTTATTGCCAGTGACCGCCACTTTCGGCTGCGGAGTCTTGAAAGCGGGAGGCGGCCTGCAGGCGGGTGAGCGACACGGCCATGTCGGCGCGCGCAATGCGAGCGGCGACAAGGGTCTCCTGGAGCAGTTCCCGATAATCGCAAAGCTCCGGTTCAGAGTAGGCTGCGGGACGTGGCATCGCAAACGAGGTGGTCGCCGCGGTATCCCAGTCCCCGCGTTCGACGGCCTCCCGTATGGTGCGCAACAAGTGCGCCGAATGTGCGCTGCTATAGTGTGGGGAGTCCATTGCCTGAGTTGTTCGTACTGGTTCCCGTATAGCTGGCAAAGAGGCCGGTGATGTAAGTTATTTGGCTCTCCAAGTTGGCAAGCGTGGCGTCAGCTTTGGCGATCCGGGCAGTCAAGCTGGTCTGAAGAGTGCTCAAGCTTGCCGCCTGGTTGGCAATTTTGCTCTGTTGGGATGTTATGGCCTTCGCAATCGACGTCTCCTCCCCCTTGACAAAGCCTGTTGTGGGGTCCTCCACACTGGCAAGCAAGTCTGTTGCCGTCTTGAGAAAACCGCCCTTGGTGCTGGAACCTAGAGTCGACAGCAAGTTGGCGAAGTTCGCACCCGCAGAATTGCTGAAGGCCGTCGAGTCTATTGAGAGATGACCCGTCTTGTCGAGCGCCACGCCAAAGGCAGCCAAGGAATTCGCCGGAGCTCCATTGGTGTAGGTGCCGAGCTTCTGAGTGATGCCTTCAAGCGCCTGCACCAAGCTGTCCCCCTGCAGCGCTCCGGCACCTTGCCCATGATATTGCGCGAGCGCGTCTACCGACGAATTATAGGCGTTGACGAACCTGTTGAGCGCGGCGGACACGGCTGAGGGGTTGTTGACGACGCCAATGGTTGTCGCTTGGCCCGTCGGGCTTTGCGATAGGAGCGTGGAGGTAACACCCGGCGAGAGGGTGATGGTTCGTGAATCGGACGTGATGGGGGTCGACAATCCGTTCAGCTTGTAGGAGGCAAGGGAGCCCGATGTGGAACTGGATATCAGACTGCCACCGGAATCCGAGATATCAATCGCGTTGGTGCCGAGCTTTACGGCCCGAAGGGAAAGTCGGTAGTCGGGGGCCGACGTCGATCCGACATTGACGGCGGTAGCTTGGACCTGGCCGGAGGCTTGGGTGTTGATGGCGTTCACCAAGTCGGACAGTGAAGTGGAGGCGGGGGTGATCGTGGTGTTGGTGCCCCCGACTGACAGGGTCAGGGACGTTTCGGCGCTGATCCCTTGCGACGAGGGGTTGGAAACCACAGTCGATCCGGCGGAACTCAGAGCGGTAGAGTAGGCCCCCAAGCTGGTGACCTCGATCAAATAACTCCCAGCCACCGCGCCCGCGCCGATCGAGGCGCTGACGATCCCGGCATCGGAGATCGATGAGTTCAGAATACCCGTGTTGAGCGTGTTTCCCAAGGAGGAGATTGACTGCTGCAGCCCGAGGAACGAGGTGTCCAAGCCCTGAACGGCAGCCTGCTTCGCGTTCAGGTCGTTCAGACCATTGTTCAGTGAATTGAGAGGGAGTGCCGCAATCGCCTCCGCGCGCTGTAGGACGGACTGAAGGCTGGACGCGTATTTGCTGACGCCGGAAAACCCCTGGTTGAGCGCCTGGGACGAGATGTTCGTGTTCGTGCTGGACATGTGGCTCTTCTGTCAGGGACCGGACTTGGTCGTCCGGCCCCCGGTAGATCCGATCTACGCTTTCAAACTATCCTTTCAGGAGCGAGAGGATCGACTGCGGTGCCGAATTGGCCTGCGCCAATGCCGCCAACGCCGCCTGCTGCAGCACCTGGGCTTTCGTAAGATTGGCAGCTTCCGCCGCGACATCGGCGTCGCGGATGCCGGCTTGCGCCGCCGAATAGTTGGTAATCTGCGACTGCGCGAGGTTCACGGCGTAGGTGAGTTTGTTCTCACCGGCGCCGACCTTGCCTTGGACCAAGCCGAGATTTGTGACGGCGGCCTGAAGCGCAGTCAATGCGGCAATCGCGTTGCCCGTGTTCGAAGCCGAGTTCGAGGCCGCCGTCACCGCTTGTGCGCCGACGGTACCAAAGAGGCTGCCGGTGCCGCCGCCGCTTCCCGCAGTGAATGCCGTCTCGTCAACGGAGAAGCTGTTGGAGCTCTGGAGCGACACATCGGTGCCGTTTGCAGCCTTCACGGCGTAGATTCCCGAGCCAGCCAAGGCCGTATTGATCGTGGTCAGCGTTGCGGCGAGGGAGCCGGCATTGGCAGAGGTGAGGTTGACCGAGTAGGACCCGGAACCATTTTGGACCACAAACGTTTCGGTTGCCGCCGAGCCGCCGCCAGCGGCAAACGCGGCGAAGGTCCCGCTGCCAATGGAGTAGTTCGCGCCGTTGACCGCCGAGCCGGTATTGGCAACGGGCCCGGTGCCTGCAGCCGTGGTCGTAACCGAGTAGGCTGTCGACCCGCCGAATTCCAGCGTGCCGCCGCTGGAAATCGCCGCCGTGATTCCATATGCCTGCAGGGCCGTGTTCAAGCTCGAAATAACCTGGGATCCGGTCAGTCCGCCGCTGCCCCCCGAAACCGTCGTTGTGACGTCCTGGTTGCCCGTGCCGGTGTTGAGGTGGAATGTGAACGACTGGCTCGTGCCAGTGAGGAACGTGGCCGCCGCGTCATCCAGCCGGACCGTGTTGCCGCTGATCAGCGTGCCACCACCGGCTACGCTGGTGGTCGAGATTCCGAGCGCCGAGGTGTCGACCGCATTGTTGGATCCGCTCAGATCAACGGAAACCTGCGCATTGGAGGAATTGCTGCCGCCACCGACGTACGTGACGAGATTGGTATTGTAGACACCACCCGTGTTCAACTTGACGTTGGACGCCTGCCGGTCGACTTCCGAAAGCAACCCTTGGTATTCGGTGTTGAGCGTGCCGCGGTCTCCCGTGAAGGTGGCGGACGCGGATTCCGTGGCGAGGGTGCGGAGACGGTCGAGAATCGTGGAGATGTTGTTCAGACCGCCGTCAACGATCTGGAGTGCGCTGATGCCGTTCTGCGCGTTCAGCACGCCCTGCGTAAGTTCCGCCGTGTCTCCCCGATACTTGTTGGCAACGGCCAAACCGGCGGCATCGTCAGCCGACGAGTTGATGCGGTAACCGGAAGACAGCTGCTGGATGGTGTTGCTTTGAAAGTTCCCGTTGATGCGGATGAAGTTCTGCGCTGTCAACGAGGCGACGTTGGTTTGGATTGAAAACGACATTCGTTGTCCTTCTTGCCAGATACGTGCCCGGCATCATGCCAAGTGCGGGTTTTCGCCAATCATTGACGATGCCCACTGTATCTTCCTAACCTACTTATCGACCGGCTCCGGCATTGTTAGAGGGATTTCGGAAGAAACATTTTGGAGTAACCGGAGGAGGTCGCCAACGCCGTCCGGGCCCCACGTATCCACAAGGTCGCGGGCCTGCCGGTTTTCCGCGGCGAGGGCCGAGGTCTCGCGACGGGTGACGCTGACGTCCCTCGGAGCCGTGATCCCAAGCTTCACCCGCGTCTTGGAAATCTCGATGACCTCCACCTCGATGCCGTCCCCCAACAGGATGGCCTCGCCAACGCGACGTCTCAGGACTAGCATATTTCCTCCCAGCGGCCGCCGTCCGCAAGCCGGTAGTGAGCCGGAATCCCGGCACCGATTGCCTGGACGCAACGGAAATTATGAAGGTTGACAACCACCGGAGCCCCCAGGTTTGTTTGAACCGTTCCCCCGGAAGGCAGCAGGATGGCCAAGCACAGCACGTCCTCGCCTATTGCTGGTTCGCGAGCGTCCAGTTGGAGAGCCGCGCTGTCCTCCTCGGAGAGGCAAAGGCGGAACTGTGAACTCACCACCGGGGCCGGTAGGGTGACAAAACAAAGGTCGGGCGAGGTAGCGCTATGGAGGTAGACCAACGGTCGCTGGGCCGGTATCTCGACCGGGATCATGCGGCGCTCGGACTCGAAGCCGGGAAGTCCCGACGGGAGGTGGATTTCAGAGTCCGAGTCGAAGGTGATTTCCCCCAAGCGAGTGGAACGTATCGTGCGTTGAGTTGTCAAGCAGCTGCCTCCTCGGCGGTGGGAGCAGCGAATGGACATGGCGCGCTACCCGGGATTCTGTAGGGACGGGAGAAGGTTGGAGGTGTTGACGCGGTGTCCCGCAACGTCAATTGGACGGGCAGGTGCCGCGGGTCGATCTGGATGGAATAACGGGCGTGGAAAGATTGCGCCAGATTGTTCCATGCCGCCGCGAAGTCGGCTTCGTCAACCACCGGATAGGGCTCGCCGGAGGATTTCCCGGCAACGTCAGGACTGCGCCAGCAGTGCAACTGGACGTCGCGCTCCATACACTCGGCCCGGAGTGCGGCCAAGTCGAGATCTACGGCGTCCGGGCCAGAGAGGAACAAGATTAGATGCTCCGGCATCGGTTGATCGGGCAACCGGAGAAGACTGCGGATGCTGCGGGCGGCGGAACGGGTGCTCGGCGCACCCACCCTGAAAAGGGCAGTGACGGCGGCGGGGTCCTGGATGAACTCCGATTCGAGGAGTTGCCGATGCGTCGCGACAGACGGTCCGTACGCACTAACGGCCCACCGGTCGGAACGGGGCTTTCGCTGGGCTTGCTGGAGTAAGGCCACAGCCAAGGCGGGTGATGAAGCTGGAAATACAATCCGGATCGCGACCGCCGTACCGGCAGTCACCTCGGAGACCGAGTAGTCAAGGATAGGCCGGTCGCTCGAGTAGAGAAAGAAGTCGAGGGAGCTTACGCCGCGCACGAATTCGCCGCGTTCGGATACGACGCGAGTCCATACTTCGCACTTCTCGCGCTGGACAACGATGGACGCAAGCAGCGGTTGCAAGTGCCACGCCGGCACGTCCCGCATAGGATTCAGCGCGGTGAGCGCCTTGGTCGCGGCCTTCCTTAGATCCTGCGACCCGGCACTCGCGGCAGTCGTGAGATGGGGGGTGAACCGGATGTCAGACGTCCGGCCCATCACCCACGCTGCGGTCAGTTGGAAGGGTGGCTGGCCCGAATCCATTAGGGAGGCGATGCGGGTCAGTGCCCGTGAATCACCGGCCTCGTACAGGGCCAAACAAGCGTTCCCGGCTACCCGGTTGTCGGTATCGTCCAAGGCCCGCTCCATAAGCCGGGTCCCCTTGGCATGGTCGCCATTCCAAAGTGCCTCGACAATCCCCGCGCGCACCCGTGCCTCGCCGTCGTCAAACCGGGAGGCCGCGGTGTCTTCGTTGTAACGGAAACGGGCCATCAGCGCCGCGCTCTTGGAACGCACCCTCAAATCGGCGTTCTCGCAGAGGCGGCCGATGATCCGCCAGTTTGCAACATCCTCGGGATATTCGGCGACGAGGTCGAGAACACGAAGTGCGCTGGCGACATTTTGGATCCCTTGGTTAACGAATGTACGTTCCACCAATTGGCTAAGGAAGGCCGCGTCCAAGGCGAGCATGCAGCGGGTCAGCGCACGCGACTGATGGAGAGTACTGACGGCTGGATCGGCGACTGCCTTGACCGCCAGATCGCCGCCGCGAAGCAGAGTGAGCGCATACCGAATGCCGCGGTCGCTGACGGAGGGACTGGGGACCCCGAGAACAGCATCCAAGAACACCTTTTGATCCCCGCGCAAGGCGTCACGCATCGCCTTGCCCATGCGCGACGGGTCGTGGGTGAAACGTGCGAAGGTGGCAATCAGTTCGGACTTGGTCATCGCAACTCATCCTGGAATGCGTTCGCGACCCGGAAGGCGGCCCTACGACCGGCATTGACCATCTCGCCGACGTACTTCTTCTCACCGTTGAGCATGAGGTCGACAGGACGGGACACGGGATATTCAAAACTCAGGATGTCGCCAGCCTCAAGATTCATCAGATCCCGCAGCAGCAGCTTGGGCCCGGAGAGTAGAACCTCGCTTTGGAGTTTCGAGGTTCTTACAATGTCGAGGACGCGGGACTGCTCCTGGTCAGTCGACGCGCTTTTTCGCAGCGACCATTGCTGGTCGAACTTCTGCCGCATCATTTTAATAATGATGGAGGGCATCGCGATGTTCATCATCCCAATGGAGTCGCCGATCCGTATCTCGATGGCAACCGCCACGACGGCTTCCGTGGGGGCCAGGATCTGAAGGAATTGGGGCTCGGTTTCAACAGTGTCGATGGCGAAATCGATATTGGTGACGAACTTCCAAGCCTCTCGGAGATCCCGCAAGATCAAACGGAATAGACCGTCCAGAAGGACCTGCTCGATTTCCGTGATTTCTCGCTGGGAATTGAACTGGAGCTTGCCGTCGCCACCGAGGAGGATCTCCAAGATGGGAAAAATCAGGGAGGAGTTGAGCTCGAGAACCGCGTTGCCGTCATACGGCTTGAGACCGAGGGACGCAATGCAGGTCGGGGATGGCAGGCATTCGAGAAACTCGGAGTAAGACAGCTGCTCCACGCTAACGAGGTTGACAATCAAATAGGAGCGCAGGTACGCGGAAAGACTGGAGACCAAGTTTCGGACGAAGTTGTCGTGAAGCTGATGGATCGCGCGCAGTTGCGACTTCGCGATTCGATCAGGGCGGCGGAAATCGAAAAGGGCTGCGCGCTTGCTTCCAGAACGCTCGGCCTGCCGGCCTTGGATGTTCTGGAATACGGCATCGATCTCCTGCTGGCTTAGTTGTCGTCCCATGTTGTCCTCCGCCGCTCGTCACCCCAGATAGTCGAACAGGCTCTTTTGCTGGGAGATTCGCGACTCGACACCGAAGGCCGCCGATTGGGCGGTGGACTCCTGTGCCAAGTCCGTGGCGGCTTGGGTGATGTCCGCGTCACGGATTCCCGCGATGCCCGTTCGTAGCGAGGTGATCCGGGCGGCAACATTGTTCTGTTCGGAAGTGATCCGATTCCCATCATTCCCATATGCGGCCTGCTGTTGGTTGAGCCAGGCCGCCGCTTGCTGGAGAGAGTCGTCCGAAGCCGCGACACCCGACTGGTTATTGGACTGAAGCGCGTTCACAAGGCTCTGCAGGGCGGCAAACACGTTGTCCGCTGCCGGCGCGCCGGTCGGCCCGGCGTGGTCGAAAATTGTCGATGCGGTCCGTGACTGGTATACGGTGAGACCGTTTGGGTCGACGATGACACGCGCTCCGGCTTGGGCCGTCAGCTTGTCCGCCCCGGTGGCGGACGCGGAATCGTAGGTGTAAGGAGCGCTTTGATCCTGGGCCCCGCCGAAGATGAAGCGGCCTTCGACCGACGTGTTGGCCGCGGACACGATCTGCTGCTGAATGCTCTGGACTTGGACGGCGATTGCTTGGCGGTCGGTCGCGGTAGTGACGGAATTGGCCCCTTGCGCTGCCAAGGAGCGCGCGCTGTCCAGCAGTGTTATGGCGGACGCGATCGCTTGATCGGCGGCACTGGTCTCGGCCTGCACCCGTCCCAGGTTCGATTGATACGTCTGGTTCGCGGCGAGGCTGGACCCCAAGTCCACCAAACTTGCGGTCTCGGCCGGGGCGTCGGAGGCATCGTTCACCTTGTAGCCGGAGGTAAGCTGCTGCTGGGTCTTGATTTGCGCCTTCTGTAGAGTCGCAATGCCATTCAGGAACCAATCGGACCCGATACTTGAGGCGCTGGAAATCATTTGATGAGATTGACCTCGTCATTGGTAAGTTGATCGAGCACTGAGACGATCTTGGCTGCGGCCTCGTAAGCACGCTGGTACGAAGTGATGTTGACGGCCTCCTGGTCGAGCGAAACACTTGACACCTGAGTTCGATTTGCCTGCGAGGAGGTAACGGACGATTGATCGGTTGTGTTTCTTTGCTGAGCGTCGGCGTATTCCTGCCCGGTTCTCGATGCGATGGACGAAAAATAGGACTGCGGCGAAAGTCCGGCAATCTGGTCGGCAGACTGGTTGGAACCCGGCAGTTGGGCTAGAACATTGGCGATGGAATTGGATTGCCCTGTTGGACCACTTGTGCCCAGAGCCAGTTGGTCCGGCGTGACGGTGGGATCCACTTTGAGAGTTTGGGCAACATCCGCGTCGTTGGAGGGATCGTAAGTGAAGATCGGCACGCCCGGGGCCCCAGCCGCCGTGCCGCCGGAACCTAACAGGGCGTTAACGCGCGAGGCAAAGCCTTTGGCGAGGATGTTCAACTGCCCGGGGGAGCCGTTGCCACCAGTCAGGGCCGGCAGCGTTTGACTTCGGAACTGGAGAAGGGCCCCCAGTTTCCCCAAAAGAGTCGATGGCGATGTGCCGCCGCCGGACGAGGTGACCTGCGCACCCGGCGCAGCGGACCCGTCGGCAGAGATCCTGAATGCCTGGGTGCCTACCACTAGAGGTTGCCGCCCACCTATCAACACGGAGACGGTTCCGTCCAAGTTCTTGGAAACACCGATGTCCACCAGTGAGGACAAACTGTCCAGTGCCGAGCGGAGCCCGGCATCCGCAGCGGGGTTGGGCTCGGTGCCACGGAGGGTTTGGGCATTGTACGCACTGATCTGCGCTCCGAGATCATTGATTTGGCCAACCGTTGCTTGGATGGCCGAGTCCACCTGACCCTGTTGGGATCCTAGAGAGTTGGCGACAGAGTTGAACGAATCCGCCACGCTGCCCGCAGCCGACAGGGCGATGGAACGGAGGGTTGTGTCGTTCGGGTTCACCGCAGCGTTGGCAAAGGCTGCGGAGAATCTCTGGAAGGCAGCCAAGATTCCGGCGTTGCCTGTGATATCAAAGAGCCCGTTCACTTGGGCCAGCTGCGCGGCTGTGGCCTGGCTGGCCCCGGATTGCGAGAGGGTATCGCGAACCAGACTGTCGGCGCGAGAGTCGCCCGCCGAAGTGATCACGACCCTGTCGGCCCCGCCCTGGCCGGAATTGCCCAAGGGCAGTATGACCGCTCGGAGAGCCGCGTACCCCGGACTGGCCGAGTTGGCGACGTTCTGCTGGTCTGCGGAAAGAGCCAAGCTGTAGGCTTGGAGCGAGCTGGCCGCAGTCTGGATGGATGAGAACAACGACATCGTCAACCTCCAGCCTGGGCGACAATTGCCGAACCCACCAGCGAAGCAGAGAAGGAGTAGGACCCTGCCCGCACGGAAGCGGCCAACTGCTGGACTCGCGATGCGTGGTCGACCGCGGCCCGTTGTAGGATTCCGGTGGCGCCGGAGATCGAAACACTGTCAGCGGAGGCAAGTCCAGCCTTGTTGGAGCCGTTCGCTCCGACTGCGCCGAACGAGCCGACAGCTCCCGCGTGGGCACCTGCCGCCACCGACGATGAATCCAATTGCAATCGCATTGCTATCCTCCATCAGGCCACGACCACCTACAAGTGGGCGAAGTCACGAACACCGCGACTCCAGAGAGCGCGCTTCAACCTATCCAGAGCGACTTGGTGGATCTGGCATGCACGGCTCTCATTCACGTTGAGCGCCGCCCCGATCTGCTTGAGCGTAAGGCCGTTGGCGTAACGCAGACGGACCACCGACAAGTAGCGCAGGGGCAGCCGCCGCAATTCCTCGGCGATAATCGAGACACGTTGCTCGTTAAGCGCCGAGAACTGTGGTGACGTTTCGTTCGACGCTTGGCACACCGACTCGACTTCGGAGCCCCCGGTAGAATTCGGGGGCGCACCAATGGGCAACCGCTCGCGACCCGCGTTGCGCCGAACCATGTCGAGCATTTCCCCGCGGATACGAAACTTGGCATACCCGGCCAACGGGGTTCCTACATCCGCCGCGAAGGTCCTTGCCGCTTTCAACAAGCCGACATTTCCGGCTTGCACGAGATCCGATATTTCGATCCCGCAGCCTTGGGGTAGCCGGGCATGAAGCCTCCCCGCCAAGCCCCGGACCAGCCGGTTCATCTCTTCCATCATCTGAGGCGGCAAAGACATGCCGCCCGGAGGCACGACACCTTCCAATTGGGCCGTCGCGCCACCCGTAGTAGCCTCAGTCATCAGCTATGAATAGAGTGGCGGCAGCGGGAATTTTTCTCACCTGCTGGCGAAATATTTTTTTTAGGCCGCAGCTAGGCCGAGGATGGGAATCCGGGATCGAACAGCTGCCTGTTCGGAAGCAGGGGCGAGTCCGATTCTCACCTCGAACTGTTCGCCCTCTGTCTTGAATGCGAGCGTGGCTCCGCGCAGACCACAAGCGTTGCGGAACTGGAAGTTGCGCCCGTGTACGACGGTCGGCACGCTGATGGCAAGGGGTCCGGTGAGGATTTCCAGCCCGTTCTTGATGTTGCCGATCATCATGTTTGTGACTTCGGCCACCACATCCAGGACCTCCTCGTCGATTACGGGCTTGCCCGGCACGGACTCGGTGCCAAGCATCCGGGAACTGAGGAGCGCCGCGAGTGTCGGCGAGCAACAGAAAACACCCGAGCCGCCCCAGTCGCCGGTGATACCGACAAGGGAGATCAAGCCGCTGTCCGAGGGTCGGGAGTCGCCTACCACACCCACAAAGTCGACCTGCATGTCCAGCATCATTGAAAACACCTCGGACGTAGCCTCCGTCACGCTCTTTACTAGCACTTCTTCGTCAATCACTTGTTTGTCCTTTCACGCCGTCTACGGATCGCGGCCCCAGCCAAAAGCTGGGCAGAGCCCGTTGGACGTTCTTCACCCTGTCTATCGGCGGATTCTCGCAGCAAGTTTAGGGTCCCGGCGCAGATTCTTGCGGCGATCTTGCACCCCACCCCAAAAAAAGTCCTAAAGGTTTTCCAACTTCGGTCGATAGGAGGTTGTGGAAACGAACTTCATTTGGATTCCCTCGCCCGGCTCGCACTCGACCGGACTCCCGCAAGGCTGGCGCGGTTCAGTTGCGGTCGTCCACCAAGGGGCGTTGAAGGGCAGGCAGGGAGACTCGCGAACGGTCATCCTGGAGGTCGGCAATATGCGCGACCGTGACCGCGCGACCGAACTCTTTCTCGATGCCTCCGACCGTACCGTGATCGTCTACGACCGAACAGCCTCGGCAACCGACATCTCCAATTGGTATCAAAGGGGGGCAAGCTCAGTGGCGACGACTCTGGACGAGGTCGAAGAGTGCATGTTGCGGGTCCAAGAAGGAGGTTCCGGCCATGAGGAACCCGTGGGCCGCAGTGGGTTGATTGGAGCCAGTCCCGCCATTCGTAGGATTGAAGCGGAAATCTCGCAGGTGGCGAACCACCGGTGCAACCTCCTGATCGAGGGAGAGACTGGAACGGGCAAGGAGGTTGTGGCGAGGACCACACACGAAGCCGGCCTTCGCTCAAAGGGGCCGTGGGTGGCGGTAAACTGCGGCGCGATCCCGGAGCCGCTATTGGAAGCGGAGTTGTTCGGGCATGTCAAAGGCGCCTTTACCGGGGCTATCCAAGCGCGGGCAGGCAAATTTGAGGCCGCAAACCATGGAACGATCTTTCTCGACGAAATCGGCGACATGCCGATGTCGACCCAAGGGCGCCTATTGAGGGTGCTGCAGGAGCGTGAAGTCGAACGCCTGGGGGGCAATGAGAGAATCCGTCTGGATGTGCGGGTGATCGCCGCAACGAATGTAAACTTGGCTGAGCGAGTAAGGCAAGGCCTGTTCCGGCAGGATCTGTTCTACCGCTTGAACGTCTTCCGGATCTGCATCCCGGCCCTTAGGGAGCGAAAGGAGGACATCGAGGTTCTGGCGCGTCATTTTCTAGCCATGAATTGCGAGCGCGAACAGCTCCGGGACAAGCACTTCGATACGGCTGCAATGAATCGGCTCACCGCGCACCTTTGGCCTGGCAACGTTAGGGAGTTGGAAAACTGCATCGAGACCGCGGTGATTCTCAGCGGATCGAGGCGAGCCGTACTCGCTACAGACATACGGTTGACCTCGACCCTGGAGGCTATTCCCATCGACAAGAAGCCGTCTGTTCTTGGAGTAGCCGAAGCAGCCCCGACAGTCGCGTTGCCCGCCGAGGGCCTCGACTACCAACAAGCCTTGGCGGAGTTTGAAAAAAACTTGCTGAACCAAGCGTTGGCCAGAACCAGAGGCAACAAGACTGCAGCCGCAGACCTTCTCGGACTGAAGCGCACCACGCTGGCGGCGAAGATGAGGGTATTGGAGGCACGCCAGCACCGAATGGTGGCCTAGCGTCCATTCGTCGGCTATGCGAACGAGATGTCGACAGCCATTTCAGGCCGCGCCCCGTCGAGTGCGAAGGCATATTGGAAAGACTCGACGGGTGCGGTGCGGTCGGCATCGCGAGGTGTGTCGAAATCGAAAGTGGCGGTCGGATTCCAAGCCGCGAGAACCGTGCCGCACACGATGTTCGCCAATTCCCGAACAGTGAAGACGGCCTGCTCGCCTGAAATATCGTCGGGCTCCGCGACGAGAAAGTCGGCTGTGAGCTCACGTGCAATCCTCGGTGAAAGGGCTACGCAGAAGGAGCCGTTGACGGTACCGCCGAAAGCGACCGAGGCCGCCACTACGGGGCCTGCCAGTTGGGCGGTGCCCAAGTAGTTCGCCTCCCTGAAATACATCGACTCCACGATCTGGCCGACAGCATTTGCAACCTGCTCGGCGGGTATCACTTCCTTGGGCATTTCCCTCTCCTCCATCATTCAAATTCCGCGCCGCCGTCCGAGGCACGCCCCGCCATCGCCGCCACTAGCGAGCGCCGCAGGACTTCCGGCGTTGCCGGCTTCGTCAGATAAGCGACCGCACCAGCCCCGATCAATTCCCGTGGACGGGATTTTCCCTGATCGGCCGAAAGCACTAGTACCGGCGTGTCCTTCAAGCACGGATCCGCGTGCAGCCACGAAACCAGCTCGCTGCCCGACATCTCGGGCATATTCAGGTCCGTAATCACAAGATGGGGCCGGATGCTGGCTGCAACCACTGTCGCCTCCCTGCCGTTGCCTGCCTCGTAGATGTGAACATCCATCCCCGTCATGCCGAGGCTCCGTGCGACATAGCGCCTCATGACGGGTGAATCGTCAACGACCAATACGCGCGTCATCCATTCCCTTTCCGACCAAATTGATTCCAGCCGACATCAACACCCGTTCGCGGCTCGCTCCCTTGCGCAGGTCGATCCGACCCGTGGCCAAGTCTAGCCGTACCGAGCGCGATTCGTTTCCCCCAACATCCTCGTGATCGGCAAACACACCCATTCGCCACAACAGCTTCTTGATGGCGAGATAGTTGCGCTTGCCAATCTCGAAGTGTGACGAATCCGCCATCATGCTTGCACCGCCGGTAACGCAACAGCGCAGGCTGTGCTTGGAACACCCAAGCTCCTCCAACTTTCTGAAAAGCTTGGGTACTCCGGTGTCGGCGTACACAAACGGGTTCGTCGTTGCTCGCGTGGGATCAATGGAGGAATCGGGGAGCATGAGATGCAGCAAGCCTCCAATGCCAGTCTTCCAATCGAAGACAACGAGCGCGATACACGAGCCGAGAGCGTACGTGCTTAGAAAGCCGGAAGGAGGCGCCGCCACCCGGCAGTCCCCCACTCCTACAACGATTTCCCCGCCAGCGGCTGGCGTCATACCACTTTCCTGTACGTCGCGGGCTGAACGTATTCCAAGCCGCGGGGCAAGCGGATAAGGGTCTCGGAATGACCCGTAAACAGGTATCCCCCCAAGTTCAGCTGACGGAGCAGACCTTCCACCAAGGTGTCGCGGGTCGCCTGCTCAAAGTAGATCATGACATTCCGGCAGAAGATCACGTCAAACTGGCCGACGTGATGGAATGGCTCCAATAGATTGACCGGGGCGAACCCAACGAGGGACCGCACTGCTGGAGTCACGGCCCGCGTCCCGTGCGGGAGATCCGGTAACCGTCGGAAGTACTTTTCCTGCCAACCTGTCGGTAGCGGTGCAGTTTTCGAGTCTTCGTATTCTCCCCGCATGGCGCTCGACAGAGCCGCCCGGGAAATATCGGACGCGTTGACCGTGCATTGGGACACGTTGGCATCCAAGGCGCACATCGTGATCGTGTAGGGCTCCTCCCCAGTCGCACAGGCGGCCGACCAGATCCTAAGCCGTTGCTTGCAAGCGGGGAAAACCGTCTTTTGGAGGAAAATGAAGTGCTCTGGCTCCCGCCAAAAACCGCTGTGGTTGGTGGTCAGGGTATCGATGAACTCCGTGAAGGCGTCCCCGTGGCGTTGGTGAGAGACGAATTGGATATATCCAGTGAAGGAGTCGAACCCATGCCGACGAACCAAGCGCTCCAATCTACTCGAGACCAAGGCCTTCTTTCCCTCGTGCAGATTGATGCCGCACGAAGTGCGGGCCAAGTCTCGCACAATGTCGAAATCGAGTGCCGTTAAGGGCTGTACCTGCCGTTCCAAGGTGTTCATCGATTCTCCGTTCGGGTGTGAACTACCGCTGGTACCGCAGCGAGTTTACGTCGATGATCAATCCGACCCGCCCGTCGCCCAATATGGCCCCGCCGGAAATCGCTGGAACGTCCCGGAACGTCTTCCCCAACGACTTGATTACGACCTCCTGCTTGCCGATCAATTGATCCACCGCAATGCAATAGAGTTGGTCCCGACCCTCGACGACGATCAACACCCCGTCGATCCTGGCATCTGGGCCGCCTCCCTCGGGGTCCGGAGAAGAGGACACCCTGGCGCCGTCGCGAAGTTCCAGCAGACGCGAAAGCCGTATCAAGGGCAACAACTTGTTCCGGAAGAAAGCGGCTTCGGCCTTGTTCTCGATCGTGACGAATGTGTCCGGCTTGGGGGAGAACATCTCCCGGACCGCGAACATCGGCAGGATGAACCGCTGGTTGCTGACTCCAACGACAAGGCCGTCGATGATCGCCAACGTCAGCGGCAGACGCAGAACAAAACTGCAGCCTTGGCCCAAAACGGAACGAATCGAAATGCGCCCCCGCAGCTTCTGGATCTGCTTCTTCACCACATCCATCCCGACGCCCCGGCCCGACAGATCGGTAACCTTGTCCGCCGTGGAAAAGCCCGCCTCAAAGACCAGCTTGAAGATCGACTCTTCGTCCAAGGAGTCGTGTTCGCCGACAAGCCCCAAGCGGCGCGCCTTGGCAAGGATCCTGGCCGGATCCATGCCGCGTCCGTCGTCGCCAATCTCAATGACAATGTCCCCCGCGTCGTGCATGGCCCGGAGCCGCACCGTGCCTTTCCCCGGCTTGCCCGCAGCAATGCGTTCGGAGGCCAGTTCAAGGCCATGGTCCACGGCGTTGCGGATCATATGAACCATCGGATCTGCAAGATCCTCGACGATGCTGCGGTCCAATTCGACGTCGTCCCCGACGGTCACAAGCTCGATTGTCTTACCGGACTTCTTGGCCAGATCCCTGGTGAGCCTGCTCATCTTGCGGAACAAGGTGCCTATTGCCACCATGCGCATCGACATTGAAGTCTTCTGGACCTCTTGAACCACACGTGCAAGTTGGGTGAGATTGCGCGACAGAAGCGGATCTTGGGACGCGGCAATGGCCGGGTCGTGCCGCACCACGGATTCCGCGATGACGAGCTCACCCACCATGTCAATAAGGTATTCGAGCTTCGAGGTCTCAATTCGGACAACGCTATTCTCCGCAGTCGAGCGTGCCGGTGCGGCTGCCGCCAGCGTGGGTGCCGACAGAGTTGGCACCACTTGCGGGACAACTGCGGTCGACTCCGCGATCTCGGTCCGCGCGGGAGTGTCCACCGCTGCGGGCAGGGCGACGGCGACCTCTTTTGAAGTCACGCCGCCGGACGCGGCTGGACGGGTGGTTCCTCGGGCCACTTCCTTCGTGTCCAGCGGCCCTTGCGCTTCTACGGCTCCAGCTTCGACACGGGCCGAGGTGTCCGCCAATGATTTCAGCAATGCCCTGTCGCACCGCGGCAATGAGCCCAAGGATTGCGATTCCGCCATGTTCAGGCATTTGGTCAACTCGTCCGCGGCGCGGAGGATCAGGTCGATGATGGGCTGCGAAAGAAGGAGGCGTCCGGACCGGGCGTAGTCGAGGAGATTCTCGGTCTCGTGCGACAATTCCTGGATGGCGGACGCACCCATGAACGCGGCCACACCCTTGATCGTATGAAAGGATCGGAAGACGCCATTCAGCGCCTCGGCGTCCTCCGGGTCCTGCTCGAGGGCCAAGACTCCCGCCTCTACACCGGTCAAATGCTCGCGGGCCTCGAGCAGAAACTCCTGGACCAGTTCAGGATCGTTGGCCAACTGCAACATGGCCTCGTCGTCCGCTGAAAGCGCTGGTGGCCCCGCAACGCCTGGATTCAAGCGTGAGACGGCATCGCGCAGCGCTGTCAGAGTCTCCAAAAAGGTAGCGTGGCTGCCCTGCGGGACACCGTCCTTCGACAGTTCCACCAAGGCCAGCGCAGCATCACGAACTTCCGGCGGCACCGGTTGCGCGAGGAACTCGCCCACCGTGGCCAGGAGTTCTCCCAATACCGGCCGGTCGTCACCCGACACACCGGCGCTCGACGTCCGGATTACGGCGTCGATCTGTTCTGCTATTTGTAGCTCTAACCCGCTCATATTCTTCCGCTGGGTGTTAGATCGGCAGTGACAGCCAAATACTTTAGGGCTGCGCGCAATTTAAGCGGTAGTTTCCAATCGGACGACCTCCGCCACCAGACGCATCTCGCGCAAGGGCACATTCAACATCCGCGAAGCCTCCTCCACCGTAAGGCCGGCACGTACCGCCTCGATCGCGCGAGCCCTGGACCATCCCCCCCGCCCATCCACCTTGGAATCACCCGGCCGGGAAGTCTTGGCCGTCTCCAACGACGCGACCCACCCGCGCAACTCGTCTGCAACCTCGTCAATCCGTTCGCGCTGCTGGCGGACGGCTTCAAGCAAGACCACCCGCTCTTCGGCAGCCCTCTTCCATTCGCGCACACACTCGGTTCTCAAAATGAGGAGGCCGACAAAGATCGCCCCGCCGAGCAGCGCCCCGGCAGCAAGCACGCATAGGACTACTCCGAGATCCACGGTCATCGCGCGCCCCCAATCCTGGTGCCTTGATCGGCTATTCCCGTCCGTAGACGGTCCTCCCGACTCGCCAACTGGGTAATCCGCACTCCATAGTTTCCGTCCACGACCACAACCTCCCCCCGCGCAATCACGCAATCGTTCACAATCACGTCCACTGGCTCCACCACAAAGCGGTTGAGTTCCACAATCGACCCCGTATTCAGCTTGAGCACCTCCCGAATTTGCAGATGCGTCTTTCCGAACGACACGCTCACGGGCAACGCAACATCAAGCAGGAGGTCGAAAGTCTTCGAGAACGTGCTGTCCCGCATCCCGGCTGGTTTTTGTTCCACGGGGGCCGGTTCATAAAGCGCCGCGACGGACGAGGTCCAGCCGATTTTCAGCGTCCAACTCTCGCCATCGGCCTTGCTGGCGCTGAACACCGTCCATTGGACACCCGAGGGCTCAGACTTCAGTTCCTCGCCGCCAGCCGCAGTGACCTCCTGCTGGGTATCGGCGGTCAAGCCACTTGCGAACGCGCCCATCGTCTGACCGACGATTTCCTGCCAAGTGGACCGGCAGTCTTCGTCCGTGGCCGAATCGATCCCGACTGCCGACAGCGTCAACTGGCCCGCCATCGTCCAAAGATCCTTGCCGGCAACGATCCAAACTGCGGGCTCCGGATGCGTCGATAGCGCCTGCTGCCAGATGAAGGGATCTTCCAGCGAATCGGGGTCGGAGTGCCGTTCCGCCAGAACAGTGAACTCCTCTCCCGTCATGCTGTTGAGCGACCGGGCCAGCGCCGACTCCAAGTGCCCCGAAATGCTCGCGTACGCGTCCACTGCCCTCGCTGCCTGTGGCATTCCTTTACCTCGCCCTTTCCTGTCGCGCCCCGGGCCAACGCGTCGCGATCGCATTGCGCAGCCTGAGAATCGCCTGCGACTTCAACTGGGAAACCCTCGTAAAGTGCAGCCCCATGACCTCTCCGATCTCCTTCAACGTCAGTTCCTCATAAAAATACAAGCTCAAGATCAGCCTCTCCGGCTTCGGGATGCAATCGATCGCCTTGCTGATCAGCCGCTCCAACTCCGCCTTTTCCAACAGGACGGCCGGGGAGTCCTCGTCGCGCGCCGAGATGTAGCGCACCAGCGACGGCCGTTCGTAGTCATCTTGGCTGTATTCGAGTTCCCCGATGTCCAACGCCGCCAGATCGCCGAGCCTCTGCCGGTAGACTTCCACCGACATGCACAGTTCCGCGGCAATTTCGGCCTCCTCCGGTGCCCGTCCCAGCCGGTGTTCGGCCTTGGCAACCGCGTCCTCCATCTCACGGGCCAAGCGCCGTTTCAACCGGGGTGCCCAGTCGCCCTCACGCAGGCTGTCCAAGATCGCCCCGCGAATCCGGAACTCGGCGTAGGTCTTCAGCCTGACGTTTTGGCGGGGATCGTAGTTGTCGATGGCGCTGATCAGGCCAACGGCACCGGCCGAAATCAGATCCTCGAACAGGATGGTGGCTGGCAACCGCTCGTGGATCTTCCGGGCGATCAGGCGCACCTGGGGGAGATGCTCCACGATGAGCCGCTCCCGCTCCTCGGAGGGGACCCGTTCGACCGGAAAACAGTATGCTGCTGCCGCCAAATCGGACTCCTACGCCGCCGCGGCCGCCATGTTTCGATCTCCGCAGACCGCTTGGACCAGCTTGGCCGCGTCCAGTTCCTCAATGCATCCCGGCATTTCGCGGCCTGTGCCCACGAAAGTGGCGGGAATCGCGCTACGGACGAGCGTTTCGACCAACGGACCCAGCCCCAAAGCCTCTTCGACCGCCGCGAAAAGGAGCCGATCCAGACCGATGCTGGAGAAACGGGACACAATGTGGCCCATGTCCGCCGCTCTGGCATCCGCGCGCAGAACCAAATGTTTCTCAATCTCGGGATGGCCCCGCAGGAACCGTGCCAGTTCCCCGATTTCGAACGTCTCCGAAGGCGACAACCCCGGCGTGTCAATCAACACCAAGCCCGTGGTCGGCTGCTGGCCCATAACCAAGTCGGCGGTCGGATAGCTGTCGCAGGATTCGAACGGGATGTTCAGAATTGCGGCATACCGGGCCAAGGCTGCATTTCCACCGACGCCGTGGTCGCCAACGCTGAAGATTCGCACCGGATTCCCCGCCGCCAGTCCATAGCGGAATGCGATCTTGACCAGCGAAAGGGACTTGCCCCGTCCTGGTGGGCCGACAAACGCCAAACATTTGCCATCGCCAACGCCGCCGAATGGCTCGACGCCAATCCGCGACACGAGTTCCGCTGCCAATCCGGCACTGCGGTCCCGTCCGCGCTTGGAACTTGCGGCCAGAATGTCGCGGGCAAACTCTGGCTCCATTCCCGACCGGACGAGCCGCCCGACGAGCGGGTCCGTCCCGGTATCGGGCAGGCCGCTGGGACGGTCCGGGGCGACATTCGGCGAGGAACTCAAAGACCGACGGAGTTCCGCCAACTGGTCACGGATGTCGTCCAGTTCCGACGACTTCGGAGCCGCCCGCCCCGGTGATAAGGACTTCAACGCAGCAAACGGGGAGCCCCCCGGCTCCGCCACGCGCTGGCTCCGCTCCGCCGCTGGCCGTTCGACGCCAGTTGCCGCCGGGTACCGGCTTCCCTGGGTGGAAACCACTGGAAACTGGACGGGCTTCGCAACCGGCTCGGGAGGGGTGTGGGCGGGATCGTAGGTAAACGTGACTTCCAACCGTCCCATCGTGCGCGCCTCGGGAGGTGCGGGGCGCGAATTCACCAGCATCGCGTCCGGCCCGAGGTCCTTCCGCGCGGCCTCCAAGGCCGCCGGAACACTGCTCGCGAAGTATGTTTTGGTTTCCATGGTCTACTGAATTACTCCCAGTGAAGTCACATTGATCCCCGACGGAATCTCATTGTGCGATAGACAAAAAAGGTTCGGCACCGACGCCTCGACGGCCTGACGGAGGAAGTACCGGCACGCCCCGCTCGTCACGACAACCGCCGGCGATTCCAGTGCCCCGACGGCGCGCCCGACCCGGTCCAGCAGATCGCGAAGCGCATTCGGCGTCATCCCCAGCGTGCTGTTGGACTCCCCGTGCTCGACCGCGCCCTCGATGAACTGCTCGATCTGCGGGTCGACAAACCATGCCGAGAGGGAATTGCTCCCGGTCAGGTAGGGCTTGACCACCACCCGTCGAATGGCTTGGCGCACGTACTCTGTCAGGAGGACCGGGTTGCGCGTGGAGGGAGCGGCCTCGCCCATCGCTTCGAGGATCGAGGCGGTGTCGCGGATCGACACCCGCTCCCGCAGCAGATTCTGTAGGACGCGTTGCACAGTGGCGAGCGGCACCAGCTTCGGCACCAGATCCTCGACCACCTTGGCATGGTCGATGGCGGCACGGTCCAGCATCTTCTTCGCCTCCTGCCGCGAAAACAGTTCGTGGCAGTTGCGCTTGATCAACTCCGACAGGTGGGTGCTGAGGACGCTCAAGGGGTCGACAACGGTGTATCCCATCGACCGCACCTTGTCGGCTTGCTGCGCCGGGACCCACCAAGCGGCAACGCCGAACGCCGGGTCCTTCGTCGGACGGCCTTCGGGTGGACGCTCCGTGGCCGTTAGGGAAATGGCCAATTCGTGTCCCTGCAGGAGCTCGAAGCGGGCTATCTCGACACCCTTCAGCTGGATGGCGTACTCCCGGGTACGAAGGGCCGCCAAGTTATCCGTGACCCGAATGGCAGGGATGATGAAGCCGATATCGGTTGCGATCTGCTTCCGCATGGCCCCGATGCGGCGTAGCAGGGGGGAATTGGCACCGTCCGAAATCAGCCCGATCAGCCCGGCCCCTACCTCGACGGCCAAGGGCTCGACCCTGAGCAAGTCCTCCAGGTTCTCCTTTGGAGCCTTCGGAGTCGCGGCGGCAGATGCTTCATCCACCACCTCGGCCTTGCCTTTCATGCGCCACGCCGCGGTACCCAGGCCGGCACCGAGCAACAGGAAGGGCAGCTTCGGGAGTCCGGGCAATAGAGCGAGCACCACCAGAACAGCGCTCGAAAGAAACAGGGGCTGGGCCGCGCCAAACACCTGGCGCTGGAATTCGACACCCAGCCGGTTGTCAGATGTGGCCCGGGTGATGATCATGCCGCCGGAAATCGAGATCATCAGCGCTGGAATCACCGTCACCAACCCGTCGCCGATGGTCAGGATCGTGTAGGTCTGCAGCGCCTTCATGATTTCCATGTCGTGCTGCAGGATCCCGATCAGCAATCCCGCGACGATGTTGATGACCGTGATCAGCAACCCCGCTACCGCGTCGCGCTGGGTGAACTTGCTGGCACCGTCCATGGCCCCGAAGAATTCGGCCTCGCTGGCCAGCTCCTTCCGACGTCTGCGGGCGGTGGCCTCGTCGATCAGGCCCGCGTTCAAATCGGAATCGATGGAGATCTGCTTGCCGGGCAGCGCATCCAACGTGAAACGCGCCGTGACTTCGGAGATGCGCACAGCACCGTGGTTGATGACGACATATTGTATGGTGATCAGGACGAGGAAGATCACCGCGCCGATGATGTAATTGCCTCCGACCACGAAATTGCCGAACGCCTGGATCACATCGCCCGCCGCCGATACGCCCGTGTGTCCGTTCAGGAGGATCAAGCGCGCCGACGAAACATTCAGAGCCAATCGGAACAGGGTGAGCAGCAGCAGGGTAGTCGGGAAGACGTTGAATTCAACCGGCTTGGTGATGTACATCGCGACCATCATCACGATGACCGACATCATGATGTCGCACACGATCAGAAGGTCGAGCAGCATCGCCGGCATCGGCGCTATGAGCGCCAGCACAATCGCGAGTACTGCTGCCGGCACGGCGAATTCGCTCAGTACGGCCATTGAAAACCGGGGGGTTGCGGCTGCGGGCGACGCGGTCACATCGACCTCCTGGGTACCGGGTTCATCAGCTTGAAGATGTACGCGAGGATTTCAGCAACCGCCCGGTACAGGTGCGGCGGGATTTCCTGGCCCACGTCGACGGATTTGTACAGCGCCTGTGCCAGCGGCGGATTTTCGATGATCGGGATCAGATTCTCGGTGGCGCGCTGGCGGATCCGTGCGGCGAGGAAGTTTTTGCCCTTCGCGACAACCAGAGGGGCGGCCATCGACGCCTGGTCGTAGCGGATCGCCACGGCATAGTGCGTTGGATTGGTCACGATGGCGGTCGCCGTAGCCACGTCGCGCATCATGTGCTTGCGGCGGATGTCCTGCTGGATCTTGCGGATCCGGGCCTTCATGTGCGGGTTGCCGCCCATTTCCTTGGCCTCGTCGGCAAGCTCCTGCTTGCTCATGCGGAGCCGGTCGGCGTACTTGGACCGCTCGCGCAGAAGCATCGCCGTGCCGAAAATCGCCAGCACCATGGCGGACTTGCGGAGCGAATCCCGCAGTAAGAGCCCGGTCGTAGCCATGCTTGACGCGATCGGCAGCATCGGGAAGCGCATCAGGTCGACCAAGCGGTCCCGCACCAACGACCACGTGAGCCAGCAGACAATCGGGGCCATCAGGCAGGCTTGGAGGAGTTGCGCCATGTTGTTGGACGGCAAATCGCCGAGCCTTCCCGACGGATTGAGTCGCTCCAATTGGGGCGAAAGTTTCGACAGGCTCACGCCCATATTCGTGGCAACCATCTGGAGGAGGAAGGTGAGGCCGAGCAGGAGGCAACCGAAGAGCACAAGAGGCCGGACCACGCCCGCCGAGATCCTATAGAGGATGACGGGCAATTCCGTTGCGGTCAAAGACATCGAAAACGCTTCCCTGAGCGCGGACCGCATCGCTTGTTGCAAGGTCTCCATCCACTGCGGGAAGAATGAGGCGGAAATCGCGACGAAGGCGTAGAACTGCATGGCGGCCACGAATTCCCGCGCGGCGGGGAAGTCACCCCGGTTGCGCGCGTTCTCCAGTTGTCGCTGGCTCGCTTTTTCTGTTTTTTGCGACTGGTCCGCCATCAGTGTCCACTCCGGATCATGCCTTCGATCAGCCGGATGGCGTCGTTCATGACGTCCGCGAAGATCCGGGGCTGGTAAACGATGGTGGCGGCCATCAGGAACATGGAGGCCCCCAGCTTGACGGGCATCGCGAGGCTGACCAAGTGCAGGTGGGCCTCGATCCGTCCGAATACCGCGAGGGAGACGTCGACCAACAGCAGCAGCGCGATCACCGGCATCGCCAGCCGCAAACCCAGGCCAAAAATCGAGGACCCGAACAGGACCATCGCATCCGCCCAGGAGCGCTGGATCGCGAAGGACTCGGGCGGACAAAGGCGCAGACTGTCAGATAGCACGCGGACCAGCATCCGGTCGGCACCCAACGCGAAGAACATCAAGCTCGCGGTGAGGTTTGCGGCTGTCAGCAGAACGGTGGAATCGGCACCGCTGTTTGGGTCGAAGGTGGACGCGAACGCGAATCCGGCTTGGAGGCTGACGGCTTGGGCCGCCAACTGGAAGACCTCCAGCACGATGGAAACGGAAACGCCCATTGCCAACCCGACGGCCACCTCGCCCGAAATACCCGCGACCAGCCGCCCGATTGAGACATGTTCGAAACTGGCTAGTTTATACTGCGGCCACAAGAGGACGGTCAGGCCAAGCGCCAATGCGATCTTCGCGGGCTCCGGCGCGCCCCGGAACGACCCGAGGGGCAGGAACGCGATGACCGACGAGATCCGGGCCAGTGTGTAGAGGAACCCGAAGAGAGTCGCATATGTGAACAGCGTGTCAGCGGGCATATCGACTCAGGTTCCCCAGAATGTCGGTGGCGTAGGCCATGCTCTTGTGCACCATCCACGGCATCAGGACGATGGTTCCCGCCAGAAACGCCAGTAGTCGCGGGATCGAATTGAACCCCGTGTCCTGGATCGAGGTCACGATTTGGACCAAGCTGATCACGATTCCCGCCACGAAGCCGATCGCCAGCAGCGGCGCGGATATCCAGAACGCCGCAACAAACATCGCGCCGATCAGGTGGGCCACCGATTCGGGCGTCATGCGTAGAATCCCTTCATGAGGGACCCGATGGTCAGGTTCCAGCCGTCCACCAAGACGAACAGCAGGATCTTGAACGGGGCAGAGACCATCACCGGCGGTAACTGGACCATACCGATGGACAACGTGACGGACGCCACGATGATGTCGATCAGCAGAAAAGGCAAAAACAAGACCGCGCCGATCTGGAAGCCCGCCCGCATCTCGGAAAGAATGTAGGCCGGGGCCAGCACCTGTATGTCAAGGTCGGCGGGCACCCGCGGCATCGGCGAGTGGGTGATTTCGAGGAACAGCTTCACGTCCTTTTCGCGGACGAAACGTGCCATATAGGTCTTCAACGGCTTGGTCCCTGTGTCCCAGGCCTGCTGCGGGGTGGACTTGCCGTCCTCGAGCGGCACCCACGCATCCTTATATATGGTGGCCGCCATGGGCTGGATCAACGCCAAGGTTAGGAACAGCGAGAGACCCGCCAAGACCTGGTTCGACGGTGCCGATTGGGTCCCCAACGCCTGCCGGAGAAAGTGCAGCACGATGGAGATCCGCAGGAACGGCGTTACCGACATGATGACGGCTGGCAGCAACGTCAGCAGGGTCATCAGGATGATGATCTGCATCGGAGTACTGAGATCCTTGGGGGCGGGAACCAAGGCGGGAGGTGCGGCGAATGCGACCGGAGCCACCACCAAAACTGCAATCATGGAGCGCATTTTCATGGCTTGACCCCCGGCAAGGTCTCGCCATCAGCCAGCAACTGGCACGACGACGGGCTGGTCGCAACCAACATCGGCTGCCCGTCGACCCGCACCAAGTGGAGCGCATGCTGCGGCCCCAGCGCGAGCCGGTCCACCAACTCCATCCGCCGCGTACCGGGCGACGCCCACAATCCGGTACCAATCGTCGCCAGCCCGCGCCTCTTCAACAGGAACAGGGCTACTGCCAGCAGCGCAAGTACGAGAAAAACGGCGGCGATTGGTTGTAGAAGGTCCATTTGGCTCTATGTGTAGTGCCTAGTGCTCTGTGTTGAAGTCCGTGATCCGGACCCCCATGATGCTCTCGATGATGACAATTTCGCCGAACGCGGACAATCGAGAACCGATGAAAATGTCGATGTTTTCGCCCGCCGACCGGTTCATCTCGATGATGCTGCCCTCTTCCAGCGAGAGGATTTCCGACAGCTTCATCCAACGCTGGTCGAGTTGGACTTCCACGTCGATCAGCACGTCGCCGATGTGGGCGATTTCCTGCTGCGGCGTCATAATTCGCCTACCGCTTCAGGCCGACCGTCTCCTGCATGATGTCGTCCTCCGTGGTGACCACCTTCGAGTTCGCTTGATAGCCGCGCTCGTAGGTGAGGAGGTTGGTGAATTCCTTGGCGATGTCCACCGTGGACGCTTCCAGCGCGCCGCCAGTGATTTGGCCGCGGGAGCCGGTTCCAGGCGTTCCGATTGCGGGTAGCGAGGTAGCGGAGGTGACGCCGAAGGTGTTGTCGCCGAGATCCTGCATGGAATCGGGGTTGAGGACCGACGCGATGGCCAACTGGGCCACCGGAACCGCGTCGCCGTTGGAGTAGTGCGCGAGGATTTGGCCGTTCGTGCCGATGCTCATGTTGGTGAGCTGGCCGGAAGGCGTACCGTCCTGGGTGCTGCCGAGGTTCGCCGAAGCTTGGTTGTACTGCGTCAGAGACGCGGTGCCGGTGGAGTCATAGAGATTCCAGTTGATGGTCTGGTCGGCCGAGGCGTTGCCGAATCCCTTGATTGGGATCGCAATGGGGCTCGCGGCGGGAAGCGGAGCTGACAGGTGGCCTGACCCGTCAAAAGTTAGTGTGCCGGACGCTAACGTTGTAGTGGTTGCGGGAGGGGGGGCCGCGGCGGCAGGGACAAGGTCTGTTGAAGGGATGGTGACAGAATAGGTCCAACTTCCGGCCGCAGTCTTGTTGTAGCTGATGGTCAACATGTGGTTGTTGCCCTGCGAGTCGACGATCGGCATCGGAGAACTGAATGTTGCGCCTGGCGATCCGACTGCCGCCCCGGCGTCGAGGTTGGCCGTGACCGAGTAGTTGGCTGTCGGAGTAGGCTGCCTCAGCCCGGTGATGGGAAGGACAACGTCCGACACATTGCCCGTCGTTGTGAGAGCCCCTGCCTTGGAATTCCACCCTTGGACGAATTGCCCCTCCTGTGTCAACAAGCGACCGGTGGCGTCGACCTTGAAATTCCCTGCGCGGGTAAACACCTGAGGACTGGATGGCGTTCTGAGGACGAAGAAGCCATTGCCTTGAATGGCGGCGTCAAAAGGCTGGCCGGTGGACTGTATCGATCCCTGCGAGAAGGAGCGCGTGGTCTGCGCCACGGTCGATCCGCCGACCATGCTGGTGGTCGATTGCCCGGCGTTCGAGCCGAGACTCTGGTTTACGAGATCCTGGAACGAGACGCTCGTGTTCTTGTACCCGTAGGTATTGAGGTTCGCGAGGTTGCCGCTGACCACATCAATGGCCAACGCGTTGGCATTCAGACCCGAAAGTGCGTTTGAGAAGGTTGTGGACATGGTTTTAGGCTCCGAGTGAGGTGAGGTTCTTGCTTGCGGCGTTGGCGATCGAGGACACGGCTGGCAGGATAGTGCCGGGTGGTGGTGCCGGTGTCGTTGTAGTGGTGCTGCTTGTCCCTGGGCCCGCAGCCGTTGGAGCCGCGACCGGATTGGTGTTCTGGCGGATTCCAATCAGTTGCTCCAGCTGGCTGTAGGAGGTCAACTGCGAGACGAACTGGTTGCTGTCGGTTGGATTCAGCGGGTCTTGGTTCTGTAGCTGCGACACTAGGAGCTTCAAGAAGGTTTGCTCATTGGCCAATGGGTCCAGTGGCGACTGGGTCGTCGGAGTATTGGACGTGCTGGAGCTGGATGCCCCGGCGGCCATGGACGACAAGGCGGATGCGGCGGAACTCATTGACCCTCCCGGGTTGTTTTCTGTAGCAGACCACCGAAATCCTCAGCGCCGGCGCCCGGCGTATCCTTCCGCCGCGGGTTCGGCGTTTCGTCCCGCCGACGCTGATGGTTTTCGTGGCTCTGGCCCGGTGTCCAAGCGTTGGCATCATACCCTGCATTGGACAACGAGCCGATGAGATCGTGGATTCCCTCCTGCAACTTGCCGTGCACCGAGGGATCGTTGGAATGAACGGAAATGTGTACTTCGCCCGCCCGCTCCGAGAGGCGGAGCCGCACGTCGGACTGGCCGTCGGGTGCAAATTCGAGCGATACAGAACGGAGGGGCTGGGCTGCGGGCTCCTTGGCTTCCGGTGGCGGTGCGGGGGGAGCGGCCGCCGGCTCGGCTGGTCTGGATTCGTGTCGCACGACAGTTGGCTGGGCGACGTCGACCGGCACCGGTTGAGCCGACGGCGTCTGGTGTGGGCTGACTGGCTGCTGAGGCGCGCCCTGCAGGAGCGGCGCTGGCTCGACCCGTGTCGGCGAGTGGTCCGTTGGCACGTCCGGGTGGACGGTTTCACGGACTTGTTTGGCGACAATGGTCCTTTCGGGTTTCTCGGTCGTCGAGTCCGGTGAGTCCCTCCGCGCGGTCGGCTCGGCCTTTTGTTCCTGCGTTCGTGGCTCTGCCGGTTCTTCACCCGTGGCGTGGACAGACGGCCAAGCCTCGTGCGACGATCGGGTCGCGCTGGGTGTGGTTGGCACGCGAGGTGTTTGCGTGGGCTGTTCGGATTCCGCTGCCGACGTCTGGGTGGGCTGGCTTTGAACGTTCTCGGGGAATCGGAGCGTAAGGTGAATCGCGGTGTTGTGGAGAAGGTGCTCGGGCGCCGGGGCTGGTGTCGGTGCGGCACCGTCGGTAGCCGGGGCAGTAGAGGTTTCGGGTGTAGCGGTTGCTTCCGTCGATGGAGACAAGTTGAGCGCGAGTTGGATCGTGGGCCGATGGGGAGGCGCTACCGGTGCCTGCACAGGAACGGGCGGAGTGGCGTCGTCCTGTCGCGCGGGCTCCTTCTTGGCGGTTAGGCCGGGCTCGGGAATTCCCGAGTGGTGGGTCCGCGCGTCTTCCACCTTGGGGATTGGGCGTAGGGTTGCGGAAATGGGTGCGGCTTCAGCGTCGGTCCCGAGTGCATTCACCTCGTCCCCGGTCACCCTTAGCGGCGAATTGGTAAGCGTCGAATTGGTGTCGCGGTTCGTGGCCGCAATTGCCTGCACGGGTTTGGCAGGTGTGGGCGGTAGGCCCGGATCGGAGGTCGAGGCGGCTCGGTTGAGATCCCGAACAATGGCGAGAAATGTAGTCTCGGGGTCGGCGGGAGCTGCATCCTGTGTTGTTGCCGTGCTCGCTTGCGCGGATTTGAGGGCGTGTAGAGCGGCAACCCGGGAGCCGCCCGACGGGCTTGGCTTTGCCGCGCGGGCAGCTAACACCGGCGCGGCGGTTGCAGGGGCGGCGAAGCTGGCGGTCGGCAGGCTGGTCACGGGGCGAGACAATGCAGGTCAAGCGCCATTCCATTTGGGTAGCAGTTTCAATCGGTTAGGAGGAATGGGGGTGCCAACTTCATGCCGTCGGGCATGAAAGCGCCAAGAAATTGCCGGTGTGAGGGTCCTCCTATTGGGCTTATCGGCCGTCGCGTCCTGATTTAGAGGGACTTATCAAATTTTCTTGCTTCGGCCCTAGACCTGCATGGGGAGGTCCGCAAGACTATGGACAGCATTTCAGTTTCGGCGGCCAGCGGGATGAGGGCCCGCATGGAGTCCCTCGAGCTCCTAGCCAACAACCTCGCCAACATCGAGACGGGCGGGTACAAGGCGGACCGCGAGTTCTACAGCCTCTATTCGAGCTTCGATTCGACGCCGGATCCGCAAACCGGGGTCGGGACGACTATGCCCGTGATCCAAAAGCAATGGACCGATCCGGCGCAGGGCGAACTCCACGTCACATCCAACCCTTTGGACTTCGCCATTGACGGCGATGGCATGTTCTCGGTCCAGACACCGAGAGGTGTCCGGTACACGCGGAATGGGAATTTCCGCGTGGATTCCACCGGAAACCTGGTTACGCTGGACCGGTCCCCCGTGCGTGGCGTTGGCGGATCCAAGCTGACGCTCCAGCAGGGCGTTCCGGTCGAGGTTCTGACCAATGGGACGGTCTCCCAAGGGGGGCAGGTCGTAGGGAAGCTGGAGGTTGTTTCCTTCGGCGAAGGGGACGTGAACAAGGAGGGCGCGAACTATTTCGTGCCGGTACCCGGCGTGCGGCCCCAGCCAGCCAAAGGTTCAGTGCTGCAGGGGAAGCTGGAGGCGTCGAATGTGGCGGCCCCGGAATCGGCGGTGCGGCTGGTCGCGATCATGCGGCAGTTCGAGATGCTCCAGCGGGCGGCGGGAATTGGCAATGAGATGAACAAGCGGGCGATGGACGAAGTCGCGCGCGTCGTCAGCTAGGCTTTCGACAAGGGAAAAACCATGATTCGAGCTCTATACAGTGCGGCAAGCGGCATGACCGCCCAGCAGTTGAATATCGACAACATCGCCAACAACCTGGCCAACGCGAACACGGCTGGCTACAAGGTGCGGCGGGCCCAGTTCCAAGACCTGCTCTACCAGAACATGGTGGCGCCGGGCTCGTCCGCCGGTCAGTCGACGGTGGTTCCGACGGGGCTGCAGTTGGGACTCGGCACTCGCGCGGCGTCCAATGAGATCGTCTTTCAGCAGGGCGATTTCGCGGCTACCAGCAACCCGATGGATATCGTGATCCAAGGCCGCGGCTTCTTCCAGATCAAG
The DNA here is from genome assembly GCA_903907865.1 of uncultured Acidobacteriia bacterium. Lineage (GTDB taxonomy): Bacteria > Acidobacteriota > Terriglobia > Bryobacterales > Bryobacteraceae > BOG-234. Next base: position 167,947 of record CAIVPR010000141.1, read on the forward strand.
CGGGCATCCGGGGAGACGGCCTACACTCGCGCCGGGTCGTTCCATTTGGACCAGAACGGGTCCTTTGTGACGTCGGACGGAGAACAGCTACAGCCTCAGATCACGATCCCGCCCACCGCGCAGGGAGTCAGCATTGCTGCCGACGGGACGGTGACGTACACATTGCCCAACCAGACGCAGGCACAAAATGCGGGTCAGATTACTTTGGCCAACTTTCAGAATCCGGCGGGACTGAATTCGCTCGGCAAGAGCCTGTATCTACCGACGGATGCTTCGGGTGCCGCGACCGTCGGTACGCCCGGGGGAGCGGAGGGTCTGGGGAGCCTCCAACAGGGTTATCTGGAGCAATCCAACGTCAGCGTCGTGGACGAGTTCATCAATTTGATCACCAGCCAACGCGCGTATGAAGCGAATTCGAAGGTGGTCAAAGCTGCCGACGACATGTACCAGCAGGTCAACAACCTGACGAGGTGATGTTTATGCAGTCATGGCTTGTGTTGGCGTTATCCACGGTGCTGGTTCCGGTCGCGGCAACTGGCGCCTGTGTTCCGGTTTCTGGTGATCGGATTCTGGGGCGGGACTTGGCACTGGTGGACCCGCGTTTCGCTGGCTTGCCCGACTCGTTGGTGGTGGGATACACACCCGCGCCGGGCTCAAAGAGGGTCTTCGCGCCGACGGAATTGGCTCGTATCGCGCGCAGCCAGAACCTGTCGGTCGCGGATCTGCAGGAGTTGTGTTTCGAGTTGCCAGTCCGGTCCCTGTCCAACGAGGAATTCGTGTCGTCCATGGCGAAGGCGTTTTCGCCGAATGTGAAGATCCAGTTACTGGAACGGTCGATGGTGCCCGCACCCTCCGGTGAGTTGTTGTTCCCGGTCGGCTCCTTGGAACCACCCTCGGCGGCCATCGGGGGCGCGCAGATTTGGCGTGGATACGTACAGTATGGGGGAAGCCGCAGGTTTCCCGTCTGGGCGCGGGTCGTGGTTTCGGAAAGTGTTTCCGCTGTGGTTGCCGCGAGGGATATGGCCGCCAATGTCCCCGCCGATGCCGGCTCGCTGCGCGTGGAAGTCTGGACGGGGCCGCCGCAGCGCGAGCGGGTTGCGGTCAGGATCCAGGATGTTCAAGGGAAGGTATTGTCGCGTCCGGTCAAGGCAGGGGCATTGATTCCCATCGGGATCATCGTGGAGCCTCCCTCAGTGCGCCGGGGTGATTCGGTTCGAGTGGTGGTGGTGTGCGGGCCAGCGCAGTTGTCGCTGGATGCGGTGGCCGAGCGGGATGGCCGCTCTGGGGAGATGATTTACTTGCGGAATCCGTCTTCCGGAAGGTCATTCCGGGCCAAGCTTGAGGGCTCGCACGCGATTGTCGTTCTGGGATCGGGGGATTCGCTGTGAGTAAAAGAAGGCTCTGTCTTGTCCTGTCGGCGGCGTTGGAGGCTTTCGGGGCCACGATTCCAGGATTGAAGAAGAAGCAGAAGGCGCCCGAGCCGACACTGCTGGAACAATACATTCGGAGCGCGTCGGTTGGTGGTGAGAAGGAGGCCGAAAGCTCTCCCGGCTCCATTTGGAGTCCGACCTCTCGCTTGACGGACTTGGGCCGCGATCTGCGCGCGAGCCAAGTTGATGACGTTGTCACGATCCTCGTGTCGGAGTCGGTCAATGCCGTTGCCGGGGGCGCGAGTAGCACGGAGCGTGCGTCGAGCGCCAATTCTTCGGTGAATGCCCTGGCAGGGAAGAAGTCGGTGACCGGTGCGTTGCCAAATCTACTTGGCGTGACTGGGGACCAGAAATTGAATGGCACAGGGACGACTTCCCGAACAGCGACCCTGACCGCTACCTTGACGGCGAGGGTGGTGAAGGTGATGCCCGGTGGCCTACTGCTAATCGAAGGCGACAAGAGCCTTCAAGTGAACTCCGAGCAACAGGTGATCACGGTCCGGGGCATCGTTCGTACCGCTGACATTTCCACGTCGAACACGGTTCCGTCCACGCAGGTTGCCGATTTGGAGTTGCGGCTAAACGGCAAAGGTGTTGTGGGTGATGCGGTTCGCCGTCCCAATGCCCTCTACCGGTTGTTGCTCGGAATTCTACCCTTCTAGCCCCCATTTTTCTATGACATGCCACCGTTTTCTTCTTCTACCTTTGATACTTGCGCCCAGCGTTGACGTGCAGGCGGCGAGCCGATTGAAGGACTTGGCGTCTATCGAGGGGGTTCGCGAGAACCCCCTCATCGGCTACGGTCTCGTGGTTGGTTTGGCAGGCACAGGCGACAAGCGGACCACCATTTTCAGCACCCAGAGCTTGTCCAACATGTTGGAAAAGATGGGAGTGTCGGTATCGGCAACCAACGTGCGTGTACAAAACATGGCGGCCGTCATGGTCACCGCCTCTTTGCCGGCATTCGCCCAACCGGGGACGAGGATTGACGTTACGGCGGCTGCGGTAGGCGATGCGAACAATCTTCAGGGGGGTATTCTCCTAATGACGTCGCTGCGGGGGGCCAATGGGCAGGTGTACGCAGTGGCGCAGGGCCCTGTAGTCACTGGAGGATTTGTAGCGGGTCGAGGGGGGTCTAGCCAGACGGTGAATCATCCAACTGTTGGGCGACTGCCGGGAGGGGCGACTGTGGAACGGGCTGCACCGTCGGTCGAGCCCACCTCCCAGATCCGACTCCAGTTGCGCAACGGCGACTACGCGACGGCGTCCCGTGTTTCCGCAGCGGTCAATAAGACGTTCGCGGGACCGAAACCCGTGGCCCAAGCAACGAATAGTGGTCTCATCACCGTGTCGCTTCCCGAGGATTGGAAGGATCGCGTGCCGGAGTTCATCGCGAGGATGGAAGAGTTGGTGATCGAAGTCGACGTGGCGGCCCGGATTGTGGTCAACGAGCGGACGGGCACCATTGTCATCGGCAAGGATGTACGAATATCTCCAGTAGCGATCTTGCACGGAAGCTTGACCGTTGAGATCAAGACTAAGTTGGTAGTGTCCCAGCCGGGTCCGTTTTCGAATGGTACGACCCAAGTGGTCCCTGAACAGACGGTGACGGCCAAGGACGAGCCAGCCAAGAACGTGGTGCTGCGCGACGGAGCGACCGTGGATGAATTGGTCCGATCTCTGACCGCCATCGGCTCCTCCGCGAGGGACATCATCGCCATACTGCAGAACCTGCGGGCGGCTGGGGCGCTGGATGCCGAACTGGAGGTGATCTAGTGTCTGTCGTGAGTATCGGACCTGTGGCTGGGGCGTTGTCATTGGGGCCTGGAACAGAGAAGGAACAGCTCAAACAGGCAGGAGCGGCCAAGGATTTCGAATCCATCCTGGTGGCCCAATTGTTCCAGTCGTTTCGCGAGAGCGAATCGTCGTGGATGGGTGGCGGCGACGATGCGGCAAGCGGCACCGCGTTCGCGTTGGGCGAGCAACAGTTGGCCAAGACCATTTCGTCGGGTGGAGGATTCGGAATCTCACGCGTCATCGAGGCTGCACTCCGCAAGACTACTGTCGGCACTGACACTACGCGCTGATGGCAAACCGCAGGGGCGCGACCTCTGCGGGAGTGGCATGCCATAACGGGGGCGCCTCAATTGCCGCCATCTGTTGCCTGTGGATTGTGTCCCACGCTTCCTCGAGCGTGGCTAGGAGACCAAGGGCTTCCATCAGCGGCTCGTCCTTCTGGGCCATGTTGGCGTAAATGATTCGCTCCTGCATGTAGGCATACAGTGCCCGGAGGCGCTGGGCCACCTCGGGACAGGCCTCGTTGTCGAGGGAGGCCGAGAGCTCGGCGAGGATGTTCCACGCCGTCGTGATCGCCTGGGACCGTTCCAGAATGCGTTTGCAGCGAAGGTGTTCCCGCGCATCCCGGATGCAGTGAATCGCGTGTTTGTAGAGGAGGCAAACCAGTTCCACTGGGCTCGCCGCTAGGATTTTCTGTTCGAAATAGGGACTCATCTTGAATCTCGCAAATGCCGTTCGTAATCAGCCGCCAGTTGAAGTGCGTACTCCGACGGCCACTGCTGCAATACCTGCCTTGTTTCCGAAACAACCACCTTCACAACCGGCCTGTGCGATCCGGGATCCACGGAGAACGTCACCTCCGAACCCGTGCCGGCATGCCCGACATCGTTCAATACCCGTACTGCTGCGGCGACCGACTGCCGCAAGGTCCGGGCTGGAGAATCGGCAGCCGGCAACTCCGCCGCCCGCAACGCGGCTACCGTCAGCGGAATGCCTGATGTCACATTGGCCATAACTCCTGCCTGATAGTCTTATCGGCATACCCGGCTCAAAACTTGAGGGTTTCGTTCAGAAAACTTATTCATCGAGGGGGCTAAACTTCCAGCCCGGTTCAGCCGATAGACAACCGGAGGAAGTAGTAATGACAGCAACAGCATCCTTGGACGTTCTCATCGTTGACGATTCGGCAGCCATCCGAAAGATCCTGCAGCGGGTCCTTCGCCAGACAGATCTGCCCCTCGGGGAGATCCACGAAGCGGGAGACGGTACGGAGGCAATCGACATCCTGAAGACCCGCAGTTTCGGGTTGGTCCTGTCTGACATCAATATGCCGCAGATGGATGGGCTCCAGCTCCTAGCGCGCGTCAAGGAGATGGAACACATGAAGAACGTACCGGTCGTCATGATCACGACCGAGGGCGGGCAAGGCAAGGTGATGGAGGCCGTGCAACTCGGCGCAACGGGCTATGTGCGCAAGCCGTTCACCGCGGAGCAAATCAAGGAAAAATTGGCGGGCCTAATGTAAAGAGGGGCCCGAAGGCCCCTCTTTTGTGTTCTCCGGTTGGTGATGAACGGGTTAGCGGCCCGGGACACCCATCCAAGTGCGTGTCCAAATGTCCATCATGGCGATGAACAACAGCATGAGTAGCCACACGATGCCGATGCAAACGATCATCTTGGTCAACTTCGTGCCGTACTTCACGTGCATGAAGAACATAACCACAAGAGAGGCCTTGAACACGGCGATCGACAACGCGACCGCCACGTTGAGCGAGCTGGAACCCAGATCCTTCGTGGAAATCCAAGCTGTCACCCAAGTGAGGGCGATCAGCGTGAAAAAGACCGCAAAGTAAACGCTCTTGGGTACGACGTGATGTTCTGCGTGCGAGTCCATTAGAGCAACGTCCTCCCGGTACGATCAATGAGATAGAGAAGCGGAAACAGGAAGATCCAGACGATATCGACGAAGTGCCAGTACAGGCCAAACATCTCTATCGGCGTGTACCACTTCGTCGTGAACTTGCCGCACCACGCCTGCCAGATCAGGACGAGCAAAATGCCGAAACCTATGATCATGTGCGAGGCGTGCAGCCCCGTCATGCCGAAGTAGAGCGCGAAGAACAAGGGAGTGTGTACTTCGTCTTTGCAACCCTCGCATTCGAAGTGCTCACCGGGGACCTCATGGTGAATCCACTTGTCATGGTACTCGTACGCCTTGACTCCCAAGAACGCGCCGCCCAAGAGGAGCGTCGCGATCAGGAACCCGACGAGCAGAATACGCTTGCCCATCGACGCCGCGTGTACAGCCAGCGCCATCGTCAAGCTGCTGCAGATCAGGACGGTGGTATTGAACGCACCGAGCCACAGGTCGGTCTTGTTGCTGGCCGAGGCAAAGGCCTCCGGGTACCACTGCCGGTACACGAAGTACGCCAAGAAAAGGCCGCCGAAGAACATGAGTTCCGTGAGCAGGAACACCCACATGCCGATGGTGGCGGAATCCTTCTGCTGATCGAAGCTTTCAAAGTGGTGCCGCAACTCCCCGTATCCCGGGTGTGCGTGGGCACCGTGGGGTTTGGCGGCAACAGCCGTGTGACTATCCAACGTGCGCTACCTCCTGGGTCAGCTTCAAAGCTGTGTAATCGTAGGCCTCGGTGGTCACGACCGGAGTCACCTCGAAGTTCTCGGTCGGGGGCGGCGAAGCAGTTTGCCATTCCAAGCCAGTGGCACCCCAAGGATTGGGGCCGGCGATCTCGCCGTTCTTGATGGACCAGAGCAGATAGATCGCAGGAATCAAGTAGCCCAGCCCAAGGACCGAGGCACCGGCAGAGGAGAGGACGTTGAACACTTGGAACTCGGGCGGATACACGTGATAGCGCCGCGGCATGCCCATGTAGCCGAGGATGAATTGCGGGAAGAACGTCAAGTTGAAGCCGACGAAAGTCAAGGCTGCCGCAACTGTCGCCCAAGCACGTGGGTACATGCGGCCGAACATCTTTGGCCACCAGAAGTGGATACCAGCTTGGTAGCCCATGATGGCTCCGCCGACCATCACGTAGTGGAAGTGAGCCACGACGAAGTACGTATCGGTGAGGTGGACATCCAAGCCCATCGCGGAGAGAAACAGACCGGTCAGACCGCCAACAGTGAACAACCCGATGAAGCCGAGAGCGTAAAGCATCGGGGCTTCCAACCGTACAGAACCCTTATACATGGTTGCCGCCCAGTTGAACACCTTGATGGCCGACGGGATCGCGACGATGTAAGAGAGGATCGAGAACACCATACCCGCATAGGCGGACTGGCTCGATACGAACAGGTGGTGGCCCCAGACGAGGAATCCGAAGACCGCGATCGCGACGCTCGAGAAGGCGATGAACGTGTAGCCAAATGGCTTCTTGGAAGAGAACGTTGAAATCACTTCCGAAATCACGCCCATCGACGGCAGGATCATGATATACACGGCCGGGTGGGAATAGAACCAGAAGAGGTGCTGGAAGAGCACTGGATCGCCGCCGTAAGCCGGGTCGAAGAAGCCAATGTGCAGGCCGCGCTCCAGCATCAGGAGGAAGAGGGTAACCGCGATGACCGGAGTACCCAGGATCATAATCACGGACGTCGCATAGTGGGCCCAAACAAACAGGGGCAACCGGAACCAAGTCAACCCTGGTGCGCGCATCCTGTGCACCGTGACGATGAAATTCAACCCGGTCAGAATCGAAGAGAACCCGTTGATGAACGCCGCCATCGCGGTCATCACGACATATCCGTTGGAATATGTGGTGCTGAAGGGCGTATAGAACGTCCATCCAGTATCAACGCCGCCCGACAGGAGCACGAACACGCCGAAGCAGCCGCCCAGCATGTACACGTACCAAGAGATCAGGTTGATCCTTGGGAATGCCAAATCCTTCGCCCCGATCATCAGCGGCAGCAGGAAGTTGCCCAGAATCGCCGGGATCGACGGGATCAGGAAGAAGAAGATCATGATGACGCCGTGCATGGTGAACACCTTGTTGTAGGTGTTGGAGTCCATGAGGTCGCCTGCGGGGGTCGCCAATTCCAGCCGGATGAGCACGGCCATGATTCCGCCAACCACGAAGAAAGCCGATACGGCGATCAAATACAGGAGGGCGATGCGCTTGTGGTCCTGCGTCAGGAGCCAGCTCTTGAGGCCGTGCTCCGCGTTCAGGTAGTTCTTTGTTTCCTTGGGTGGTGGAGTCGCCGTAATCATTCTCGTATGTCTTCCACTAACTGCACTGCTTGCTCTGGCACTGTTTTCCCTGCCACTCAAATTCTTGTCGTCCTACCGGGCCGCCGGTAGTGCGGGGGCGGCTTTGGCTGCGGGCACCGCTTTTGCAGGCGTGCTGCCCGCGGGACGCGGGCCGTCCGTCGTTTGTACGGGGAGCGGGGTCGCCGAACTGATCACCCCGTTCTTGTTGCGCATTGACCGGATGTACTCGATCAGCTTCAACATGCCGTCCTCGGTGATAAGCCCCTTGAAAGTGGGCATGTAATCATCAAAGCCCGCCACAATCTTGGACTGCGGGAACAAGACCGACTCGCGGATGTAGGCTTCATCAGCCCGGACGCGCTGGCCGTTTTTCAGTTCGACGGTGGAGCCGAAGAGTCCAACCAAGTTCGGGCATCGCCCGTTCTGGTTATTGACCACGCTCGCATGGCAGTTGCCGCAACCCAGTTGGTTGAACAGGGCTTGCCCCTGCTCGGCCATCGAGCCTTCGCCGCTGCCTTCGCCCAGCCACTTGTTGTAGTCGGACTCGGACATCACGGTAACGGTCCCGATCATGCCGGAGTGCTTGGTGCCACAATATTCGGCACAGAAGATGTGGTAGCTGCCGACCTTCGTCGCCCGGAACCACTCCGTCGTGTAGCGGCCAGGCAGAACGTCAGCCTTGGTGCGGAACGCCGGCACGAAGAAGTCATGGATGACGTCTTCGGACGTCATTGTCAACTTCACGTTGCGGTTGACGGGGATGTGGAGCTCGTTGATTTCACGGGCACCTTCCATGTGTTGGATCTTCCACATCCACTGCTTGCCTGTAACGTAGATCTCCAGCGAGTCGGCCGGCGGCCGGGACTCGGTGAAGTAGATGCTCACGCCCCAGACGAACATGATCATGGACAGTCCCAACGGGATCGCGGTCCAAACGACTTCGAGCAGCATGCCGCTCAGACTGTGGTCGTCGTATGGCGCGTAGACGATATTCTCGCCCGGACGGTGCCGGTACTTGTAGGCAAAATAAACAACGAGGAACGCAATGAGCAGCGAGAAAAACGCGCTGACCAAAACCATGAACGCGTAGAACGCATCCACGTGACCGGCGATACTCGACGCCGCCTCGGGAAACAACTCGAAACTTTTCGCTTCCAGCATATGTGATTAGGCGGTGTGACTAGGCGGCCCGACTTCCTTTCTGCCGGCTCTGCCGCCGCAGCATGATCAACACGAAACCCCCAAGTGTGAACACGGTGGCCGCTCCGGCCACGCGCAGTAGTCCCAACGCAAAGGGCGTATATTTCGCCGCGTGCGGGTCAAAATGGTAGCAGAACAACAGCACTTGGTCGACCGGATTGCCGATCTTGTTGTCCGAGGCCTCGATCATCGCCAGGCGCATGTCCTTCGGCGAATAGTCGATGCCGTAGAAATATTTCGAGAGCCGTCCCTCCGGCGTCAGGATGTAAACCGCGCTCGCATGGGCGTATTGCGCGGTGTGGACATCCCACATGTAGCGGAAGCCGACTGCCTCGGTCACCCGCTTGATCGAGTTTGGTTCGCCGGTGAGGAAGTGCCAAGCGCCCGCCGTTTCAGGATGTCCGTAGCTCCTCATATAGAGGGCCTTCTTGGCACGGGCCTGTTCGGGCGTCTCACGCGAGTCGAAGCTGATTGCAACGACATCGTATTCTTGCCCCGGCGTAAACGTCAGGACCTTTGCCGCGCGGACGACGCCGTTCAGAATCTGCGTACACAGCATCGGGCAGTCGTAGTAGACGAGCGCCAAGACAACCGGGCGCTTGCCGAAGTACTTGCCCAACGGAGCAACGTTGCCCTGTTCGTCCCGGAAGGGCGCGTCCATCGGGAGCTGAGAATTCAGACGCTGCTCGATGGTTACGTTGGTCAGCGAGACCGGCCTGTCGCCGCCCTTCATGTTCAGTAGGTCCTGTGCGCGAGCTCCTCGCGGACCGCCAATTTTGACCCCATCATCACCAACTTCCGTACTCGGAAGCGGAGTCGATCCAGGCACGCCAGACTGCGACGCGTTCTGGGCAAATGACCCGGACGCGTTCAGCAGCAGCGCTGCGAGTATCGAGATGTACTTCTTGTTTAGCATCTGCGGGGTTACTGGGAAATCTTCTCTAGGGTCCGACCGCCGCTGGCGTCGGACGGGATCATGCGGAAACCTTCGTTGTCGGCACCGGCGGTGCTGGGCTTGGAAGGCAGGCCCTTCTTGGCGACCAAATCGATCGCGACATCAATCGGAATGCGCGCCACACCCTTGGCGGGGTCGAGCAGACCGTAGTTGTTTAGGATGGCGTCCTCGTCGGCACGCAGTTGGTCCAACTCCACGTGGGGGCGGACCGGAAGCGGCAGGTCGGTCTTACCCGGTTCCGGCGCGACGACGCCCGATAGCCGTGGCTCGGGTGGCAACAGTGGACGTTCCTTCGCCATGGGTGACGCGGTGGACGCATGGTCCTCGCGGTTGCCAAAAAACTTGAACATGGCCCACATCGCGATCGCAACAACGACGCAGCTAACGAAGAGACCAACACCGAAGGCGGTGATCTGGAAGATGTCGAGGTCGCCACGCTCGTGAGAGACGTTCGGATTCACGTCCGGCGAGTGGTGTTGGTCGTGTGAATTCTTAGTGGGATCTGCCATGGTTCAACGCTTTCTTCAGATCCGGGGCTCCGAGCGGCAACAGGGGCATGCTCGGGAGGTTACGGAAGAACAGTGCCAGCCACAGGCCGCCGAAACCAATCGGAGACGCGATGTCCAGCCAAGACAGGGCAAACTTTGGAGCCTGCCACGAAGTGAAATTCGGCTCAACCAGCGAGTAGACGTCCACGGCATGCACGATCACCAAGTAGACAGCAACCACGCGGATGAACGCCGGGCTCTTCTTGGCTGGCTGTGAGATCAGCAGCAGAAACGGGAGGACGAAATGGCCGAACAGCAAAATCAAAGCCACCCAGCCCCAGCCGCCATTCCAGCGCTTGATGTACCAGACGATTTCCGTGGGCAGGTTGCCTGACCACGTGATAATCATCTGCGAGAAGTTCAGATACGCCCACATCATGACCATGGCGAAGAGGAGCTTGCCCAAGTCGTGGTAGTGCTTCGAGGTCAGCCCGTGGCGGAACGGTTCCTCCTTCTGCAGGAGGGTGGTGTTGGCGATGATAACGGCTAAGGCGGTAAGCACCCAACCGATGATCATCATGAAGCCATAGATCGTCGAGTACCAGTAGTGCTCCAAGGTCATCAAGTAGTCGACCGAACAGAAGGTCATCAGGATAAAGAACGCGAGCACGCCGGGTGCGCTGATCTTTTCCAGCAACGCGGAGACGGCGGTCGACTTCGTCTCGTCTTCCTTCTTGGAGAGCGACGTCAGCAAACGCGTCATTCCGATCAGGAAGAGCGAGTAGATGACGGTCCTGACCGTCCAAAATGGAAAGTTCAGGTAAAGGTTCTTGGCCTGGATTACTTTGTCGGCAGTGCCTTCCGGGGTCGTCCACCAGTAGATCTGCTTGCTGAAGATCAGCAGCGGCAAGAAGCCGAAGCACATCACATAAAGGGTCTTGGCACCGGCCTCGCATTGGCGCCGGATGATGATGCCCCATGCGCCGCCACTCAGGAACTGGGTCATGAGGATCAGCAGGCAGGCAGCACCCGCGCCGAACCACAACCAGAAGCCGATCAGATACGACCGGAGAAATTGTTCCATGCCGCCGCCGGGAAGAAAAATACCGGCGACAGTCAGGCCGAGGAATATGAGCCCTATGAAGCCCGCGATGGACGAGTTCCGCTTCAGCGTCTCGGCGAGCTGCGGGGCGGTTGCGTAGCTATGTTCCGTCGTCGTCATTTTCTCTCTGGCTGATTCGAAGGCAGCTTGCTGGCACCCGCGCCAATTGCTCCGGGAACGCCGGCCGGGGTCGCCGGCACGGCCGGGAAGTTGTAGAAATCGGTGTCGTTGGGCACAAGTGGCTGTGAGGCCTGCGCCGCTTTCATTTCCGCGCTGACCGCCGCGTCGGCACCGGGCACTTTCGCTCGGGCCTCCTGCGGAAGATCGGCGAGCAGTGCGTTTTGACTGTACTGCAAAGCCCGGATGTAGGCAGCGATTGCCCAGCGGTCGCGCGGCTGTACCTGCGACGCGTAATTCAGCATCGCGCCGTAGCCGTTGGTGACCACGTCGTAGATGTGGCCGACCGGGGCGTTGCGGAGCCGGTCAATGTGGTACGAAGGCGGCTGCTTGAATCCGCGCCGAACAATCATACCCAAACCGTTGCCGATCCGACCGTGGCAGGGGGCGCAATAGATGTCGTAGCGTTGCTGGCCACGGACGATCACGGTTTTGTCGACCGCAATGGGAAATTCGGTAACATCGTCGCCCTTGGCGTCCTTGCCGGTGTAGAAGGCGGAATCCTCGTCCAACGTGCCGCGTGCAACCGTGCCTTCAACTTCGGGGCGACCAGCGCGACCGTCGGCGAAGAATTCACTGCCGCGTTGCGGCTTGTACTTGGGCTGGTCCTGCATATCCTGGCGGCAACCACCGAGGACAAGGCCCAACGAGCCTACCAGAATTGCTGTGCGAATTCTCACTCGGCCACCTCTGCAACTTCTTCAGGATTGAGGCTGAGCAGGAACTCCTCGGTGCGGCGACGGTCAAACTTCTCGTCGTCGGACTCGATGCAAATGAAAAACTTGCTGCGGGAAGCGTTCACGAAACGCTCCACGTTGAAGACCGGGTGATATGGCGACGGCAGACCGTTCATGATCAACATACTGAAAGCAGCCGTCAAGCCGCCTATCAGAATGGTGCACTCAAAGGTCACCGGGATGAACATCGGGATGCTAATCAGCGGACGACCGCCGATGTTCAGCGGCCATGCAACCGCCGAAACCCACGAGGCCAAGCTAAAGCCGCCGATGCAACCGAGAAGGCCACCAATGAGGGTGCACTTCGAAACGCGGTTGTCGTGCAAGTCCATAGCCTCGTCGAGTTCGTGGAGCGGATAGGGGCAGTAGGCGTCGAACTTCTTGAAGCCGGCCAAACGGGTCTTGCGTGCTGCGGCGACCAGTTCACCCGGAGTCTCGAACTCCGCCATTAAGCCGTACAATGTTTCCTCTGAAGCGTGGACGCTCATTGCGCAACCGGCTCCTTCACGCTGGCTCCGGGCAGGAGCATGCGCAGTTCGAAGATCGTAATCATGGGAAGTACCCGGACGAACAGGAATATCAGGGTCATGAACAGGCCCAAGGTACCCGTATAGACCGCCCAATCCCAAATCGTGGGCCAGTACATGCCCCAGCTGGACGGGAGGAAGTCACGGTGGAGGCTGGTCACGACGATGACGAAGCGTTCCAACCACATGCCGATGTTCACGACGATGGAGATGCACCACAGGATGCCTGGGCTGGTGCGAATCTTCTTCGACCACAGGAACTGCGGCGTGATGATGTTGCACAGGATCAGCATCCAGTAGAACGGAGCGTACGGCCCGGTCATCCGGTTCCAGATCATGAATTTCTCGTAGGTGTCGGCGCTGAAGTAGCCGAAGAAGGCCTCGAAGCAGTAGCCGTAGCCGACGATCAGCGCGGTAGCCAACGTGACCTTGGCCATGTTGTTCAAGTGGCGCATCGTGATGATGTCATCCAGCCCGTAGAACTTCCGGACCGGGATCATCAGCGTCAACACCATCGCGAAGCCGGAGTAAATGGCACCGGCGACGAAGTACGGCGGGAAGATTGTCGTGTGCCAACCGGGAATGATCGAAACCGCGAAGTCGAAGCTAACGACGGTGTGCACCGAGACGACCAAGGGCGTCGCCAGACCGGCGAGAAGCAGTGAAGCCTTTTCGTACCGTTGCCAGTGGCGGGCGGAGTTGCGCCAACCCATGGACAGGGCGCCATAGATCACCTGCGAGGTCTTCGACTTAGCCGAATCGCGCAGAGTAGCCAAATCGGGCAGGAGACCGACGTACCAAAAGACGGCCGAAATCGTCAAGTAGGTCGTGACGGCGAACACGTCCCAAAGGAGCGGGCTGCGGAACTGAGGCCACATTGACATTGTATTCGGGATAGGCAGCAGCCAGTAGGCAAGCCACGGACGACCCGTGTGAAGGACCGGGAACATTCCGGCGCACATGACGGCGAATAGTGTCATTGCCTCGGCGAAGCGGTTGATCGCATTGCGCCAAGATTGGTTGAGCAGAAGTAGAATCGCCGAGATCAGGGTGCCGGCGTGGCCGATACCGATCCACCAGACGAAGTTGATGATCGCGAAGCCCCAGCCGACCGGAATGTTGATACCCCAGACGCCGACGCCCTTCAGGAGGAGCCAAGTTGCGCCCGCCATCAGGTTTTGCAGGACTGCGAACGAAATAAGGAGTCCGAAGACCCAGCCCAGCGTAATCTTACGCCGGAGCACGATACCGCCGACCTTGTCCGAGACCGAGGCGAGGCTGTGGCTCTCGTCGATTACGGTGCCTACGTGGATTTGATCAGGTAGTTCGACCGGTTGCGACATTTGTTATCCTTCCCTCCCGTTCGTCAACTCCGGATTGGGGTTTCGGATATCCGCCAAGTAGGTGGTGCGCGGGCGGGTGTTCAGTTCGCCCAAGAGGGAATAATTTGTTTTCTCGCGCTTCCAGCGGGAGACCTTGCTATTCGGGTCATTCAAGTCGCCGAACGCGATGGCTTGGGACGGGCAGGCCGCTTCGCAGGCTGTCACGATTTCGCCGTCCTTCACCCTGCGGTCTTCCTTCTCCGCCGTGATCTTGGCGTAGTTGATGCGCTGCACGCAGTAGGTGCACTTTTCCATCACGCCGCGGCTGCGGACGCTGACGTCCGGGTTCCGCTGGAGCTTGAGGCTCTCGGTCTCCCAGTCGTTATACATCAGGAAGTTGAAGCGGCGTACCTTGTAGGGGCAGTTGTTGGAGCAGTACCGGGTCCCGACGCAACGGTTGTAGACCATGTTGTTCAGGCCCTCGGCGTCGTGGGCGGTGGCTGCCACCGGGCAAACGATTTCGCACGGCGCATTTTCGCAGTGGTGGCATGCCACCGGCTGGAAAAAGGCCTCGGGGTTATCCTCGTTGCCGCTGTAGTAGCGGTCAACGCGGATCCAGTGCATTTCGCGCGTCCTGAGAACCTGCGCCTTGCCGGTGACCGGGATGTTGTTTTCGGCTTGGCAGGCGACCACGCAGGTGTTGCAACCTGTACAACCGCTGAGGTCGATGGCCATGCCCCAGGCATAACCCTTGTACTGCCAGTCCGACGGCAGAATTGTGAGGCCCGAATTCGGGGTCTCGCTCATCTTCTGGATAGCAAGTGGATCCTTTTTCAGATCCTCGGCGGTGGCCGACTTGACCGGCTCGCGGCCTTCCATCGCGAAGTGGTGCTGGACGGCTGCCAGTTCGAACTTGCCGTCGATCTTCTTGATACTTGCGCCCGCGGCGTAGGTTGCGTTGGCCGAAGTGCGGATCACGTATGCGTTGAAGCCTGCACCGTTTCCGGCACGACCGGAGCGCGTCCGTCCGTAGCCAAGGCTGATCGCAACCGAACCTTCCGGCTGGCCGGGGACGATCCAGACCGCGCCTTCGACCTTATTGGAACCGACGGCGACTTCGACGCGGTTTTCGTTCTCCACGCCGAGTTCCTTGGCCGTCTTGGGGCTGATGAGAACCGCGTTGTCCCACGTGAGCCGGGTGACCGGGCGGGGCAACTCCTGCAGCCATGCGTTGTTCGAGAAGCGTCCGTCGAGGACGTACGGATCGAAGTGAAACGATACTTGGTGTCCGGAGGCTGCGGGAGCAGAAGCGGGAGGCAGCTTCGCGTCGGCCTTGACAACGGCAGCGGCGGAATCTTTGATGAAGCCGTCGTGGATGGTGTGCTTCCACCACGTTTCGAAATCGGCACCTGCGTGCTTGGCGGCCCAGTATTCGCGGATGATCTGATAACCCGACTTGTCCGGCACCTCGGTAAAGGTTGCCAGAATGTCGTGGGCCGATTTCCCGCCGTAAAGGGGGGCGATCAACGGCTGGATGATGCTGATGGTGCCATCGTACGCGGGCGCGTCGCTCCACGTCTCGAAAGCATGCGTTTCCGGCAGGAGCCACTGGCAGACTTCGGAGGTCTCGTCATCGTACAGGCCGAGGCGCACGCGCGTCTTTGCCTTCTGGATCGCACCGCGGAGATTCAGTTCGTTGGGGGCGTTGTAGACCGGGTTGCCACCGATAATCAAGAGCAGGTCGACTTGGCCAGCGTTCAGATCCTGAACCAATGCCTTGATGTCGGCGTACTGATCAACCGGTTTCGGCTCAAGCGACGCCGTCAGGACGACCGTCTTGCCGATGTTGTCGAGCGACTGGTTGATGGCGTGGGCGATGGCGTGGACTTCGGCCGACTGATCCTCGCCGGCGATGACGATGGACTTGCCCTTTGCGCCCAGCAGATCTTTGGCAAGCGCTGCGATGAATTTGTCGGAGGCCGAGCCGCCTGTAACCGCGCTGGCGAGTGATCGGGCCAAGACCGCGACTTCCGAAGGCTTGACCGCGAGGCGGTGGTCGGCCTTGGAGCCCGTCGAGGTCGGCGTGCTTTCAATCGCGTAAAATCGGTTGCCGACCGTGCCGCCCTTGCCGCCGCGCTTGGCAGCGAAATCGGAGGCGTACCGGACGCCACCGGGGCCGTTGCCGAGGAAGTTCGCGTCCAGCGAAACAACCACGTCAGCCTGGTCGAACTTGTAAACCGTGTTGAGGAACTGGCCGAACGCCAGTTGGCTGCCTACCCGGCGACCGTTGCCGATCGGGTCCCACTGGTGCCACTTGGCCTGCGGGTAGAGCTTGAGGGCGTCCTGGATCTGCGCGTAGAGCGTCGGGGAGGTGACGGTCTCGGTCAGGATGCTGATCCCCGCGCCACCCTTCGCCTTCTGCTTCTCTAGTAAGGATAGGAACGTCGACAGGAAAGAGGTGTACGACCGAATTTCGCCGATGTAGTTGACGGTCTGGAGGCGGTCCGGATCGTACAAGCCAAGCACCGAGGCTTGGGTGGGCACGTCCGTCGAGCCCATGCTCGCCGGGTGCTGCGGGTTGCCTTCAACCTTGGTCGGGCGGAATTCGTGGGTCTCGACGAGCACCGGGTTGGCGATGCCGGAAACCGGGAAGGCGGTTGCGTAGAAGAGCGGCTTGCCGGCGAGCAGCTTTTCCGGCTCGACGACGTAGGGGACGACGTATTCGGTGGGTTGCTTGGTGCAGGCCGAAAGGCCGGCGAGGGCCAGCGACGCACCCATGATCTTCAGGAAGTTTCGACGACCGGAGTCGTCGCCGTCGGGACCGTCAATCCACTCGGAGGCTTGACGGGGGAACTCGCGGTGCAGGTAGTCCTTGAAACCGTCGGTGGAGAACAGTTCGTCCAGACTACGCCAGTAACCGGGTCCCTTGGCGCGCTCGAGCCGTTTCTGGATGATTCCCAGATTCAAATCGGTGTGTTCGCTCATCGGTGGCAGGTCCAACAGGTCTCCAGCTTCTGAATATGGTATTCCTTGACCAGTTTCGGGCCAAGTTCCGCCTGCGTCGTCTTCATGTCCGTTTCCGGATCGTAGCCCATCTTGGTGATGAACTGGCGGGGACGGACGAAGTTCTCGGGATTGCGGTGGCATTCGAGGCACCAGCGCATTTCAAGGTTTGCGTTCTGGTACATCAGCGCCATCTTGTCGACGCGCCCGTGGCAGGTTTCGCATCCGACGCCTTTCTTGACGTGGATGCTGTGGTTGAAATAGACGAAGTCCGGAAGGTCGTGGACCTTGGTCCACTTGATCGATTCGTTTGTACGGTAGCTCTCGCGGACCGGCTCCAAGGTGGAACTATTGATCCAGATCTGCGAGTGGCAGTTGATGCAAGTCTTTGTCGGCGGGACCATCGCGTGCTGCGAGTTCTCGACGCCGGTGTGGCAGTAGCGGCACTCGATGCCCATTGAGCCGACGTGGTGGGCGTGGCTGAACGGAATAGGTTGTTCCCTCGCGTCGCCTTGGCGCGTCGCATAGGTTGAGTCGGCACTGAGTTCGTACAGTGCTCCGAGGAGCCCACCCAATGCGAGCACAGTAACGATGATGCTCGTGCGGGCCAGCGAATTCGCGCCAGGTGTGAAGATCTGTGCCATGGGTTATACGGTCGCTACATTTACAGTTGCTGCGGCGGTCAGGGTCCGAGTTTGGCCAGTGGAACTTTTTGGCCGCGACTCGCGTTTTACTGGATAGGAGGCCATCGGACTGGACTGTCCCGATTGCCAGTTCTCTGTGCGGAGGACCAAGAGAACATTATGCCCCATCGCTGCCGTTTTCCAAAGGGCCGGAGGCAAAACTTTTTCGCGGCGGCGCGAGAAACTTCCGGCGCGGGTCACGTTCCCGCCTCGACAAGAATTTCCAGTATACACCTACCCCTGCGACAGAACGCCGCACCGGAATCGAGGTCTGCTGTCCGCCTCTTGATGCCGCAAAGGCCTGCCGCGGCGGGCAATCCGGGAGGTTGGAGGCAACCGTAGCAGTGCTTTCAATCATTTGCTAGTTGGATGCCGGGAGATCCATCCAGTGCTACTGCGGCCGGGCGGGGTGGGTCAAATTGGACCGGTTGACGGTCGGGCCCAGCATTCCGGACTATCTCCGTGCTGCATCGAGCCGGGCGGTGCGCCCGCGTGAATTAACCTGAAGGTTTAACACCCGATATGGCTGAATCACCCATCACTCCCCGCGGCAAGGATTTCGCGGCCTGGTACCAAGACGTTGTCCTCCAAGGCGACATGGCCGAGCCGGCGGAGATCGTCAAAGGCTGCATGGTCATCAAGGCCAACGGTTACGCGGTCTGGGAGTTGCTGCAGAAGGAACTCGACACCCGGTTCAAGGAACTGGGACACAGCAACGTCTATTTCCCGCTCCTGATCCCCCAAAGCTTCTTGAAAAAGGAAGCCGAGCATGTCGAGGGCTTCGCGCCTGAGCTGGCCGTTGTCACGATTGCCGGCGGCAAGGAGCTGGAAGAGCCGTACGTCATCCGCCCCACATCGGAAACCATCATCGGCCACTTTTTTTCCAAGTGGATCCAGAGTTGGCGCGACCTCCCCATCCTGGTCAACCAGTGGGCCAACGTCGTCCGATGGGAACTCCGCACCCGCATGTTCCTCCGCACCACCGAATTCCTCTGGCAGGAAGGCCACACGGCCCATTCCAACCACGATGAGGCGCTTGAAGAAGTGCTCCGCATCCTCGATGTCTATGCCGATGTCGCCGAGAACGTGATGGCCATGCCGGTCATCAAGGGCGTCAAATCCCGTGCCGAAAAATTTGCGGGCGCGCTGCGGAGCTACTCCATCGAGTCGATGATGCAGAACGGCCTCGCCCTCCAGGCAGGCACAAGCCACGACCTCGGGCAGAACTTCGGCCGTGCCTTCGACGTCAAGTTCCAGAACAAGGAAGGCCAACTCGATTACGTCTGGCAAACGAGCTGGGGCGTCAGCACGCGCCTGATCGGCGGCCTGATCATGAGCCATTCCGACGACAAGGGCTTGGTGCTTCCCCCCAGACTCGCCCCCGTCAAAGCCGTCATCGTGCCGATCTACCGGAAGGACGAGGAGAAGGGCCCGGTGCTGGAAGCCGCCCATCGCATCGCCAAGGAAGTCGGCGCGAAGGTGGACCTCCGCGAGGGCCACTCCCCAGGCGCCAAATTCTTCCACTGGGAGCGCCGCGGCGTGCCCGTGGTGCTGGAACTGGGCCCGCGCGACATCGCTTCGGGCAACATCGTGCTCAAGCGCCGCGACACGGGCACCAAGGAGGTACTCGCCCAGACAGACCTGTCGGCGCGGCTGGCGGCGGTTCTCGACGCGATGCAGGGGGATCTGCTGGCGTCGGCCAAGCAGCGGCTGAAGGACAACACGGTCACGGCGGAATCCATCGGCGAGGTCGAGGAGATCCTGAAGAACGTGACTGCCGAAAAGGGCGGCGGGAAATTCGTGATGGCGCGGGTGAAAGACGACCCCGCATGCGACGCGCGCCTGAAGGAATTCAAGGCCACGGTGCGGAACATTCCCCTGGTGGACGAGTACGACGGCGGCGGCAAGTGCATCGTTACGGGCGAGGAAGTGGATCGCCGCGTGGTGATCGCGAAGTCGTACTAACGGAAGGTTTCCGGGGGCGGGCGTATCGGCCTGCCCCCGGTCGGAATTACTTCTTTTCCGCTCCTTGTTGCGCCCGATGCGCAAGGCGGCTACAGGCCTCGTCGGTCGCAGTCGGGTCTATCGCGGTGTTGCCAACTTCCACAAACGCGATCTTGCCTTCCTTGTCCACCACATAGGTGACGCGGTTGGCCATCCCGTCGGGGCGCAATACCCCGTAGGCTTTGGAGGTTGATCTGTCGCGGAAGTCGCTCAGGAGGGGGAATGAAAGCTTCAACTGCTCTGCGAAGACTTTCTGGGAGGGAGTGTTGTCGGTACTGAGACCGAAAACCTTCGTTTCGTTGCCTTCAAATTTTGCGATACCAGCCTGGTACGCGGTGAATTCCTTCGTTCAGCCACCGGTGAAAGCGGCGGGAAAAAACGCCACCACTACCGGATTCTTGCCTTTGAAATCGGCCAGCGTGACTTTGCCACCCATGGTGGAACCAAGGGTGAAGTTCGGCGCGACGTCGCCAACCTTGAGGGGTTGGGGATCGCCGGCCTGCTGGGCCATCAATGCCGCGACTGACGAGAATGTCAGGGCGGCGACTTTGAATAGCTTCATAGGGTCGGACTCCTTCTTGGCTAGGGTAGCATCCTCCAGCCCGATCAATGTTGGCATCATCGCTATAATTGCGGGAGGCGTCCGTCCATACCCCTCCTCCGACCCATGCCAACGACCCCAACCCGCAATCGCCTGCCCAACTTGATCTTTGCCCTGACCATCTTTCTGGGCGCGTTCCTCGTATTCCAAGTCCAGCCCTTGATCGCGCGTTTGATCCTGCCGTGGTTCGGCGGATCCTCCGCCGTCTGGACTTGCTGCATGCTCTTCTTCCAGACAGCGCTTCTAGCGGGCTACGCCTACGCGCATTGGCTCGGCGGAAGACCGCAGAAGCTCGGCGGCACCATCCACATGTGCCTGCTGGCGGCAAGTCTGTTGTTCCTACCCATCATTCCGGCCGTGCGCTGGAAGCCGGGCGGCGGCTCGGAACCGCTGGTTGGCATCTTTGTTCTATTGACCGCCACGGTCGGGCTCCCCTACATCCTTCTTTCGTCCACCAGCCCGCTGCTGCAGACGTGGTTTTCACGGTCCCGCGACGGGGCCTCCACATGGCGGTATTTCGCCCTGTCCAACGCCGGGTCGATGCTTGGGTTGCTGGTGTATCCATTTCTGGTGGAACCATTCCTGACCGGGCACCAACAGGCATGGGCTTGGTCCGGCATATTTGGCCTCTACTGGGCGGCGTGCTTGTGGATTGCCTTCCAGAGCCGCGGTCTGGCGAGCCCGCAAGTCGCGGGTGTACCGGTCGTGGCCAAAACATTGGTGGCCACCGCCTTGAAAACCGCCAAGGTTGCGCCAGCCCAACGCGCCTTGTGGATCGGCCTCGCGGCCTTGCCGTCCGCTCTGCTGCTTGCCATCACACACCATCTGACCCAGAACCTCGCCCCGATTCCCCTTCTCTGGATCGTTCCGCTCAGCCTTTACCTCTTGAGCTTTATCATTTGTTTCGACTCCGAGCGCTGGTACCACCGCGGCTTCTTCGCGTTCGCGGCCGTCGCGGCCAGTGGATTCATGGTTTTCAACGTCACGGGAAACGTGCCGTGGGGCATCTTCCCGGCCATCGGCGTCGCCCTTGCGTTCAGCTTTGTCGTCTTCATGGTCTGCCACGGGGAACTGGCCCGACGAAAACCAGCAACCGACCAAATGACGGGCTACTACCTTATGATCTCCACCGGAGGGGCCATCGGGGGGGCATTGGTCGCACTGGTGGCGCCCCACGTGCTCAATGCGGTGGACGACCTGGCAATCTTGATGTGCACCAGCTTCGGGCTTTTCGCCGCGCTCCTTTGGTCCAACTGCCGAGCCCCTCTCGGGGCAGGTCAACGGCTTGCTTTCAAGACCCCGGTGGACATGTTGTTGGTTGTCGCGACAGCCCTCGCGTGCGCCGTCTACGTCGGAGTCCGCGTCACGGGCCTTGGCGAAGTGGGATCAACATCCGTTTGGGCCGACTCCCTGTTCGCCGCCTCCAACGATGTGTTTGTCGCGACACTCGGCTCCCTTCTGGGCCTGCTGGTCCTTGCCCGGACAGCGCCAAACAGGAATTCGCGTCGGCTGGCCTTGGGCGTGATCGTTCTGTCGTCTGTGGCCGGGATTTGGGTGATCCAGCGCACGGCCGTCTCGGGCCAGACACGCGTCCGGCTGTACGCACGGAACTCGTATGGTGGCCTGGTGGTGACGGAGGCGGAACTTCCGGACTTCGGAGTGCTCCGAACCTTGTCGCACGGCACGGTCAACCACGGGGAGCAGTTGCAGCGTCCCGAATTCAGGCGGATTCCCACGTCGTACTACTCGGAGGCATCGGGCGTCGGTCGCGTCATACGGACGGTATCCCCGCCGGGTCCACTCAGCGTCGGCGTCATCGGCCTTGGGGCCGGAACACTGGCCGCCTACAGCAGACCGAATGACCGGTACCGGTTCTATGAGATCAACCCGCTTGTGGACAAGCTCAGCAGGGAACAGTTCAGCTTCCTTTCTGATTCCAAGGCCGAAGTCTCCGTGGTGATGGGCGACGCCCGCCTGTCGTTGGAGGCGGAACCCGCGCAAAACTTCGACATTCTGGTGGTCGACGCCTTTTCCGGCGATGCGATCCCGGTCCACCTGCTGACGCGCGAGGCCTTCCAAGCCTACTGGCGGCATCTGAAACCGGACGGGGTGCTCGCCATCCATGTCTCCAACTCCTACCTCAACCTGGCACCGGTTCTGCTGCAAGCGGCGTTCGAGCGGCAGAAGGAGGCTCGCATCGTCGTGCACACGAAACTTCGCAACAGTGTGGACGCGGTAAGCGATTGGGTGCTTGTGACATCCCGGTATGACTTTTTCGAGGGAGCCGAGTTTCGGGACGAGACATCGGTGATCGAGCCGATGCTTGGACTGCGCACCTGGACCGACGATTTCAGCAATCTGTACAGCATCTTTAGGTGGTAGGAAACCAGCATGTTGCGGAGCCGCGACCGCGAGGGAGCGTTTTTTTCGAGCCATTTGGCGCGGTTCACCTACATGCGGGCGACGATCAGCGCGCTTTTCGGGTGCCTTGACGTGCTGTTGACATCAAGTCTTGCGAGTCTTGCGTTTTCTTATTGCTTCCGGGTCCAGACGATGGTACACTGTCTTTGGGAGTGGCAGATGATCCTATCTGCACCATGCAGCCGACGCATCCTGTCGGCAACGAGGGGCAGGTTGAGCGCATACGCCGGTACTGGTACAAGGTCTGCTTGGGCCTGCCGCTAAAAACCGTTTGCAATCGGGTTTGGGCGTGGTAAGCTATTGTCGTATCTGTTCGACGGCGACAGTTGTCGCCGAGAGAAATTTTGAAACGGAGAGTTATCAAGACATGACATCAATTCGGAGAATCGGAACGATCCTGGCTCCTGCGATGGGACTGGTACTGCTCGTAGCTAACGCTTCGGCAACCACCATCACCGTGACCACGTCGGTATTCGGCAACGTCCCCGGTGCTGCGGCACCTGCAACGGGCCTGACCTCGTCAGCAGCCCAGTTCAACGCAACCACGACCAACGCGGCCATTCAGGCGGCTTGCCCCGTCGGCCACACTTGCAGCGCACTGACCCTCACGGAAGTGGATCTTGCCATCACGGCCAACATCAGCGCGGCTTTGAGCGTGAGCAATGCAACTGGCACCACGCAGTTCATTGGTTCCATCACCGGTTTGGGCGGAACGTTTGGTAGCCCAACTTCCGGCACTGCCATTCAGGAAGTCGCCGCTGTGACTTTGAACGACCCCATCACGACTGGCTTGGCAATCGCCGTCCCCACGTTTAGCGTTGCAACCAATGTGCAACGCAAGAAGGCCTGCGCTTCAGGCACGGCGCCCTCGGGCAACTTCTCGGAGTGCTTGTCGGTTGGCACCGGCACCACGAGCTTCTCGGGTACTGGCTCTGACATCGGCACGGGTCAGTACCTGAGCACCGACGGCAACTGGGCCACGGTTCTCTCCGACTACGTCGGCGCTGGCAGTGTCAACTTCACCATGAGCTTGGACGGTGCCACGAACAACGGTACGATTCCCGCCTCCGTCTCCATCCCCACCAACACGGCGAATTTGACGGCGTTGGCGGGCGGTTTGGAAGTGGATTACATCTACACCTACACCGATGTCAATGCAGCCCCGGAGCCGTCCACGATGGTCTTCGCCGGTTCCGCTCTGCTTCTGGCGGGTATCGCCCGTCGCCGTCGTCAGAACTAGTTCGGATCTTCATCGATCATCCGAATCGAAACCACGAGGGGGAGCGGCGAAAGCCGCTCCCCCTCTCTGTATTTGGTGTACCCGAAAAGAACGCTCCCTCGCGGTCGCGGCTCGGCGGAATCAGCCGGTAACCG
>CAIVPR010000142.1 GCA_903907865.1 uncultured Acidobacteriia bacterium
GCTAGCCCGCATGTCTCACGGCATTCTGGGAATGGAGCAAAAAGGCTGAATGATTTCGAGATCCGGTGGAGAAGGTTCTGAAGAATGGTACGGAGAGGCTCGGAATGAGGGGGGAAGTGAGGTGCACTGGTCTTTGATGGTTGAATGTCCGATTTTCAATGGCGGTGGAGTCAAAGCGGTGGCTGAAGACTCTTTCCTATAGTCTCCGTTCCGATGTCTGGAGCTGTCTGATTTCCTGTTAACTGGCAGGTCGCTGTCTGAGTCTTCCCAGTGCCAAGGCGAAGAGTGAGTGGAGTGGGAAGGCTGAACTCATCGAAGCCACAATCCGACGAACGCTGACCCGGACCAAGACGCCGACTTTCAGGAGGCGCGTGCGGATGGTTCCACAACTGGCCCTGGCAAGTTCGGTTCCCGCCAACCCCAACTGGCGGAGTTGGTTCATGAGCAGGTAGGCGAGGGTGGAAAACCACAGGCGCAGTTGATTGGCCCGCAGGGTGTGGGCACTGGTCCGGTCGGCATGGAGGTCCAGATGCTGTTCCTTGATCCGGTTTTCCATCTCGCCCCGTCCACAATAGAGGACTTCATACAGCTCCCGGGCAGGGATTTCAGAGGCTGGTATGTTGGAGATGATGAACCGGGGATTGGCTCCCAAGCGGGTATGTTCGGCTTTGCCCACCACACGGCGCTTGGTCGTGGACCAACTCCTGGCCCGGTAGCCGAAGTCTTTGAAGACCCGTTCGGCCTCGGAGTTGTTGAATTGCTGCATGCTCTTGGCGGTGCGAAGGGAACCGCGCAGAATGCGCTGGAGAACTGGGTTCCGAGCGAGGCCAAAGAGATACCGAACGGCGTTTTCTTCGCACCAGGTCATGAGTTCATCCCGACAAAAGCCACTGTCCGCCCGCAGGCGGATTTGAAGTCGTGGGAAGCGGTGCCGCAGCGCCTTGACGATGAGCTGCACTTTCTCCAAGGCCCCGTGACTGGCTTGATGGTCGCTGCTGCGCAGCCAGGCAAGAACCGGCCAGTGTCCGGCGAAGATGTAGAGGGGCAGAAAGCAGTATTGCCGGTAAAACCCGCTGAAGAAGCGCCCCTCCTGCTCTCCATGGATCGGGTCATGAGTTGCGTCGATGTCCAGTGTCACTTCGGTCGTTCCCTTTGCCAGGGAGCGGACAAACTCGTCGATGAAGAATGCCTCAATCGCCTCATGGTTGGCGGTGATCTTTTTGTAGCGGCTGGCTGCACCGGCTTCCACCGGCGTGAGTTCCAGGCGATTGAGAGTGCTCTTGCCCGCCAATGCCTTGCCCTTATCGCCCTTTCGCTGGCGGTCCTCTCCTTTGGGGTCGGCCTTTCCACAGACCGCCGCCAGCAACGGATCCTGCGCCAAACGGTCATGGTCATTGAGGTCCTCGTAGCCCAGCGCCAAGCCGTAAACCCGCTGCCGCAGGAGTTCCTCCAAGCTGTGTTCGATGGCCTCGGGCCTCCGATGGTCCGTGAAGCAGGATGCAAAGCGCCGAAGGTGACCCCGGCTCCGGTCCGTCTGGCCCAAGAGGACGGACCCTCCATCCGAACTGATGTCCCCGCCATTGAAGTCGACGACCACAGGACGCGGTCCAAAATCCGGAAACAGCAGGGGTTGCTCTCCACACTCTGTCAGGACAGGTGTCTCGTTCTTGGAATCTGCATCATCCTTCATGCCACTTACTTAGCACTTGCCATGCCGACCTCTGCCTCTGACCAGTGAGAGATGCGGGCTAAGCCAGCCGGAAATCTTCTGTGGGAAGTCCAGGTGAAGGGGCTGGAGGCTTCGCCTCTGTTGGTGAAGGCCAACTTCAGGCCGTTCCAGGTCATCAAGTGTCTTCCTGCTGTGCCCTCGACGTACGAGCAGATGAAGTCGGCCGCGAAAACGGTTCCGAAGTCTGGTGCCAAGACCAATTCGATTCCCGCTGCGACCGAACTCAACGAACTGGGCTTTCGAGAATCGGTCAGGCATCTGGAGCAAATCGCCAAGGAGGGGCGTGGTCTGAGCGAGCCCGAGGTGGTTGACGAGTTTTTCAAGAGCATCCCACCTGCGGATCTTGCGGCGGCGATGGAGTTGATGCGGAATCGAATCGAGAGCATCGACAAGGTCC
>CAIVPR010000143.1 GCA_903907865.1 uncultured Acidobacteriia bacterium
CCTTCAAGGGCTTCATCACCAACCCCGCCGAAAGCCAGGCCCTCGAACTCCTCCACCGATACGAGGCCCGCCACACCCGCGCCTACGAACGCGCATCCAAGAGCCTCGACGCCTACCGCAAAGCGCGCCAAACGAACCCGAGCCCCTACGACCTCCCCGACCCCGAGCCCGAATCCGCCCCCAACCACGTGCCCGACGCCGCATCCGGAACCCAACCACAAAATCAACCAAACAAACCTGAGCCCCCAACCCAATCCGATTCACCCGTTGTGGGGCAGCCATTCTTGGCTGCGGCGGCCTTTCCTGGCAGCCGTGACCGTACATCCGATAGCGCCAGCCCTTCCACCCCCGGTCCAACCCCGCCACAAATCCAACCAAACGAACCCGAGCCCCACCCCCAACACCCCCTAACCCGTCGCGAACGCCGCCAACTCAAATGGCAAAAAGCCCACCCCAAGCACCGCTAACCCACCCAAAACCATGCCCAACCACCCCCAAACTCCGGCCACGCAGACCAACCCCACCCACCCTCACACCCGTAGTGCGCCCATCCCCGCAGCCTTAGCCCCGTTCCCCCGCACGCCAACCAGCTACCCTAGTTCCGTGGCCACCTCCACCCCAAAACGCCGCCTCCTCCTCGTCGGCTGGGACGCCGCCGACTGGAAAGTCATCCACCCCCTCCTCGACCGCGGAGAAATGCCCAACCTCGCCCGCCTCGTCGAAAACGGTGTCATCGGCAACATCGCCACCCTCAACCCGCCCTACAGCCCCATGCTGTGGACCTCCATCGCCACAGGCAAACGCCCCACCAAGCACGGCGTCCACGGCTTCTCCGAACCCGCGCCCGACGGCATCTCGATCCGCCCCGTCTCCTCCCTAAGCCGCAAGGTCAAAGCCGTCTGGAACATCCTCAACCAGAAAGGCCTCACCCCCGGCGTCGTCGGCTGGTGGCCCTCCCATCCCGCCGAGCCCATCTCCGGCGTCATGGTCTCCGACTTCTTCTCCAAAGCAGGCGAGGGTCCCGACCCCGCCAAGCTCGTCCCAGGCTCCGTCCATCCCCCCTCATGGCGCGAACGCCTCGCCGAAATCCGTGTCACCCCCATGGAGCTACCCGGCGAGGCCATCCGAATGTTCGCGCCCCGCTACGACCGCGTCGACCAGGACAAGGACAAGCGCATCCACACCCTCGCCAAGCTCATCGCCGAGGCCATGAACGTCCATTCCGCCGCCACCGAGGTCCTCGAACACCTCGACTGGGACTTCGCCGCCGTCTATTTCGACGCCATCGACCACTTCTCGCACGCCTTCATGGGCTACCACCCGCCCCGCCTGCCCTGGATCCGCGAGGAGGATTTCGAAATCTACAGCCCCATCATCGACAACGCCTACCGATTCCATGACGCGATGCTGGGCCGCCTACTCCAACTGGCAGGCCCCGAAACCACCGTCCTCCTCCTGAGCGACCACGGCTTCCACCCCGACGAGCACCGCCTCGCCTCCACCCCCGCCGAGGCCGCCGGACCCGCCGCCGAACACCGCCACTTCGGCATCTTCTGCTTGAGCGGTCCCGGCATCCTAAAGGACGAGCGCATTTACGGTGCCAGCCTGCTCGACATTACTCCTACCGTGCTCCACCTTTTCGGACTCCCCGTCGGCCGCGACATGGACGGCAAGGTGCTCGTGAACGCCCTGGAACCCGGCGGCCCCCCCGTCGAATACATCGACTCCTGGGAGACGGTGGAAGGCAACGCCGGCCTGCTCGACCGCGAGGCGGGCCTCGACCCCGTCGCCGCCGCCGAATCCATGAAGCAGCTGGTGGCCCTCGGCTACATCGCCCCTCCCAAAGAGGATGTCGCGGTCCAGATGGCCGAGACGCTGACCGAGCTCAAGTACAACCTCGCCCGCGCATACGACGACGCCGGACAGCCCAACGAGGCGATTCCACTCTACCGCGAATTGCTGGCGGCCAACCCGGCGGAACACCGTGCGGTCGAGTGCCTATTCGGGTCGTTGCTGTCGTTGGGTCGATTTGACGATGCCGATGAACTGTTGAACAGGTATGAGGAGGTCGCACCCGTCTCAGCCCAAACTTCCGCCGAGGAGCTCGTTCGGCGGCGCGAGGCGAAGCCCGATTCGGAGTTGGACACGGCGCAGTCCCCCGACGACAAGCGCGAACACTACGAACGGAGACGACTGCACGAGCAAGCCAGCGGGTACGTTCCCATGCGGGTACTGCTGCGGTTGCGGCTGGAGACAGCGCGGGGCCGGTCTGCCGAAGCTGACGCAGCGTTTGAGAAGCTGCAGGCCATCTGTGCCGAACTTGGCGTCCGCATGCCCGCGATGATCCTCGCCGAGAACTTCGCCAAGCAGGGCAAGACCGACGAAGCCCTCGATTGGGTCACCGAGGCGCTGGACCGCGACCCCGAGAACTTCGCCGCACTAGGTCTGGCGGCACGCCTCCACGCCCGCAAGGAGCACTGGGACGAAGTAGTTGGCCATGCCGCCCGCTCGCTGGGCCTCGTCTATTTCCAACCGGGCCTGCATTATCTCCTTGGACTGGCCCAACTGCGCCGGTCCGAATACCAAGCCGCCGAGCAGACCCTGCGCGTCGCCCTGTACCAAGCTCCAGGCTTCGTTGACGCCCGACTGACCTTGGCCGAACTCTACGCCAACCAGGGCCGCTTCGGCGACGCCGCCGTGCACCGAGCCCTGGCCACGCAACAGGTCGAGTTCCGGGAAAAGGCCCTGACGGAAACGCCGGTCGCCCCCGCGCCGACCGCCCGTCCCCAATTCACGGAACGCCAGTTGGGCCCCTCGCCCGATCCCGCCGCCGACATCGTGGTCGTAACCGGACTACCCCGCAGCGGCACATCCATGATGATGCAGGCCGTAACCGCAGGGGGCGTGGAACCGCTGCAGGACGGCCTCCGCCCGCCGGACGAGGACAACCCCCGCGGCTATTTCGAGTTCGAACCCGCCACGCGCCTTCGCAGCGACCGTTCCTGGATTCCCCAAGCCCGTGGCAAAGTGGTCAAGCTGGTGCTTCCGCTGGTGCCCTACCTGCCCGCTGGCGAAACGTACCGGATTATCCTGATCCAGCGCAACCTCCGCGAAGTGGCGGCCTCCCAAAGCCGGATGCTGGAGCGCTTGGATCGCACCAAGCAGGCCGCAGCCCTATCAACGGAAGAGTTGGAGCGCGCGTACCTGAGCCACGAGGAAGAAGTACGCCGCTGGCTGGACGCACGCCCCGGCGTCGGCGTCCTGGCCCTTTCCTACTCCGAAGTATTGTCGGACCCGACCACCGCCGCGCGTCGCATCGGAGACTTCCTGGGCCGCCCCTTCGACCCCGCCGCCGCGGCAGCAGCGGTAGTTCCATCCTTGCGGAGGCAATTCGCTTGATCCTGTTAGCCGCACTCTTCGTGTACCTGGTCTGCCGAGCCTGCGGCCACCTCCTGCTCCGCAACATCCAGGGCCGCGAGTCCTTCCTGGAATTCACCCTTGGTGCCGCCATCTTCAGCACCATCGTATTCCTTTTGGCGGCCACCCACCTCCTCTACACCCCCATCCTCCTCACCACAGGACTTGCACTCTGTCTGTGTGGGGCGGCCAATATTGGCCGCGGCGGGCTTTCAGCCAGCCGTAACCGAACCTCCGCACCCACCCTCCCCCTACCCTGGCATCTCCTCTTCTACATCCCCTACCTAACCTTCGGCACCATGTACCTGATCGTGGCCATGGCCCCCGAAACCAGCCCCGACGGCACCGGCTACCACCTCGGCCTCGTCACCCGTTACCTCGACCACCACGGCTTCTACACCATGCCGAACTACATGTTCGCCGGTCTCGCCCAGGGCATCGAGATGCTCTTCATCCCTGCCTTCGCCCTAGGCCGGCATTCCGCAGCCGCAGTCGTCCACCTGCTCTTCCTGCTCACCCTCCCCGTCGGCATGCGCGCTTGGGCACGCCGCCAAAACCTCGAAAAAGCAGGCATCGTCGCCGCCCTCCTCTTCTACCTCGCCCCCGTAGTCGGCCGCGATGGCACCATCGCCTACAACGACGTCGCCACCGCCGCCATCGTCTTCGCCGCCTTCAGCCTGATCGAACTATGGCGCTGCGAACGCAACAACCGACTCCTGATCCCCGCAGGCATCCTCACCGGCTTCATCTTCTGCTGCAAGATGACCGCAGCGCCGTTCGCCATCTATGCCTTTTTCGCCGTCCTCCTGACCGCCGGACTCGGCCCCGCCGCCATCCTGACCACCACGGCCCTTCTAACCGCCGCCCCGTGGCTCGTCAAAAACGCCATCGAATTCCACAACCCCTTCTTCCCGCTCTTCAACCACTGGTTCCCGAACCCTTGGATGTACCAGACAATCGAAGACGAATTGCGCGCTGCCATGCGCACTATGGGCGGCGTCAAACTCCCCGACCTCCCGTACCAAGCCATCATCGGCGGCAAACTAGCCGGAGTACTCGGCCCCGTCTTCATCCTTGCCCCCCTGGCGCTCCTCGCACTACGCCGAAAACCCGGACGCCTCCTCCTGCTCGCGTTCCTCCCGGTCTTCCTCCCTTTCTTCACCAACACCGGCGCGCGCTTCCTGATCCCCAGCCTCCCGTTCCTCGCCCTTGCCATGGCAATCGGCCTCATGGAGATTCCCAAACTCGGCGTGCCCCTGGCGGTGCTGGCCGTCCTCACCCACGCAACTCTCTCCTGGCCCGACATGATCGAACGCTGGACGCCCGGCTACCAATGGCGCATCGACCGGATCGACTACCGGGCCGCCCTCCGCCTCCAGCCAGAGGACGAGTTCCTGCGCGCCAACTGGGGCGACTACAAACCTGGCTTGATGCTCGACCGCCTCGTCCCTCCCGGCGACCTCGTCTATTCGCCGAGCATGGGGCAAATGGCCTACCAACACCGCACGCTGCTCGGCAACTTCGACTCCGCCTTGGGCCGACGAACCTTCTTCACATTGCTTATGCCGGTAGTCAAGGAACTCGGCACCACGTTGAACACCGAGCTTCGCTTCCCGCCGGTCACCACCACCAAGATCCGCCTCATAGCCGATGCAAAGAGGGATACCGACATCCGCATCAGCGAATTGCACTACCTGCACGGGGATCAAGCCATCCCCCCTGCCCCAGCCTGGCGTTCGACCGCATCCGACAACCCTTGGGAACTCCACTACGCCTTCGACGCTAGACCCGTCTCCTGGTGGACCTCCGGCCGATACATGGAGCCGGGCATGTGGATCGAGACCGACTTCGGCCAACCCACCACGTTGGACCGCATCGCCCTGGCCCAATCCGAGGATCAGCGCTGGCTCCCCCTAAACCCGTGGGCTTGGATCGACGGTCACTGGAAGGCGCTCGACGCCTCGTCGACCAACGACACAGAACCGCCCCGGCCCACCCTCCGGCGCGAAACCCGCGACGAGTTGAAACGGCTTGGAATCCACTGGATTCTCATCAAGGACGGTGGCTACGGTGCCGACGACCTGCGCGACCACGCCGCTGAATGGGGTATCCACCAAGTCGGCATGGAAAACAACTATCGCCTTTACACCCTGCGCTAGTCCGAATCGGACCGCACAGGCGACCGGATCGGCCCGGTGGGTGTAAACTACCGGTTTGCGTCTACCGCACGAATCGAACGTGCTGATCACCGGGGCCGGCCGGGGGATCGGAAAGCGCCTGGCCATCGGGCTGGCGAGAATCGGCTACCGGATAGGACTGCTGGGGCGGTCATTCGGCGAACTCGACTCGACCCGTTTCGAGATCGAGGACAGCGGCGGGATCTCCGCAGTGTTCAAAGCCGACGTCCGCGACTACCTTCAGATGGAAAAGGCGGCCAACGAGATGTCCCGTACCTTGGGACCCGTCCACGCCCTGATCGCCAACGCCGGTGTGCAAGGACCCATTGGACCGTTCGCCGGGAGTTCGCCCAATAGCTGGGCCGACGTCGTCCAGACCAACGTCCAAGGCGTCTTCAACTCGTGCCGGGCGGTGCTACCCGGCATGGTCCACCGTCGGCGCGGCAAGATCGTGGTCGTGTCGGGCCAGGGTGCTGCGAACCCCCGCCCCGGTTTCGCCGTCTACGCCGCCAGCAAGGCCGCCGTGGCGATGTTCGTGGAAAGCTTGGCCGAAGAGGTCCGGGACGCCAACGTCCAAGTCAACTCGATGTTCCCCGGCGAGGCCTATACCAGCATGACAGACGAAATCCTAGCGGCATCGGAGTCGGTTGGCGATGTGGAAGTCGAGCATGCCGAACAGGTTCGGCGCACCGGCGGGGTAGCCCCGGAGAAGCAGACTCAGCTTGCCCACTTCTTGGTGTCGGAGCGGTCCAACCATCTGACCGGCAAGCTCATTCAGATCCAGGACGACATCCGGAAGCTGGAACATGACAACTGCCGGCTGGACTCCTACACGGTCCGCCGCCATTCGAAGTAACAGTACTATCACTGGTGCTATTACGCCCACGGTCCGGTACAATGCGGAGGAAGAATGCGACCAGCCTTACTACTGTTACTCGCGGCGGGTTCCGCCGGAACCGCTTTCGGATGGGGCTGCGAAGGCCACCAGATGGTCGCCTTGATCGCGCGGGAAAACCTGACGAAGTCGGCGGCCGCGGCCGTGGACAAACTATTGGCCGACAACCCGACCAGCCAGTCATTGAACCCATATTGCAAGGACGTTCCGCCAGACCCCATGGCCGTCGCTTCCACATGGGCGGACGACGTGCGCCGGAACGAAAAAAACGGCACTTGGCACTACATCGACATTCCTTTATGGGTAAAAGCCACTTCCGGGCCTATCGACAAGTGGTGCGAGCCGGTGACCGACCCGCGTCCGGACGGCACGCGGCCCGGTTGCGTGACCTCCGCCCTGGACTACGAGTTGGGAGTCCTGCGGGATGCCAAGCAGACCGGTACGGCCAGAACCAACGCCCTCCGGTACGTGATCCACTTCGTCGGCGACATGCACCAGCCGCTGCATGATTCCGACAACGAGGACAGCGGTGGCAATTGCACCGGGATGAAGTTCTTCGACGAGCCCAATTCGTGGAACCTGCACGCCGTTTGGGACTTCAAGCTGATCCAACGCGACTTGGCCGCCCGCAAGGCGACCCAACAGTCCTACGCCAAGCAACTGCAGGACCAGTACGGAGCCAAGTTCCGCAAGGACGGCGTCGACACCAAGGACCCCGTCAAATGGGCCTGGGAGGGCCACGAACTGGCCGTCAAGGTCACTTACGGGGCGATGAAACCCGCCATCGCGATCGAGCCGGAAGGCGCGAAGGTGGGCTGCGAGGTTGAAAAAAACAAGGTCACCAAACAGGAGATCGTGCTGGGCCAAGAGTATTTTGACGCGTCCATTGGGCCGGTACGGGAAGCCCTTGCCAAGGCGGGCTACCGGCTTGCCGCCCTGCTGAACGCAACGTTCTGAGCGGCATAGCGTCATTCCGATAAGATGGACAGCGATGCAACTTCGTCGCCAGTCCCGTCCCGTCGGTCTTTTACTCGCCCTCGCCAGCTTGGCAGTCGCCGCCGGGCCCTACTTCCCTCCCCCGGATTCCCAGGGCGGCTGGCGGACCCTGAAAGACCGTGACAGCGTCCTCAAAACGACCGGAATTGACTTGGGCCGCCTCGACCAGGCGTTCGAGTACGCGCAGCGGTCCAGCCAACATGGCGGTCTGTTGGTGGTCCGGCACGGCTACCTTGTCTACGAGAAGTACTACGGCAAAGGCAGCCGAATGGCGAATCCGACCATGGCCTCGGTCGGCAAGGCCTACGTCAGCATCGCCAGCGGGATCATGCTCGCCGAGTTCAAGGACAAGTTCCCCGAGGGTTTGGACACCAAGGTTTTCAACGAGCGTTACCTGCCCGAAGCCCTGCCCCTCGACGACCCCGCGAAGGCCGAAATCCGCCTCGGCCACCTGCTCGGCATGGGTGCCGGACTGCGGGGCGATGGCGTGAACGCCGGGTTCGTCAACGGCGAGCCGTCCGTGAAGTTCGAATCCGCTCCGAGACCCGCCGCGCCCCTCAGCCAAGATATGGCCGCGCTGCGCATTCCCATGTGGACAAAGCCCGGCGGAGGCTATTCCTACGCGTCCGGATCGCCGCACGTCGCCTCCATCGTGCTGCGCCATGTGACCGGCAAGGAGGTCCGGGACTATCTGGACGACAAGCTGGCGAAGCCGATGGGCTGGGGCACGTGGGGCTGGCAGAACCACCAGGGCGCCACGCCGCTCGACCACAATCCGGGTGGCGGCGGCGTGGCTGTCCACTCCACCGACGCGCTGCGTTTCGGGTACCTGCTCGTGCAGAAGGGCCAATGGAACGGCAAACAGTTGGTGCCCGCCGACTACATCGACCTGTGTTCGAAACCGTCCCAGTACCAGCCACATGCGCCGTACAGCTTGATGTTCGAGGTCAACCAGGACGGCCATGTGGCTGGCGCGCCCCGCGACGCGTATTTCAAGTCCGGTGCGGGTGGCTTCGGGATCTACGTGATCCCGTCGCTCGACATGGTCATCTACAAGATGGCGGGCGGCGACCCGCAATACGACCCAGCGGCAACCGGCATTCCCCAAAGCTATTCGTACTACGACGGCAAGCGCGACAACTGGAAGCCGTCTCCGCACACGCAGTTCAACGACGGCCCGATCGGCGTGGACGACGGGGTGCGGCGGGTTTTGGAAATGGTGGTCGCGTCGGTCGTCCGCTAGCGCAGAACTCGACGTATCGCGTCCAAGCGTGCCGCCCCCTCGTCGAGGGTGGGCGTGAGCCAGCCGCCCTCGTCGTTCTCGTTCCACGCATAGACCAAAGCCAAACCCGCGGGCGCGGTCGTCTTGTTGGTTGCGATCCAGTCCACGGCGTGCCGAAGGTGCTCCGCGATCTCGACGGGCGTGCCTGTCCGGTAATAATGGTCCAGCCCGACGCCGGGCTTCTGGTATGTCTCCCAGGGCACCGGATTTACCACCCGGGGACGGCGGTCCCAGCCCGACATCACAATCGGGACGACTTCGGAGCCCGTGGCCTTGCACCGGTCCCAGAAGGCCTCGGCATAGGCCGCAAGCGCCGAGTAGGGTGATGCACTTCCACCGCTGGACACCGCATAAGCCGAAATCGCGTCCGCACCCAACAGGGTCTTCCATTTGGCACCATGCGCCGGATTGGGGTCCAAGATCACGATGTACGGGTTGCCGACCAGCGCCCGAAATTCGTCCACGGCCCGTCGGAGTTCGGCGGCTGTCCCCCACGCCTTCTCCACTTCCGCCTCCGACAGGAACCCCAAGTAGAACAAGGGACGCCCGTCCGCCGTCTTCTGGTAGCCACGCTCCATCGTCAGCGCGGCGTAGCGGCTGATCTGGGTGTGCGAAGCCTTCGTCCCCCAACGGGAAAGTTCCGTGATCAGGCAGAACCCGATGTCGCCACGCTTCGAACTCGACAGATACCGCTTCAGGCCGAGGCTCATCGGATCGCCATCGTCGTAGGTTACAAAGGCCCAGTAGTCCAACCCTGCCCCCGACGCGTAGGCGATCTCGCGGTCCATGGTCTCTTGCGAGGTGCCGTCGATTGAGACTTCCGTGTCCGACACAACCTTGGCGAAGAACGGCAACCGGTAGTGCCACTCCACAGGTCCCAGCGCCTGTTCCACGGCCCGTCCGGGCACGCCCTGCTTTCCGTGCCAGGCATCCCACCGAATCGCACCGGCCGCCGGGTGCTGGGCGTGCAGCGCGGCGGCACAAACCAAAGTCAGGACAAGGCTGCGCATTCCGGAGCTTAGGATAGCAAAGGAAAAGGCCGGACCACCCCGAAGGATGTCCGGCCTTTTCGTCTTCCGATTTGATTCGGCTTAGAACGACAATCGCAACGTGCCTTCGATGCGACGGTTGCCCGCCGCGCTGCCGCCGCCGCCGAACGGTCCGCCACCGCCGCCGCCACCGATGTTGGTGGACTGGCCGAAGAACGGCGAGGTCAGGTTCCCGGTCGGAGCAGCCAAGTTGACATGGTTGATCACGTTGCGGGCGTTTACCGAAAGCGACAGGCTGTACTTCTTGCCGCTCGCCGCGCCACCGCCACCGCCGCCACGGCCGCCGCCACCAAAGCCGCCGCCACCGAAGCCGCCACCGCCGCGACCACCACCACCGCCGCCGCCACGGGGACCACCGCCACCGCCGCCATCCATGCCGCCGCCGCGGCCACCGCGGTTACCGCCGCCAGCGGTCGGATCGTCGGGATTCACGGCCCGCTTTTCACCCCAGCCCCAAACCTTGCTGAGCCGGAGATTGACGGACAGGTTGCCCGGACCCTCGCCGTAGTTGATCGGAATCAACGTGGCACCGGGGGCCGGATTGAGGTCGAAATTGCCCCAAGGAGTGAGCCGGGTCTTGGTCGAACTGCTGGTGGCAAACGCCGGGCGCAGGTTGAAGATTCCGTCACCGTTGTACTGGCCGCCGGTCGTGATGTTGAAGGGCGAGCCCGAAGCCATCGTCACGAAGGGAGCCGCGCTGATCCCGTACGGGAGCTGGACGGAACCGCTGATCGAGCCCCGGTGGCGGGTGTCGAATTGCGCGCGGCCCCAGTCGAGCGCGGTGTTGTACTGGTCCATCGGCAGGCCGCTTGCATTGCTCTTGGCGAAACCGAGCGCATAGTAGCCTTGCAGCGTGAACCGGCGGTTGAAGCGGGTGCTCACGTTGGTCACCGCCTGCGTCTGCTTGTAGACGCCGGTCGTTTCGTAGGCGTAGATCGGGCCGGTGCCAGGGAAAGGCAGCACGCCGAGAGGCGTCGCGGTGGTCCCGAAGGTGCCTTCGAGCGGAGCGTTGATGTCGCGGGTGCGCAGGCTGTGGACGCCGCGCGTGTTCACCAAGTTTACTGAAACCGAGGTGCGCTTCGGCAGCGCGCGCTCGATGCTGAGCGCCGCCTGCATCATGTAGGGCGCCTGGGCGGTCGGATCGATGCGGTACACGTTCTGTTGGAGCAATCCCGCAGCCAAGGTAGAAGCCGGGGGAATGTTCGGGTAGTACGAAAGCGGAGCGTTGGTCGAGGTCAGCTGGTAGTTCAGCTGGGAAACGCCATTGAAACGCAGGGTCTGCAGGGCGGTGTTTTCCGACACGCGGTCGTAGAACATGCCGAAGCCCGTCCGGATGACCGTCTTGGAGGTCTGGCCCTTCTTGGCTCCCGGTGCCCATGCGATCGCAATGCGGGGCGCGAGATCGATGTGGTCCGAGATGTTGCTCTGGCCTTCATACCGGATGCCGGTGCTGATGGTAAGGTTCGGCCTGACGCGCCAGTCATCCTGAACGAACAGGCCGAGGTCGAATTGATGCACCGACTGCAGGGGTTGGCCGGAGCTCTGCGTGAACTGCGTCGGCCCGCAACCTTGGGCGATCACGGCCGTGATCGGCGTACCCTGCGACAGCAGGATCTGGGTCTGGCGGTAGAGGTCGAGCGAAGTCGGATTGGTGTAGCTGGCGAGGCAGGCGGGAGTCTTGCCGCTCTGCAGGCTGAAGCTGTAGGAGCCGTTGAAGTTGGATGTCGAGTAGCTCTCGAGTCCGTCGTGCCGCAGGCGCATGCCGAACTTGATCGCGTGGGCACCGCGGCTCGTCGTCAGAATGTTCGCCAGCTCGAACGAGCGGGTGGTGTTGTAGTTCTTCACGAACGGCGCGCCGCCCGAGTTGAAGGAGCTGGACACATCGATGCCGGGGATCGACGAATCGCCCGCGGCCGCCTGGTCCGAGTGGCTGTTGCGGAACTGGAACCGGGTCTCGTCCACCGCCTTGGTGCCGATAATCATCGTTTCCGTGATCTGCACACTGTCGTTGGTGTTGGTCGACTTCGTCAACTGGGTCGGCAGGGAGAAGTTGCCGACGCCCGCTTGGCTGGACGAACTGGAATGGCTGTAGCGGACCACCAGGGTGTTCATCGCGTTGATGGCGTAGTCGACGCGCGGGTTGATCAACCAGAAGCGATTCGGGGTCGGATAGGCATCGGTGTAGGGGACCTCGTTGAACTTGCTGTCGAGGATCTGCGCCTTCACCAAGTTGTTCTCGTTGATCTGGCGGCGGCTGAAGTCAAGGAAGAAGGACGACTTCTTGCTGATCGGCCCGCCAACGTTGCCGGAGAACATTTTGGTGCTGTAACCCGGGACCTGGCCGGTGACGAACGGATTGCGCGTGTCCAAGATACGGTCGCCGTAGTTCATCGACGCGCTGCCATGGTAGCTGTCGGTACCGGGCTTGGTCAGGATTTCAATGCGCCCGAAGCCGGGGCGGTCGAACTCGGACGAAAACGGATTGGAGTTGATGCGGATTTCGCGGATGGAGCTCTTGGGGGGCAACTGGCCACCGCTGAAGCCGTCGACGAAGAACTGCGCGCCGTTCGGACCGGCAGCGGGGCCCGCGAGAGCCTGGAGGTCGGCCTGCAGGTCATCGGGATCGTCGGGGAGTGCGTCGAGATCCTCATTCTTGAGGACGATCGCGCCGACGTTCTCGGACGGATCCACGCTCACCTGGCCGGCGGCCTGCTCGCTCACTTGCACCTGCTGGGTTTCGGAGGCGATCTGGAGAGCGATGTCGAGCGCCGTCACTTGGCCCGCCGAAACATTCAGCGTTGGCTGAGTAAACGTTACAAAGCCTTTGGAATCAGCGCGTACGCTGTAGGTGCCCGGGGGCAGTGCAAGCGTGAAGGCTCCGTTGCCGTCGGACTTGGCCGAACGCGACACGCCCTTGCCCACGATTTGCACCGTGACACCGGGAATGACGGCGGCCGACGGGTCGGTGACCGTTCCCTTAATTGTGCCCGCGTTTTGCGCGCGGGCTACTGGACTTGCAATAGCAATGGCAAAGCACACCGCTGCCGCCACTGCCACCCTCTGAAACGTTTTATTCATAGCGTCTGGTTATCCGTGTACTGGAGATGACGAACCCCTCTTTGGATTGTTACCCGGCAGGGGGTGCGGGGAACGTCATTTAGTGTAAATCCGCCCCGGAGGGCTTACTGGAGCCCTCTGCCGGTGGCCATGTAGACCGCGAAACTGCCGAGCCAGTGGCCTCCTTCGTAGTGGTCCGCGGTGATCGCCGCGAGACCGGCCTGGCGCAGGGTTGCGGCAAGATCCGTCAACCGGCCCCGCCTGGGGCTGTCCTTGGGAAGCGCCGAAAGTACACCCTCCAGCATCCAGGCTCGGCTCAGGTTGAGACCGGCCAGGTGGTAGAGCTTGCCGTCGGTTACATCCGCGACCCGGGTGGGCTGGAACGGGATTTCGGGCAGGAAGTCGGCAAACCACGCAGCGAAGTCCTTTGGGGCCAGGACCCGCCGCATCAGGTCGGCTTCGGCGAGGCAGGGCGAGAGGAAGTCTTCACCCGACGGCTCGTAGTCCACCGGGCAGCGGCGGTCTTTCGCGTAGTAGTCGCGGGCACGTGCTTGCAACAGGTTCTGGAAATCGGAGTTGCCCGTGGCCCGCGCGAAGTCGAGCATGAGCCCCATGCCGAAGGCGGTGTTGTTGTGTTCCCCGGTACGGATGGGATGCTCCAGTTTCGGCAGCCAAGAGGAAACGCGGGCGATCACGGCTGACTCCACAGGCCGAAGCGCCTGCGCCCAGCCGCGGGCGTCGGGGTCGTCCCACTCCTTCAATTCCGCTGACAGTTGGAGCAGCCAGGCAAGGCCGTAGGGACGCTCGAAGGAGGTCCGGCCTTCCGCGGTCAGGTACCGCACCTCTCCGGCGATGTTCGAGGCGGTGAGGCTTTTCGCGAGCGCGTGTCGGGCGTCGGCAGCAAATGGGGCAGCGGGATGGAGCCGGGCCGCCCTCGCGAGGAGCCAGTGCCCGTGGACCGAGGAATGCCAGTCGAAGCAGCCGTAAAACGCGGGGGTGAGCAGGTGCGGGGGCTGGACGTCGGCGGCGGAGTTCAGGGAGTGGGCGATCTTGTTTGGGTATTCCTTGGCGACGCAGTCGAGGGCGAGTTTGGTGAAACGGCCGATCTCGGCCTCGCCGAAAGGTTGGGCGGATTGGGAAAACGCGGGATAGGTCAGCATTGCCGTTAGGACCGCCAGAGTTCCGATGCGGTTCGTCATGGCGCGCACCGTCCTGCATGTCGGGCCACTCCCGCAGTGCCACAGGCCAAAGGGAAGGAGGCTGCATTTTGGTGTCGGGTTGGCCACGGAACTAGGGTAGCGGGTTTGGGTGCGGAGGAGCGGGGCTGCGTCGACACTACGGGTGTGATGGTGGGTGGGTGTGGTCGCCGCGACCGCGATTTTGGGGGGGTGGGCATGGCTCAAGTGGGTTAGCGGTGGTTGTCCCTGGGGCTGGAGGTGGTTGGGACGTGTTTGGGGTGGGCTTTTTGCCTTTTGAGGTGGCGGCGTCCGCGGCGGGTTTGGGCGGGGTGGGGGTGGGGCTCGGGTTCGTTCTGTTGATTTTGGATTTCGGGTTCGGGTTGGGTTTCGGGCTGTTGCGCATCCGGTTCCAGATTGGGGTCGGAGTCGGGGGCGGCGGGAAATTCCTGGCGGAACTTGCGGTAGGCCATGAGGGAACGGGCTGCGCGCTCGAAGATGCGGGTGAAGTCCTTCTCGTAGCGGTGGAGGAGTTCGAAGGTGCGGGTGTCGGCGGCCAGTGTGGTGAGGGCCGTGTATTGGACGGACGTGCTGACGGAGGTCGCGTTGGACTTGGCGATCTGGTGGGAGAGGCCGGAGGCTTCAAGGGAGATCAGGCGGGTGCGGCGCCACATGGCCATGGCCATGGTGTCGACGAGGCAGCATTCGTGCTCGTCGACCGGGGCCCAGGTTTCGTAGAAGACGCCCATCATCTGGGCGAAGCTCTCCTTGGATTCTCCAAGGATGGTGCAGTGCTGGGCGAAGACGCCGTGGCGGGCCGCGTTCTGGGAGGAAATGGCTTTTCCTTCGGAGGTGACGGGGCCCCGGGATTTGGCACCATTGGCGCGGGAGGCGGCGATCTGAGCGGCAGAGCGAGGAGCTTTTGGGGCCGGGGTTTCGGTTTGGGTCGTGTTTTCCATCTCGGCGTGATTGTAGTGCGCGAGGGGGTGGAAAACGAACTTCGGGAATGGTTTCTGCGCTGCTCGAAGGGGAGTCCGCGCTTTTGTTTTGTTTTGGTTGCGGGGAGCGGAAATATTTATTGGCGGCCTGTGACCGCGATTCCGAGCTCCAGTCAAAACCGTGCGCCCCGCAGCCTTGAAGTACATTCGGGATGCGGGGCGCAGGTGGGCGGTATCAGCGGAGTTGGGCGACGATGGCCTTCGCGTGTTTGTCCAAGCTGGGGTAACCGTGGACGGCGAAGTCTTCCCCGCGAGCCAGGCTACCCATCGCGAAGATTCCGGGTGCGGTTGCCAACTGGAAGTCGCGCGTCCACAATCCGCCCAATTCGTGACCTGAGGGCGTCCGTGACGGCCGGGCGAGAGCGGAAGCCAGCATTTGGCGGATCAGCGGATTGGTGGTCCGTGCGACCCGGTATTCGGGGCCGGTGGCAACGACGAGGCGGTCGAACTCCGGGAGAGACGTCGTCGTGGAACCGACCGTCACCCGGCCTTCCACCATCCGGTCACGGAGCCAAATCGCGGTACCCGCGAGTTGGGCGTGGCGCTTGACGTAGTACAGCCGCTGGAAGATGCCGTCGCGCTCCTTCATGAAGCGCTCCTGCTGGACGGGGCCCAGCCAACGCCAGATGCGCGAGGCGTGGGAGCCAATAGCCTCGACCACTTGACGGTACGCGGGACCGCCCTGTTCCGCCGCCGCGATGTCTTCGGACAGCTGGGCCAGCGGGTCCACGGAGGTAGCGTGGCCGATGAAATGGGCGAGTTCCCAGCGGGCATCGACCCTGCGCATTAGCGGGGCGAGGCTGGTGGCGAGGAGTTCGAGGGTCGGGGCGATGCGGGAGCGTTCGAGTCCCGCGAGGATCGTTGCAACCTCCTGCACCAGTACTTCGGGGACGGGATCGGGCGTCTGGACGGCAGAGAGCAGCCCTTGCCGGGAGCGCAGGTTTACGGTGGTTTCGACGCCGTGTTCCTCGACGAGGCAGCGGGCAACGTCAATCGCGCCAGGGCCTGTGCCGATGACGAGCACGCGGTCGTTGGGGGAGATGCGGGTCGCGAACGAGGTGCCGCCGTCGTAGTACGAGACTTTGGCGGGGTCCACGGTTGCGAAGGCAGCGGGCAACGACGGGGACTGGTGGCCGGTGGCTAGAATTACGTGCGTCCCAGGCCAGGTTCCGCCGTCGGCGTCGCGGACGACGTAGCCGGGGGCGTTGCCGATCGGGTGCACGGCGGTGGCAGCAAAGGGGACTTGGCGAACGTTGCAGCCGAGGCTGCGGAGTTGGGCGATTGTGTTTTCCGCGACGTGGCGAGTGTAGAGTCCGAGGTCGGCGCGGAGGGGCGGATCGAAGGCGGTGGCACCGATTTGGGCCAGGAAGGCTTCAAAGCCGATGTGGTTGCCGGGGAAGTTGTGGAGGTTGAGGCGCATGTTCACGCGCAGGGAAGTGCTGCGGGTGGAGTGGGGTGTGCCGCCCCACGAGGGAACGCGGGGGTCCAGGATGGTGATCGATTCGGCCTTCAGGAGGCCGGATTGAACGGCCATGAGGGCCCGGGCGAGGAAGAAGGTGGCGGAGGGTCCGCCGCCGGTGATGACGATTTGGAGTGGTTTCAAGGGTTAGTCCTCGGTGGGAGGGCTATTTCCCCTTTGGGGGTTGGGGAAGTGAGATCCAACAAGGCAGCGGTGCCGCAGCCAATTACGCGCCTTGAGGGCGCGTGGCGGTGTCGGCGACCCCGCCGCAGGTTGGCAACCTGCCCCACACGGGGAATCGTTGCTGGCTGCAAAGAAGGCAAGGCAAGTGGTGAGGGGAGGGCGAGGGAGCCAGAGGCAAACAACGCGCCTTGAAGGCGCGTGGCCGTGTCGGCGACCCGGCCGCAGGTTGGCAACCTGCCCCACAACGGAGCAGCGGAGCCGTGCGGCAACTGAGGGAATACAATTCGCGTATGGGTTTTGCGGCGGATAGGAGTTTGAGGGTTGCGCCTTTGCCCGCGGGGGCTCTGGGGCCGGTTGGGGCGGTTGCGGGGGACAGGCGGGGACCGGGGTGTACGGCTACCGTCGTCGCCCAAAACACAGATGTGCCGGAATGGGAGTACGGGCCGGAGATCGGAATTCACGTGATCCCGAATTCCTGCCAGGAGCTTCCCATCGATGACGAACGCTTGCTGTTTTGGTCCGGCATCGAGGTGTCCGTGAACAGCCGCGAACTCAGAGCGCTGATGGGTCTCGGCCCACGCCAACACAAGCCGGACAACGACGGTTGGTTTGTGGTGGCGTCACTCGCCCGTCGGGACCAGCCACGGCAACCGCTCGGGTGGGCGGCTTGCGCGCCCTTGCGGGGAAAGTTCGACGAAAAGGAGGCCCGGCTGGCCGCCATCCGGAAGTCGTGGGAGGAAGGAAAGCAACTGCGCGACCTGAAACTGGATCCTTTCCTCCAAAGCGGCGACAAGTATGTGGCGCGGCTCAACGACCCGATGCGGGTACACGCCGGGAACGGAACCACGCTCGGCGACGGGCTGGTGCTGGGTCGAGCGCCAAAAGGTCTCGACGAGACCGTCTGGCATTTTGGGATCTGCAGTCGGGCGTGCCTCGAAGCGTTCGGGCTGGGATGGACCGTGGAACCGCCGCCGGAGTCGTACGCGGTCCGGGAGGCGGACGCGAACGGTCAGTTCGTGGTCTTGCCCCAGGTTGCTCCCAGAAAGCTGGAGCACGCGGTGGCGTGGCACGCCTTGGCCGGGCGGGACAGGGACGAGGACATCACGATCCGGGCGATGATGGAGCAGACGCAGAAGGCCTTGGAGGGAGGAGCGGAATGGGAGTAGCCAACGATCTTGACCTGCGGAGGCCGATCGAGCCGGAATTGCGGCCGGTCGGAACATTGGCCTTGAACACGCAAGGCACAGCCACGCTGCTGCGGAAAATCCAGTCCGCGGACGACTTGGACCGGTGGGAATACGGGGACGAACTGCCTGTAGAGGTCCGGTTCAACCAGTTGGAACGGGCCGCGGTACCCGGCACGGTGGACGAGGTGTTCTGGGCTGGCATGGAGGTTCGAATCAAAAAGCGGGTGCTGGAGGAAAGGGGCCTGGTTGGTCTGCCCAACTTGTTTGTTACCGCCGCCCTGCGACCGCTCTCGCTGGCGTGGTTTGTCGAGGGGCGGTTGCGACCGGGGTGCGAGTCGCGGGAGGACCGGCAGCAGGCGGTGCGGCGTCTGGCACGGGGGGAGACGACCCTCGGCGAACTCCCGTTCGACCCGTTTTCAGCCAATCCCGACGAGTATGTGGCCAGGCTGGGGGACCCGCTGCGTCCGAATTGGCAGGACGGGGAGTGGTTTGTGCAGCGCGGCGTGTGGCGCGAGACGAGTAGTAGAAAGCCCGAGTGCAAGGCGCGGGAGGGGGA
This sequence comes from uncultured Acidobacteriia bacterium, assembly GCA_903907865.1. Taxonomy (GTDB): domain Bacteria; phylum Acidobacteriota; class Terriglobia; order Bryobacterales; family Bryobacteraceae; genus BOG-234. Next base: position 18,432 of record CAIVPR010000143.1, read on the forward strand.
CGAACAGCCGACGCGGTGCTGGTATTTTTCGGTCTGCCCGGAAACGCCGGACCGAGTGGTAAAGGCGATGGCTGCCACGAAAGCGTGCTCAACGCTGGTGGAGGAACACGAACGGCAAAGGGTGCGGAGGGGGCGGGGCCTAACCGATACGGGGGCCCAGACTGCGGGGTCCGGGATCGCAGGGCGGGTCGACTATTCGGAGCGGCAGGTGATGGAGCACGAACGGCTGGAGGTTCGGCCGGCTGGCGCGATGGCGGAGCGCATCATGGAAGCGGCGATCCGGCAGGCCATGGCGGGCCGGTGCGAAGGCGGGGCGTCGATGGAAAAATGGATTGCTTGGCATTTCCACAATTTGTACAGCGACATGGCGGGGCGGTTGGACCGGGCTCCGCGGGTGGAAGAGGCGGAGTTTCCGGAGGAGGTGGAGGTTTTCGAGTCATTGGGTATCCGGCTGGCGAGGTTCCGCGAGGAGCACCGGCGGGAGTGCGCGTGTTGCTGGATGCTGCCCAAGGTTGGGACTATGGACGGCGTTCGGGAGGTGTTGCGGAATCCGGGGGGGTATTTGCCGGGGTGCGTTGGGGCTCTGGTGGCGGCTTTGGAGGGGTAGGGGGGGGGCAGCTACAGCCAAATACGCGCCTTAAAGGCGCGTGGCGGTGTTGACCAGTGGCGAGATCTACAAGCGAGGGACGACCTGGATAAGTCCGGCACAGGTCTGCGATTGAAGACCCCGCCGCAGGTTGGCAACCTGGTTGGCAACCTGCCCCACACGGAAAATCGGCGTAAACTTCAAAGATTCGCCGGTCTGCTAAAACAACACTTGGTTCGCCAATGGAGCAGGCGGGTTTAAGAAAATGACATATCCGGTCATCTATGAAAGGTCGGCAAACGGCTGGTGGGCTTACCTGCCGGACTTGCCGGGTTGCGTGGCACTCGGGTTCACGCTGGACGAGACCAAACAACTGATTCAGGAGTGGCCTAGCACCTGTCCTTTCAGATTGTGCCTTTTCCTGGCAGAACAGTGGGCAGTTATCCGGCCCTGGGTCCTTTGACAGGAGCCCAGGGCCGGGTTTTGGTTGTTTCAGAAGATCAGGTCCGGATCCGGCGGCGCAGCCGCGACAAACAGATCAGTCCAGCACCTAAGAGCGTGTACTGGGTGTTCGGTTCCGGGGCTGCGGCTCCAGCGTTTAGCACCTCGAAATAGCCGGCACCGGGTATGCCTTCCGTGTGAAGGATGGTGATCGAGTGGTTGCCGCTCCCGAGTGTGAAGGTGCCCGTGCTGTCGCCCGGTTGCGAAAGGCAGAATGCCGGATCGCTACCGCAGGAGCCCGAGCCCGCCGCCTTCGACGTTGTCCCCAGGAGGTGGTTGTTGTCGTAGACGGCGAACACGTCCACAAGCAGGAACGCATCGGCTACGACCAACGTGCCCGGGCCCGAGAAGGTCCATGGCGGGGCTGAAGCGAAAGTCGAGTTTCCAGCGGCACTCGGAACGCAAGACTGGCAGGCGAAGGCCCAGTCGCTGGGCGAGCCATACCCGAACTGAAACTCCTCCCAAGTTTGCTTGGAAATGGAAGCTGCGCTGCCGATGGTGGGGCAGAGCGTTGACAAGAGAGCGGCGAGGGCGAGCGTGAAAACGCTGGCGCGCCGGTGAAGACGATCGTTTTGAGCGGTCATGGCAACCTCCGTTGCGTGGTTTGGTGCGCTTGGTGGTTTGCGGTGCCCGAAGTGCGTGCGCTAGGTCGTAACACGAAGGTGACAACATAGCGGAGGCCAGGGGAGCATCGCCCGAATTTCGCTTCGCCGTTGATGGCTTGCACACCTTTGCCAATTCCCCTTTGGGGGGCGTAAGTTTTTTTCGATGAATGGGGTGGTGCGGGATGGCCTCCGGCCTCTGGAACTTGGCTATTTCGGGAGTTGGGAGGAGAGGGGATGAAGAGGATGTGCGGTTAGGGCCGCCTGAAAGGCCGCCCTACATGGCTGCGGAGATGCTGACGAAGACGCGCCTTTAGGGCGCGTGCGGAGGTTGGCAACCTCCGCGCAGGTTGCCAACCTGCCCCACAACGGAAATCGGTGCGGGCATCAAATCAAGCTAAGAAGTTGGGGGGAGGTGATACAGAGTAGCGGTGCCGCAGCCATGCGAAGAACAGGCGTCGACAGGATTGTCGACGCGGCACGCAAGAGTGCGTGCGCCACGAGCGCAGGTTGGCAACCTGCCCCACACGGAGGGAAAAGGAAAAAGAATCAAGGGAACACTTTCCGGAGACAACGAAACCCGAGGTCGAAGTACCGAGCAACCGGCTCATAGAGGCGAAAGGCCGCCCGGAGATCCCCCGCAAGGCTGAAGAACGAGCCCCCCCGGACAACTTTCGCCTCGCTGCGCTCGCTCCATTGGCTCTTCGTCCATTCCCAAACGTTGCCGGCCATGTCCATGATGCGGGTGTCCTTCACCGCACCCTTGGGAAACAGGCCTACGGGCGTGGGGCGACGAATTTTCCAATCGCAGTTAGCGCGGTCGTAGTCAGGGTCTTGGCTGCCCCAAGGGTATTCGCGCCTCGGCGCGACGATGCCAGCAGCCCCTTTGTACCATTCGTGTTCATCAGGGAGGCGGATTGCCTTCTCCGTGGCGTCGCTCCACCATTGGCAGTAGGCTGACGCGTCGTGGAACGAAACGCGGACCACGGGGCGGTGGGGGAAGAGCTTCTGGGTTTCCCATTCCTCCGGAATGGTCGCGTCCGGTCGGGCTTTCAGGTAGTGGGAGTACTCGTGGACGGTGACCGGGCAGCGTCCGATTCCCTGCCCGTCGGCGATGGCTTCCCAGTATTCGTGATCCGAGGGCAGCAGGAGGCGGCTGGTGTCGCCGACCAGAAGCTCCCAAGCCTCGGCGGCGTCGGCCCGGGTGGGCGGGTCGAGGTTGTCGCCGTCGGCAAGGCCCTCGAAGAGGCCGGACATGGAGTGGAGGAAATCCATGTAGAGGGGACTGGCGATATTACGCTCGTCGTCTCGGCGGTGGCGGACCATGCCCCGGATCAGGGAGACGGTGCGGGCTTGGTTGGCTAGGGATTCGTGTTGGGCAGCTTCCAGGAGTTTTGTGTAGATGCGCTGTACAGCATTCTCCCTTTGGGGCAGCATGGCGAAAAGATTGAGGAATTCCCTCCAGGCCTGGCCATAGCGCCGCGGATCTTGCAAGATTTTGTCCTGCTCATCCTGGGTGTTTTGCCAAAGGTCGTCGGCGGCCAGGTATTCCTGCAACGTGAGGTGGCGGAACTGGACGTGGCCATCGGCCAAGCCAACGATGATGCCGGAATCCGGCTCCTCCTGGTCCAAAAAATGGTTGGCGTCCATGCGGCTGAGCGGGGGCGCAAGGAGTTCCAAGGCAATGCCCCGTTCCGCCCGTTGCAGCCGTCCTTCCGGCCAAGTTTGCATGCCGAAGGCGAGCAGTCGGAGGAGACTCAAGCGACGGTCCGTACTGAGCGTTCCCCCATGCAGGAGGCGGGCGTCGAGCATCCATTGAATGATGGACCCATAGACTTTGGCCCGGTCTTCCGGCAGCCGCCCCTTGTTCCAGTGGATGACGGCGAGGGCGGTCAGCATCATGGGACTGCCCGCCATTTCGCGGATGTCGTCATTGCCCTCCACCTGATCCGTCAGGTCCCTTCGACGCTCCTGCCCCTCTTCCGGGTCCTCCTTGTAGGCGCAATGGCACCAATTCCGGAAGAAGACCTCGCGGTCTTCTTTCGACAGGGCCCGAATGCTGTCCGTATGGAAGCCGGGCACCGTTCGAGTGCCGCCATAGACGCCGGGCCTCGAGGTCAGCACGAAGCGGCAAACCGGATAGTCTTCCTGGGCCAGGCGGAGCAGTTCGCGCAAACGCGCGCGGCGGGTTTCGTCCAGGGCCTCGTCGAACCCGTCCAGCATGACGACAGCGCCGGGGCGTGCCAATTGGCGCTCGATGAAAGCTTGCTGCGGCTCCCCGGCGCGACCGGCCGCGTGGACGGCGAGCCAGCGGGGATCGGAAGGCTGCCAGACCTTGGGGTGCCTGCCCAGGAGGCCGTCGATTGTGGCGTCCAGTTCGACAACCTTGATGAGCAGCGGAAACCTGTCGGATTCGCCCGCCAGCGTCCAGGCGAGATGCTTGAGGAAAGTGGACTTGTCGGATCCGGCCAGTCCCTCGACGACGAGGCACTTGGACTGGCGAAACACTTGGTCGAGCGACTGGTGGTTCTGGTTGGTCTTTTTTAACAGCTCAGGTTCAGTTGTGGCGGAGGGCTGTGGATCGTCGTTGTTCGCGGTTCCGGCGCTGAGCGGGACATAGAAGTCTTGAATGGGAAAGGCGACATGGGCGTTGGTGCCTTGGAAGCCCTTGAGTTCCAGCTTGGAGTTCTGTTGTCGTACACGCTCCCGATGCGTCTGGCGCATTGGGGCGTCGTGGTCGATGTCGGCAATCGGAAAGTGCTGGGGGCAACCGGGGAGGGCGAGGCCGTGGGGGGCGAGGAAACGGGCGATGTTGCGGGGACCGGTCAGGATGGTGCGATGGGCGGTCAGACCGCCGAAGCGGATCAGGCCGACTAGGCACTCGGGACCGGCGGTCTCCCTGGCAATGCCGCCGCTCATGCCTGGCTCGGCACCGGACTGGACATAGGTGGAGGTCATCCAGCCGTCGGTTTCGTCGGGACTCTGAATGCTGTCGAGGCGTTTGGAGGATTCGCCGGTGGTCTGGTTGATTTTCTTGAAACCGAGGAGCCAGACGGGGGCTTTGTCGCTGACGTAGTGCCTCCAGGGTGGCGGATCGCCGAGGATTTCGTCCACTTTGAGGAGGGCCAGGTCTTGGGCGTCTTCGGGGGAGGTGTCGATTACTGTGGCGGCAAAGGACTGGGTGCCGCGGCGGGCTGCGACTTGGAGGTTGGAGCGCAGGACGTGCTCGCAGGTGAGGATGTGGGTGGGGGAGACCAGGACCCCGGTGCCTAGGTAGGTGTCGTCGGCGGCGTGGATGCGGAAGAGGAAGTCGGGGGCGGCCATTGAGACTATTGAATCGTATGGGGGTGGGTGGTTTGGGGGATGGGGGGAGAAGTGCTTTCGTTGGGTGCCTACGGTGGTGGTGGATTCGCGGATACGCCCCTCGCGGGGCGTGACGGTGTCGGCGACCCCGTCGCAGGTTGGCAACCTGCCCCACACGGCTAGGTGGGCTTAGGTGGGGGAGAGAAGAAGGGGAAGGGAAAAGGAAAAAGAATCAAGGGAACACTTCCCGGAGACAACGAAACCCGAGGTCGTCGCCCCGACCACCCGGTTCAACGCCGTAGCGAAAGGCCGCCCGGAGATCCCTCGCAAAGAAGTTGAACGAGCCCCCCCGGACGAATTTCTCCTCGGTTCGCTTGGAGAATGGGCTCTTCGTCCACTCCCAAGCGTTACCGGCCATGTCCACGATGCGGGTAAGGGGTACCGCACCCATGGGAAACAGACCTACCGGCGTAGGCCTATGGATCCTCCAATCGTAGTTGGCCCGGTCGTGGTCGGGATCTTCGTCGCCCCAAGGATATTTGCGGTATTGCTCGAAGGCGACCTTGCACCACTCGTCATCCTCGGGAAGGCGGATCGCTTTCCCCGTGGCGTCGCTCCACCATTGGCAGTAGGCTGTCGCGTCGTGGAACGAGACGCGGACCACGGGGCGGTGGGGGAAGCGCCTCTGGTCTTCCCAGTTGCCTGGCACGGCCGCTTCCGGACGGGCTTTCAGGTAGTGGGTGTATTCGTGGACGGTCACCGGGCGGCCCTCTGTGTCAAGCTTGATGAGTCAGCCTGTGTGACAAGGATTAGAGTGCAGGGCGGGAAAGGCAAACCTCATCATGACGACAAACGGTTTTACAAGCCCGATCCCGGCTCGGACAGGTTATACGGGGATCATCGAC
>CAIVPR010000144.1 GCA_903907865.1 uncultured Acidobacteriia bacterium
CCCCGCTGCTGGCAGTTGGCGCACCCCAAACATCCAGGTTGCCAGGTTCCGCGGCAAAAGTCCAGGTCCGAAGCGAAGTTTTTTCAGACTTTTTTCACCCCGCACCTTCGGCTGCCAATCCATGGGGCTGAACTGTTACCAATCTTTGGACGCCCCGGTGGCGGAAGACATGCGGTAGCAGCCAAGTTCCACGGTGAGGTCTTCTACCCAACCAGCATAGGCACGCCTCCAGAAGAACGACAGCGCCAACACGAAAAGGGCATGGCGAGGAGAATAGCCACTCTTGAATCTTGCCTCCAGCAAATTGCACTGGGAGTTATTCCGGGAACACTAACTTGGTCGGGACGCCCAGAATCGGAGACAAGGACCACAACCAAGAAGGTCTTCATCGTTCACGGGCATGACATTGCAGCACGCGAATCGGTCACCAACCTCGTCCATCGGCTTGGTCTCAATCCAATTGTCCTGAATGAACAGGCCGACAAAGGCCTCACGATCATCGAAAAACTGGAGGTCCATGCCACCGAGACGGCATTTGCAGTAGTGATCCTTACACCCGACGATGTCGACGGCACACGTGCGAGGCAGAACGTGGTATTCGAATGGGGGTACTTTGCGGCAAAGCTTGGCAGAGCCAAGGTCTGCGTGCTGCGAAAAGGTACCGTAGAAATTCCGTCTGATATGCACGGTCTCGTTCACACCGATCTCGATTCCGCCAACGGTTGGCACCTCAGGCTGGCGAAGGAACTGAAGACCGCAGGCTTGGAGGTCAACTTGGGCGGCCTTTTCTGATCCCCCGTAACCGTTAACTACCCAAATCCGATATAATCTCCACCAGAGCCCTCGCACATGCCGTTCCGCCCCACCCGCCGCAACATCCTCCGCCAATCCGCCGCCGGATTCGGCCTCCTCGGCCTCCGTGGCTTACTTGCTGCCGCCGAAACCCCGAACCCCCTCGCTCCCAAGGCCCCCATGTTCGCCCCCCACGCCAAACGGGTCATCTTCCTTTTCATGCACGGCGGCCCGTCGTCCATCGACACCTTCGACCCCAAGCCCCGCCTCGTCGCCGACCACGGCAAGCCCATCCCCTTCAAGCGCAGCCTCACCTTCGGCGAAGACGCCGTCAAGGGCCTTATGAAGCCCCTCTGGGAATTCAAACAGCACGGCCAGTCCGGCACCCCGGTCTCCGAACTCTTCCCCAATGTCGCCACCTGCGTCGACGACCTCTGCGTCGTCCGCTCGATGGTCGGCGACGGCGTCGACCACGGAGCGGCGCTGCTCCAACTCCACACGGGCGTCTTCTCCTTCCGCCGCCCGTCGATGGGCTCCTGGGTGCTCCAAGGGCTCGGCACCGAAAACCAGAACCTGCCCGGTTTCATCACCATCAAGCCCAGCCTCGGCCACGGCGGCCAGAACAACTGGAGCTCCAGCTTCCTCCCCGGCGAGTACCAGGGCACCCCCATCGGCAGCTCCGACATGAAGATCGAAGAGATCGAAAAGGAGCCGATGCCGTGGCTGGTCCCCAAGGGCCTGACCTCCGAAAACCAGCGCTACGAGCTCAACATGATCCAGAAGATGAACCGGGTCCACGCCGAGCGGAAGGCGCACGACCCCGACCTCGAAGCCCGCATCGCGGCCATGGAACTCGCCTTCCGCATGCAGGTGGAGGCCCCGCAGGCCTTCGACCTCACCAAGGAATCGGAAGCGACGCGCAAACTCTACGGGCTCGACAACGAAACCACCCGCGACTTCGGCTGGCAGTGCCTGCTGGCCCGCCGACTCTCGGAGCGCGGCGTGCGATTCGTGCAGTGTTCCCACAGCTACAAGTGGGACCAGCATTCGGAACTCCAGAAGCTGCACACCAAGAACGCCGCCGAGGTGGACAAGCCCATCGCGGGGTTGCTGAAGGACCTGAAATCGCGCGGACTGCTCAACGACACCCTCGTCATCTGGGGCGGCGAATTCGGTCGGACCCCTTGGGCACAGGGCGCGGACGGGCGCGATCACAATCCCTATGGCTACACCATGTGGATGGCGGGAGGCGGCACGAAAGCTGGGTCCATCTACGGGGCTACCGACGAGTTCGGCTACCACTCCGTCGAAAACCGCATGCACATCCACGACCTGCACGCGACCGTGTTGGCTCTGATGGGACTCGACCACCTCAGGCTGACCCACCGCTACGCCGGACGCGATTTCCGCCTCACCGATGTGGCTGGCGAAGTGGCCAAGGGGGTGTTCGCGTGAAGACCGTTCTACTCTTCCTCTCAACCACGGCCCTCCTCGCCCAGACCCCGGATCCCGACTTCTTCGAGTCCAAAGTCCGCCCTATCCTGGCCCGGAACTGCCAGTCTTGCCACAACGCCGACCGCCAATCGGGCGGCCTTAACCTCTCGTCCGAAGCGGGTTTCCACAAGGGTGCCGATACAGGACCGGTCGTAGTCCCCGGCGCGCCTTCGCAAAGCCGCCTCCTCGATGTCGTCGGCTACAACTCCGACACCAAGATGCCGCCATCGGGCAAGCTGCCGGAGAGCGACGTCGCAACCTTGAGGAAGTGGATCTCCGACGGTGCCTACTGGCCCAAGGACGCAGCGCCAGCCCCTGCCCCGTCGACCGGCAAGAAGATCACCGATGCCGACCGCCAGTGGTGGTCCTTCCAGCCGGTGAAGGACCCCGCACTGCCATCCATCAAGAACACCGCCTGGGCCAAGACCGCACTCGACCGCTTCATCTTGGCCAAACTTGAGGAGAAGCACCTCTCCCCCGCCCCGCCCGCGCAAAAACTAACCCTCCTGCGCCGAGCCACCTACGATCTGACCGGTCTGCCGCCAACCACCGAAGAAATCAACGCCTTCCTCGCCGACAACTCCCCGCAAGCCTTCGCGAAGGTGGTGGACCGCCTCCTCGCCTCGCCCCAATACGGCGAACGGTGGGGTCGGCACTGGCTCGACGTAGCCCGTTTCGCCGATTCCACAGGCATGGACGAGGACCACGTCTATCCCAACGCCTGGCGCTACCGCGACTACGTCGTCAACGCCTTCAACGCCGACCTCCCCTTCAACCGCTTCATCGAACAGCAGATCGCGGGCGACCTTCTGCCCGCCGCCACACCCGAGGAACACCAGAAGGGCATCACGGCGACCGGCTTCCTCGCCCTCGGCCCCAAGCCCCTCGCCCAGCAGGACCGAATCCAGATGATTTACGACGTGGTGGACGAGCAGATCGACACCACCTCGCGCGCGTTCCTCGGCCTAACCCTCGGCTGCGCGCGTTGCCACGACCACAAGTTCGACCCCCTCCTAACGCGCGACTACTACGCGATGGCCGGCATCTACGCCAGCACGTTGGACTTCCGCAATCTCGGTCGGCCCGGCGCTGTTTCCTACATCAACAGCGTTCCGCTCGACGCCAATGCGCACAATGCATACCTCGCTCACCGCTGGCGCACTACCGGCAAGATGCTGGAAATGGAGGAAGCGTCGTCGGAAGACTACGCCCGCGAAGGCGCGCTGCGTCGGCCCAAGATCGCCGCGCAACTCACTGCGGCGTGGAAGGTGCACGCGACCGGCGCAAAGCTCGAAGACGTCGCCGGTGTCGACGCCAAGGAAGTCGGCGCATGGCTCAAGTGGATCGACGCCTCCGACCAGAAGGCCCGTGAAAGCTATCTAAAGAAGTGGTTCTACGCCACCGCAGAGACCATCGACGGGGTGGCAAAGGAATACCAGGAGTCGTTCACCACCGCCGCCACCAAGTGGGAATCACAGCTCAACGGCTGGCGCAACCGTTACGCTGTCGAGTTCGCGCAGGACCGCGATGTGGCCGCGCGTCCCAAGCCTGACGCCGAAACCAACCCGTTCTTCGCGACCGCCGGATTCGACTCAGGGCCCATGGCGCTGCCGGACAGCGACCGCGTGGCATTCCTGCGCGCCGAACACGCCGCGCTGTTGAAATCGATGCCCCCCGAGCCCGCACTCGCCGCCGCCGTGACGGAAAACATACCCGTCGACCAGCACATCTTCCTCCACGGCGACCACCATTCGGAAGGTGCCAAGGTGGACCGCACTTTCCCCTATGTGCTGGCGGGCGAAAACCAGATGGGGCCGAAGTCCGGCTCCGGACGGCTCGAATTGGCGCATTGGCTGGCCTCGCCGGACAACCCTCTCCCGGCGCGCGTGATGGTCAACCGGATCTGGCAATGGCATTTCGGGGAAGCGCTCATGCGGACTCCGAACAACTGGGGCAAGATGGGCGACCAGCCCGCCAACCCCGAGCTGCTCGACTACCTAGCCAAGCGCTTTGTTGAGAACGGCTGGTCTGTGAAGGCGATGCACCGGATGATCATGCTCTCGTCGGCATACCAGATGTCGGCGGAGGTCAGCCCCGAGGCCAAAGAAGTCGACCCCGCCAACCGCCTGATTTCGCGCTTCAACCGCACCCGGATGTCGGTCGAGGAACTCCGGGACTCCGTACTGGCGCTCTCCGGCAAGATCGACCTGAAGCTTGGAGGCAAGGTCGAAATGCAGTCCAAGGGCAAGAAGGTGGAACTGGACGACCTGATGCGGCGCACGATGTACATCACCGTCCGGCGCGGCAGCGTCCCCGCCCTGCTTTCGAACTTCGATTTCGGCGATGCCACCACGGCCAGCGAAGGCCGTGCCCGGACCAACGTCGCACCGCAGGCGCTGTTCGTGATGAACAGCCGGATGGTGGTGGAGCGGGCGGGCGACTTCGCCAAACGCCTGCTCGACGACCCGGCGCTCCCCGACGACAAGGCGCGCATCGAAAAGGCCTACCTGATGGCGTTCGCCCGGCGTCCCGACGCGGGGGAGATCGACACGGCTTTGAGCTACATCGGAAGCTTGGTGAAGAAGCTCCCAGCGGACGGCTCCCGCGAGGCGGCATGGCGGAGTTTCTGCCACGTGCTGGTGTCTACCAATGAGTTCCTGTATCTCGACTGATAGTAGTTCAACAGTAGGTGCGTCGGCCCGTGTGTTACAAACCAAGCGGCGCCCTGCGGAAAGGTAGGCCGGTCCCTTGGCGGAAGACGACACGTCCGCGACGCACAACTGACGCCCTCCATTTCTCGCTGGTCGGCAAGGCTCTCAGCAAGGCAGCCTTGACAGGGTGGTCCGTGGTGGGTGCGCCATGGCGTGTCCACCGATTCTCGTCGCTTAGTGCACTTAGGACACGAAAAGGACTCAACGTGCCGAACTCTTGCGTAGCGAAGAAGACATCCGAGGTCGGGAATAGGTCCGAGTACATGTCGGATTGTGACCGGGCTACACTGTATGCCACGCCTTGCTTGTTCAGACGCTCAACCCTAGAACCGAAGGCCGCGTGCATTGTGTCGTAAAGGTCCCGCACTCTGGAGGTATCCACCAGCAACTTGTCGTGGCCAAACCTGCCAAGCCCGGTCGACTTGCGCCGACACGAGAGTATCATGATCGCCAACCCCGTCCCGTCGCCCCGCGACATCTTCGCGAATACCCGGATCCTGATCGCGCCCTCGGTGGTGGAGGAAGCCTCCGGTCGTGTGGTCGCCGAAGCGCTGGTCAACAGAGTGCCACCGCTAGTGGGAGACCGCGGCGGGATGGCCGAAAGCTGCAACGGTGCCGGATTCATGCTTCCGATGCCACCGCAGCTGACTCTCGCGTCGCGGAAACCGGTGAGCCAGGACCCATGGAACCTTGGATCGAGCCGCTGGACGGCTCTCCTTCGACGAAGATTTCTGTTCGGAACAGTCGACACGCACTCGGGCTGCATCCGACATGTACCAGCAGGACGTGCTGGCAAAACGGTATGTGGAGTTTTTCTTGCAGTCGATCTTCAACGACCAACGCCAAGGAGGATCGGCGAGAGGCTCAAAATACTAGAATGGACACGTGCACGGAATGATGGACTTGGATCGGATCACGAGCAACCCACAAGTGATGGGGGGCAAGCCCTGTATTCGAGGCATGCGCGTGACTGTGGGGATGATCGTCGGATTGCTGGCGGCGGGACGGTTGACGCCTGAGATCCTGGCGGCCTACCCATATTTTGGAGGAAGCCGATATCCGGCAGGCGTTGGCCTATTCTGCTTGGCGGGTCCAAGAACTTGAATTGGTATTGCCAGCGGCATGAAGGTCCTCATCGACATGAACATGACGCCACTTTGGGTCGCGTTCTTCGAGGAGCACGGAATCGAAGCCGTGCATTGGAGCGATATGGCTGTTACCGATCTAATCAAGGCTATCCCGGTTAATAGCGGTCCAGCAGTAAGACAGCCTTGCCCAACACCTGCCGCCCCGACAACGCCCCCATCGCCTCCGGCAACGCCTCCATCGGCCAAGTATTCGAAACCTCGGCCCGGATCTTCCCCGACTCCCACAATTCCGCCAACGCCCTCTGAGTCTCCGCCGGATACTCCGGGTGCAGCTTCACGTGCCCGCCCCAGAATGCCCCGACTACCGAGATATTCTTCAGCAAAACCCTGTTAACCGCCACGCTTGGAATCCGCCCCGACGCGAATCCGATGACCAGCAGTCTTCCGCCCGGCGCGATGCACTTCGTCGAAAGATCGAACACATCCCCGCCGACGGGGTCATAGATCACGTCCGCCCCCGCCCCGCCCGTCAGACGCTTCACGTCCTCGACCCAGGCGTCGGTCGAGTAATCCAGCAGGAACTCCGCCCCCTGCGTCCGCGCAAATTCCAATTTCTCCGCCGACCCCGCCGTCGCAATGACCCTCGCGCCCATCGCCCGGCCCAGTTGGATCGCGGACATGCCGACTCCGCTAGCCCCCGCATGCACCAGCACCCACTCGCCAGCCTGCAACGCCGCCCTGTCGCGCAGCGCGAATAGCGACGTGTGATAAACGATGGGAAACGCCGCAGCCACCGCCCAGTCCATCCCAGTCGGAAGTGCGAACACCTTGGCCGCTGAAACGACGGTGTATTCCGCGAATCCGCCCCCGTCCGCGATGGCGAGAACCGCATCGCCGACCGCCCAGCCCTCGACGCCCTCCCCCACGGCATCCACCGCACCGGAAATCTCCGCGCCCGGAGTAAACGGAAACGGGGGTTTCACTTGGTACTTGCCCTGGATCTGGAGAATATCGAAGAAATTCAGCGCCGCGGCGCGGTTGCGGATGCGGACTTGGCCCGGACCTGGCTCGGGCACGGGAACTTCGGCCCACTCCATGCTGTCGGGCTCGCACCATTGGCGGACAAGCCAAGCCTTCACTTCTTCACCGGACCCGCCGGGGTGTCCTTGACCTCGTCCCCGAACGTAATGCTGGTCTCCGCCCCGAAGCGCTTGTAATTCTGATACTTCACCGTCATCCTGATCCGTTGCGACGAGTCCCGGAATTGCAGCACGTCATCGGCGTGGGTGTAGACGGGGAACCAATACTTGCCGTCAATCTGCTGCCGGTACGTCTCGAACTTCGGAAACTGGTTGTCCTCGTTCTTTTTCAGTAACCCGACACCCTTCCCGTAGGTCTTCACGATCTGCAGGTCACGGTCGTCCACCCAAATCTGGCCCTCGAAATAACGCTCGCCCTTGAGCATTTGTTTTGGCCGGACCTGGAACACATAGCAGGGGATTTCATCCACATTCTGTTTTTCCAAGTACTTGATTTCATACTTGCTGATATCGTCGGTGGTCAGAACGAAGGGCTGGACGCTACGCAGATCCTGCTCATCCTGCGGGGTGATGCTGAGGTGCAAGGTCATCATCGGCGCGTAGACGACCTTCTCGGTGCGTTGCTTGTTCGGCCCGAAGACGATGTCAGACGTCAGTTCCCACTTGCCCTCGACCCGTCCGTCGCGGTCCAACTCCTCGAACTTGAGCGATTGGCGGTAAGTGTAGTTCTCGCGCGCTTTGCGGAATTCAGCTTCCTTGGCGGCGAATTTGCGGATGATCTCCGCCGGATCGGGGTCCGCCGCTCTCGCCGGGACCAAGGCCCCCGCTGCGGCCAGAAACAAGCAGGACAGAGTCAGATTACGCATAGTTGGTTCTCCTAACAGACGAGCGCTCTACGCCAGCAGTTTCTTGGCGATCGTCATCAATTGAATATTGCTGGTTCCCTCGTAAATGCGGCCGATCTTCGAATCGCGCCAGAGCTTCTCCACCGGGTATTCCTTGGTGATTCCCACGCCGCCGTGGATCTCGATTGCCTTCGAAGCAACCTTCTCGGCCACCTCCGACGAAAAATACTTCGCCATCGCCGCCTCGGTCACAAACGGCTGGCACGCGTCGCGCAGCCGGGCCGCGTTGTAGACCAGCAGCCGCGCCGCTTCCACATCCGTCGCCATCCGCGCCAAATCGAATTGTACGCCCTGGAACGACCCGATGGTCTGCCCGAATTGCTTCCGCTGCTTGGCGTATGCGACCGCGTGCCCCAGCGCGCCCTTCGCCAGACCTACCATCTGCGCCCCGATGCCGATGCGGCCCTCGTTCAGCGTCTCGATGGCGATCTTGTAGCCCTGCCCGGCCTTGCCGAGGACGTTCTCCTTCGGCACCCGGCAGTTGTCCAGAATCAATTCGCACGTGGAGGAAGCGCGCAACCCGACCTTGTCCTCCTTCTTGCCGACGGAAAACCCACTGAACGCCCGCTCAACCAGAAACGCGGTGATGCCCCGGTAGCCGGCCGACGGGTTGGAATTGGCGAAGAGCACGAAAACGCCAGCCTCGGCGGCGTTGCTGATCCAGAGCTTGCGGCCTGTCAGGACGTAGCAGTCGCCGTCCTCGACCGCCATCGTGGCAAGCGCGAACGCGTCCGAGCCCGACCCAGCCTCGGAAAGCGCATACGCCCCGACGGTGCCGACCGCCAGCAGCGGCAGGTAGCGCGATTTCTGCGTGTCCGTGCCCCAGCGGATGATGGCGTTGTTGACGATCGTGTTCTGCACGTCGGCCACAACGGCAACAGCCGGATCCACGGCGGAGAGTTCCTCGATGGCTAGAACGCAATCGAAGAACGTACCACCCGGCCCGCCATGCACCTCTGGAATTTCGACTCCCATCAGGCCGAGGTCGAACATGCGGCGGATGAGGGCTTTGTCCATTGCGGCCGCCTCGTCCATGCGGCGGACGTGCGGCGCGACCTCCTCGGCGGCAAAGCGCCGGACGGTGTCGCGGAAAAGTTTCTCGTCGTCGGAAAGGTGGGTCAACGACATGGTCTGTTGCTTTCCATTTTATGCTGCGACACGCAACGGGCGAAGGCGGCCATCGCCGGATATAGCCTCCGTGGCAAATTCGTTCAAACGCCGACCGGACCGGCCCCCAGACGCTCCGTTGAAAGTTTATGCTCCGGTGGCGGGCAATGCCGGGAGCGGCTGGGGTGGCAGATAGACGGGATACCCCAGTTTTCTCAGGCTCTGGGCATGGCGTTGGGCGCGGCGGCGTTTGGCCGCCGGGCTGGGCTCGGTGCCGAACTCGACATAATCCACGCCGTCGTGGAGAATCTTCCAGACCAGCCTGCACAGCCTGTGCGCTATCGCCCAGACGGCGGGCTGGTACTTCAGCCCGGAAGCCAGAAGGCGCTGGAACACGGTTTGGAAATGGCACCCCTTCGTCTTGACCGCGGACTGCGCCGCCGTTCGGGAAGGCCTTGGCGTCCGCGCCCGTTTCCGCGATCAGCCGCCGGGCCGAGTTCACCCCGAAACCCGGCACGGCGGCCACGCGGGCGACCGCCGTGTGGTGGAGCCTCATGGCCTTGGCGGCCAGCAACTCGAGTTTGTCGATCTGCTTGTCCAGCAGCGCCAGCCGCTCCAGGTCCATTTCCAGCAG
>CAIVPR010000145.1 GCA_903907865.1 uncultured Acidobacteriia bacterium
GCGCCCTCCGGTGCGCCGTCCAGTGGCGCAAAACCAGTTTCGGCAGCCGCAGCGCCGACGGCGAGGTAGCCATGGCGCGACTTCTCACCGCCACCCAGACCTGCCGCATCCAAGGCCGCAATCCTCTCGACTACCTCAAACCGGCTGTCCACTCACACCGCGCGGGCCTTCCCGCACCTTCGCTCCTACCCGCCAAACCACGGGCCTGAACTGTTACGAACCGCCCCTTCTCGAAGCCCGCGGCGATACTCCGATTGGTGCAGCAATCGAAGCTGGCCTCGCCCAGCTCGCTGAACGCAAACAGGTGTACCGTCGGAACGGCATCGCGTACTATCGCCCTTGGATCTTTCTCATCACGGACGGGGGCCCCACTGACTACTGGAAGGCCGCAGCGGACAAGGTCGGGGCGGGAGAAGCAGCCAATCACTTCTCTTTCTTCTCGGTGGGGGTAGAAGGTGCCCGCTTTGACATCCTGTCTCAGATAGGCACACGCGAACCTCTGAAGCTGAAAGAGCTTCGCTTCCGCGATCTATTCGTGTGGTTGTCCAAGTCGCTCGGATCGGTCTCAAAATCAGCTGTCGGTGATAAGGTAGAATTGGAGAACCCAGCTACGCCGAATGGTTGGGCCTCAGTATGATCGACGGCGGCTGGAAATACGCCGCCTCGTCCGTCATTGGCACTTCACACCAGCTCACACCCGACGGCGTGTGCCAAGACTCCCATTTGTGCCGCTATCTCGATGGTCCTCAGCCGGCGCTTTTGGCAATTGTCTCGGACGGCGCTGGATCGGCATCACACTCACATATTGGGTCGCGCCGCGCCTGTGAATACATTGACGGCGTACTTTCTCAGGCAGCCCCCAGCGCGCTTTTCACGTATGACTTTGCCCTTAGTGTGCTCCAAGGTCTCCAGAAAGATCTGGAGGATATGGCCATGGAATTGGGGCTCAAGATCCGGGAGTTTGCTTGTACCCTCCTCGTAGCAATTGTTAGCTCCCATCGCGCTGCTTTCTGGCAGGTCGGAGACGGGGCTATTTGCTTTCGCCTCCGGAGCCAAGATATCTTCCAGTATGCCTTTTGGCCGGAGAAAGGCGACTACGCGAACATGACCTTCTTCGTGACGGACGCAAAAGCCGAAGAGCATCTAGAATTTGACGTAACGTGTGGAGAGATCGTAGAGCTAGCTGCGTTCAGCGACGGTATTGAGAGGCTGGCACTCGATTTTGCAGCGGGCGCAGCGCACTCTGCGTTCTTCAATGGACTCTTTCCGCATCTCCGCACATTAGAGCCGGGGTGCTCTACCCGAGTATCCGCGCAACTCGCAGGCTTTCTCGGTTCGGAACGTGTCAACAGGAGAACCGACGACGACAAGACACTCATCCTCGCATCGAGGGCATTATGAATGCTTTTCACCTTTGTTCCGGGGTGACTGTGTACACTGCGGACGGTGCCGTGTTCCGGCTGGACAAGGAGATTGGCAGGGGCGGCGAAGGCTCGGTGTGGTCGGTACAAGGGAACCAACATCTCGCTGCGAAGTTTTACCACAAGGGATTGGCTGGGGAGCAAAGTCGCAAACTCGAAGTAATGTGCAACCTGAAGTCTGAGAGCTTGCTAAAGATTTCAGCGTGGCCGACGTCAACGTTGATGCTCGCCCCCTCAGGCCAATCGGAGGGATTGCTGATGCCTCGCATCTTGGGTTATCATCCGATCCATTTACTCTACAGCCCGAAGAGTCGCCGAACATCCTTCCCGGAGGCGCAGTTTCCTTTCATTGTTCACGCGGCAGGGAATACCGCGCGCGCCTTCGCCGCGATTCATGATGCTGGCCAAGTTATCGGAGATGTGAATCACGGAAATCTGTTGGTGTCGGAGCGGGCTACTGTAGCCTTGATCGATTGCGATAGCTTTGAGATCAGCGACCAAGACAGTGTATATCCTTGTCTGGTTGGCGTTCCGCCTTACACGCCGCCTGAACTTCAGGGCAAGAGCTTCCAAGTCATCCGGCGCACAATCCAGCATGACGCCTTTGGTTTGGCAGTGTTGGTCTTCCATATGCTCTTCCTTGGCCGTCATCCGTTTGCCGGGAGTTTTCGAAACGGTACGGAGGACATGACCATTGAGCAGGCTATTAGGGAATATCGCTTTGCGTACGGTGCTGAGGTCAGTCAGTCTCAAATGCAACCGCCGCCCTCCGCGCCTCGCTTATCGGATTTTCCACCCGCCATCTCAGAGCTCTTTCTCCGCGCTTTCACTCGGGCAGGTATGCAGGGTAATCGTGGTTCAGCGCACGAGTGGATCAAGGCGTTGGACGACCTTTCGAAGAATCTTAGGCAATGCGGGGCCAATCGATCACACCAGTTTTCCAGCCACCTAATTGAATGTCCGTGGTGCCGTGTTGAGGGAATCGCTGGCATCCCGATGTTTGGCGTGAAGATTATCGTCGTAGGTAATGAGCAATTCAACGTCTCAGCTGTTTGGGCTGAGATCGAAGCCATTGTCCCGCCAGCTCAGATTCCTTCACCTCCGAGCAGCCAGGTCTTCGCCGCGGCCACTTCGGCGCATGCGGGCATAGGTGATATCGTGCGGAAGCGGCGCGTGCAGCGACTAATGAGCATTGCCTCTATAGTGTGTGCGGTGGCCATCGTGTTTGCCGCGCAAACCCAGTTTGTGATTTCGATCACGATTTTGATTGTCGGCGTCGTGACGATGGACGTGTATTGGAAAAGGGGCGAATCTGAATCTAAAGAATTTCGCGATGCCCACCGATCTGCCGTCAACGACTATGCGGCGCATATGAAGGAATGGAGTCGAATCAGTTGCGTACCTGCATCCTTTGTGAACACGAAGCAGAAACTTGCATCAGCGAAGCAGACGTTGAACTACCTTCCAACGATGCGTGCACGGCGGATGTTCGAACTAGATGGCGAACGGCGGAAGAATCAGCTGCGTCTCTTTCTAGAGAGCCATCGAATTGAGGACGCCAGTCTACCTAACATTGGCAAGGGGCGTAAGGAACTGCTGCGGGCGTTCAATGTCGAAGACGCCTACGATGTAGAGCCGGCGAAGATAGCGAACATCAAAGGGTTCGGGCCACTAATGCGAGCAACTCTTCTGGTGTGGCGGCAATCGCTCGAGCAGACGTTTAAGTTTGATCCCAGCCAAGGCATAAATCAGCGCGATATCCGCAACCTTGATCAAGAGCTAGCCCAGAAAAGGGCAGACGCGATCAAGACGCTCAGCAGCGGTCCGCAGGTGCTCAATCAACTGCTAAAGTCGTGGCAGAGTCAGCGGGACCGGCTGATCAAGGAACTAAATTGCTCTGCCCAGCGACTCGCTCAAGCCGAGGCGAATATGAAAGCGTTAGCGAAATGGTAGCTGGGATTCGACTAGGATGACATTAGGGCAGTTTCACAATGACTGTGGACCGTGTTGCAACTCATGCCGTGCCGCGTGTACGCGAGCGGTCGAAGGCTCCGCAAGTCGGCCAGCACGGTATCCGTGGATGTCGAAAAGTGTTGACTATCTAGAGGAGACCCATGAAACAGCCACAACTCACCATGCCCCCGATCCATCCCGGCGAAACCCTTCGGGAGGACTTCATGAAACCCCTCGGCCTTACCGCAAACCGCCTCGCTCTCGAAATCCTCGTCCCGGCCACAAGAGTCAATGACATCGCCCGTGAACGCCGGGCCATCACCGCCGACACCGCCCTCCGGCTCAGCCGCTACTTCGGAACCACCCCAAGTTTCTGGATGAACCTGCAAGCCAACTACGATCTGGAAATCGCCCGGGACTCACAGGGTGCCGAGATCACCGATCGTATCCGCCCCCGCCAGGCGGCGTAGCAGCGAATCACCTGCGCCAGCCTCTGCAGACCGCGCCCGGCGGCGCGACTTGCGCGAACTCCTCAGAAGACGCGTCTTCGTTGAGAATTCCAGATGACCCAGCCCAAGCGAACCATACCCGCGTTTGCCACCGAATCCGAAGAAGCCAACTGGTGGCTCGAAAATCGTGACGCCCACGATCGCGACTTCGTCACCGCCGCTGCCAATGGCGAACTGGCGCGCCGCCTGGGTGTCCGGGAAACCGTGGTCCGCCGCATGCTCGACCCCGACCATGCCACCAGGCTCGAGAACATTGAACGGGCCCTCCTCGCCGCCGGTGCGCACCTCTACCTCGCCCTCGACGCCGCCTAGGACTACTCCGATGCCCGAACTCACCTAGTTCGAAGTTCTGCTCTCTCAAACCAACCACATCAGCACCAAGTTGCCCCGGAAGGTCCATACGTGGCGGGGTGGCGATTCCGCTTGAACGTGGAGCACGAAGAACTCGAAGCAATCCGGAGCACCTGATGGATACAGTAACGAAGCCATTCCCTATTGGCAAACCGACTCGCGAAGGCGGGCGGCCGACGCATCCCCAAAACGTCCTCGAACGGATTACTGTCTGGCGGGGGTGCTCGGACACTGACGGGAATTCGCACAGCCCGCACACGGACTTGCAACTGGAATACCCTAATTGGGATAATCGTATCGTCATGTTGCAAAAACTGGAGTTCGCCAGCGACGCGTTCGACCAAGCCGTGTACGCGGCCTTCGACCGCGCGATCGCGGAAACGCTGGCGGCGGGGGTCCCTGTGTTCTACATGGACGGCGGCATCGACATCATGGAACTGCCCGACCACCGGAAATTTGAAATCCGGCTGATCCCCGGCGCTCCCCGCGGCAAGAACTATGAGGTGCTGCGGGAGCTTGCCCGGGCGGCTGCCTAGCCTGTGCCCACGCTGACCGTATTCGCGGGTCCAAACGGTTCGGGCAAGAGCACGATCGCCCGCAGTCTGGACTTCGAAGGCCGTGAGCGTCTGCTCGATCCCGATGCAGTCGCCGCGTGGATGTCGGCGGGCGGTGAACGCCGGGCAGCCGTTGCGGCTGGCCGGGAGGTACTGCGGCGCACTCGCGACTATCTGGCGTTGGGCCTAAGCTTCGGGGTGGAGACCACCCTTGCCGGAAACGGGCCATTGGAGACCATTCGGGGAGCTCTGCGGCGGGGTTTTCGGGTTGATCTGATCTACGTGGCGTTGAACTCGGCGGAACGGAACGTTCTTCGCGTCCAAGAGCGCGTGGCTAGGGGAGGTCACGATGTTCCAGATGAGGATATTCGGCGGCGCTATGCGCGGAGTTTGGCGAATTTCCCCGTAGCGCTACAGTTGGCCACGCGGGCGGTTGTCTACGACAATTCCGACCGCGAATGGCGCAAGGTCTTGGAAACACAGTGTGGTGGGGTTGTCTGGGTATCCCAACGGGTGCCGGAATGGGCTTCGGATGCTGTCCGAATTGCGGGCCTCGTGTAGACTAGCCGGGCTTACACAATTTTGCTGACACCCTCCCTACTGAACCGCCCCAACTCCGCCGCCGACACCGAACCATATACCCGCCGAATCCACTGCTTGTCGATGGAACGGATATGGTCCACGAGGGCAAAGGACAGCTTCGAAAGTCCGCTGGCACCCGGTCGCAACCCGGCAGTCGGGTCCAGGTCTACCAAAACGACCGTCCCCCTTTCCAGCATCACCCTTGCCTCCACCCCTCGCCCGGAACCCAATAACCGCCATACCCGCACTCGCCTCCAGCAAGGATTCCCCATCCTCAACCGGCACCGACGCCGCCCACTCGCCCAAACCTTGGTCGACCAACACTAAGCTCTCTGGATGGGGATTGTCCAGTGACGCCCGGAACTCTTATATCACCAAAAGCGCCTCACTCGTGATCCATGATCACAGCCCACGGAAAAATATTTGCATTCCTCCTAACCCCAACAAACCACACCCCAAACCACTACTCCTACAATCGTAGTACGAGCCCCCCCATGGTTCGTTTTCCACCCACTCGCACGCTAACATCAACGCGCGATGGAAAACTTGACCCAAAACACCGAACCCACCCCCGCAGCCGTTCCCCCCGCCACCCCCAGACCCAATCCGGAGAAGCCCAATCCGGAGAAGCAACGCTCCGAAGCCCAGATCGCCGCCTCCCGCGCCAACGGAGCCAAATCCAAAGGCCCCAAGACCCCCGAAGGCAAGCGCATCGCCTCCCTCAACGCCGAGCGCCACGGCCTCCTGTCCCGCCTGGCCGTCATGGACGGCGAGGACCAGGCCGGCTTCCTCCAGCTCTCCCACAACCTAATCGAACTCTTCCAGCCCGCCGACGAGCACGAGGCCAACCTCGTCGAAACCATGCTCACCTCCATCTGGCGCCGCACCCGCGCCATCGCGATGGAGACCTGCGGCTTCTCCTTCTTCCACCGCTACCAAACCCGCCTCGCCGTCGAGCAAAACAACCCCGGCGGCACCCACTTCGACCTAGCCTTCGCCGGCCTCTCCGCCAGCCTCGCCTCCAACAAGGACGCCGACGCCCGCGCCCTCGAACTTCTACACCGCTACGAGATCCGCCACACCCGTGCCTACAACCGGGCTGTCAAGGACCTCTTCGCCTACCGCAAGCTCCGAGGCCTCCAACCCATCCCCACCTTCGACCAATCCGCCGCCGAACAGGCTACCGCCCCCACTTCCCCCGCCACCCAACCCGAATCCTTCACCCCCAACCAACCCCAAGCCGAGCCGCGCGCGCAAGCAAGCGGTCCCCAACTCCCAACCAACGCCGCTGCGCCTCTGCCACCCCAACCTCAATCCCTACCAAACGAACCCAAGCCCACCCCCACCGCCACCGCCCCGCAACCCTCAAAACCCCACGCCAACCACCCCGCCCGCAACCAATTCAAGAAAAACCGGAAGCGCAAATAGCCCAATCACGACCCGGCAAAATATTTCTTCCCAGTCTTTTCAACCACTTATCCCCGGCACAGGGGTAGTGTGCCCGCCCCCGTCTGCTAAATCTATTTCCGTGACTCAGTGGTGCGACCAAATCACGGAATCCCCCCGGTGGACACCACCACCAGGTCGCGCCGCAGCCCAGATCACCACACCCGCACAAACTTCGGACGACCAGGACCTCGTCACTTTCGCCCGCACCCGCCTCGGCTTCAACCCCGACCCCATCCAGGAATCCATGCTCCGCGCCGACCCCCACCGCGTCATCCTCAACTGCTCCCGCCAATGGGGCAAGTCCACCGTTTGCGCCGCCGTCGCCGTCCACCGCGCCTGGACCCGGCCCCGCTCGCTCGTCCTAATCGCCGCCCCCACCGAGCGCCAGTCCGCCGAATTCGTCAACAAGTGCGAGGACATGCTCCGCAACATGGGCGTCGAACCCGTCGGCGACGGTGCCAACCGCGTCTCCATCGCCTTCGCCAACGGCTCCCGCATCATCGGCGTCCCCGGCCACCTCTCCTCCGGCACCGCCCGCCTCCGCGGTTTCGCCGTCAACCTCATGTTCGTCGACGAGGCCGCCTTCCTCGACGAC
>CAIVPR010000146.1 GCA_903907865.1 uncultured Acidobacteriia bacterium
CGGAAGCCGAATCGTCCCATTGCGGACTTGTCGACGAACAAGCCGCTACCGCAGTTGCAGGTAAGGATGGAACACCATTTTTGACCGGGACGACTTGGGTGGCTTATTTCCGACAGACTCCTAGAAGGATTAGGCACGCGGAAGAACGTAGTGCTTCGAACCCGACGACGTCTGGATTAAGACTTCGTGTACCTGTCGCCGGGATCGGGCAGGAAACCCGAATCCAGCAAAACTGGTCGGGTCCCCCGAGGGCACCAATACCGCGTCCAGTTGTAAACCAAGTCGTACATGGGTGGTGGTTGGAAGCCGCTTGGCCGCGTGGGGCGCGGAACCCCGTCCCGCTATTCCCGCAATTTCTTGAACGCGTCCAACGCGAACTGCAAATCGTCCTTCGTATGTGCCGCCGTGACGCACAACCGCAAGCGCGCAGAGCCCAGCGGAACTGCCGGGAACAGGATCGGGGTCGCGCCCACGCCCATGCTCCGCAGCATCGCCGCCGCGAACGCGCAGTGCTCTTCGCTTTCGAAGTTGACGGGGATGATTGGGGTTTCCGAAAGACCCGTGTCGTAGCCCAGTTCCTGCAATCCGCCGCGAAGGAAGTTGGCGTTGTCGTGGAGCCTGACGTAACGCTCGGGCTCGGTCCACATAATGCGGAGCGCCTCGCGGACCACCGACACCGACGACGGCGACAGGGCCGCGGAGAAGATGAACGGCGACGCGGCGTGCTGGAGGAAAATCAGCAGTTGCTGCGAACCGGCCACCCAGCCGCCGTTCGACGGTACGGCCTTGGCGAAAGAACCCGTCCAGATGTCGATCTCGTTGGTTGGGATGCCGAACAGTTCGTCCACGCCGTGGCCACCTTTGCCCAACACGCCCAGCGCGTGCGAGTCGTCGATCATCAGGTAGGTGTTGGTGTCCTTCTTGATCTGGACCAGGTCCGCCAGCGGGCAGATGTCGCCGTCCATCGAGAAGACGCCGTCGGAAATGATGAGCGTGCGGTTGGCGGCCGGGCCGTTGGCGATCTCGTGCCGCAGCGAATCCATGTCGTTGTGCTTGAAGCGCTGCACTTGGACGCCGGCCATCTTGCAGGCGTCGACGACACTGCGGTGGCAGAGGGCATCCATGACGACGCGGTCCTGCGCGGAGAACAGTCCGGCGATCACGGCGAGGTTCGCGAGGTAGCCGGAACTGAAGGTCAGCACTTCGGGTGCGCCCTTGAATGCGGCCAAGTCGCGCTCCATCATCTTGTGGAGGTCGAGGGTGCCGGTGAGCAAGCGGGCACCGCCGCTGCCGGTGCCGTATTTGCGGATGCCCTCGATGGCGGCCGCGTCGATGCGGGGGTCGCCGATCAGTCCGAGGTAGTCGTAGGACGACAGCATCAGCAGCTTGTTGCCCTCTGCCTGCACCCAGGGGCCCTGGCGGGTTTCGAGCGGGAGCTGGAAGGGGTAGACGCCTGCCTCGCAAGCACGGCCCATGAGGTCGAACACCCGGCGTGCGCGACCGTCGATCAACTGGTCTTTGCGGAGGTTCCAGTCCTGCGGATGTTCAAAGAAGCCGTTGAACAATTGGCCCTGTCCGACGGACTTCTGGGACTCCGAAATATCGGTCGCCGGGGCAACGGGCAACGCCGTGGGTTCACTGTTTTGTATCATTAAGCAATTCGCCGAAGGTTCTCTACATTATAATGCGCCGCCCAACTCGGACCAGAACCCGCCACGTGACAGTGGTGTTAAACGTGCTGCTGACAGTCTTCCCGCAGCTTGCCCTTGCCCAAGTGATATCGTCGCTGGACTCTCCGGTGGGCGTGTGGAGGACGATCGACGACAAAACGCGCCAGCCCCATGGGTTGGTCCGGGTCTTCGAGCGAAACGGTGAGTTGGTTGCCACCATCGAGACGAGCTTCGACCCCAAGGAGTTGAACGACATCTGCGACAAGTGTCCGGGTGAACGGAAGAACAAGAAGGTCATCGGCATGGAGATCATGCGCGGCATGCGGAAGAAGGGCAACGAGTATTCCGGCGGCGAGATCCTCGATCCCGACACCGGCTCCATCTACAAATGCCGTATGACGCTGGAGGCGGGCGGCAAGCAACTGGTGGTGCGGGGCTTCATCGGGATATCGCTGGTTGGGCGGTCGCAGATCTGGTATCGGGAAAAGTGACACGCTCGGTCCGGGCCAGCGTCCAGAGGATTGTGGCGCAGATGAGCGGCAGGAACGCGAAACCGAAGAAGACCGGCGTGTAGGAATAGTGCTCCACGGTCCAGCCGGTGGCGGTGGTGAAGAGCATGCCGCCGAAGCCGGAGCCCATGCTGGCGAGGCCGTATACCGAGCCGACGCAGTTCTTCGGGAAAACGTCGGCGGGTAGCGAGAGCATGCTGGCCAAGCCAGCAGTGTAGCCGGTCATCGCGATTGAGACAAAAGCGATCGAGACCCACGGCGACGGTGCCAGGACGGCCGGGATCGCCGCTGTCATCCAAAGGGCGAAGAAAGTGACCGACGCCTTGCGGGCTTTGGGGGCTTCCATGCCGCGTCGGATCAGCCAGCCGGAAACCAGCCCGCCGAGGATGTTGCCCGACCCGGCGACGAGGAACGGAATCCAGCCGTAGGTGCCTATGGCGGCCATGTCGAAGTGGCGGGCGTTTTTGAGGTACTCCGGGAACCAGAAGATGTAGAAGTACCAGACGGGGTCGAAGAAGATCTTGGCGAAGGTGAAGCTCCAGACGAAGCGGGTGCGGAAGAGCGTCCAGGTGGGAGGGGGCGGCGAGAGAGCTTCGTGGGCGGTTTCGGGCGGGGTTTTGTAGATCGGGAGCCAGAACAGCAGCCAGACGAGTCCCATGATGCCTGTAGCGGCGAAGGCATAGCGCCAGCCGAAATGCAGCAGGATCCAAGCGACAACGGGCGGGGCTAGGATCGCGCCAGCCGCCGAACCGCTGTTGAAGATGCCGGATGCAAGCGCCCGCTCGCGTTCCGGGAACCACTCGGCTACGATGCGGATGGCTGCAGGCCAGTTGCCAGCCTCGCCCGCACCCAGCAGGAAGCGGCACAGACCCAGGCTGAGCGGTCCTTGGGCGAAGGAGTGGAGGACCGCCGCGACGGACCACCAAGCGATGCAGAGCGCGTAGCCAAGCCGTGTGCCGAGGCGGTCAATCAGCGGGCCCGAGACCCCGTTCATGATGGTGTACGCCAACAGGAATCCCGTTACGATGTTCGAATACTGAATGTTGCTCATGTGGAACTGGTCGCGCAGCACCGGGGCGGCTACCGACAGGGTTTGGCGGTCCAGATAGTTGACCAGCGTGGCGAAGAAGGCCAACGCGATCATCAACCAGCGCAGATTGGAGGGTTTCGGCTCGGCTTGGGGCATAGGGACGGGTGGCCCCAATTATATCTGTATTCGGGTCCGCAGATTTAACTGGATAAATTTATCCAGATATCGTATGATGGCGGTGGATGCTCTCCCAGACCGCAGAATATGCGTTGCGCGCCGTGGTGACGCTGGCTACCGGCAGGCCGGACCCGCGAACCGCGCAGGACATCGCAGTCGAGTCGCGCGTCCCGCTCGACTACCTTTCGAAGGTGCTGAACTCGCTGGCTCGTGCCGGGATCGTGTCGGGCCAGCGTGGACGCGGCGGCGGCTTCCAGTCGGTCCGCCCACCCGCGGAACTGACGGTGCTGCAGGTCGTGAACGCCGTCGACCCGATCCAGCGCATCCGCACTTGCCCACTGGGTCTAAAGCAGCACGGGGAACACCTCTGCCCGCTCCACCGGAAACTGGACGACGCGATGCTGGGGGTGGAGGAGGCGTTCGGTGCGACCACGATCGAGTCGTTGGTTGGGAAATCGTTTTGCGAAGGGAGCAGATGCGATGTGGCTGCGTAGGTTGGGGGGAGTGCTCATAGCTGTTTCGGCCGTAGGCGGGGTTGTGCTTCTGGTGCAGTCGGCGCGGGCCGGACTCGGCAGTTCCTACATGGTCCCGCTAGACCACGACGCCATCCAGTACGCGAAGGCCCCGGTGGACGATCCGATTGCGCGGCTGCAGCGCCGTCTTTACGCCGGACAGGCAAGTCTTCAGTACGACGACGAGTTCGGTTATTTGCGCTCGCTACTGCGGGAGCTGAAGATCCCCGTCAGTTCCCAGGTGCTGGTGTTCTCCAAGACCAGCTTCCAAGCTCCGAGAATCGCGCCTCGGACGCCGAGAGCCCTCTACTTCAACGAGAGTTCGACGGTCGGGTTCGTGCGGACCGGGGAAGTCTTGGAACTCGCCGTGCAGGATCCCAGGCAAGGCACGATTTTCTACACGCTCGATCAGGAACGCGCCAGCCATCCGCACTTCGACCGCCGTGATATTTGCCTGCAGTGCCACCAATCGGGGGCAACTCTGGGCGTCCCCGGCGTGCTGGTGCGTTCCGTGGTGCCGGACCGCAACGGAATGCCGGTCATGAGCCTCGGCGGCTACATAACCGACCATCGAAGCGCGCTGAAGGAACGGTGGGGCGGCTGGTACGTGACGGGGCAGTCGGGGGACCAGGAACACATGGGCAACGCCATTGTGAGGAACGCGGCGGACGACGACCGGCTGCCGGTCTCGGCTGGTACAAGAAATCTTTCGAGTCTGGACCGTTTCCTTGACACAGGAGCCTATCTCACGCCACACAGTGACATAGTGGCCCTCATGACGCTGGAGCACCAGACGCAGATGGACAATCTGATCACGCGCGTCGGTTGGGAAGCCCGGATGGCGATGTACGAGAACAACGCGATCAACAAGTCGCTGGGCGAGCCGGAGACAGCGGTGCGGGAGTCAACCGCGCACCGGATTGACGCCGCGGTGGATGAATTGCTGGAATATACGCTGTTCAGCGGCGAGGCGAAATTGACCCAGCCCATCAAGGGCACTTCGGACTTTGCCAAGGAGTTCGAGAAGGGTGGGGTCCGTGACGCGAAGGGGCGGAGTCTCCGTCAGTTTGATTTGACGACGCGGATGTTCCGTTATCCGTGCAGTTTCATGATCGGATCCGAGGCGTTCCTCGCATTGCCGGAAACGGTGAAGGATCGGTTTTATGCCAAGCTGTGGGCGGTCCTCCAAGGCGGGGGCGGACCGAAGTTCTCTCATCTGACAACCGCTCAACGTCAGGACGTCGCGGAGATCGTGGCTGGAACAACAAAGACGTTACCGTCGTACTGGTATCACAAGTGAAACAATCACGGGCATTTTATCGCTTGCAATCGGGAGCGGGTCGGGCGAAAATGGAACAAGGGAGCATGGCAGCGTGCGTGTTGAAATCAGCGACGCGGTGATCTACCAGGAAGTCTTGGACGAGGTCCTGCTCTTGGATTTGGACAGCCAAAAGTACTTTGGCTTGGACAGTGTCGGGGCGGATGTGTGGAAGTTGCTCAAGGAACACGGCGATTCAGAAGCCGTGGTCCGGGGTATGCAGGTGTCCTATCGCGTGGAAGAAGACCAACTTCGGACGGATGTTGGCGTCTTGGTCGGCGAACTGGTGGCGGCGGGCTTGGTCCGTGTTGCCCCCGGTTTTGTGGCGTGATAGACTGGGACAGGTTGGTTCGGAGGAAAAAAAGATGCAAGAGAATACTGTGGGTCAAGTCGTCAAGCAAACTGCCAATGGGCTGGGCAAGGAATACCACGCTCCAAGGCTTACCGTGCTCGGTGATATCCACCACTTGGTTGCTGCCCCTGGAGAAGGTCACGTCGACGGCGACTTCGGCAGCTCTTAGCCATCAACATTTAGAGAACCGGACACGCACACGAACGGTTTCGCAGTGAACTATGCGGGGAATTGGATACCCGGCTTTGGCCGGTTTTGACCGTCCCGATATGGCGTTAAGGCTACGGTCAGATTCAGTTCCACAACCTTTTCCACCAGCCGAATCACCAAGCGTTGAACGCCATGTCCTTGGACCTGCGTTCCACCGCTTGGATTCGGAAGCACTTGGCGCGGGGTGGCGATGTCGAAGATCGCGTGCCTTGGGGTTCTGATTTCCGCGAACAGACTCCAGCCGTTCTTCCTTAGGATTGCGGTAGGTCCGTTGACCGCGACTTCCGCGTCGGTGGACATTCCCCAGACCATTTCAACGGCTTGGTCGGCGCGCACCACATCTTCAAGTAGTACCATCTGTCGCTGCACGATTCCCGCTCGCCTAGTCCATTGCCGGATCTTCCCGTTGGCCCTCGTAATATCCAGCTGAGCCCAGCTTAGGTCGGGCCCCAGTTCCTGTCGGATAATCCGCGCTTCCGCCCGCAGGTCTTGATTCTCCCCGTCAAATACCAAAGTGTTGTGAAACTCTGTCCGCGACCGTGCCGGGCGCTGGGGGCTTGGCGTAGCGAGGTCATCCGCGCCCGCGTCCAATGCCCATCTCACACCACCCGCATCGAGGACAAACGACCCCAGGTCCGGGTGCGCGTGGGGTGCCTTGTTGTCGCCACCCTTGAACGCGAAAAACAAGGCATTGGGGTCGTCCCAGGCACTTCGGAATGTGGCAACGGCCACGCCACTGAAGACTAAGTCCAAGGGAACGGTGGGAGGCTGCGCCGGGGACCGGGCGTCTCGGACGAACCAGACGAGATCCAAGGGCTCGGGGCGCGTCGTGCGCTCCATCTGGCGTTGCTCGTGCCATGCCCAAGCGGGCCCCCCGTAGCGCTTGGCGAGCCAGAACATTTCAGGAGCGGTCCCTGGATCTTCGGCACCCTCGCCGCATTCGAAGAGGCGGTTGGTCGGCCCTGTAGTGTGCAGCCGGAACCGTCCGTAGCGGTCGAATCCCCGAGCCGAGCCCAGACCGAGGTCGGAACCCACGGCAGTCTCCAACGATGCCAGAAAAAGCGCCGTGTAGCGGGCGGCCAGCGCCCCGTACATGGTCCCTTCCGGCCAGCCACCGTCGACACCCCAAGTCGAGAGCCCGTGCGTGATCGACTCCAGGGCAGCGCGCGCCACTTCCAGTGCTTTACCCTGCGATTCCGCGTCAGCGGACGCAGTCTCGCCAGTCTCCGAGGGCGGTTCGGCAATGGCCAAAGCCCCGGCCATCATCGACGCATTGCAAACGATATTCCAGTGGAACCGCTCACGCGACCACCAGTTCTTCATCAGGTAGGTCGGGCGGGCGACATCGAAGCCCTTGGTTACAAGCGCCGCCCGCACCAGCGCCCTTTCGTCCGGGCTTAGCACAGGGTAGAGCCAGTCGTAGCCAACGGCGAACGCGAACGTCATTTCCGCGCAATCGATGAATCGTGTTGGATTCCAGTCCTTGAAATTGGCCGCCGCTTTGAGTTCCATGATGGCCCGGCGCAACCACGGGTCGCGACCAGTCAGCCGATACATGAGCGCAAGCGTGAGGATCCTGTCGAAGACTCGGCGCGAGGGCGTCCGTAGCCCGGTGCCGGCGTAACGATACTCAACCGGCGGCGTGGACAGAAGGCGGTCGGATTCCTTCTCCAAATCGTTGTAGCAACGCTTGGCGACGGCGTTGTCGCGGACCGTTTGACGAACGCGGTCGAGTTCGGAATCGGCGAGGAACAGGCGGGGGTGCGACGGCCGCAGAGTTTTGAATGGCGTTTGGCGCGGGTCCGTGGCGGGGTCCAGCGGAGTCTGGGCGGTAGCGCAATCGACAGCGCAACCCGTCAAGCAGGCCAAGCGTCCAAGCACGTCCCTTCGAGTCAGAGATCCTCCATCTCCCAACAGTGTGGCACAACACTCGTCCTTGCCAACACCGGCGTGTAAGAATACGATCTTGATCGAGCGTTTGGCAACCATGCAACGAAGGCCCGCACGGGCCGTTATGTTCGACTTCGACGGCACCCTCGGCATGGTCCGCGCCGGGTGGATGCCGCTCATGCTCGACATGATGATGGAGACGTTGGCTGAACTGGGGCCGGATCCCGCAGCACTCCGTGACGAGGCTGAGGAGTACGTGGCGCGCCTCACTGGACAGGATACATATTTTCAAATGGCCGCCTTCGCCGACCATGTCCGCCGCCTCGGCGGTGCAGCCCGGTCCGGCGAGGAATACAAGGCGGAGTTCATGGGCCGCCTGGAAGGTTGGCGGCAGGAGCGGCTTGAAGGCTTGCGGAGCGGCAGCATCGCGCCGGACGAACTGATGATTCCCGGCTCCGGTGCCATTCTCGAAGCCCTGACCGCGTCGGGAGTTGGCGTGTACCTCGCCAGCGGCAGCAATCACGACGACATCGTGATGGAATCGCGCCTGCTCGGCATCCATGACTATTTCATCTCCATCCATGGTTCGGCCCCGGGCCAGCCGAGCAAACGCGAACTCCTCCAACAGTTGGTCGATTCCGGCATTCCGCCCGAGGAGATCCTCACCTTCGGCGACGGCCGGACCGAGATCGAAGAAACGGCCCGAATCGGCGGGGTGGCGGTGGGCGTTGCCAGCGACGAGCCCGACTGCGCTACGGTCGACCCCAAGAAGCGCCGTTGGTTGATCGACGCCGGTGCGCACTACATCATCCCGAACTATTTGGAGCCGGACCTAATGGAACTGGTGGGAGGCAGCCTGTGAGGACACTGGCGATTGACATCGGCGGCAC
Organism: uncultured Acidobacteriia bacterium; assembly: GCA_903907865.1. Lineage (GTDB taxonomy): Bacteria > Acidobacteriota > Terriglobia > Bryobacterales > Bryobacteraceae > BOG-234. The sequence continues at coordinate 8,559 of CAIVPR010000146.1, forward strand.
GAAGTTCACCATGGCGGCCTTCGACGGCGACAAGATGGTGCGGCGGGAGAGCCGCCCCACGGATCGCCAAGGCGGGCGCGAATGGTTGATGGCGGCCTTGGAGCCTGCCGCAACGAGCTGGCACTCCGAGCTCGCTTTCGACCAGTGCGGCATCGGCTTCGGCGGCCCGGTCACCTGGGAATCGCAGATGGTGGCCACGTCGACCCACGTGGGCGGTTGGACTGACTTCGACCTTGCGGGACGTATGCGCGAACTTCTGGGTGGCGTGCCCATCACCATGGATAACGATGCGAACGCGGGCGCGCTCGGGGAATTCCTGTTCGGTGCGGGACAGGGCTGCGACCCGCTGGTTTACTTGACCGTCTCGACCGGCATCGGTGGCGGGATCCTGATCGATGGAAAGGTCCTGCACGGCTCGGACTCATGGGCTGGCGAGATTGGCCACACGACCGTCCGCCCAGGCGGCCCGGATTGCCTCTGCGGCTCCCGTGGCTGCCTCGAACGGATGTGTTGCGGCTTGTGGCTGGAGCGCGACTACGGTGCTTCCGCAGAGGAACTGATGCGGCAGCCGGTGTTCGTCCGTCGCTACGTGATGGACTTGGCGCAAGGCCTCAAGAATTGCATCATGATGCTGAACCCGGCGGGGATTGTGGTGGGAGGCGGCATCGCCAAGGCTGGTGATGCACTTTTCGGCCCCTTGCGGGAGGAATTGCGCCGACAGATGCCAGCTTGGTCGCGGGCGAGGATCGAGGTCCGTCAGGCCAAGCTGGGAGATGACAGCGTTCTGTGGGGCGCGCTGGGCTTGGCGATCCAACGCGGGGCGTAGCCGTTACGCCAGCAGCCCTTTGATTTGGCCCTCAACGCCCGACCGCACCTTCGCCTCGCCCAGGAAATTCTTCACCATGGCGGGCAGCTCGCAAACTACCACGACCTCGGACGGTGTCACCGTCACGGAACCCGACAGCGGTACCTTCATGAAGCCCATCTTGCCGGTGACGGAGAATGTCATCACGTCGCTGCCGCTGCCGTCCTTGGCCCACGACTTCTTCGGGTCCACGATTTCCACTCCAGCCGCGCCTTTGGCGAGCAGATGGTCCACGCCTTTGTCGATGAGGTCCACGACCTCCTGCTGCGTCTTGTGGTGGGGGATATTGATGGTCAAGTGGTGGTGTTCCTTTTGAGCTGCCCGCAGGCGGCGTAGATGTCGAGTCCGCGGGGCCGCCGGATAAAACACGGCACGGCGCGGCGGACAATGTTCTGGAAGGACGCTACGCGTTCCGGCGTCGGCGTGCTGTAGGGAATTCCGGGTCCAGGGTTGAGCGCGATCAGGTTGACCTTGCAGTTCAGGTTGGCGAGCAACCGGACGACACGGCGCGCGTCGGCGTCGGTATCATTGACGCCGTTCAGCAGAACATATTCGAAGGTCAGCTTTTCCCATGCGCGCAACGGGTAGGCGCGGCAGGCCTCCATCAGGTCCGAGAGGTGCCATTTGCGAGTAATCGGCATCAACTCTTGGCGGCTTTCCTCGGTGGAAGCGTTGAGCGAGATTGCCAGCTTGGGGCGGATCTCCGCCTTGCCCAGTTCTTCGATGCGGGGGATGATGCCGGATGTGGAGACGGTGATGCGGCGCTCGGTCATGCCCGCGCCGTTGGGGTCCACTAAAATCCTTGTTGCCTTCAGTACATTCGCGAGGTTGAGCAGCGGCTCGCCCATGCCCATCATGACGATGTTGAATCGACGGGCGTTCGGCTTGGCGGTGTCGACAGTGAGTCCGTTGTGGCGGGCGACAAAGAGAACCTGGCCGACGATTTCCCCGGCGGTGAGCGACCGTTCGAGGCCCATCAGCGCCGTCATGCAGAACTTGCAATCAACCGGGCACCCTACTTGGCTCGAAATACAGACCGTATCACGGTCCTCTTCGGGCATCAGGACGGTCTCGACAGTCCGTCCGTCGGACAGCGTCAGGAGATAACGGCGCGTGCCGTCAACGGAATCGTATACCTTGTCGAGGCCGGGAAGCCCCAGCTCGGCGTTGGCCGCCAGTTCCGCACGCAGCTTGACCGGGAGGGTGGAAATCTGCACCAGATCCCCGACCTTCTCGTTGTAGATGGCGCGGTACACCTGCTCGGCCCGGAACGAGGGCGAGCCCGCCGGCAGGACCTGGCGGATGTCGCTAAGTTCCATTCCTACAAGCGATTGCGGCACATTCCAAGGTTAGCATTGAAACGGGCCCCGATTCCCGCCGCCGTCCCGGACAGGGTAGAATGCCAGCGTGCGCCCGAATTTCTTTTTCGTATTGTTGGTGCTGTGCTTGGCCTGTTGCGCCCAGGCAGCCGCGGTTGAGACCTACACCTATTGGGTGGAGCCCTGCACTCCCCAAGCCGTGACTGCGACTGCTTGTGATCCCGACGACACGGAGTTGGCGAAATGGGCTTTCGAAACCTGGCAGCGGGAATCGGGCGGGCTTCTGGCGTTCACTCCGGCCGATTCCGAGGCGCACGCCCGCATCCGCCTCCACTGGGCCAACGGCCAAGGCAGCCTCTATGGCGAAACGCGTCCGATCCTGGTCAACGGACGGCGCGGCGCTGAAATCTATGTTTTACCTGACACCCGGATGCTGGGCCGCGACATCGCCGTCGCCGCCCGCGCTGACCAGTTGTTTCGACACGCGGTCGTCTACCTGACCTGCCTGCATGAAAGCGGGCACGCGCTGGGCCTCGAGCACACGGCCGAGTTCGCGGACATCATGTACACCTTCCGCTACGGGGGCGACATCGCCGCGTACTTCGAGCGCTACCGCAAACTGTTGAAGACACGGGGGGATATCGCGAAGTTTTCGGGCATCTCGGATGCCGACCGCGTAGCCCTGCTGAAGACACTCAAATGACCAAGACCGCAATCATCACCGGCTCCAACCGCGGCATCGGGCGCGCCATTGCCCTCCGCCTCGCCGCCGACGGCGCCAACGTCGTCCTCTGCGCCCGCGACCAGGCGCTGCTGGATTCCACCGCAGCCGAGATACAAGCTGCAGGGGGACGAGCCCACGCCGTTTCCCTCGACCTCCGCCTGCCCGAATCGGCAAGCACCTTGGTCCAGAGCGCTCTCGACGCCTTTGGTCGCCTCGACATCGTGGTCAACAACGCCGGAGCCACCAAGCGCGGAGATTTCGAAACCCTCTCCGACGACGACTGGGCCGACGGCTACGCCCTCAAGCTTTTCGGTGCCGTCCGCGTGACCCGCGCTGCGTGGCCCCATCTGCGCGCGTCCACAGGTGCCGTGGTCAACATCGCCGGTTCCGGCGGCCGCACCCCCGGACCGCAATTCACCATCGGCGGCTCCGTCAATGCGGCGCTGCTTTCGCTGACGAAGGCGCTCGCCGACTTGGGGCTCCGCGATGGCGTGCAGGTGAACGCCGTCAATCCCGGCCCCGTCCGCACAGCCCGGTTTGAAAAGCGCTTGGCGCAGACTGCGGCCGACCACGGTGTCGGTACCGCCGAGGCGCTCGAAATCTTCCTCCGCGAGGAAAAGATCACCAAGGTGGGCGATCCGGAAGACATCGCCGAATTGGTCGCGTTCATCCTGTCGCCGCACGGCCGACTGCTGCACGGCTCCATCATTGATGCCGACGGCGGGGCTACCAAGACCCTGTAGGGACGATTACCAATCGACGGTGACGCCCGGCGTCAACTCCCAAATCTTGGTGTCCGGCACCAACGCCTGGAGCGTGGAGGGCCTGCCGGTCAGCGGCGGGAACGTCCCGAAGTGCATCGGGACCACCACCGGCACCTTCAGAAGCTTGCACGCGAGCGCCGCCTCGCGCGGGCCCATCGTGTAGAGGTCCCCGATCGGCAGGAACGCCAAGTCCGGCTTGTAGAGTTCTGCGATCAGCGCCATGTCGCCAAACACGGTGGTGTCGCCCGCAAAATAGATCACGCGCCCGTCCCCAAATCTTAGGACGTAACCGGCCGCCTCGCCACCGTAAACGTAGGTGCCGTCCTCCTGGGCGATGCCCGCGCTGTGGATGGCATGCGTCATGGTGACGTCCACCGACCCCACCCGTTGCGTCCCGCCCTTGTTCATTTCCAGCGACTTGGCAACGCCCTTGCCCCGCAACCACGCCGCCAACTCATAGATCGACACCACGTTGCTGTCGAACTTCGTGGCGAGCGGTGGTGCGTCCTGGAGGTGGTCGAAGTGTCCGTGCGTCACCAGGATAGTGTCGCACCGGGTGATTTCAAAACCGGCGGGGTACGACGGGTTGCCGTTGGTCCATGGATCGAGGATCAGCGTCTCGCCGTCGGGAAGAACAATCTGGAAGGTGCCGTGTCCGAGCCAAGTTAGTTTCACTTCCGCGATTATGTCATGCCGACCGGCTATCCAGAAGGGAATCCTCCATCGATCCCCGCCCCCGCGAATCCAGTGCCTCTGGAGGCCTGTCCGCGGCCAAGTTCTCGGAGCATATAAGACTCGCTGGATACCGGCATCTGGAAAGCGCTGCCGACATAAACTAGAGACTTCCCCGCTAGGAGCCTCGGATGAAGAAACTTGGACGGATGGGCAAGAAAACAGAAATGGTATTCCTTGCGCTCGCTCTGGCGGGCTCCGTTGCTTTCGCGTGGCAAAGCATTCGCAGTGCAACCATATGGTACGACGAAACAATCACGCTTCTGACTGTCGCGGGGCATACCACCCCTGACTGGTCCCTGGGCCGGGCCCAATTCGCAGGTTCGGCAGACTTCCAGCAGATTCTCACCCAGCTTTACCGGGGAGACGTGCATCCGCCACTCTATTTTTGGACAGTCGCCATCTGGCGCGTCCTGGCCGGGCGCTCGCTCGAGAGCGTGCGTCTTTTATCGGCGCTCTTCATGGCCGCCACGGTTTACCTGCTGTACCGTGTTTCCGAACGATTCCCAATGAGGTGGCCTGTAGTTCCGGCCCTGATCTATGCATGTTCGGGAGCCGCCATCCGGTACGCGTTCACAGCCCGGTCGTATGCCATGGCGAACTTCCTCATTGTCCTGACTCTCTATTGCGCCCAGCGCCGCAGCCGCTGGACCGGCCCCGTGGCGGCCTGCAGCGCCGCGACGCACTACTTCTCGGCATTGTGCGTGGCTCCGCTGTTGCTGGTGTATTGCGGGATGCGATGGAAGAGCGATCGGCGCTGGGCTCTCTGGACGGCATCCAGCTTTGCCGCGCTGTTCGCTTTGCTGGTCCCGCTTCTGCTGGTGCATTTCGGGGCTCGTCCCGATCAATTTGCCGGCCCCGGGCGTTTCACGGACGACATCGCCGCAGCGCTGAACGGGGCCTACGCGGCCTGCTTCCCAATCAGCACGGTCAGCCGAATTACGAATGCCACGAAACTGGTGGCCGTGGCGTATCTCGTCGTCGGCATGATTCTTTCCATCCGCAGGGGTGAACCCGCAGCCGGAGTGACCGGTGCCTGTTTCCTGGGAGGTTTCGTTGTACTCAGTGTGGTGTCCCACAAGCCGGTAGCCAACATGCCGGTGGCCTACTACTTCGGCTTCCTTGCTCCCTTGTCCGCGCTGCTGGCGGGGTTTGGCGTAGAGGCGGTTCCGGCCGGGTTCCCGGCTCTGGCGGGGCTGCTGCTCTTGAGCCTGGCGAACCTTCGTTCGAGCACACGCGACCGCTCCGACTGGCGGGGCACTGTTGCCTCCATTCGGAAGCAATGCGACTCCTGCGCAATTGTGGTGGGCGCGGGCTCGGGCCGTGGCGTTCCGGCATCGGTTCTCTATGAAGCGGGTCGGATTCCCGTGCTTGTGCTGAGCCGCCAAAGTTTCGAGAAGGTTGTCGAGCAAGCGGCCGAACTCGACCGCTTCGTTCTTGTTCCTTCGAAAGAGCCTGACAGCGCTGCGGCGGAGGAGGAGTTTATCGCCAGGTTCCATATGCACTCTGTCAAAGGGTATTTCGCACTCCCGGACGATCATTGAGAGTCCCGTGCATGTCCGGCCCGCGTGGATGCCATTTTCACTTCCGCGATTCTGCCATGCCGACCGGTTATCCTGATGGGCATGCTCCGTCGAACACTGCTCCAATTCCCGATTCCCGTGCTTCTGCAGGCGCAAGCGCGGCGTACGCCCCCGTCCCCGCTGCAAGTCCTCGAAGCGCACATCCGGCAGACGATCCAGTCGGTGAACGCGCAGTGGTCCATCTACATGAAGTGCCTCGAAACCGGCGAGGAGCTCGCCATCGACGCCGACCGGCAAATGGACACCATGTCGGTGATCAAGATCCCACTGATGGTCGAGGTCTTCCGGCAGATCGAGGCAGGAAAATTCGCTCTCACCGACCGCGTGAAGCTGCGCGACGAGGACAAACGGCCAGGCACCGGCGTGATCCGCTCCATGGACGCGGGCGTCGAGCTTACCGTCAAGGACCTCATCACCCTGATGATCATCGTCAGCGACAACACCGCGACTGACATCCTCTTCGAAAAGACGGGCGGCGTGGATGCCACCAACGCGCTGATGAAGCAATACGGGTATACGGCGATCCGGGCGACAGCGCCCAGCAAGGCGTGGTTCGACGCCCTGCGGGCGGCTCCCAGCTCTGCGGAGTTTCATAAGGCCGGGAAGAATCCGTACGGGCTCGGCAGCACGCGCGAACTCGGCAGCCTCCTCGAAAAGATCAAGAAGGGCGAGGCGGTCAGCAAGAAGTCGAGCGACATGATGCTGCAGATCATGCGCGGGCAGGTCTACCGGTCGCGCCTGCCGAAGTACATCACCAACTTCACCGTGCCGCACAAGACCGGCGACTTCCTGCCGCAGATCGGCAACGACGTGGGGATTTTGGAGAGCACAACGCGGAATATCGTCGTGTGCGTGTTCACCGCACAGCACTTCGGCAACGGGAACGCGCTGGAGGACGCGATCGGCCGCGTTGCCGAACAGATCGCGGACTACTACGCGTTCCGCGACAAGTAGTTCCGCTTCGGCTAGCCGCGCGACCTCGTAGACCGCCCCTCGAGCCGACGAATTCAGCGACCCGTTACAGTGTACGTCCGGCCCGCCGTCCCCTACCTCTTCGCCACGTTCACCGTAACCGCAGGCGCGCTCCGGCCCACCGGCACCCGAACCGGCAACTGCTGCGCATCCCCTTGGTAACGGTTCCCCTTCTCATCGCTCAGCGCCAAAATACCGCTCTCTGTGTTCAACACCACCGGCTCCCCGAACGGCACCACCAAATAGTGGTCGCTCGACCCCGGCGACGCCGACAGCAGCCGCAAACTGTGGTGGCTGCTCCTACTCGTCACCACCGTCATCGACAGCGCCTCCCCGTGAATTCCGCCCTTGGTCTGCGGCAGCACGTTCTGCGGATCGTTGACATGCACCTTGATCTGCGTCCCCACCGCCACCTGGATATTGACATTCGTCAGGTTCGACGAATCCGTCACCGTCCAGGTCGGCTGCGTGGCCGACCACACGCACGGATCCAGCGCGTTCTCCTGCGGGGCGTCCACGCAAATCCGGTACTTCCCCGCCGGAACCCCGGTGATCGAGAACGTCCCGTTCGCTTTCGACGCGAACTGCCGGTCGAAGGCTTTGTGTCCGGGCGTACGGGGTGTGGACAGGTAGTGGATCGTGAGGGACGCCCGGCTGCCCTTGTTGGGTGGAACGGTTACGGTGCCGGAACCACGTGGGTTACCCCGGGCGGTCAGAAAGGCGATTATCTCGCAAGGGAGTGTTTGTTCGGGAATAAAAAGTGATAACGTTTCTGAAATCTCGAGGGACCACTCCGTGCCTGCCGCGGCTCTGTCACAGCGCCGTCGGTCTACAGCAAATCTGAAAATGCTCTAATTCCGTTGTTCGTGGCAGAAAGTGCAGTCGATGCTGGCCTTCTTCTCTCTGTGGCAGTTCATGCACCCGCCCATCGTCAAATCCGTCTCCCGCGCCAGCTGGGTGCGAGTCGCCACAGGTCCGTGGCACTCCTCGCAGGTATTCCCCGCCTTCACATGCGCCCGGTGGCTGAAATACACGAAACTGGGGACTTCATAAACCCGCGTCCACTTGATCTCCCGGTCGTATTTCCCGGCATGGCAGGCACCGCAGACCGCCGGTTTCGGAAGCGTCATCGTCTCGCCAGGATCCGGATTCACGTGGCACTGGGCGCACTTGAGCTTCATGTCCCCCGCGTGCAACTTGTGGCTATACGGGACCGGTTGCACCGGGCCGTTCTCCTGCGCCATGATCCCCCCGGCCATCGCCAGCAATGCCAGCGCCAGCCAGCCCAGCGCCATTACAACAAACCTCACAGATTCCCCTTCCGCATTTCTTCGGCCATGTAGTCCGACGCTCGCATCGCCAGCGCCGTAATCGTCAGGGTCGGGTTCTGCGACCCGCCGGTCACAAAGCTGCTGCCATCCACCACGAACAGATTCTTCACGTCGTGCGACTGGTTCCACTTGTTCAGCACGCTGGCCTTCGGGTTCTCGCCCATCCGGCAGGTCCCCAGTTCGTGGATGCTCTCGCCCGGAGGCACCATCTTGTCGTGCTTCTCCAGCAACTCGAAACCCGACGCCTCGCACAACTCCGCCAGCGTATTCATGGCGTCCTTGGCCATCTTTAACTCGTTGTCGGTGTACCTGGCCTCGATGTGGAGCGAGGGGATGCCCCACGCGTCCACCGTCTTCTTGTCGATGGTGACGTGATTTTCGAATCGCGGCAACACCGATCCCATCGTAGTGGCGTTGAATCCCGCCCCCGTGTGGTTGGCGATCGCCTTCTGCAGTTCCTCGCCATACGCCGGGAAATACTTGGGCTCCGGCGTGCCGCCGCTGCCGAAATCGACCGCGTAGCCCCGGATATAGTCCTTGTCCTTGCCTTTCAGGTTCGTGAAACGCGGGATGTACCCGGTTCCTCCGACCATCCCTGCCGCCGGACGGCCGCCCCGCGCCTCCGGCACAATCGCCTGCACCGTGTTCTTCACGTAGAACTGGTCGAACAGATAGCGGCCCAGCACGCCGCTGGAATTGGCGACGCCCGAATTCAGCAAAATTCGCGTACTCTCCAAACACGACGCGCCGACCACCACCACGCGAGCCTTCGCGTGCAGTTCGCGCTTCGAGTGGCGGTCGACAAAGTTCACCCCGTCCACGAGGCCCGTCGCCTTGTCTACCATCACTTCCCGCACCACGGCATTCGGCACGATGGTCAGGTTGCCGGTCGCCAGCGCGTCTGGCAGAATCAGGTTCGCCGAACTGGCCAGCGTGCCCTGCGCGCGTCGCTGTTTGGTGGTCGGAATGCCGCGCTTGGTCGCTGCGGTGATGAAGCGCGCAGTCGCCTGGCTGTCCTTGGATTCGTCGGGCAGGAATATGCCGTCGGGAAGCTGAGCCCAGCCCTCCTTGCGGCCGGAAACGCGCAGTAGCGGTTCGGCTTGGTCGTAGTACGGGGCGAGGTCGGCGTAGGCGAGAGGCCAGTTGTCGCCGAAACCATCGTGGTCCTTGGCCTTGAATTCCAAGTCGCTAAGCCGCCACGAAGCGCGGCCCCAGACCAGCGTCTTCCCCCCGATGCGGCGGATGCGGACCCAGTAGTAGGGGTCGTTGGCGGGGTAGCTGTAGGGGTTTTCCTTCTCGTCGGCCCAGAGCGCGGCCGTGAACTCGTTGGCCTGGGTGACGTGGGGGAACCGGCCGGGCTTGCCGAAGCCGCGGTAGGGAAGGTCGTAGACGGGACGGAGGACGCGGTCCTTCTCGTAGTCAAACGCAGGCCCCGCGTCGAGCATTAGGCACTTGATGCCCTTCTTGGTGAGCTGGCGGGCCGTAGTGGCACCGGAAGCGCCGGAGCCAATGATGAGGACGTCGTATTTCGTGGCTGCCATAGGGGCTCCTTATTCGACCGGCTTCCAGTAGATGCCCGTGCCGGAAGCGTTCCGGCTCCGTTGCGACACCACGGCGATCCACTCACGCGAGTTCACGGTGGCGGCCAGAAAATCGGCTTTGGCGGCCCGCAGGAAGGCGCCGACCGCGTCTGCGGGCTCGGCATAGTTCCACGACTTGTGAAGGGGAGCGAGGACGTGGTCGGACTGGGTGGCATCAAGGCCGTCGAAGGCTTTGTTGAACGTGCGGCGGGACTGTGCATTGAGGGTGTCGAGGCCGTCGCGGTAGAGCTTTTGACGGTCGGCAGGGGATTCGCCGAGCAGGAAGTCGAGGAATTCGGGCGCGCGGGCTTCGAGGGCCCCGGGCGTGCCGTTGATGGACGGCAGGATCAGGTCGCCGAGCTTTTTTAAGGCCGCGAACTGGGGCTTGGAGAAGAATTTGGGGGTGGGCTCGGCCCCGGCGTCGGGGACGGCGAACTCCAGTTTGGGAAACTCCTGGGCGCTCAATGCGGGGATGGCCGCCGGAATGGCTGCCAGTGTTCCAACAAAACCTCTGCGTCTCATGCTGGGGGCTATTTTATAACCTCAACCAGCTTTTACTTCCACATAGCGCATCAAGCCCAGCCAGTCCTGGTTCTCGCGCAGCATCAGTTCGTCGATTTCGAGGATGAGTTTGTTGAACTTTGCGGGATCGTTGACATGATGAATGCGGCGCTTAAATTCCTTGAGCACGCGCGCCATGCTTTCGCTGCGTTTTGCCAATCGACGGTGCTCCCGGAACGACTGGATACCCATGGCTGCCGCTGCTGCCGCGGGAAACACAGTCGTCATGAACGTTAATGGCAGATTCAGTGCTTCGAGGGCCTCTTTAGCGCCCACCTGAGGAAGGACAAATTCCAGCAACGCGACGAGCAGGGTGCACACAACCAGGAAAAAGCCAATCCTTTCCAGTCGCCGATACCGCCGTGTTTCGATGGCTGCCTTTCCCTCATGGTGCTTGATCTGCCCGTCGAGCCAAACCCCTCTGTGTCAAGCTTGATGAGTCAGCCTGTGTGACAAGGATTAGAGTGCAGGGCGGGAAAGGCAAACCTCATCATGACGACAAACGGTTTTACAAGCCCGATCCCGGCTCGGACAGGTTATACGGGGATCATCGACG
>CAIVPR010000147.1 GCA_903907865.1 uncultured Acidobacteriia bacterium
GCACCGAGCCCAGCCCGGCGGCGAAACGCCGCCGCGCCCAACGCCATGCCCAGAGCCTGAGAAAACTGGGGTATCCCGTCTATCTGCCACCCCAGCCGCTCCCGGCATTGCCCGCCACCGGAGCATAAACTTTCAACGGAGCGTCAATTCGGGAAACCGCTGGAGGCGCACCACCTTCCCCTACAGTTTCCCCAACCAAGCCTCATAGGCCTCCAGCACGGTCGCGCCCCGGAACGTCAGCACCCGCCCCGCCTGCTCTCCCTCCCGAGGTTTGTACTCGAACACCAGCTCTACCGGCGCCGGCACCTTCCACGGCGCGAACTCCCGCACATGCGTGACCGCCGTCCGGGCCGCCTCCCGGATCCGCAGTTTCGCCTCCTCGTGGGAAATGCTCACGGACGACATTTTCCCCGCCAGCCGCTTCACCGCCACCGTCGCGGCCTTGGGCTGCAGCGCGGACATCTCCGCGCAGGCCGCCTCGTCGCCCGACAGCATGATCACCGGAATATCGAAATGGCCGGCAATCGCCGCCACCTGCCCCAATTCCCCCACGTCGCGTCCATTCAGCGTGATCCGCTTCACCGTGAAACTCTGGGAATGCGCCAGCACCGCGTTCTTCGCGCCAGCCATGGCGTGCTGGCCGACGAACATCACCCCGTCGTAGAGCCGCTCCGAAAAATAGTAGGTGGCCGGCGTCGGCTTGCCTTGGATCAGCTTGGCCTTGGGATGGATCTCGTCCACCGACAGGGTCCGGCTACCGTCGTGCCCGTCCCAGATCACGATTTCGCCCGCGCCCGCCACCAGCGCCCCCTCTACCGCCGCGTTCACCTCGCCGGTCAAGATCTTCCTCGACTCCATGTAGCGCCGCTGACCGGGGAGAAGCTGCTCGTCGGCGTCGTTGACCCCGCCAACGCCCTCAAGGTCGGTCACGATCAGGATTCTCGGCGGACCCTGCTGCCCGGCACACAGGGTCGCCAACACCAGCACACCCGCCATGATTCGCCCCATAAGCACCTCCCCATTGAACCGCATTGCCGAACCCACATTCTACCCGTCCACAAATTTCAACCGTTCGCGCCCCTTTTCGAACACCCGCGGGCCCGCTTCCGTTACTCTGGTGACGGGATAACTATGAGCGAAGAACTGGCAATATCCGTACGCGGATTGCGAAAGAGCTACGACGCCTTCGAGGCGGTCCGCGGACTCGATTTCGAGGTCCGCAACGGCGAAGTGTTCGGCCTGCTCGGGCCCAACGGCGCGGGCAAAACCACCACGATCGAAATCCTCGAAGGGATCCGGCAGCGCTCCGCGGGGGACGTTCTGGTTCTCGGCTTCGACCCCGACAAGCAGAAACAGCAGCTCAAGGACCGCATCGGCGTCTGCCTGCAGGCCACCAACCTGCCCGGCAAGATCCGGGTCCACGAGGCGCTGGAACTCTTCGGCGCGCTCTACAGCCGAATGCTCAGCCCAACCGACCTGCTCAAGCGCCTCCAACTCTGGGACAAGCGCGACGCCTTCTTCGAAACGCTTTCCGGCGGCCAGAAGCAGCGGCTTGCCATCGCGCTGGGCCTGATCAACGACCCCAACCTGCTCTTCCTCGACGAGCCGTCCACCGGCCTCGACCCCCAGGTCCGCCTCGAAATCCACTCCCTTATCCAGGACCTGCGCAACGAAAAACGCACCATCCTGATGACGACCCACTACATCGAGGAGGCCGAGCGCCTCTGCGACCGCGTCGCCATCATCGACGCCGGCAAGGTGATCGCCATCGGCACGCCGCGCGAATTGATGGAAAAGAGCGCCGGGAAATCGACTATCGAGATCGAGTGCTCCGCCTCGCTCCAAGGCCGCGCCATCCCGGAATGGCCGCACGCCGTCGACGCCAAGCTCGCCGACAACCCGCGCCGACTGCTGGTGCACTCCCTGAAACCCGCTCGCACGCTGGTGGAAATGGTCAAGTGGGTTGAATCCGAGGGGCTGGAACTGGAAGACGTCCACCTAAGCCGCCCCACCCTGGAAGACGTCTTCATCGAATTGACCGGAAAGAGGCTGAGAGACTAATGAAAACGTATCTGGCACTGATTCTGAACGACATCCGCCTCGCCTTCCGGCAGCGGGTGGTCATCTTCTTCAACTACCTGATGCCCATGGGCTTCTTCCTGATCTTTGCCACGGCGTTCCATGCCGAGCAGGGCGGGGCGATCCTCCAGACCGTGACGATGGTTTCGGTAATCGGCATCCTCGGCAACGGGCTGTTCGGGGCCGGCATGCGGGCAGTGCAGGAGCGGGAGACCAACATCCTCAGGCGCTACAAGGTGGCTCCGATTTCACCCATGCCCCTGTTGGTCGCGTCCACCATTACCGGGCTGGTGGTCTACATGCCCTACGTGGCCTTCATGTTCACTTTGGCGCACTTCAAGTACGGGATGGCTGTGCCGCCGAACCTGGCCACGGTCTTTTGCTTCATCATGCTGGGCCTGGTGGCGGTACGATCCATCGGCCTGATCATCGCTTCCACTGTGAACTCCATGCAGGAAAGCGCCATCATCGTGCAGATCGTTTACATGTCGATGTTGTTCCTGAGCGGCTCCACGTTTCCCACATCGATGTTCCCCGACTGGCTCCTGACCGTGACCCAGTTCATCCCGGCGACGCACATCGTCACCGGGCTGCAGGGCATCCTGATGCGGCAAGAGACGCTGGCGGCGAATTGGCAGTCCGTATTGGCCTTGGCATTGACAGCCAGCATCGGCCTGCTGCTCTGCGTAAAGCTCTTCCGCTGGGAGAAGGAGGAGAAGATGAAGCCAGCCGCCAAGCTGTGGATTCTCGCGGTGCTGGTGCCCTTTGTCGCGCTCGGAGCATGGCAGACGAAGACTCGGGAGAATATGACGAAGACGAAGATCCTGGGGCGCGAGATGCAGCGGTCGCGCACCGTGCTGATTCGGAACGCCCGAATCATCACGGGGTCGGGGCGGCTGATCGAGAACGGCGGCATCCTCCTCAAGGCGGGAAAAATCGAAGCCATCTACGAGAGCAACACTCCTGAACCCGATGCGGTCCATGCCGTAGGCGTGGAGGCGGCCGGTAAGACGGTCATGCCCGGATTGATCGACATGCATGTCCACCTGGGCGGGTCCGGCGGCCTCATGACGGATATGAAGGACTACGATGTCGAAAAGGCGATGCAGCGGGAACTGGCGGCCTACCTCTATTCGGGCGTCACGGCGGTTCGCAGCCTAGGGGACTTGCTCGACATGGCGCTCAAGGTCCGCCACACGGTGAACAGCAGCGAGAGGCTGGGAGCGGAGCTGTTTACCGACGGCCCTCTGTTCACGGCGGAAGGCGGGCACGGCACAGAGTACTTCCGCGCTCTCCCGGCGCCGGTCCGGAAGCAGATGGACGCCCAGATGGTGCGAATCCCGAAGTCCGCGGCGGATGCCAAGGCCATGGTGGACGCATTGAAGGTGGCCGGGGTGGACGGGATCAAGGCGGTGATGGAGTCGGGCGCGGGCGGAAACCACTACGACCGCATGGACCCGGCGATCCTGGCGGCCATCGGGGCTGCGGCCAAGGCCAACGGGTTGCGGTTGGCGGTCCATACCGGCGATGTGCGCGATGTGGAGGACGCCATTGCGGCGGGGGCGTCGTCAATCGAGCACGGCTCGTTCCGGCAGCGCATCCCGGACGCCGACTTCGCACTCATGGCGAAGAACGGCATTGTCTACGACCCCACGTTGTCGGTCGGAGAGGCGCTGCCGCAGTTCGCGGCGGGGAATCTGGAGTTGCTGGGGCGGTCGCTTGTGCAGCAGACAGCTCCGCCCAAGTTGCTGGCGGCCACGACCAAGGGCATCAATGCGCCGGAAACGCTCCAGAGCCGGAAGCGGCTGGGTGAATTCCCGGTCGATTGGGCCATCGCCAAGGACAACCTGCTGCGCGCCTACAAAGCGGGTGTGACACTTGTCGCAGGCACGGACGCCGGCAACATGCTGGTGTTCCACGGCCCGACAGTGCAGCACGAACTGCAGTTGTGGGCCGAGGCCGGGATTCCGCCTCTGGTCGCAATCCAAGCCGCGACGTGGAACTCGGCGAAGTTGCTGGGTGCGGAGGGACGCCTCGGGTCCATCGAGGTGGGACGGGAGGCGTCGCTTCTGGTGGTGGACGGCAACCCGCTGGCCGACATCCACGCGCTGGAAGCGATCTCGTTCGTGGTGTTCAAGGGCGAGCGGCTGGTGCGGTCGGAGTTGTTCGACCAAGACTAGCCGCAGCAAGGAAACGTGGCAAGGAAACGTGGCCAGGAAACACCGGCATGCGGTAATGGAAGGAGTGTTCTCCTACGTAAACGATCATTACCAGTGCGAGGGTGTTCCCCTCGCCGGTGTCGCGGAAGCTGCCGGAACTCCGTGCTATGTCTATTCCGGAGGCGCGATCTTGGACGCTTACAGGGCCTATGATTCGGCTTTCGGCGACCTGCCGCACGTGGTCTGTTACGCGGTCAAGGCCAACTCGAATCTGGCCGTCCTGGCGATGCTGGCGCGCGAGGGCTGCGGCTTCGACATCGTTTCGGGCGGCGAGTTGTTCCGGGTGCTGAAAGCCGGTGGAGACCCCGCGCGGGTGGTCTTCTCCGGGGTTGGGAAGACGCGGGCTGAGATCGAATATGCCCTGAAGAGCGGCATCCAGGCCTTCAACTGCGAGTCCGAGGGTGAACTGGCCGAGATCGACCATGTTGCCGGGGAGCTGGGGACAACAGCCCGGTTCTCGCTGCGCGTGAATCCCGACGTCAACGCCGTCACCCACCCCTACATCTCCACCGGGCTCCGCGACCATAAGTTCGGCATCGACATTGCCGAGGCCCCCGCAGTCTACCAGCGGGCGCGGCGGTTCCAGAACCTGCGGGCGTCGGGCGTGAGCTGCCACATAGGCTCCCAGATTCTGGACTACTCGTCGATCCTTGAGGCCGCCGACAAGGTGCTGGCCCTGATCGAGGGGCTGCGCGCGGACGGGATCGGGATCGACCACGTGGACCTGGGCGGTGGCCTCGGGATCTCGTACAAGGGGGCGGACAAGGCCCCGGGGATCGCCGACTTCGTCCAGCAGTTGCGGGAGAGGGTGGCGGGCAAGGGCCTCACGGTCATGATCGAGCCCGGACGGTCCATCGTGGGGCAGGCCGGCGTGCTGCTGACCAAGGTGCTGTACCGCAAGAACAGCCCTTCCAAGGAGTTCGTGATCGTGGACGCGGCGATGAACGACCTGATCCGCCCGACCCTGTATCAGGCGCACCACGAGATCCGGCCGCTGCACCGCTTGGGCGGAGGCGCAAAGGTGGTCGACGTGGTGGGGCCGGTCTGCGAGACGGGCGACTTCCTGGCACGGGACCGCGCCTTGGCCGATGCCGAGCCGGGGGCACTGGTGGCGGTCGCGTCTGCGGGGGCGTACGGGTTTGTCCAAGCGTCGAACTACAATTCGCGCCCGAGACCGGCCGAGGTGCTGGTCGAGGGCTCACACTGGCGGGTGGTGCGGACCCGTGAAACCTACGAGAACCTGATCGAAGGAGAGTGCCTATGAGCGACGATTTGCGCTATCCGGTGGGGAAATTCCAGTGGCCCCCCGTGGTTACGGCGGAGGACCGGGCGCGCTACATCAAAGAGATCGAGCAGACGCCTGCCAGACTATCGGATGCGGTGGCCGGTCTGACGGATGAACAACTGGCCACCCCGTACAGGCCGGGGGGCTGGACGGTTGCCCAAGTGGTCCACCATGTCCCGGACAGCCACATGAACAGCTATATCCGGTTCCGGCTCGCGTTGACGGAAACCAACCCGGTGATCAAGCCGTATGACGAGGCGGCTTGGGCGGAGCTCGGGGACAAGACAGGGCCGATCAATACCTCGTTGTGCCTGCTCGACTGCCTCCATAAGCGCTGGGTACTGATGCTCCGTGCCATGACCGAAGAGGACTGGAAGCGGAGCTTCGTGCATCCGGAAATGGGCCCGGTGCCGCTGGAGAACAACTTGGCGCTGTACGCTTGGCATGGCGCGCACCATGTGGGACATATCGAGGCCTTGCGGCGGCGCGAAGGCTGGTAGACCTTGCGGTTATTGGTCCAAGACGCAGCGGACACCGATGAAGACGTTGCGGCTCTCCATCTCATAGCTGTTGCGGGAGGAGACGCGCGTCAGGGTCGGGATGCTGTACCAAGCACCGCCCCGGACTACTTTCTTGGTGCCGGTGGCGGGGCGATGGGGGTCATTCGGCTCACTACCCTCGAAGTAGCGGGCATCGTACCAGTCCGCAGTCCACTGCCAGACATTGCCGAGCATGTCATGGAGATTCCAGCGGTTGGGATCCTTCTGGCCGACAGGGTGCGGCGCGACACCGTTGTCGAAGAGCTTCTGGGGGTAGCTCCGCTGGTCGGCCTGCCACAGCTTTAGACTCTCGATCCGTTCCTTGCCGCTGTTGTCCGCATACCAAGCGATGGCGTCTAGGTACCCGTATCGTGCAGTAGGGTTGCCGGCGCGGGCGGAGTACTCCCACTCGGCCTCCGTCGGGAGACGCCCCCCGGCCCATGAACAGAAAGCCTGCGCCTCCGGCCAGGTCATGGCTACGGCGGGATAGGAATCGTCCCCTATGGCCTCGTTGAACTGCCTACCGAAGTTGTCCTTGTCCGGCAGCGCGTCCTTGCCTGTGGCGGCGCGGTAAAGTCGCCAGATTCCGACCGGGGTGGAGGTTTGGGCAATCCAGAAGCCCTTCGGCAGTTCCACCGAATGGGCGGGCCGTTCGTCATTGTCGCAACGGGTGTCGCCCGTCGAACAGCCCATGGTGAACTTGCCTGGCGGGATCCAGACGTATTTCTGGGTGTCCTTCTTGTTGATCTTGACGTCACCGGGTTTCGGCCCGTCCTGGGCCGTTAGCACGGCAACGCACAACAGAACGGCTACTGGAAATCTAGGCAGCATGCGCGTCCCCGGCGCGATAGGACTCGTCCAATAGTTCCACCACATGGACAACCCGTTCCCCGTTGCCCAGCTTGTGGACCCCGGCTTGGAGCTGCAGCATGCACCCAGGATTGGCGGTGGCGATTACGTCGGCCTTGGCCAATTTCACGTTCGCCATCTTCTTCGTCAGGATGTCCATCGAAAGGTCCGTATGGAGGACATTGTAAATCCCGGCGCTGCCGCAGCAAAGGTCGGCCAGTGGCATTTCACGGAATGTAACGCCGGGAATCGAGGCCAGGAGCTGGCGCGGAGCCTTGCGCACCTTCTGGCCGTGGGCGAGGTGGCAGGAATCCTGGTAGGTTACGGTCGTTTCGATGCGGCCCAAGCCCGGGGCCAGGCCAAGGTCGGCCAGGAACTCGGTCACGTCGCGCATCTTGGCTTTGAATTTGCGGGCCTTCTCGGCGTAGTCGGGATCGTGCTCCAGTAGTTCGTCGTACTCCTTGAGGGTGGACCCGCAGCCGGCCGCGTTGGTGATCACGGCGTCGAAGCCCTGCTTGTCGTCCAGAATGGCGTCGATGTTGCGCTTGGCAAGCACGCGCGCGGTGTCCCGGATCCCGGCATGCTGGTGGAGGGCCCCGCAGCAGGTCTGGTCGCCCGGAATCACGACCTCGCAACCGTTGCGCTGCAGGACCCGGACGGTGGCCTCGTTGAGGCGGGCAAACGAGATGTTGGCGATGCAGCCCGCAAGGAAGGCGACGCGTTTGCGGGGCTTGGCGTTGGCGGCCAGGCCCAGCGCAGGGTAGGTCTTGCCGATTTCGCGGAAGAAGAACGGGATCTCGGCGGAGGGCGCCAGCGCTTCGCGCTCCTTGAGCGGCCCCAGCAGAGCCACCAGGCCGGTCGTGCGCAAGACCCGCTGCAAGCCGCTGGCTTGGTAGAGCCACAGCCCGGCCCCTGCCGCGGTGAGCAAGACACGGGAAGGGAGGAGCTTGCGGAAGACCAGCCAACGCACGAAACGAGCCCCGGGGCCGCGCTTCGTGGTGTTTTCGATCTCCGCACGCGCGGCTTCCACCAAGCGCCCATACTGGACGCCGGACGGGCAGGCACTCTCGCAACCCCGGCAGGCGAGGCAAAGATCGATGTGCTCCTTGTAAGACTCGGTGATGGGGGCTCCGGCGGCCACTTGCACCATTTGGTAGATGCGGCCGCGGGGCGAATCCATCTCGACGCCCAGTTCCCGGTAGGTGGGACAGGCGTTGAGGCAGAGGCCGCAGTGGACGCAGCGGTCCAAATCGACCTGTTGGGGCTTGTCGTGCGCGATGTGGATCAGGTCCAAGGACGAGGCGGTGGAATTAGAGGCGGCCATAGAGCCTCCCGGCGTTGAGGAGCGCGTTGGGGTCGAACATCCGCTTGACGCCTTTCATGATTTCCAGATCACCCTTTGGCGCGGGCCAAAGCTTGTCGGGGTCCTTGGCGGAGGGGGCCGAAAACTCGACGAGGCCCTTCCAGCCGCGGGCGTTGCCACTACCGACCCAGGAAGCCGCGTTGTTCGAATTGCCGAACCAGCCCCGGACGACGCCTGAGCCCGCGTGGGCGAGGCCCGGAACATCACCGACTCTGGCCAGTGCGGCTTGGCAATCGGTCAGGGTCGTCGAAACCTTGCCGACCGCACCGTCGGTGTGGCTGGCAAGATGGTTTGGCGTGAGGTTGCGGATACCGGTCCATAAGGCCGATTCCGCGTCGCCGCGCAGGGAACGCGCACCGCCCAAGGCCTCCGATTCGCGGGCGGCGCGTTCGATCACCGTCCCGTTACCTGCGTAAGAGAGGACCAAGGTGTGATCGGCACCGACGCCGAGATAGTTGGACAGCGCGGGATTCAGGACGTCGACCACGACCGGGCCGAGCATACCCCGCAATGCCGCCGAAGCGGCTTGGAAAGCGGATCCCGCATCGGCAAAGCCGTACAACATGGTTGTGGCGGCGGCCGGGATGGGGGCAAGCTTGAAGTTCACGGTGGTGATCGCCGCCAGGGTTCCGAATGATCCAATCATGAGTTTGCCCATGTCGAGGCCCGCGACGTTCTTGACGACCATGCCGCCGGATTGGACCAGGTTGCCGTCCAGTGTGGCGAAGCGCATGCCGATCACCCAATCGCGGGCGGTACCGTAGCCGCGACGCCGGGAGTCGGAGATATTGGCCGCGACCATGCCGCCGACGGTGGCCTCGGGGGCGTATGGACCGTCGAGCGGCACCATTTGCCCGTTGGCTGCGAGGACGCGACCGAGTTCGGCCCACGGTAGACCGGCTTCGACGCTTATGGTCAAGTCCTTGGGCTCATACTGGACGACGCGGTTGAGCTTGGCGGTGGAGATGCGCACCACACCTGCGACCACGGGGCCCGCCATGGCCTGCTTGGAATGGTTCCCGAAGAGTTCGATGGCGCGACCGGCCCGCGCAGCGCGTGCCAGTTCGTCGCACAAGTCTTGGGGCGACTCTGGTTGAAGAAGATCTAGCAACCCTATTACTTTACCGCTCCAGTGACGGTGGCTGGTGACGTGGCGCAAACGCTTCGGAATGGTACATTTTAGGCAGTGTCCGGCGGGCAAGGCCGGTTGCAGCGGGGGAGATGGAATTTGACGGGAAAACGTGCGCTTGTTTCGGGTGCGGCGGGCTTCTTGGGCTCGCACATGTGCGATTATTTGCTGGCCAAAGGGATGACCCTGGTGGGAGTGGACAACCTCCTCACTGGCAGCAGGCAGAACATCGCGCATCTCGCGTCCAATCCGGCTTTTGAATTCGTGGAGCAGGATGTCACGGAGCCGGTGGATGTCGGGCCGATCGACTATGTCCTGCACATGGCGTCGCCCGCCAGCCCGAAGGACTACCTCGAGTACCCGATCGAGACGCTTGAGGTTGGATCCACCGGGACTCGGCAGATGCTGGAGGTCGCGCAGCGGTACGGGGCGAAGTTCCTGCTGACGTCGACGTCCGAGTGCTACGGCGACCCGCTGGTCCACCCGCAAACGGAAAGCTACTGGGGCAACGTGAATCCGGTGGGACCGCGGTCTTGCTACGACGAGAGCAAGCGGTTCGCGGAGGCGATGACCATGGCTTACCACCGGTCGCGCGGGGTGAAGACGAGCATCGCGCGCATTTTCAATACGTACGGGCCGCGGATGAAGCTGAACGACGGGCGGGTGGTGCCGGCCTTCGTGGACCAGGCGTTGCGCGGGGAACCGATCACGATCTTCGGGGACGGATCGCAGACGCGTAGTTTCTGTTATGTGAGCGACCTGATCGACGGGTTGGTGCGGCTGCTGGTTTCGGGCGAGGCGTACCCGACCAACATCGGGAATCCGAGCGAGATGACGATTTCCCAGTTCGCGGATGCCATTGTCGCGCTGACCGGCAGCAAGGGGGGCGTGGTCTACCATGCCTTGCCGGAGGACGACCCCAAGCAGCGGAAACCGGACATCTCGAAGGCCCGGCGGCTGCTGGGCTGGGAGCCGAAGGTGGGGCTGGACGAGGGTTTGCGGGTGACTGTGGAATATTTCCGGGGCTTGCCGCCGACGGGCGCGCCGGTGCGAACGGCAACGACCTAGTTCGCGGGTTGGCGAGTTTTCGGAAGTTGACGGTCGTGATAGCCAACTCGCCGCTTCAGGAGCGGAGGCGGGTGTTGTTGGCATGAGGGCTGGTCCATTCCCACAACATCCATCCGGCGTACCGGCGCATTGAGGATGTCGGTTCAGGCCGCCCAGAGAGGCAGCTTCAGCCAAGAATGGCTGCGCCACAGCGGGTGCTTTATCGCTGGAACTCATTGATTCTATTGGATCGGATGGGGCAGGTTCATGGGTAGGTTCCGGGGTCGGAACAGAGCCAAACAGACCCAGTAAGTCTTGGGGAAATGTTCCCTCGGGGTCTGCGGGGGGTGGGATGACGGGGCGGTCGTACTTGCCTTGGAAGTAGGGATCTTCGGGCTCTACGGCTGGGTTGGGGTTGGGGTTGGGTTGCGCCTTCTGTTGTGTAGCCCGGAGGCGGAGGAGGGTGGACAGGGCCTTGTGGAAGTCGCGGTTGTGGCGGGCTGTGTCGCGGGACAGTTGGGGCAGGACCTTTGAGGTGTCGACCAGTTCGCGGTAGCCGAGGGCATTGCGGAAGGCTACGGGACTGTGGTCGGGGTGCGGTGCCGGGGCCTCCGGGTCAGGTTGTGGGAGGAGGGGCTCGGGAATCGTGTTGTACGAGTGGTCCATGAGGCGGGCTTCGAGTACGCCGAGACGGTCGCGCCTCCAGGATGCGGCGACGATGTCATTGACCAAGGACTTTTCGAGGAGGCCGACGGGCTGGAACTCGCGCTGGTAGCGGCGGGAGTAGCGAATGAACTGCTTGCGGTCCTCACAGGCGAGGAGGACTTCGTCGGCGAGTTTCCCGTGGCGGGAGGCGTTTTGGGCGCAGACGGATTTGCCCTCGGGCGTACGGGGGCCGGTGGATTTTTGAGCGTTTTCGCGGTTTGCCGCGAGTTGTTGATCCGAGAGCATAGGGGTTCCTCCGAAGGTGGAGTATGCCATGGAGGGTGGGGGAAAACGAACGCGCGTCGTTGGATGTTATTGATTCGGCGGCAAATATTATTTGTGACCGTGATGTTGGGGGTCAGGATTTCTGGAAAGGGCAGGTAGGTCAATTAGGTTCTCGCGGAGTACGCAGAGTAAAGGCACGCAGAGTACACAGTACGGACTCATTGGATGGTGTTAGGTGGACGGTGGGGGGTATTTGGATGGGGGCCGCCCGGTGGGCCGCGACGGTCTTGAAGTCAACGCTATAGTGTGGCTTGGCGCTCGAAGACAATACCCTTCCTGCAATTCGGCATGTGGCCATCGTTGGGGACGGCACAGCCGCACGGTGCTGCGCGCATCTGCTGAAGCAGGCTGGCATCGGGGTTTCCAGGGAACAGAAGGACCGGCCCCGTGTCCCGGCGATCATGATCAGCGACGCTTCCGCCGAGCTGATCCGGGACGTGTTCGGGAAACCGGAGTTCTTTCAGGGCGCGGCTCGTATTTCCAAGCGCCTTGTAGGTTGGGGCGACGCTGCGCCTGTCGAGCTTGAGCACTCGGCCATCGTGGTTTCGGAACGCCGGCTGTTGGAGGAACTGGGCGAGATCGACTGCGAGACAACCAGCGGCCAGCCGGATTTCTGCATCCATGCCTCCGGCACACCGCCCGGCACCGTAATGGCGCGATTCGGAGCGAGGAGCGCAACCGCGGCACGGGTGGTTCTAAAGCAGGAGGCTCGTGCTGAATGCCGGGTGGAATCGGTTCCGGAGGGATGGCTCTTCCTGATACCCAACGCCCAAGAGGAGGACTGGCTGCTCGCGATCGGTGGCGATCCGGAGACTCTGCTGGGTCGGAGCCGGATCATCGCGCCGGTCCTCGACGGAATCGAGGTGATGCCCGGGGAGTTCTCGACGTGCCCCGGAATTCTCTCGCCCCTATGCGGCGGGGAATGGCTGGCCTGTGGGTCGGCGGCAGCGGCCTTTGACCCGATCTGCGGTGACGGCACGGCTAATGCAATCCGGGAGGCCATTCTGGCTGCGGCGGTAATTCGGGGAATCGCCGCGGGCGAACCGGCTGGCCACCTTTTCGAACACTACCAGACGAGGCTCATGGGAGCGATGCGACGCCACTTATCGATGTGTTCGCAATTCTACGCCACGGGCGGCAGCGGGTCCTGGTGGAGGGAGCAGACTGCATCGTTGCAGGAGGGCTTCGACTGGTGCGGCGCAAGGTTGGAATCCATTCCGCCGCCGCGGTATCGGCTCCAAGACTACGAGCTCCGCCGGCTTCAAGAACCAAGCGGCTCGCGTGCCGGGCAGTCTACAATAATTTGATATGACGCCGGGCACTGCGGTCGCGCAGTGGAAAACTTACGGGCGTTTGCGGGTCTTCCTGCGGCCGTACGCGGGCAGGCTCGTCGCGGTCCTGGCCTTCAGCCTCCTGTCGACCGCGTTGGGCCTCATCCAGCCCTACATTTCAAAACTCCTGATTGACCAGGCGCTCCTGAGGCGCGACATGCCCGAGCTCCTGCGCATAGCCGGACTGATGTTCGGGGCCACGGTACTGGGTTTCGCGCTGAATATCGTGGCCAGCTACCGCTACGTGCAGATCTCGGCGGCGATGCTATTCGATATGCGGGTGGCGCTGTTCCGCCATCTGCAGACGCTGTCGCCGAGGTTCTACGCGCAGTTCCGCATGGGGGACCTGATGTCCCGCCTCAACAATGACGTGAGCGAGGTGCAGCGCGTGTCGGCGGATTCGCTGCTCTCCGTGTTGAGCAACATCCTCTTCTTCGCGGGCTGCACCGCCATGATGCTGTGGCTGAACTGGCGCCTGTTTTTGGTGAGTATCGTACTGGTGCCAGCCTGCCTGTTGACGTTCGCGCACTACCAGCAAAAGCTGACGGCGCTGACCCGGCAACTGCGGGAACGCGGCGCGGATCTGGGCAGCCTGTTTGTGGAGACGATCCTTGGAATGCGGGCGGTGGTCGCCCTGCGCGCGACGGAGCACGAGGCGGAACGCTTCCGGCTGCGCAACGATGCCTTCGTGAGCACGATGCTGCGCGTTCAAATGACGTCCTACATGGCGGGTGCGCTGCCCGGAACCATCCTGAGCGCGGCGACGGCGGCAGTCGTGCTTTACGGCGGCTGGCTGATCTTGCGCGAAGACATGACGGTCGGCACGCTGGTAGCCTTCATGGCCTATCACATGCGGCTACTGTCGCCAATCCAGACGCTGATGGGAATGACGTCCGGGCTGGCATCGGCGCGCGTGTCGCTGGCCCGGATCTTCGAACTCTTCGATACTCCGGCCGAGATTACGGAAAAGCCGGGGGCGGTGCCGCTCGGACTGGTCGCGAAGTCGATCCGCTTCGAAGATGTGAGCCTGAGCTTTGGCCGGAATCCGGTGCTGACCGGTGCCAGCTTCGAAATCCCCGCCGGTCTGTGCTGCGCGGTGTTGGGACCGAGCGGAACGGGCAAATCAACCTTGGCCGAACTGATGGCCCGATATCTGGATCCCGATACGGGCCGCGTCCTGATCGACGGCCGGGACGTGCGGGAATTGGTGCTCTCCGATCTGCGGCGGGAAGTGATGCTGGTGGAACAGACGCCCTATCTTTTCAACGCCACCATCGCCGAGAATATCTCGTTTGCCCTGCCCGAGGCTTCGCGGCAGGAGGTGGAAGCTGCCGCCCGTGCTGCCGGACTCGAGGAACTACTGAAGCGTCTGCCGGAGGGGTATGACACGAAGACCGGTGAGCGCGGCCTCGCCCTCTCCGTGGGGGAGCGGCAGAGGGTGGCGTTGGCACGGGCCCTGCTCCGCCGTCCCAGCGTGCTCATTCTGGACGAGCCGACGTCGGCGCTGGACGCGCGTGGCGAACAGGGAATCGCGGCGGGACTGCGGGCTGCGATGCCGGATGCGACGTTGGTAATCATTACGCACCGGCAGGCATTGGCTGACATTGCCGACGCAACGATCATGATCGAGGGGGGAGCGGTCCGAATGGAGTACTCGGCGAAGTACCATGGACGGAACTAAGGGCACTGGCACGAAGGTAGGCGTCATCGACAGCGGCGTGCACGTGGGACATCCGCACATCAACGGCGTGGCCGGGGGAGTCTCGATCGACCGGGACGGCCGGATTGCCGATCAGGAATTCACGGATCTGCTGGGGCATGGCACTGCCGTGATGGCCGCCATTCAGGAGAAAGCACCCGAGGCGGAATACTATGCGGTGCGGGTGTTCGAGCGCGAACTCCGCACCAGTGCAAGAGCCCTCGAGGCGGCTCTGGACTGGTGCTTCTCCAACGCGATGGACGCGGTCAACCTGAGTTTGGGGACGACCAACGAGGCCCACCGGCGGATGTTCGAAGATGCGGCGCAGCGGGCGGAGACGCAGGGAACCGTGGTATTCGCGGCACGGGAGGCCGACGGAATCCCCTGTTTTCCCGGAAGTCTGCCGGGCGTCGTCGGGGTGGAAGTGGACTGGGAGTGTCCGCGGGATTCCTGCACGTCGAGGATGGTTGACGGACAACTGGTGCTGCGGGCGTCGGGCTACCCCCGCCCTGCCCCCGGCGTGCCGCTTCGGCGCAATCTCCACGGGATCAGCTTCGCCACGGCCAATGCGTGCGGGATCCTGGTGGGGAGCGGACGGCTTCGAGAAATGATGCCCGCGTGCTGGAGACGAGCAGGCACCGGCGGCGCAGCCTGAGGCATCGGAGATGGGAGATTCAGAGAACTAGACATCTCAACGGAGAATGTGATATGCTCTGTGCACTTGGGTGCAGTGGCTTGGCGTTGGCTCAGGAAAGGCGCTTGGGGCGTGCGAAAAGTACATATCCTTACTCTTTTGCTCTCAGTTTCCTGCCATGGCGGAGATGTCGCCGTGCTTATCGACGTGTCGGGAACAATGGGGAACTATGGTCCGTGGCAAAGCCCCGTACGCGCTTTGGTTGCGGGAATCCTGGGTGGGCAAATTGATGGCTCCGATTGGACCCTTGATGGTGATGCCAATACTGCAGTAGACTTCCGCTTGGAAGACGGAGACCGCGTCCATCTTTTTCGTTTCGGATCAATCCAGACTGACGGGTACCCATATTTCGCACCCGCCCTCGTGCTTCAGCGCAACGAGTTCAGCACCCATTTTCCATTGAGCCGCGAACAATTCCGTGAAGCAAGAACCAACAAGCCTTTGGCGCTGGCCGTCGGAGCCCAATCGGTAATGCACGCGGGGAAAGCGCGATTAATCGTTGTCTCAGACTTCCTAGTCGATAGCGATCTTTCTGCCGACCAGCGAAGCTTCTCCAACCAGTTCGAGTCGAAAACAAGTTCTGAACCACCAGTCATCTACTCGTGGCGGACCAACCCACGGGTGCAGGTAAAACTGCTGCGCTTCTCCGGCCTCGAAGGGTCGGACAGGGCTGGGTCTCCCGTTGGACCACAAGTGGCTGAAATGCCACGGTTGTCAATCGTGGGCACCCAATTCTTTGACTCTCCTAACCGGCTCGTTGTTATGCGCTGGAAGCTCACAGGCGATGCCACCGACGTCACGTACTCAGTCTCGGTGAGCGATCCCGGAAAAGGCGTGGCTGTTTTCGTGCGGAAGGGATTACCGAGCCAAACAGTCGCTTGGCCCGCCCCCCCTTCCGGTCAGTTTGCGTGGCGGGTAACGGCCAGCCTGCGTGACGGCACTTCGATTTCATCCTCAACTGTTCCTCTTATGATTCCCGGAGCTTCCTTTGTGCCAATCATGCTCGGAGTGGGGGGACTGTTGGCTCTGAGCTTGGCCGTATGGAAGTACTTCAACACAAGGTCGGACTCGAACCATCTACCCGGTACACCAGCCAAGGATCCAGCAATATGGAAGCGATAATATCATTTTATAAGCAGCTTTTCATGTCACCACCAGACCTGCAGAGTCTGCCGGAGTTCCTGTTAAGCGCGACTTTCCTAGGACTGTTGATTTTGTTCGGTTCTTCGCTGTTTTATGTGGGTAGGACCTTCAGGTCGAGCTTGCCGGCGATGAGGTAGATCATGGTGATGAGGTTCTTGTCGGAGCGGTAGCCGCGCGCTTTGGCCTTGGCGGCTTGAATGAGGCTGTTGATGC
>CAIVPR010000148.1 GCA_903907865.1 uncultured Acidobacteriia bacterium
ATCCCGAACGCTTCGTCCGCCGTCCGCCCCAACCACCACCCGTTCCCAGGGAGGCCTGGATCAATAGACCAAAGACCCCGGACAACAATACTCAGTAAATTCGGCTTCGGGGTGTCTCAAAGTGCTTGACATGTTCCGCTGCGCCGTTTCTCGGATATTTCTTCCTTCTAGAGGACTGCGAGCGCGTTAAGACACCAGTCCGCAACAAGGAACCGCATTTTAAGGTGGATCCGGTCTTTGACAAGACGTCGTATAGCAAGCGTTACGAATTGCTCTGTCGACGGTTGGTGCTCGAACGCGTCTATACTGCGGCCTGCCTCGTGATGGCCACAAATTCGCCGACGACGCAGCTGACGCAGCCAGCGGAAGATCTGAGCTTCCGCCGGTTCGTCGCGGCCCTTCACGGACAGGTGCTGACGTTTCGAGAGGGCATGAGCAACAAGTCTTAGAAGCGTTCGCGACCAAGACCTTCATCAGCACTCAACGACCGGTGGGGCTATGCAGTTTGGATGGCAGCACCCGTTGTTTGGGCCAGTTCGACGTAGCGGGCAGAGGGCGTTGGCCAGCTTCATTTGGTGGGGCGATTTGCACTCGGGCTTTGCTCGGGGATCCAAGTCCGACATGGTGGTTGTAACGGGCAATTCCAAACACCTTTCCCAATTCATCGAGGTTGTGGATTGGCGTGAGCCGCCTTCGTAGTTCAAGATTGGGGCAGAAGACCAAGCTTGTGAGACGCGGGGACAAGGCAGACTTTTGGGCGGAGGTGTGGCCGTCGAGTGGGGCCTCGTCCCACTTAAGTGCCTTGGTAATCCCTGAACCCAGCCACCAATTGACGGAATGAACCGGGCCTGTGTCGCTTGAAGCCTTCCTCGTCGGCGTAGACGAAACCGTAGACAACATCGGTCTGTGCCCGGTTCAGGTCTGAACACCATTGGGAGAGCCGTGCCATCTTCATCGGGACATCCAAGTCGTCCATGCCCTTGGTCTCAACGATGAAGACGCTAGTGGGCGACACGCGTACAAGGAAATCGGGGTAGTAGTTGGCGATGTCACCGGACGCATTCACGTAGTCGAGCTTGAACCCAACCGCAAGGTAGTTCTTGGCGAAAGCAACCACGTCGTCGCAGTCCTCCAGGAAGCGGGCGAACAGGAGTTCAAAGGCACTATCGCCGATGATCCGATTGAAGACGCTCTTCTTGGGGATCAGATAGCCCTGTTCCTTGGCGACAAACGGGCGTGTGTCCCGCAGTTTGATGTGGTCTCGGATTTCAGCGTCGCCCCGATCCCGCACGGTGAGCGCGTTGACCGCCTTCTTCAAGGTCTCGATCACGGTCTTGGTGGCGGCCAGCTCGGACAGATTCCGCATGGTGTTGGGACTTTCCAGGTCCACTGTACGCCCGAAGAGATCGTGCTGAACAAAGCCTTTCACCTTGCCGTAAAGAACGTCGTACCCGCTGACAAGCCGCAATTCCTTCATTACGGTCTGGGTGAAATACCCGATGACACTGCGGAAATCAGCGATTCCGGCAGTGTCCAAGACCGTGGTGTGGGTAATCGCACCGGTAGTCACATCCTTGAAGACGATCTGGCGCTGCTGTTCTTCACTGAATTCCAGATACGCGACCTTTTGGTATTTCTGTTGATCCAAGTTTAGGCTGGCAAGATTCTTGTATTCGCGATATACGCGCGGTGTCAAGACCGGTATCCCGATGTCCAGAGCGGGCAGGTCCTTTTTTGCCTTCTCCGCGTCAACCTCGACGATCACGGGTGCCTTTGCCTGCGTCCCTTCACCCATGGGCTTGTGTTCCAGGACGACACCCTCGGCCTGAATTGATTCCACAAACTCCATGAACGCGTTTGTTCCCACGACGCTGACGTACTCCTCCACGTCGCCGGAATACATCTTGCGCAGGCCCCTGCCGAGAGTCTGTTCCGGCAGAATGTTGCTCTTGGCGGAGTACGCCCGCAAGCCCACGATGGTGGTCACATTGCGGACGTCCCAACCCTCCTTCAGCATCATGACGGAAACGATGGCTTTGTAGCAGGGTGTGTCCCAGCCGTCAATCGAGTTGGCCTGCTTGCGGAGCTGCTCCAGCTCCTCTTTGCTCTTGCCGGAGGCCGCCTCCGAAATCTCACCGTTGCTCTTGGTGTGGATGACAAGGACCGCCCCTTGGAGTTCGGGGTAGTTGCCTTCCAGAAACGCCGCAACGTCATCGCAATTGCGGGTGTCGTCGGTCATCACGAAGAGGATTGCCTTCTTGCCCATCTTCTCGTGTTCGGCGTAAGCCTTGCGCCACTCGATGACGCCCAAGTGGATGTAGTCAGCGTACTTTTCGGTGTACTTCGAACTTTGGCGTTCCACCAACTTGGCCCGGCTAGCGGCATCGGGCAGGACCGGATGCTTGACCACGTTCTGGGAGATGGCCTCCACCAGTGGATAGTCGGCAACGGTCTGGACGAAGATCGCGCCGCTGTTGTGGCGTGGCGTTGCTGTAACGTCAATTTGGAACGACAGAGCCCCGTCCTTCTGCTTCAGCCGGTTGTGGATGTCTTCAATCGACTTGAACCAGGCCATGCTCGGGTCATGGATGTGGTGCGCCTCGTCGTTGAGCACCATGAGTTCGTCGATGTCGCGGATGATGATTCCGAGGTCCACCTTGGAATCGGTCGTACCGCCACGCGGACGCGTCCCGAGGAAATAGTCCATAGTGTCGTCATCGTCCGGTGTGGGGATCGTATCATTCCCGGCGTAGACTCGGTGGATGTTGGTGAGGAATATGTTACCTGTAGGTCGGGTGACGCGGACCTCGTCCTGAAGGTGCAGGGTGAGTTGGAAATCATCGCGCCAGTTGCGCCCATCCACGCCGTTATCAGGGACGACCGGATCGTCCTTGAGGAAGATCCGCAGGCCTTGGAAGTCCTTGTAGATGCGGTCGAGGACGATGATGTTGGGTGCGACGACCAAAAAGTTTCGCGAAAGCTCGGACTCCGGCTCGTAGAGCTTGTGGAAGAAGCTCCAGGCCAAAGCGAGGCTCAAGACCTTGGTTTTACCGGAACCTGTCGCCATCTTGATGACGACGCGCCGCCAAGACTCGTCGAACATCCCGCTCGACACCCTGCCGCTGCCGTCATACCGCATCAGGTCGTACTTGTCGCGCATTCCGGCGATTTCGTACAGGTAAACGATGGTCTCCAATGCCTCCCGCTGGGCGAAGTAGTAGCGGAATTCGACCAAGGTCTCGCCCCGAAGCAGGCCCGACTGCGGCATGAGGTGCGGCGTTTCAAACCACCAGCGCAGCAAGCTCCTGCTCGTATCCGTGGCTCCAACATAGCCGGAGTCCCGCCATTCCTTGACCTTGCGCCGCAGCTGCGGCACCAAGGGCGGCATGAGCTTCTCGGCACCGGAGGTTCGCAGAGCTTCGTCGGCGGGGAACCAGCGCACTGAGGGGTCGAGGATTTCGTATGGCGAAGTAGGGAAGTTCGGGTGGAGTGCCATCTAGATTGTGCCGCCTTGCTCGCCGGATGCCATCCGCCGAACATTTGGATCTGTGGTCAGGAGTCGCATCTGATGGATCGCGATCTGGTTCAACTTGGCCAGCCGCGTCGCCTGTGGCATCCCCTCGCGGATCAAGAGGGCGTTCAGGTTCTCCAAGTTCGAGAGGCAGACCAGTTGGGACATGTTGGCGTGGTCCCGGATGTTGCCCTTTTCGCCGGGATGGCCTTCGCGCCATTGCTTGGCGGTCATCCCGAACAGGGCGACGTTTAGCACGTCCGCCTCCGAGGCGTAGACCCACTCGATTTGGCGGGGTGACAGTGTGGCCGGAATCAGGTTTTCCTGGATGGCGTCGGTGTGGATGCGGTAGTTGATCTTGGTCAGATTGCGGCGGATGTCCCAGCCGAGTTGGCGCTGCTCCTCGTCCTTGAGCCGCTGGAACTCCTTGATGAGGTAGAGCTTGAACTCGACCGAAATCCAAGAGGCGAACTCGAAGGCGATATCCTTGTGCGCGTAAGTGCCGCCGTACCGCCCCTGTTTGGAGACGATGCCGATTGCGCCGGTGCCCTCGATCCACTGCTTGGCGGTAAGGGTGAAGCTGTTGAGGCCCGCCAGCTTTCTAAACCCGTCGAATTCGACGGGTTTAAAACTGGGGTTATTGAGCCGCTCCCATGTCCCGAGGAACTCGATGGTGTTGCGGTTGCGGATCCAGTTCCGTATCAGGTCGTCGGTGCGGTCGTGGTCCTTGTAGCGCGCGATGTCCGTGAGGCTGATGTAGTCCGACTGGTCCACGGACCGCACCGCGATCTCGTTGCCCAGCACCGTGATCTTGCCCACTACCTTCCACCTCCCACCATGACATCGATGATGGTCATCGTGTCGTTCCCGAAGATGTCCACCACCTTGACGGCGACCTTGCGGCGACCGGGTAGACACTCGTGGAACACGCTGGTCAGTTCCAGCGACCGGTCCTTCTTGGTGCGGAAGGACTGCCACTCGTTCTCGAAGATGTAGTCGCCCGTCCAAACTTCCTCGTAGCGTGGCAGGTCCAATTGCTCCGGGCGCTCCATGCCGGGCATGTAGGCCTGTTTTGGCTCGGACGGGATGCGGACGATTTCCCGTTTGCTTTCAAAGTTGAAATCGACAGCCCAGTAATCGATCCAGTCGGTCCAGCTCCGGGTGAGTTGCTCGCGGGTGACGACGCCGTTCTTGTCCTTGCTGACCTTGACGATCTGGCCGCGCTCGACGACGATCTTGCTGGACTTGTCCTTGAGTGCGGCCTCGGCGGTGGCGACCGAGTCCTGCGAGTAGAACACCGAAAAGTCCGTCAATTGGACGGCGATCGAGTTGTCCCGGTAGTGGGGTTTCACCTCGATGAAGGAGACGTCGTGGAAAACAACTTGGTTCTTCTCGACGGCACGCTTGTCGAAGACGTCAGCGGGGATGTACTTGGGCGAGATGTCGATGCCTTTGCTCCGAGCCTCGTCGAGCACGTTGGGGAAGAGGCCCATCTCGAACTCGAATCCCAGAATATCGACGCGGGTGATACGCTTCTGGCGGCATTCGAGGATGACCTCTTCGACAAAGAGGCGGGTGACGGGGAGATTGACCGGGCCGACGGCGACGAGGCGGCCCGCCTTACGTCCATGGAACGTATTGAATCCGGTTGTCGCCTCGGCGCGGTAGGCACGGAGGATCAGTTCGAGGAAGGCGGCTTCCTTTTCAGCCAGTTGTTGCTGCTTCTCGGCTTCGCGGAGGTTGGGATTGACGCCGATGTAGTGCTGGCGCTCGTATTTGCCGAGATTGAGGATCTCGAAGGCGCGGTAGTCCTTGCTTTCGGATTTGAGTTGGCGCTGGACGCCGATCAGGCGTTTGCGTGTGGTGTGGATGCCGAATTTTCCGAGGTCCGTGGCGATCCATTTGCGACCGAGTTTTTCAGCTACGGCCGCAGTTGTGCCGGAGCCGCAGAAAAAGTCGGCCACGAGATCGCCGGGATTACTACTGGCCCTAATTATCCTGTCTAGCAGTGCCTCGGGCTTTTGCGTTGCATAGGCAGTGTCCTCTCGAGCTTGAGAGTTGACTGGGTGAACGTCCGACCAAACGGAGCCGACAGGAATCCCGCGAGCCTCATCAAGGAAATGTCTTAGGCGGGGTCGCCCACCTTCCTTCTTGGCCAATTCAATCCTGCCCTCCTTGAATAACCGCTCCATCGTACCCAACTCATACCGCCATCCATTGCCGGGTGGTTGGTGGCCCCGCCACTCATACGTAAGATTGGGGCGCGGCGTCGGACTTGTTAAGTCGCCGAGAGTATAGGCCCGTCCGTCCGGAGTCCTTCCCGTATACTTATCGGAGACGTATTCTTGGCTGTAAGGTTCGTACTGTGGATTCCATATGAACGTCGGGCCATTGCTTCGCCAGATCACGACGTCATTTACGATACCCCACCGGTGACTATCACTATGCGCCGTAACGCGTTTCCATGAAATCGTTGCGTGACTGCCGCTGTTTCCGAAAATTTCTTTCACGACGGCCTCCACTGCATAGGCCATCGCGGGGCCCATGTGCACGTAAATGCTGCCGTCCTCCGTGAGCAAGTCCCGCATAAGGATCAGGCGCTCATACAGCATGGCAATAAAAGAGTCCGCCCCCTTCCCCCAAGTATCCCGGTAAGCGATCTCCTCCAGAATGCTTGGCCTCTTGGTAAACGTGTCGCCGCCAATCTCAATGTCCATAGAGAAGTCCGCGCCGACGTCGAAGGGGGGATCGATGTAGATGAGCTTGAGGCCGCCCTGTCTTTCGATGTCGTCCCGCAACGGGCCGTTCTTCAATGAGGACAGGATCAGCTTGTTGTCGCCCCAAATGAGCTTGTTCGTCCAGCCTTTCAGTTGGCGGCCCCGGTTGTCAAAAAGCGACCCTTGGACTGCCGTATCCTCGGGTTTCTCGGCGCGCGGCTCGTCCACTTGCTCAATCACTTGGAATGGCAGGACCACGTTGGTTACGTCGCCGGTCTTGCCGTTCCAGACAAGTTCGATCTCGCGCTTGTCCTCGAACAGCAGGAAGCGGAACTTGTCTGGAAGGGGCTTGTCCGCTTCGATGTAGCGGAGGATTTCCTGTCGTTCCTGGTCGGTAAGCCGGGGCATGGGATGGTTTCGGGGGGGCGAGCTGGTTTATGGTGTTAGAGCGGTCTGGGCGACGACCCTCTCTATTCTACGACTCCAGCGGCCAAGATTGGCCGCCCTGCGGCGGAAAAACCGCAGCCTGCAGGAATGTAAAGCCAGGTAGGACCGCCGGATTCTCATGGGCTCAGATGGGCCAGCTTACGCAGTTTGGACAGCAACACCGGTGGTTTGGGCCAGTTCGACGTAGCGGCAGAGGGCGTTGGCCAGCTTCATTTGGTGGGGCGATTTGCACTCTGGCTGCAGCAGCAAAGGGCTGCCGACGAGGATGACAATGCCCTTGGCCCTTGATGTGGCCACGTTCAGACGGCTCAGGTTGTAGAGGAAGTCCATGCCACGGGGCGCGTCCTCGGGCGAAGATGCCGTTAGGGAGTAGATCACGACGGGTGCTTGCTGGCCTTGGAAGCGGTCGACCGTGCCGACCGGCACCGATTTCAATTCCGCGGCGAGGGCGTTGACCTGGGCGTTGTACGGGGCGACGACGAGGATGTCGGCTGGGCGGAGCGGCAGTCGGGCACCCTTCTCATTCACCCAGTGGACAGTGCCGGAAAGAAGTTCCTGGACCAGAAGGGAAACGCGTGCGACTTCTTCGGGGGCGGCGGTCTGGTTCCCCTGGTGTTGCACCGGAATGAACCAGAGACCTGCGTGGCCGAGCCACGGGTGACCCCTCTGTGTCAAGCTTGATGAGTCAGCCTGTGTGACAAGGATTAGAGTGCAGGGCGGGAAAGGCAAACCTCATCATGACGACAAACGGTTTTACAAGCCCGATCCCGGCTCGGACAGGTTATACGGGGATCATCGACG
>CAIVPR010000149.1 GCA_903907865.1 uncultured Acidobacteriia bacterium
CGTCGATGATCCCCGTATAACCTGTCCGAGCCGGGATCGGGCTTGTAAAACCGTTTGTCGTCATGATGAGGTTTGCCTTTCCCGCCCTGCACTCTAATCCTTGTCACACAGGCTGACTCATCAAGCTTGACACAGAGGGGTATACTTTTTCTGTGTTCGCACAAACCCTAAGCGGACACGAATACGTAAGGAGCCCACATAATGAACAAGATCGCCGCAGTAGTCCTTTTGGCCCTTGGCTGTTCCGCTGTACTCATGGCGATTCCGCCGCCCGTTCCGGAGATCGATCCGGCATCCGGGGCCAGCGCTTTGGCCCTTCTCTCGGGCGCGGTTCTCGTCTTCCGCAGCCGTCGCCGCCGCTAGCACCTCTGCGATGACAGGGTGCCTAGACTTGGCACCCTGTCATCGCAAGATAGCCCCCAAATCCCCTGTGTCCAAGTTCCTCGCACGCCTCTCCTTTCTCTTCCTTCTGTTGGTATCAGAACTCCTGATCTTTTCGCTGTGGCTGGACAATGACATGCTGTCAGGCCGGACTGGGCTACCAGGAGTTTTGCGCGAGTGGGGTCCTCGGAGCGTCCAAGTCAGCGTCGCGTTTGGGCTCCTCCTTATCGCGATGTCGTGGGTCGCAAAGAAGGCCGACATCCTCGGCATTGCGGAAGCCGGCACCGGACAGTTTCGGCCTTCAGCCTTGGGGTTGCACTTTGGAGCGCTCGGCCTGTTCGCCCTCGCCTGCAACCGCCTCTACCAACCGTCGTCCCGAGGCGCTGGCGAAGACCTTCTGGTTGTCTGTTGGCTGGTCAGCGGGCTAACCGCCCTGACCCTCGCCATTCTCGCATTCTTCCCCTTTCCCGTTTTGAGGCGGCTTGGTGGGGCCACCGGGTCGATATGGCTACCGGCGTTGGGCGGTTCCATTCTCGTCGTCAGCATCCGTCATTCGACCCAGTCCCTATGGCCGGTGGCCACCAAGACCACACTCACCTTGGTCAGATGGATGCTCCAGCTCTACACCCATGACATCGTCTTCCTGCCAGGCCGCTTTCGGATCGGGACTTCGCGCTTCTATGTCGGAATCGCGCCGGAGTGTTCGGGCTTGGAGGGGGTCGCGCTCATGCTGGTCTTCGGCACCGCTTGGCTCGTCTATTTCCGCCGCGAATGCCGGTTTCCGCAAGCGCTCCTGCTGCTGCCGGTGGGTGCGGTTGTCGCCTTCCTTTTGAACTCTGTCCGAATCACAGCCTTGATCCTGATTGGCGACGCCGGAGCACCCGGAATCGCAGTTGGAGGATTCCACTCGCAGGCAGGCTGGCTGATGTTCAACCTGGTCGCCATCGGATTCGTTGTGGCGACCCGTAGTGTCCGGTGGATCTCCGCGCACCCCGCAGGCCCGGCCGTTGATATTCCTGCTGCCGGCGAAGAAGGCCGATCCAATCCGGTCGCGCCCAATCCAGTCGCACCTTGGATGCTCCCGTTCCTCGGCATTCTTACCGCAGGCATGGTTTCCACCGCCATGACGGCAAGCTTCGAGTGGACCTATCCCCTCAGACTCGTCGTCGCCGCGACCTTGATCTACTATTTCCGTTCGACCTACCGGGATGCTGGAAAAGTCTGGCGGCCAACGTGGGAGGGTGTCGCTGCCGGCGTGGCGGTATTCGTTGCTTGGATGGCATTGGACCCGTCGCGCGGGCAGTCAGAGGCCATGCCCAGCGCATTGGCTGCGGCATCCGAGGCTCAAAGGTGGGGTTGGATCATCTGCCGAGCGCTTGCCGCCTCGGTGACGGTTCCGATCGCCGAGGAACTGGCCTTCCGGGGCTTTCTGCTCCGCCGGATCGTGTCCGAGGATTTCGAATCCGTATCGCTGAAGCGGGTGTCCTGGATCGCAATTATTGTCAGTTCCGTTGCGTTCGGACTCCTGCATGGCAACCGGTGGTTTGCGGCATCACTGGCCGGAGCTGTTTATGCGGGGGTGCAAATCCGCTCCGGCAGGATCGGCAACGCGATCCTCGCACACGCGATTACCAATGCGCTTATCGCGATCGCAGTAGTTGTCCTCGGCCAATGGCACCTTTGGTAGCGGCGAAACAAGCCGCCACAGGCCTTCCAGCTACAATCGGAAACTATGGACGGGCCCACTCAAACCAGCCTTGGAGACTCCACCTCCGCCGAAACAGTGGCACTTCCCCCTAAATCGGCACCGCAGCCCTCTCGCCCCGTCCTGACCCAGACCTCCATTCCCGACGAGGGGCGCTTCGTGGCGGGTACGCTACTTGCCGGGCGCTACCGTATCGTCGGTCTGCTGGGCAAAGGCGGCATGGGCGAGGTCTACCGCGCGACCGACCTCGCGCTCGGCCAGGCAGTGGCTTTGAAATTTCTCCCGCCGGCCGCAGCCGACAACCCCCAGTTGCTCGAACGCTTCCACGGCGAAGTGCGCGTGGCCCGCCAAGTTTCGCACCCCAACGTCTGCCGGGTCTATGACATCGGCGAGTCCGACGGCCTCCCCTTCATTTCGATGGAGTACGTCGACGGAGAGGACCTTTCGTCCCTGCTGCTGCGCATCGGACGCCTGCCCGCCGACAAGGCAATCGACACCGCCCGCCGAATCTGCGCCGGACTCGCCGCCGCGCACTCCAAGGGCGTGATCCACCGCGACCTCAAGCCGCAGAACATCATGATGAACCGGCGGGGCGAGATCGTCATCATGGATTTCGGCCTCGCCGCCATCGCCGACCAACTTTCCGGCCCCGAAGCCCGCAACGGTACGCCCGCCTACATGTCGCCCGAGCAGTTGAAGGGCACCGAGGTCACCCCGCGCAGCGACATCTACGCACTGGGACTCGTCCTGTACGAGCTGTTCACGGGCCGCAAGCCGTACGAGGCGAAGACGGTCCGCCAGTTGATCGCGCTGCAGGAATCGGCGCAGGTCACCAGCATGAGTTCCGTCGCGGCAGATGTGGATCCGGTGGTGGACCGCGTGATTCGCCGTTGCCTCGACCCGGATCCGGCCAAACGACCGGAATCGGCGCTGAAGGTCGCAGCGGCGCTGCCCGGCGGCGACCCCCTCGAAGCGGCGTTGGCTGCGGGCGAGACGCCGTCGCCGGAACTCGTGGCCTCGTCGGGCGAGACGGCGGGGATGGCCCCCAGACGGGCGCTGGTGTGCCTGGCTGTGGTCATCCTCAGTCTGTGTGTGGCACCGTGGCTGAAGCAGCAGAAGATCGCCTTTTACCGTGCTCCGCTGGACTACCCACCCGAGGTCCTGCGCCAGAAGGCCCGCGAAACCGCGGCGGCCCTCGGGCATACCCGCAAGCCGGCCGACTCGGAGGTCAAGCTCTTCCAGCAGTTGGAACTACTCACCTACCTTGATCTGCGACCCGAGCCGCGAAAGTGGCGCGAATGGATGGCGGCCGAGGCACCGGTCCGAGCCGCCTACCGGGAGTCCTTGTCTCCAATGGTCGCGTTGCCTTTCGGTCAGACGTCGGACAGCAACCCGCCGTTGGTGCAGCCCGGCATGGTGGCGATGGACCTGGATGGGGCCGGCCGGCTGCGGTCGTTCACCGGTGTTCCCTACGACCATCCGGAACCCGGCCCTGGCCCGGTGGCTGTGGAGGCGGTCTTCCGGGCCGCACAACTCGACCCCGCCACATTCACGGAGACCAATCCCGGTACTCAGCCCATCACAGCCACTGACCAGTTGCGGGCTTGGAAGGGACCGCATCCGGGAATCAAAGGGATGGATTTGACGGTGGAGATCGGGACGTGGAAAGGCCAATTGACCCACATGCGGATCATCTGGCCTTGGATGGCTGCGGCCAACAGACCCGTCCAACACCCGATCATGTTGCAGATCCGGGCGTTTCTGGACCCGTTCTTGGGCATCACGGGCATTGTGCTGGGTATCATTTTTGCCCGGCGCAATTGGAAGCTGCAGCGCGGGGACCGCCGGGGTGCCTTCGCGGTTGGCATCGCGCAAATGTGCCTGCAACTGGTCGCCTCCGGCGGGTCGATTCATCCGGTGGTGGATGGGTCGATGGTCGATATCCTTTCGGCAGTTGTCGGCGACGCCTGCTTTGCGGGCACTGGCCTGCTCCTGCTGTATTTGGCGGCGGAACCGGCGGTGCGCGCTCGCTGGCCGCATGCTGTGATTACCTGGAACCGGCTGCTCGCGGGGCGGTTCGGGGATGCCCAGGTCGCGTCCCACATTCTGATCGGTGCCGTGGTTGGCAGCCTGCTGTGGGTGACAGACGAGGCGCGGCTGGTGCTCTCCATCTCAAAATCGGGCTTGGACACGATGGGGGGACTGTACCTGCTATATGGCCCGCGCCAGTGGGTGGCAGGCAATGTCGGACACGTGTCGGAAGCGCTGAAGTCCGGGCTGGTCGTGTTCGGGACGTTGTTCGCACTTCGGACTTTGTTGAAGCGCGACTGGATCGCGGCATTAGCGGCGGCCATCGTGTTCACGTTCCTGGAAGGCGGCCTCGCCAACTCGATCGACCTGGCAACCGAGATGGCCGTGACAACGGCAGCCTACACGCTGCTGATGTTCACCTTGCTGCGATTCGGCTTGGTGGCAACCATTTCGGCGGTCTTCTTCGTGAACACCATCAGCGGGATCACCTTGGGCACGGACCCGACAACGTGGTACGCCCCGACCGGCTTCGCGACCATCGGCCTGGTATTGGTCTTGACACTATTCGCGTTCAAGCAAGCGCTGGGGCCGAACGGACTGTTCGGCCCGGACGAGGAACAGGCCTAGTTGTTGGGAATTCCAAAGATTCCCTTCAGAGACACGGGGACCGAGATTCCGATCATGATGCCTCCGCGGTAGTGTGGCTCCAGAATCTGGCCGGTGTAGAGCGCAGTCCCGACGGCAGCACCGTTGGCGGCACTCGACGTAGTGGTGATTCCGCAGGTCTTCGCCCCGGCCGGACATTGAGTAGGGAAGCCGTCGAACGCACCCGCAAGGTTGTTGTTCATTGCTGGAACGCTGAAACCAGGGAAGAGGTTTGGGTTGGCGTTCGCCTGAACAGCGGCGATGGCTGCCGCACGGAAACCCGGAGACGGCTCCTGGAACTGGGTTAAGGTGTATCCCATCAGAACATCCAGATACTTCTGCAACCGATACGTCCCACCGAAAGTGTACCCCACCAGGGACGACCCGGTTCCGGGCGAGAATTTCAAGCTGGTGAAAACGTGGAACGGGCGGGGATCATCAGCCCATTTCGCATCCCCCGCCGCCTTCTTGTGGAAGGGGTTTTGGAACGGCAGTTGGAACGACACGCCAGCCAGCAACTGTGGCGATGCGGCACCGATCTGGCCCCCTTGTAGAGTGTTTGGAGAACTGCTCGTATTGAGCGTGTAGCTCGTTCGATTGGCTGTGATGAGGGAACCGATTCCGAAGACGAGGTCCACGCCCGGAAACTGAGACTTGACCTTGAACACCCGGGAAACCGGCGTGGCCGCGGCCCAAACGTTGTCGCCCGATTCAGACGCCATCACCTGGCACCCCGTCGAATCAGCGGCTAGCAGGGTCAAGATGTTGCCCGCTACGGAACAAACGCCGGGAGGGCCGGCCGTGAAGAGCGGGGTACGACCGGATTCAGCGGTAGCGGAAAGGGGTGGGACGGGATGGCCGAGAGACTGGTCGCCTGGCCCGTCGAAGGTGATGGTCTGGGGACGCTTGGTCAACAGGAACGAGCGCTGGACCGGGGTGGCGGCCGCAACAGTTTCGCTCCCTGCTTGGTTTGCGGTGATTGTGCACAGCCCGGCCGCGACCGTGGTCAGCCTACCGTCCGGCGTCACCGTGCACACCGATGTGGTGTCAGATGTAAATGTGGGTGGTTGCCCGGAAGTGGAGGTTGCGGACAGTTGAATGGGGTCGTGCGACATCAGTTGGTCGCCAGGACTATTGAACGTGATTGTCTGTGGATTTTTTTCGGCGGCGAGGCATCGTCCCACCAGGACCGATGCAGCGACCGCCATTCTGAGTGTCTTCATACCCTGTCTAGCGCAGGGCGGACGCGTTTACGGACATTGTCTGCAAAAATTTTCCGTGAATTTCTAGCAGCACTTGGCACGGGCGTATTTGTCGCGGAACCGGGCGTCGGAAAAACGCCGCCATTCTGCTCCGGAATCGGCCAACCCGTGAGCCGCCAAGTGCCGCGCGTAGGCGTTCTGGTCGCCGATTTCGCGCAGCAACGCCAAGACACCCGCAAGGAATCGGCGGAGCATCAGTACTCCTCCGCCGTGAACCGCGTCGGCACGAACGGGGTTTCGCGGGACTCCTCGCGCCGGGCCGAGCCCAGCACGCCGATCCACACCCGGAGCGAATCGATCAGGATCACCGCCACAAGCACCATGAAGACCCCGCAGATGGCGGCGTCGAGTTGGTTATTGAAGACCACGCGCGCCGGGGTCTTCGGCACCGCCGCCGCTGCCAGGAATCCGACGCGCGGCAAGGGCGAGAAGATCTTCTGCCACCCGGCCGTAAAGGTCACAATCACCAGCCACGCCAAGGGCACGCACGTGATCCACATGTACTTCGCACCATGTTTCTTCAGCAGAATCGTGGTGGCCACGGAGAGCGCAATCGCCGCCAGCAGCTGGTTGGCGATGCCGAACAGCGGCCACAGGGAGTTGATACCGCCCAGCGGGTCGCGCACACCCTGAATCAGGAAGTAGCCCCAGGCGGCCACGATCGCGGCGCTGGAACCGATGACGCCGGGCATCCAACTGGTCCGGCCCAGAGGCTCCGAAATGTTCCCCAGCAGATCCTGCAGCATGAAGCGTCCCACGCGGGTGCCGGCGTCGATGATGGTCAGAATGAAGAGCGCCTCGAACATAATGGCGAAGTGGTACCAGAAGCCGAGCAGCGCCTCTCCCCCGCCCTGCGCGAAGATCTTGGCCATGCCGAGGGCGAGCGACGGCGCGCCGCCCGTCCTATTGAACAGCGTGACCTCGCCGACGCTCTTCGCCAAGGCCCTCATCGTGTCGGCTGTGACGGGATAGCCCCAACCGGAAATCGTGGCGACCGCCGCTTCGGCCGTCTTGCCCACCAGTCCGGCGGGCGCGTTGACGGCAAAGTAAACGCCGGGGTCGAGCGCGCAAGAGGCGATCATCGCCATGATGGCCACGAAACTCTCCAGCAGCATCGAGCCGTAGCCCACCAGCAGTGCATGGTTTTCGCGGGCGATCATCTTGGGAGTTGTGCCGGACGAAATCAGGGAGTGGAAGCCCGAAATCGCCCCGCAGGCGATAGTGATGAAGCAGAACGGGAAGATCTTGCCAGCGAAGACCGGGCCCGTGCCATCGACGAATTTCGTCAACGCGGGCATCTGGAGGGTCGGGCGAACGGCCAGGATCCCCACCGCCAGCATCAAGATCACGCCCAGCTTCACGAAAGTGCTGAGGTAGTCACGTGGTGCCAGCAGCAGCCAGACCGGTAGGGCGCTGGCGAAGAACCCGTAGATGATGATGGCCACGGCAACCGACATCGCCGAGAGCGTGAACACGGGCGCCCAAGTCGGCGAGGAGGCAACCCACTGCCCCCCCACCACGGACGCAAGAACCAGCAGAAAGCCGAGCGCCGAGACCTCCAGCACCTTGCCGGGTCGCCAGTAGCGCAAATACAAACCCATGAAGACGGCGATCGGCATGGTGGCGGCGATCGTGAACGCTCCCCACGGGCTCCCGGCGAGCGCGTTCACCACCACCAGCGCGACCACCGCCAAGAGGATGATCATGATCAGCAGCACCGTCACCAGAGCCACAAAGCCGCCGGTCTTGCCGATTTCGTCCTTCGCCATGCGCCCCAGCGATCGCCCGTCGCGCCGCATCGAGGCGAAGAGGATGACGAAATCCTGCACCGCGCCGCCGAGGATGGCCCCGGCAATGATCCACAGAGTCCCGGGCAGATAACCGAATTGGGCCGCAAGGACCGGTCCGACGAGGGGACCGGGTCCGGCGATGGCGGCGAAGTGGTGGCCGAAGACGATCCATTTGTTGGTCGGTACGTAGTCGTGGCCGTTTTCGAGCCGCTCGGCGGGAGTGGCGCGGCTGGGGTCGAGGGCCATCACCTTGGCAGCTATGAAAGTTCCGTAGAACCGGTAGGCAAGCAAATAGGAGAGGGCTGCGGCGAGGACCAGCCAGAGGCTGTTGATCTGTTCCCCCCGGCTCGTGGCAACCGCTCCTAGACAAATGGCCGAGCCCGCCGCGATGGCGGTCCAACCGAGACGCTTCAACAAGGGCATTAAATAGAGGTTGTCAGAATTGGAGACCCTGGCGCAAGGGCTGTGGCACGCCAGAAGCATTTTTGTGGCATAATCAGGTCAACTCGTCGGCGGCGAATGCCCTGTAGGCAGGCCGCACAAGGGACGCACATGAAACGAATCGCAGCACTCGCCATCACATTGGCTTTCGGCGCCGTAGTCGCGCCAGCCCAGAATACGACTCCGCCGACCACCAGCGTGGGCACCGGAGCTTCGGGCAACAACATCGGGACGGGCGGCGGAAGCCCGAACACCGTCAGCAAGTCACCCGGCACCTCGCTGCCGACCACCCCCAGCACCACCAACTCACCCTCGAACCAGAGCGTCCAGCAACCCATTTTCCTTTCGGGCCAAGTGATGATGGACGACGGCTCCCAAGTGCCATCGAATGTGGTGATTCAGCAGATCTGCTCGGCGAGTGCGCACGCGGTGGCCTACACGGATAGCAAGGGCCACTTCTCGTTCCAGTTCGGGCAGCGGACCGGGGCCGTAATGGCGGATGCCTCCGAGGCCAGTTTTGGCGGGCGCGGGGGAGGCGGTTTCGGAGGCGGTACGTCGGCTGGCGGGTCCAACCCGCTAGCGAGCAATCCGTTCGGCAGCCAGATGAACGGTTGCGAGGTGCGGGCGGAGCTGGCTGGATACCGGTCCACCGTGGCGACGCTGTTCAACCGGACCAGCATGGACAACCCGGATGTCGGCACGCTGATCCTGCACCGGATGGGTGCCAGCGAAGGGACTTCGGTCAGCGCAACCTCGATGATGGCACCGAAGGACGCCAAGAAGGCCTACGAGCGCGCCATGCAGTCCATCCAAAAGGGCAAGATGACCGATGCCCAAAAAGATTTCGAGAAGGCCGTCACCGTGTACCCGAAGTACGCGGACGCGTGGTTGAGCCTTGGCAAGCTGCAAATGCAGCAGAAGGCATTCGAACCGGCGCGCGAGTCGTTGGCAAAGGCGATCGAGTCCGACGCCAAGCTGGTCGGGCCATACATCGAACTCGGGCTGATGGCGGCCCAGGAACGGAAGTGGGAAGAGGCCAGCCAGTACTTGGACAAGGGCTTGAGGCTGGATCCGATCAGCTATCCGCAGGCGTGGTTCGCCTCCGCAGTGGCCAACACCAACCTGAAGAAGTACGACGCAGCCGAGAAGGCATGCCGGGAGACGATGAAGCTGGACCTGAAGCATACGATGCCGAAGGCCGTCTACATCCTCGGGATGCTGATGATCGAGAAGAAGGACTACGCGGGGGCTGCGGAACAGTACCGCGCCTACGTGAAGCTGGCACCCAACG
The DNA here is from genome assembly GCA_903907865.1 of uncultured Acidobacteriia bacterium. Taxonomy (GTDB): domain Bacteria; phylum Acidobacteriota; class Terriglobia; order Bryobacterales; family Bryobacteraceae; genus BOG-234. Next base: position 9,547 of record CAIVPR010000149.1, read on the forward strand.
CGCCGGAAATCGCCGCCGTGAAGGACCAATTGGGCCAGATGGAGAAGTTCCTGTCGGATACCAAGGAAGCCCGCGCCGCCCAGTCGCCGCAGTAGCGGGATCTAGTACCAGGGACGGTCTCGAACCTGAAAACTATTTCGGGGTCGAGTGCATCTATTCGGCTGGAGGGATTAAAAGATGAGTCTCCAGACGAACGAAATCCAGATGCCGAAAGCCCCGGTGTTCCGGCGGGTGGCGGCGCAGGTCCAGTGCCCCATTTGCACCCACTCGGTTCCGGCGGATGCCGGTGCCAACGGTCGCCGCTTGATGGTGTTGCGGGGGCAGAAGTGCCGCCGATGCCAAGCGTCGCTGGATGCGGCCGCAGTGCTCTACACCGTCAGCGCCGCGGCGTAGGATCGGACATTTTTGCCGGGCGGGTGGTGGCGCGCGATGCCATTTGACATAGTGGTAACAGTCGCCACATGAAACGCAAACCGCAAGCAATCCCGACGACGTCGGCCACCGAGGGGGTCGCAGGGATCGTATCCCCGGCGATTCTCGAAAACGCAAAGCGCTCCGTGCTCTCGGACCGGCCAAGGACAGTCGCTAAATGCGTTGTTTGCGCCTCCGAAGCGACCCCGAGCGCCGACGAGACTCTCTGCTGGGTTTGCCGGCGGCTGAAGATCAGTGCTTGGAAAGATGCCGACAACCAACTCTCCAGCCAGGAATAGTCTCGGGCTAGAATGGTCTCAGGAGACATCGGAAATGGCACAAGACAACGGCAGCAATCTCGGTTGGTTTGTAGCGGGCGCGGTGGTGGGCGCGGTAGCGGCCCTCCTGTATGCACCGCAGTCGGGTCAGGATACCCGCAAGCTCATCGGCAAGTCGGCCTTGGAAGGCAAGGAAGCCTTGGGCGAGAGCGGTCGCGAGCTCATGGAGCGCGGCAAGGAACTGTACGAGCGCGGCAAGCGCATCTCCGAAGACGCCGGCGACCTGTTCGACCGCGGCAAGAAGCTGGTCCAGGGCTAGTTTTTCGGTGCCAAACAGCGTCATTGAAGTCGGTGACATCCGCGTCACCTCGGTGCGAATTGGGTCTTACTGGTGGGACGGCGGGTCGTTTTTCGGCGTCGTCCCCAAGACCCTTTGGTCCAAGACCCACCCGACGGACGAGCGCAACCTGATCGAGGCGGGCTTCAATTCCTACGTGATTGAAACCGGCGGAAACCGGGTGCTGATCGACACGGGCGGTGGTGTCCGCCACGACGAGCGCGCCAAGGAGAGGATGAACACCCCCAATCCGCCCGATGTCCGGGAGGTTGTTGCGGCGCATGGCTTCGACCCCGAGTCCATCGATACGGTCATCAACACCCACTTGCACTGGGACCACGCAGGTGGCAATACCGTTGACCAAGGGTCGCTGGTGCTGCCCTCGTTTCCCAAGGCGAAGTACTACGCGCAAAGGGGCGAGTTGGAGCATGGGCGCGAACAGCATCCACGGGACGCCGTCAGCTACCGGGCGGTGAACTACGAGCCGTTGCTGGAATCCGGCCACCTGCACCTGTTGGACGGCGATGGCGAAGTGCTGCCGGGCGTCCACGTGCAAGTCGCGGTGGGCCACAACCGGACGATGATGGTGATCCAAGCGAGGTCGAAGGGCCAGACTTGGTGCATGTTCTCGGACTTGGTGCAGTTCACGATCAACGTGACGCCGACTTGGGTGTCGGGTTTCGACCTGTTCCCGTTGGAGGCGATCGACAACAAGACCGTGCTGCTGAACCGCGCGGTGGAGGAGGGTTGGTGGGTGAGCTTCGGCCACGACCCCGCTGCGGCGTTTGCCAAGGTGCAGAACTCGGGCGGCAAGTGGCGGGTGTCGGATGTGTTGCGGTAGCGTGGTAGTCTGAAAGTACCCCGATTCGAAGGGGACCAAGAAGTTGCAATTGTAAAGTTAATCCAGATCGACGCGGCGCAGGTTTCGCACCTGCTCCCAAAACGGGATCCTCCGGGATCCCGTTTTGTTGTTGGACGCCGATACTAGGAGAGTTCCATCTTGCCCGCCGTTGGCGGCGTTTGGCCGCTGGCCAACATGGTGAAGGCAAATTCGCTGCCCGATGGATCCACATTGTCGGCGATTGCCATGGGGCCGACGGAAGCCAGCCACTGCTTGTTGTCCGGATCGTTTGGAGATCCCCAGACCGTGTCTTGTCCGCTCAGGCCGAACTGGGCCGTCAAATCCGCAGGGGGGGCCAACAAGTCGGTCACGAAGCCGATGCCGTCCTTCGATGTAACCTTCATCGGCCCGTCAGAAAACTTGTGTTCCAAATTGGACGCGGCAAGCCGCCAAGTCATTGTGCCGCTGGCGGTGTACCATTTTACGACCTTGGTGATGTCCTTGGCCGGGGCACCACTGTCCAGTGCCCTCAAATTCGCTGTCGCCGGAATCGAATTCAGGAAGACGAGCGCGCCATCGTTTCCGGACTGTACCTCTGGATCCAATACGGGTCCAAGCCCGGTCACATTCAAGCTCCATTTGGTGGAACCCTTAAGCGATCGGACAACCAAGAAGTCACTGGTTCCGCCCTTGGGCACTTCGAGCACATCCACACCGAAAAAGCTGCCGGGCTTGAACGTGACCTCGTAGGGATAAGGCCGCAACGCGGCAGGCGTGTCCACTACAACCTGCCACCCGATCCGGTCCCCAACGCGTGCCTGGATGGGAGTTTTCAGTTGCACTACAGGCTTTTCCAGATACGAGTACACTTTGGGCGCAGGCTTGCCGAAGCTGTCGAACTCCACCTTGACCAGGATCAAAAACGTCTTTGACATTGCTAAAGCCTTCCTTTCAGGACCTGCTGGTACGGCGCGGAGTCGCGCAAGGGCGCGAAATCCGGTTCCCGCTCGATCTCCTTCACATCATATCCGAGTTTCGCGGCCTCTGCCAAGGACTCCAGGGCAGCCTTCCTGTCGCCGACCACACTGAACGCCCGTGCCGCGTAGAATCGGACGCTGCCATCCTTGGGCCATTGGGCCTCGGCGCGGCGGGCCTCGGTCCGCGCCTCCGCGCCGCGTCCCAGTTTCGCCAGATAGAGTGGGTAGCTTTTGCGGACGCGCCGATTCCCGGGGTTCAGCGCGAGTTCCTTCTGGGATAGCTCGGCTGCGCGGCGGAACGCCTCCACGGCCTTTTCCCTGGCGGCCTCGACCTGCCACCACGCGTCGCCTAGGTTGCCCCAATTCACGGGGTTGGCCGGCTGCAGCCGGGTTGCCTCCTCCGTCTCCCGTGCAGCTTCCGCATACTTGCCTTGGTAAAAGAGAACCGCCCCGAGGTTTGAGTAGGCCACACCGGTGGGCTTGAGCGTGATCGATTTGCGGAATGCGGCCTCCGCCTCGGCCCACCTTCCCATCTGGAAGTAGAGCGCCCCCAGGTTGTATTGCAGGGTTTCCGATTTCGGTGCCAAGGCAATTCCAGTCGCGAAGGCTTCCTCGCTCTGCCGCTCGTGATGCTGCTGGCCGGCGTGGAAGTTCCCCAGTGCCTCGTAAAGTGGCGCGTAACCCGGCCGGAGGCGGAGTGCCTGGAGGTAAACTTTTTCCGCGTCCGCCGGTCGGGCCACTACGATGTATTCGTCGGCCAGCAGCCTGGATACCTCGACATTTCCCGGGTCGGCCTCCAAGTACTGCCGGTAAAGCGCGATGGCCTCCTCGGACCTGCCTGTGGCTTTGCGGATCAGCCCCTCGGCGAGCAGCGCCAGGGGAGTTGGACCGGCCTCCGCCGCGCGGGCAGCCTCCGCGTCCGCCAGAGCGAGCCATTTCGCGTCCTTTGTGAAGAGGTACTTGCGAGCGTAGGCCTCGGCAAGCCGGGCCCGCGCGGAAGAATATCCCGGATCGGCGGCAACAGCTTTGGACAGCAAGTCGATGGCCCCGTCGAAGTCCCTTGAAACGAGCGCTCCCTGCCCTTGGAGGAACAGACTGTAGGCTGCGGAGTTTGCGGTCGTCTCCCCGGCCAAAGTGCTGGCACCCACTAGTGCGGAGCGACCGAAGAGCGCCCCGAGATCCTTGCCGAGGCGCTCCGGGAGTTGCGAGAATTCCGATTCCTGAAGCGCGATGATCCGCGAGTTCTGCTGCCGGACGGGCTCGGTCTCGGAAAGGTTGAGAGTGATTTGGAGCATCCCCCCTGCATGCGCCACGCTGCCGGTGACCGCGAGATCGGCTCCGAACTGCCGCCTCGCGTCCCCTAGGGTTCTCACTTGGGCGCGCCGCAACTCCGAGGCCGGAATGACGGCCATTCGGGCGCGCAGGCTAGGAGCCACGGACACGATGCTCGACACGGTTTCCTGCAAGCCGTCGCACAACGCCTGGTTGGATGGATCGGCACCGAGGTTTTCGAAAGGCAGCACCACGAGCGTTCGTTGCGCCTCGGGGCCGGCGCTCCCCCTGCGGTGCAAGAGCCAAACACCTGCCGCGCAGGCCGCAGTGACGGCGAGGATGGCTGAAAGGACCAGCGCCGTTCTTATTTTCCAAGTCGCGGGATTCCACGTCGGACGGCGGGGAACCGGCACCGGGGCCGACTCGGATATCACCATCGTTCGGGTAATCTCCGGCGACGCGCCGGCCGCGCAAGCCTCCAGAGAGTCGAGGAATTCGCCGATGGACCGGTGCCGGTGGTTCGGGTCCCTCGACAACGCCTTGGCGACGGTTTGGGAAAAGCCCGTCGGCAGCTCCGGTCGCAGGGTGGCCAGCGAAGGAATCGGCGCGCCCATCGCGGCCGCCATCCGACCCTGCCCGCCGTAGATCTTCCTGCCGGACGCCATTTCATAGACGACCGCGGCAAATGAATAGAGGTCGCTTTGGACGCTCGCGTCGAGTCCGGCAGCCACCTCCGGCGACATGTACCAGAGCGTGCCGACAGTCATCCCCGTTTGGGTGACGTCGTCGTCCTTCAATCCCTTGGCAAGGCCGAAGTCGAGCAGCTTCAAGGTGCCGCGGGAGTTGAACATGGCGTTGCCGGGTTTGACGTCCCTGTGGAGGATGCCTTGGGCATGCGCGCATGCCAACCCCTCGCCCAATTGCCGGGCATATCCGAGTAGTTCAGGTACCGGCATGCCGCCGGGCCGCATCCGGGCCTTCAGAGTGTCGCCATCCAGCAGTTCCATGGCGAGGAACGGAACCCCATCCCAATCGCCCAATTCAAACAGCGTAGCCACGTTGGGATGGTTGAGTGCCGCTACCGCTTCGGCTTCGCGTCGGAATCGTGCCAAGACATCGGGGGACTGCGGGCTGGACGCATCCGCGATGAACTTCAACGCCACCACACGGTTCAACCTTTTGTCGCGGGCGCGGTAGACGACGCCCATGCCGCCCTCCCCGCACTTGTCGAGGATTTCGTAATGGGGGTGTCCCGCCGGAAAAGCGCTGGCGTCGAGGAGGCCCATTGGCACAGACTAGCAGAGTCCCAGGCAAGATTGTCCGCCGCCTGGTGTCGATTTGAGGCAGGCACACGTAATTCAGCGCGCCCGATCAGGTATCCAGACAACTGCGAAGGCAGCCAGTTGATTTGTGTGGGCCGATTTGACTGCAGTCAGATGGAACGAATACAGCCATGCACTCCCGAAGTTGGGAAATGGTCCATCCGGCCGAAGAGGCTTCGGCGACCATGCCATAGGCCTTGAGCGCAAGCGCGACGTCCTCGTATTCGCCGGATGCTCAATCACCTCGATCGAGTCTGAGAGCCATTCGTCCCGTTGGACCAACGAGATCTTTCCAGCCGCGAAAGACTCCAGCGTTCCGACGAGTTGTTGGTTGGTCGGCATGACAATCACTAGAGCCAGAGTACCCGAGTGGGAGATCCGCAGCAAGTTCAACCAAACGAGGGCGGTTGCACGATGAAGATTGGTCAGATCGACCATGCTCGTGGCAGACAAGAGGCTGAAATCTTGAGGTCGCTCACGCAACCCGGCAGTCCCGCGCAATCAACCCCAGCCCCCCGAACCAGTCCCGCTCGATCTCGAACGCCACGTCCACCAAATCCGCCCCGCGCAGTTCCTCGGCACGGTCGCCCATGCCGAAACCCTTTAGAACAATGCTCCGCCCCCCGTGCTTGGCTGCGATTTTCAGGTGCTTGTCCTTCCACAATTGCGGCGGACCAGACAACTGCGCGCTCAGCGACGCGAAGATCGGCCGCGGATTCTCCAAACCGAAAGGCGCGATCTTGTCGAGGGCATCCCACAAGTCCTCGGTAACGTCGCGGAACCCGATGGCGGCGTCCACCTTCACCACCCCGCGCATGTCCTCAGGGGTCAGCCGCGCGGCAGCGTAATCGCGCAGACGCCGCTCCAAATCCTCCAGCGCCGACGCGGGCAGCGTCAACCCCGCCGCATGCGCGTGGCCGCCGAACTTGGTAAACAATTCGGACATGCTTTCCAGCGCATCCAAGAGATGGAACGAGTCCGTCGAGCGTCCCGACCCGTGTGCCACGCCATTCTCGACACCCAGCACCACTGCGGGCCGGTGGTACCGCTGAACAACGCGGCTGGCAACGATTCCCACCACTCCGCGGTGCCAGCCCTCGCCCCAGAACACCAACGCGGCATCCTCGTCGGTCACCGGGCGTTCCAGACAGCGGTCCAGAATCTCGTCCACGATGGCGCGCTCCGCCGCCTGGCGCTCCTGGTTGAGGACAAACAACTCGCGGGCGATCATCTCCGCCTCTTCGGGATCGTTGGTCAGGAACAGCCGGACCGCCTGCCCCGCGCTGTCCATGCGGCCGGAGGCGTTGATCGCAGGGGCGATGCGGAACCCGACCTCGGTCGCATTCGGAATCTTGTCCTTGAACCCGGCGGCATTCAACAGCGCCCTCAAGCCCGGATTGCGCACGTCGAGCAGCCCGTTCAATCCGTGTTTGACGATGATGCGGTTCTCCCCCACTAGAGGAACAATGTCGGCGACTGTCGCGATGGCCACCAGCTTCAGGAACGACTCCAGAACGCGCGTCATCCGCTCAGGCGACCACCCCATTCCCAGCAGGACCGCGTGCGCCAGCTTCAACGCCACACCCGCACCGCACAGGTTCTTGTTCGGATACCGGCAGTCGATGCGGCTGGGGTTGACCACGGCCAGCGCCGGAGGCAGGGCCGCTTCGGGAAGGTGGTGGTCCGTGACGATCACGTCCAGCCCCAGTTCGCGCGCGCGCTCAATCGCGGCGACGGCGCGAGTGCCGTTGTCGACCGAAACCAACAGTTGAGCCCCGCGTTCCAGCGCGCCGTCGACGGCCTCGGGACGCATCCCGTAGCCGTCCTGCAGCCTATGCGGGATGTGCCAGCCGCAGTTCGCTCCAGCCATCTCCAGCGCTTTCTTCAGCACGACGGTCGAGGTGACGCCGTCCACATCGTAGTCGCCGTGGATCTCGATCCGCTCCTTCCGGGCGATGGCCGTGCGGATGCGCGCAACCGCCGGGGCCATGTCGGCCAGCAGGAACGGGTCGTGGAGATCCTCGATGCGCGGATTCAGGAAGCGCGTGGCGGCGTCGGCGTCGCGGTAGCCGCGGTTCCAGAGAATGGACGCAGCGGCCTTGGGCAGGCCGAGGTCGTGCGCCAAGGCCGCCACGGCGGCGTCATCGCCGGGATTCGGAAACACCCACCGGGCTGCCCGTTTAGTTGTTGGAGTAGAAACCGCCGCCGAGTCCTTCGTGTTCGTCCCCTGAGAAATCGCCGTCCGGCATGAACGTCGAGAGCTCCTCGACGGCCTCGATGAACTCCTCGTACCAGTCGCTGCGCAGTTCGTAGACGTACATGTTCGAGTCGTGGGCGAAGGCGATCTCGATGGCGCAGGTGGAGCCGGTGTGGCGGCGCGCCCCTCGGATGGTCTTCTCAAACTCGCGCTTGTCCTCGCGCTCGAGGTGCGCGGACTCCAGTTCCTCCAACGCCTCCTCCAACTCCTCGTCCAGGAACTCCTGGCTGGAGAAGAGGATCATCGTCTTGCCCGCTTTTTCGGCGGTTTCGAGGAACATCCGGTAATCCGGGAATGTTTCGACGTCCCACGCGATCATCGAAAGCGCGTCCAAGGAGCCCGGCAGGCTTCGGAAAACGGCAAACTGGGACGCCCCGAGATATGCCAACATCTCCCGCTTCAAAGTGTCGAGATTCAAATCCATCGGCGGCCTCCCTTTCGCAGGTTTCAGAATAGCACCGTGCAAAACCCGGTCGAAGCACCCTACTTCGCGAAGTAGTCGTATGTCAGAGCCCATTTGAAGGTCTTGCCGGGCTCCACCTTGATGTCAATGTAGGGCTCGATCGACATCACGGAGCGGATCGACCAGAGCATCGCCCTGGTGATCGGCCGGTCGCAGGTAACACGAAAACCGGTGCCGTTGGCCTTCTCGACGCGAAAATCGAAGTCTTTGGCGTCCGACGAATAACCGGTCAGCATTGTGAAGACGCGATTCTCGCCCTCGACTGGCTTCTTGTAGACGAGGCTCTTACCTTCGATGGCGGCGAGGTCGTTTTCGAGAGGCGCCGGGGTCTTGAGGTCGAACGCGGCAGTGACTTTGTCGCCAGGCTTGGGGCCTTGCCCGTCCACCACGAGGAAGTTGTGGTTGTAGCCGTTGGCGTCAATGGTCTTGGTGCCGGTGTTCTTGAGGCTGTGCTCCAGCGTCATGCGCGCCGCGCCCTTTGCCAGCCGGACGGTCTTGGTGTAGACGTAGGCGTAGCCGTTGGGGCCCTTCAGCGTCTGGACGAACTGGATGCTGTCGGCTTGCTTCTTGATGGTCCACTTGCCTGGGTCTACGACCTCGTAGGCGGTGTAGTGGTTGTACGGCTTGTCGTCGGGTCGGCGGAGCACGCCGATTCCGATCTTGATGAAGGTGCCGCCGGCCTTGGCCTCGTCGAAGCCGAGGGCGGTGGTGCCGGTGAAATACTCCTCGACCGGGCCGGGGATGGAACTGGCGGCACCGGTGACCACTTTCGGGCCTTCGTAGATGAAGTCGGTGACGGCGGGGCGGATTTCCTGGTACCAAGGGCCGTAGAAGTCGTGCCCCTTGTACTTGAGGCTGTGGACGACGCCGGACCAGTCGAAGCGGGTGCCCCGGTAGTAGCCGTTCTTGGCGTCGGGCAGGTAGATCTTGGCGTCGATCTGGCCGTTGGAGATTCTGGCCTCGGGCGGATCGGCGGCGAAGGCTGCGGCTGCGGTCAGCGCTATGAGGAGGAGTCTCATGTTATTCGGCCTCCTCGTCGAATTCTTCGCCGTCCGCAAAACCGGCGGCTTCGGCCTGGGCGGCCAGTTCCTCTTCGGAGAGTTCGTCGGCCAGTACTTCGAGAGCCTCCTCGACCCGGTCGGCGGGCACCAGCAGCTGGATCGCTCCAAGCGCCGTCTGTTCGTTGGCGAGGAAGGAGGGGATTCCGGCCACTTCGAGGAGTCCGCGGGCCAATCGCGCCTCGTCGGGATGGGTGTAGGAGGCGATCAAGGCCACCGCGCCCAGCTCGGCTTCAGGGGTCTTGGCATCGGCCGCCGCGCCTTCTTCGGAGACGGTTTCCGCGGCTTCCTGCCAGGAGGGCTCGGGGCCTGGATCCGCCGCGACATCGTCCACCGGCTTGCGCCGCGCGATTTCTTCGTCCAGCACCTGCTGTGCCGCCTCGACCAAGTCGTCGCGCTTTACGGCGAGCAGCGAGTGGTCGGAAAGAAGTGCGAAATGCCGCCGGACATCATCGAGATCGATCGTCATGGAGCCTCCGTGGCCCGCGTGGGCCGCCGGATTCAGCGTATCAAATGGGGTGCGCGATCTTCCTGCCGGCCTGGCGCGACGGCTACCAAATGCGATCAAGCCCGCGAATCGCGTCCCGTCCTCATATCGGGGTGCCAATGCGCTCGCGGAAGGGACGCTGGCCGCAGAATCGCAAGGTGTACGGGCTTCAGGGTATCAAGGGTATCAAAAGGGACAGTGCAAATCCTGCACCCCGACGCATTCTTCGTACAATGGGACATGGCCGAGATGCCGATCACGTTCGTTGGTCCTTACGCCTTCCAGCGCAGCGCAACAGTTCTGAAACCACAATCGGTTCGAGAGAGCATTGTTCAGGGCCTAACCGAAGCGATTGCCGGGACGGAGGGTCGGAACAATGAAGTTCAAGTCACTGTCGTACAGAGACCCGAGGTAAACGGTCCAAGCCCGACGCCCCCGCTCGCGCCTTGTTGGCCGTGATCGCCAAGCACCCTGAAGCCGTGGATGATGCACTGCGCAAGGCCAGCTGACGATTGAGCGCCTTGCATGTCGGGCGGTTGTAGTCGCGGTCGCTATCATGAAACTGCCAGAGGATGCCCAACTTTACCGAATCGTCCGAAGAATTCTTCGCCCGCGGCGGAGCCCCCAGCACCACCATTGAGGGTGCACAGGTCTTCGACTCCGAGTCCGACGCCCGCCTCGCCCTCTTCTACCGCCAACTGAAGACCGGTCCATGGATCCAACCCGGCCCGCGCGTCGCCATCGCCGACGGTCAACAGATCACGAGCCCCGGAATCGACCAGCCCCTCCCCAATTCCACCTTCCCGTTCCGGCCCCTGAAGCTCTACCCGGTCTCCGCCGACAGCCAGGCCGAACTCCTCACCAGCGTCGCAGCACTGGCCAACAACACACCCGTCCAAGCCTTCCAAGAATGGTCGCCCGCCCGCCATTCCGCCGTCATCCTCGCGAAAAACCCCGAAGAACTGGCCCGCGAAATCGCCCAAGCCCAAATCGGCATCCCGCGCGCCTTCGAATCCGGCGGCGAGTGGAAGACTCCCGGCGGCAGCTACTTCACCGCCACCCCGCTCGGTGCCGACGGAGTCGCCTTCCTCTATCCCGGCATCGGCAGCCCCTATCCCGGTCTCGGCGCGGACCTCTTCTCCCTCTCCCCGCCCCTCCAGGACCGCTTCGAGGCCATGACCCGCGGCGAGGCCCACCACTACCTCCACGTCGACGAGATGTATCCGGCAACGCCCGGCAATGAGGCCGCCTTCTACCGCGACGTCGTCATGCTCGGCCACTGCGCCATCGCCACATCGCTCATCTACACTTGGATCTTGCGCGAACTCTTCGGCGTCAAGCCCCGGGCCGCCTGCGGCTACAGCTTCGGCGAGGCCATCATGCTCGCCTGCCTCGGCGTCTGGCCCGACCCTCTCGAACTAGCCAAGAACCTCGACCGCATCCCCACCTTCAGCACCCGCCTCCACGGACCCAAGGATTCCATCCGCGAACAGTGGGGCCTGCCGCCGGGCACCAAGGTCGAGTGGGATTCCTGGACAGTCCGCACCACCCCCGCGATCGCCTTCGCCGCCATCAAACCGGAAAAAAACGTATTCCTCTGCAACATCAACACGCCGGGCGAGGTGGTCATCGCGGGCGACCGCAATGGCTGCAACCGGGCGCTCGAACGCATCGGCGCTTCCGTCGCCAGCCCCGTGCCGATCCCCGTCACCATGCACTGCGAGGCCACGCGCGGCGAGTACGACAACCTGGTCGCGATCCACGACCTCACCGTGATCCCGCAACCCGGCATCGACTTCTTCTCGTCCGCCTATTGCCGCCCCATCGATTTCGCCAAGGAATCTCCCGCGCACACCACCGCCGAGGCCTACTGCCGCGTGGCCGACTTCCCCCGGCTCGTGCGGAACATTTACGCGACAGGCCCGAAAATCTTCCTCGAACTGGGCGGACGGCGCAATTGCTGCACCTGGATCGAGAAGATCCTCAAAGACCGCCCGCATTCCGCCATCCCCTGCGACCTCAAGGGACAGCCCAGCGAAGTGTCGATCCTCCGCGCGCTGGCCCGGCTTGTCTCGAACGGCGTGCCGGTCGACTTGCGGGCGCTCTACTCGGTAGTAGAATCAAGGTGAATAGGACTTGTTTATGAGACTTTCATCCATCCTCTGCGTAGTCCTATCGGTCGCAAACCTGCTTGCGGCGGAGCCGCTTTCCAGCAGCGACGCTCCGCAGGCTGACATGAAGACTCCGGTCATCAGCGTTTACTCGGGCAACCACGCGGTGAACAGCGTGCCAAACAAAGACGCCTTCGCCCCGGTCGTGCGGATTCTGACCCCCCAGGGAGCCCCGATCAGCGGGGTTGCGGTGCGGTTCGAACTTCCCGATACCAACGTGGGTTACTACGGCAACCACCAGGCGACCTTCGAAACAACCACCGACAACAAGGGATTTGCGACGGCCAGGGGTTATGTGCCCGCCAAGATCGGCCCCGTGACGATCAAGGCCACGGCGACACACGAAGGTGCGGTCATCTCGGCCACGGTATTCCAGCGGAACGGCAAGCAGCCGCAGGTGATCACCGTCGAGGAGAAAAAGAGCCGGGCGTCGTCGTTGGGCAACAAGTGGCTCCTGTTGGGAGTGGCGGTCGTGGTGGGTATTGTCGTGGCCGTCGTGGCCACCCGCAGCTCCTCAACCGGGACGATCAAACTGGGGACGCCGACCGTCGGAGGTGGCGCCTGATCCGCTGCACCAGTTTCGCGCTGTTCGCGGCCTTGACGGCACAGGCGCAACAGGTGCAGGTGTCCGGCGTTACTTCCGGGGCGCTTTTCGACCCCCCGTCGGGCAGTATCCGCCAAGTTCTAGGCGTTCCCGGCGGGGCCCGGTTTGGCTCCCCGATCGTAAGCGGCCTCGACAACGCGTGGATTTCACCCGACGGGAAAAGCGCCGTCACACTGGCGGCCGGACAGGTCTCGGGCATTCGGATTCAGGCGGACGGCGGCTACTCGACAACTCCATGGGGGCCCGCGCCGGACAAATTCAAAGCCGTTTGGTCGCGCGACGGCAAGGCGGCAGTCGGAATCTACCCCCAGGAGGACGGCACCGCGGCATTCCAAGTCTGGCGCGTTGAACAGTCGTCGGTGGACGGGCCGATCCCGATAACTTTGGTCTACGCCTCGATCCGCAGCCTCGCGGTCCGGGCCCGCACGTCGGAAATCTTCGCAGCCGTCCAAGACGCCAACGCCGGGGGACTTTACAGCGTCGCCTTCAGCGGCAACTCCTCGCAGCTCAACTCCCAAATCGGCTTGGAGGCGTTGGCCCTCGACACGGTGGACACGCTCCTCTACGGGTTCACGTCGACCGGGAATACGCTGCTGACCTTCAACACCGCGACAGACTCCCTGCCTGTCGCGATGCCAGCCCAAGTTTCGACCGAAGTCACCTGCCCTTGCTCGCTGGCCCCCTCCACTGACGGGGGCCATCTCGCCCTTGCCTACGCGGCGACCGACCAGTTGCTCGTCTATGAAACCGCCACCGCCAATCCACCGGCTGTAATACTGCTCGAAGGTCGCCCCGAAGGCTTGGACGCCTACGGCTCCGCAGGGTTGTTTACGTTGGCGCTGCGCCGCCAGGACGCGGCGAGCGCGCTGCTGCTGGACGTGAAATCGGGCTCGGTGTATTTCGTTCCGGCCTCGCCGCCTGCCAACTAACCGCCATGCGTGCCCTCCACTCCATCGCGCTCTTTTTGCTGGCTGGCGTCGGAAGCCTGTCCGCGCAGGTGATCCAGTTCCGCGTGCAGAGTTCCGGCAGCGTATTCGCCGTCCCGAACGCCGGAACCCTGACGATGGCAGCTCCCGCTCGCGGTCAGACTGCAGAGGTCACAGTAAGCGCCTTTTATGCGGGTGCGAAAGCGGCCAGCATCCTCAAGACGGAGCTGCTGGGCACCTCGGACTACGCGCTCGGCTCCACCGCCACGCCAACCCTGCAGCCTACCGACATTTACTCCTTCCCCGTGCGCTACACGGCCTCGACCGCGAATGCCACGCAGGCGCTGCTGGTGGTCACCTACCGGGAGACTGGCGGCGACATCGCCACGGCCGGTTTTGGCATCTCCGGGACCGCGCCACAGGTCGTCGCCACCTACTCCCTGCCGTCCGACAACAACGCGAGGACGCTGGCAAGCGGCGGTCAACTAGCCCTGCCTCCGGTACCGGTCTACACTCCGGCCCAGGCGACCGTAACGCTCAACAACACCGGATCCGCGACGGCGACAATCACCGGCATCACGGCGTCGGGCTCAGTGTTTGACCTGATCAACCTGCCCCTGCTGCCTCTGACCATCGATCCCGCGCGCAGCATCTCGTTCAACGTCCGGTTCCAACCCACGGACCCTGGCTCGCTCGCAGGCACGGTCCAGGTGAATGGCCCCGGAAGTCCGTTCGTCTTTGCCGTCACCGGCTCAGCCTACGCCGCGCAGTTGAGTTATACGCTGGTTCCCGATACCGGGACCCCGACCGCGGTCACCGCGAATTCCACGCTGACGTTCCCGTCGACCTTGGTCGGACAGCAGGCGAGCCTCCGGCTGCGCCTCGCCAACCAGACTCCCAGCAGCTTCACCCTTTCCAGCATCTCTTTGAGCGACTCCACCAACTTCCAGTTGCCGACCCTGCCCGTATTCCCGCTCATCCTCGCCAGCGGCGCGTCTCTGGACGTTCAGGCGAATTTCGTTCCGGGCAAGGGCGGCATCTTCAATTCGCAACTGCGTATCGGCAACGACTCCATCCTTTTGACCGGGGCCGGTTTGAGCAGCGCACTCGATTTTTCCGTCGTCGGCCCCCAGGGCGAGACCCTGATCGCGCCAGGCGGCACGATTCCCTTCCCCATTACTGCCGTCGGGACCATCGGAACCGCCAACGTGGTGATCCGCAACAAAACCTCGGCACCTGTCACATTGACCGCTTGGAGCTTGGCGAACGACCGCTCGGCTTTCGCGGTAACAGGTACGCCACAGTTTCCGTTGACGCTGCAGCCCTCGCAGTCGGCGAATTTCTCGGTACAGTTTACCCCCAACACCACCGGGCCGTTTTCCGGAACCGTGGTCTTCGACACGTATTCCTACACGTTGGTCGCATCGGCGACTTCGCCATCTTCCATTCCGAATCTGACCATCGCGGGAGCACCCGCCTCCGTGACGGCTTTGCAGCAGCTACCGCTCTCGGTTTCCATCGACAAGGTTTGGCCGATTGATTTGGTGGGAGACCTGACGCTTTCATTCGATTCGGGGGCGTTCACGATCGACCCCTCGGTGCAGTTCTCGACAGGCGGCATCAAGGTGAGCTTCAAGATCCCCGCAGGCTCCCTGAAGGCGACGTTCGCCAACAGCAGCACTCTGGTGCGGATTCAAACGGGCAGCGTGGCGGGCGAGATCCAAGTCACCCCGACGCTCCGTACTGCGTCGAGCTTGGACGTAGGCCCCGTTTCCGCCTCGGTTCTCCGGCTGACTGTTGCTCCGGCCGCTCCAACTTTGTTCAGCATTGGACTCACAACTACCGGCGGGGTGTACCTGGTGCAAGTGACGGGGATTTCAACGCCCCGCAGCCTGGGCCATGCGCACCTCAAGTTTGCGCCCACCGGCAAGATCCCGTTCGGCACAACGGATTTCACCGTTGATTTGACCGCCGTGTCCAATGCTTGGTTCCGCACCACCACTTCGAATTCCTATGGCGGACTGTTTACGGTGTCGATCCCGGTCTCGCTCACGATTCCCACGTCACTCGCAACCACCGCGCTGACGCTTGCCGACGTCTTCAAATCGATCACCATGGACGTGGATAATTCGCTCGGCGTCTCCGCCCCGCTGACCTTGACAGTCCAATAAACCTCGAAACGGTGTTTGGCGGCGCTTCAATGGCGTCCCTCCGCCCGTCGATAGACCCAGTACCTCCAGTACTGATACACTGTCTAATAGCAGGTCTTGTTACGGCGCAGGTGAGGTGCGCCAGGTATGATGGACAGCCGGGATGACCATCCAACGATCTTGATCGTTGTGTCGATTGATGCCATAGGCGTGGCGCGGCTCCCCGGGATCTTCCATCGGGCGGGCTACGTGGTGGATGTTTTGGCGCGCCAGCGCACGGCGGTCCTTGCCAGCCGTTTCGTGTCCAACCGGCGGGTTGTTGCTGGCGGGCCGGTTGACGTGGCACAGGCGCTTGCCGAGGGTCTGCCCGAGTTCACCAAGACCTACGATTGGATCCTTCCTGCCGACGAACCGCTGCTTGAAGCAATCGCCGAACGTCCCGACCGGGAGCTGATGGCAGCCCGAATGCCCTTACTGCCACGCCCCGCAATAATGGACGAG
This sequence comes from uncultured Acidobacteriia bacterium, assembly GCA_903907865.1. Taxonomy (GTDB): domain Bacteria; phylum Acidobacteriota; class Terriglobia; order Bryobacterales; family Bryobacteraceae; genus BOG-234. The sequence goes on from CAIVPR010000149.1 coordinate 25,602, forward strand.
GTTCTCTCAAAGATCAAGTTCCTTACGCGCGCGGTGGCAGTCGGTTTGCCAATTCCCGAATTCGAGATCTGCCATACCCACGACGAGATCGTAGCCGCGGTCGCGAAGCTGGGGTATCCCGTTGTTCTGAAGCGCGAGCGCAGCATGGCCGGTTCCGGCGTGCGCGTTGCGCGCGACCCGGCCGGACTGGCGCAAGGCATCGCGCAGCTGGGGCAGGCCGACATCATGGTCCAACGCTGCATCCAAGGCCGGATCGGCGGGGCGACAATCCTCATGGAACATGGGGTTCCGATCCGATACTTTGCCTTCTACAAGTTGTTCAATTGGCCGACGATCCTGGCACCGAGCGGCGGTGGCGAACTGGTGGAAGATCCCGAGATCGACGCCTTGGTGGACAAGGTTGGCGAGATGGAGCAGTTCCACGGCCTGTGCAGCATCGATTGGATGCGCGAGGACGGGACCGGGAAGATCTACCTGATTGAGTTCAATCCGCGTTCCACGCCCAGCACCTATGCCTCCGGATGGGCGGGCTCGGACTTCATTCCAGTACTGCGCGGCATGCATCGGGAAAGGCCCAGGGCCGAACAAATCCGGCCGAGGGGCGGTGCCGGGCGGATTTTCCGCATGTTCCCGGAATCAGCCTTCCGGGCCATCGACGACCGGGACCTGTGCCTGTTTCTCCGTAGCCTGGGCTCGGCCCCGTGGGGCGACCCGGTGCTTCTGCTTGCGGTGTTCCGGCGGCTGGTTGGCCACTACGTCCCTACCGGTTGGAAAATATGGAAGAAATGGTCGGGCGTCGAACGCAGGAATCTGCATTCCAGACCTCCGTTGTGAACCGCATGCGTCGCGAAAGGGTATGAGCTTGTGCTATGATGGTCTTTCCCTTCGAGTACAAGCATGAAACCCGGTATCCACCCCGCCTACAATGAGTTGAACGTCATCTGCGCGTGTACGCATACGTTCAAAACGCGTTCCACCCACAAGGGCGACATCCGCGTTGAAATCTGCTCCAGCTGCCACCCGTTCTTCACGGGCAAGCAGAAGCTGATCGACACCGCAGGTCGCGTTGACAAGTTCCAGAGAAAGTACGCCGCGCAGATCGCCGAGAAGGCCGCGCGCTTGGCAGCCAAGAACTAAACCAGCCTCAGGGCAGCAAAAGGGGCGGAACCGGCACCAGCCAGTTCCGCCCCTTTTGCTATTTCTTTTCGCCAACTACTGGGCTTGCTTCTTCTTGGCCTGCGCGGCTGCGGCTCGTTCGGCACGCCAAGCGTCGTAGGCCGCGCGCTGCTTTTCATTCAGCACGTTGCGTATGCCCTCGACCCGGTCGCGGTCGATGGTCTCCCGCATCGGCTTGTGTTCCGCGTGCAGAGCGTCCAAGCGCCTTTTGGCCTCGTCCAAAACCTTGTCGATCTCGGCAATCTGGACGTCGGTTGCTCCGACGCGCGTCCGAAGTTCTGAAAACAGCGTTTGCCGATACTGCGCCATCGTTCGCGGCGGATTCGAATTGGCGCTGGCGGACCTGACCATGTAGAGCCGGTTTGAAACGCCTCCAACAAGCATGCCGCTGGCGAATACCGCGAGGAGATATAGTGTTGCGCTCAGGCGGGTTTTCGTCATGGCTGACTCCTGTCCAAACTTATTGTTGCTCCAACTCCGCGATCCCTTCCAAACTGAAGGGTTCAAGCGACGAGATGTGCTCGGCGGCCAAGGCTTCCAAGTACGTGCCGGGTTCCCGGATTCCAGTTTGAGCGCCCCCCGACGGCACCGAGTTGGCGGCCAAGGTGCCCAGGATTACCGACGCCGCGACAGCCGCCGTGACCAGTGCCTTGGCCATCCGGCTGAACAGGGTTGAGGACTTTTCGCGTGCGTCGATCCTTGCCCACATTCCAGGCATGAAGTTGACGCTCGGACTCGGATCGGGGCAGGCGTCGCGGTAGGCGACGAACAGAGCGCCCAGCTTGGCGTCCAATTCGTTGTCGTTCATTCCGCTACCTTTTCCAGTCGTCATCGCATTCCTCATATGATCATAGCGCTCGGACTCTTGTTCCGATCCCATTCCCTGCTTGATTTGGCGGACGGCAACCGGTACCGGTTACACCTATTCGCCGCCCCGGCGCATGTTTTTCAAGACGCGCTGGCGGGCCCGGAACAGCCGTACTTTCAGCGCGTTCTCATTCACCCCGTAGACCTTCTCCATCTCCTTCAAGGACAACCCTTCGACCTCTTTGAGCGTCAACAGGATCCGGTCCTCGTCGGAAACCGAGGCCAACAGGGTTTCTACAGTATCCCGCACCCGGCTCCTTTCCGACTCGTCCAACTGTACTTTGGAACCGGCGGCGGCATCGGCCATGGTGACCTGCTGCTCCGATAGGTCGGACATGCGGGATTCACGACGGCGTTTGCTCTTGCGCAGGTAGTCGTAGCAGGCGTTTACGGTGAGTCGGTACAGCCACGGCTCGAAGACCTCCGGCGTGCGCAGTTGCTCCAAGGAGAAATACAGGCGCATGAACACCTCCTGTGCGACATCCTCAACATCCTCGGGGCGACCGATCAGACGCGAAATGGTACCCAGAATGCGGCGGCGATAGGCAGTCACGACTAGGTTGAATGCACCCCCGTCTCCCCCGCGCGCTTTTTGGATCAGCTCGAACTCAACCAGCAAACCTTTAGGGTACCGTCGTTGGTGCCCGGAAAACCACTATGAAACCTTTATTTTACGAACTTTGGTGGCTCCGCAACGCCGGCAGGGCCCTCAAGGCGCTTATAGAAGAGGGTCGTTGATTCGATGCTGGAGGAATCGAAGTTCAGCGCATACCCCGGAATATGCCCGACGGCAACGTATCCCAGCGCCACGTAAAGGGGTTCGGCATCGCCGCCGGTAACGGTGTCGAGAGTGAGCAAGGTCCTGGATTTCTTCATCGCCAGCGACTCCACCGCAACCATGAGCGCGCGCGCAATGCCCCGGCGGCGCACATCGGGATGGACCAGCACCTTCATGACGTCGGCGCGGTGCGGCTGGTTGGGCGGGGTTCCGATGTCGAGCTGGGCCGTTCCCACAATCCGCCCGTCCAGCCGCGCCACGAAAGCGAAGCGGGTTCCTGCGGCGATCCGCGGTGCCACCGAATCGCGCCAGAAGCCCAGTGCGTCATCCAACGTGAAGGGGAGGATGAAGGACACGCTGGCACCTGCGTGTACGCAGGCATGCAGGATTTCAGCCAACGCCGAAAGCTCGGAGGCGTCACCAGGGGTCCAAAGAGTGATTTCCATGGATTCCATGATAGCCGCGCCACGCTAGTATGAAGCATGAGGCTGTTGGCCGCCGTATCGGTGCTCGCCGCATTCGCGGTTCCCGCCAGGAGTCCGGCGCTCTTATTTCTATTCCTCGCTACAGCCGCAACGGTGCTCGCTGGCACTTGGCCGAAAGGACCGGTCACCGTGATCTGGGACGGCGACTGCGGCTTCTGTGCCACGTCGAGGAAGTGGGTTGAAGTCTTCGATTTCGGCAGGCAGTTGGTCTGGCGCACCTACCAGTCCGGGGCGGGCACAGCGTTGGGCATTTCGGAAGAACAGGCCCGGCAGCGACTTTACGTGGCGTATGGGGGCCGCACCTGGTCGGGCTTCGCGGCGTTCAAAAAGATCGTGCTGTGGAATCCGGCGTGGCACCTGCTCCTGTGGGGAGTGCTGATTTTGCCCGGACTCAATGCGGTGTTGCGGGATGGAATGGCTGTCGCGGTTCTGCTGGCGTTCTCGCCCCTGTGCAGCCCGATTGGCAACGCGGCTTACGACCTTGTAGCGCGCAACCGCCACCGGTTGATGCCTAACAGCACCTGCGGCTTGGACGACAGGCCGGAGGACTGATCCTGGAAACGGCAGTTCCCCCGAATTGACGCTCCCTCGCGGTCGCGTACTACGGAGCACGGTAAATGGCAAATCGTGGCCAGAGATGGCAGGAGCAGGACTGGATTGGGAAACGTGTATGGAAATCAGTGGGTTAGAAATCCGCGCCTCGGCCAAATCGCACGTCTTCGCGTTGCACGGTAAATTGCACAACGGGAGAGCCAGAGGTTCGCCGCGAACGACGTCTCAATAGTTTAGCGGGATCCGCAAGAAGATAGGGCAACCGTCTCCGCCGGACATCGGCACTCACCAGCCACCAGAAACCAGCCAGACGCGACGCTGGAGGAGTTTAATCAGCCGTCCGACCGCACTTCGGGAAATGCGCACGCATCTCCCTCCCCCCGAACTCCGCTCCACATCGCGCGCAAGGCCTCAACGTCTTGGGTTTGCCATGTCGGACCCGCCTCGACATCACAGCCATGCCGTTGACCGACCGCGCCGCTGCCGCGCACGCTGGCGACAGCCGGAAGTGCTACTGCGAGACCGCGGCCAGGCGCGTCGGAATTTTGGAGACGAGGCAGGTCACGGCCTGAGCTTTGGGAGACCGGCATTCGGGCAGGCTTCGCGGATCCGCTCCTCGACATCACGGAAACCCAGCAGCTTGAAGGTGGCTGTCCTGCGGATGCCGCCGTCCGAGGCGAAGTCGACAGAGAAGGTCGTCGCCGACAGCAGCTTCTTCGCCAACGGTGCGAATCCTAGAATGGCCGTGCTGGTCTTTTCGTGCAGGCTCTCGTGGATGGCGGTCCGAGGCCCATCGTCTAGCCAATAGTGGAGCACTTGGTCCGGCAGCCGCGACGGGTCGGGCTCGAAGATGACCCCGACATAGCCCTCAACGCATCGCACGCTCAACACGCCATACGACACCTGTTTCTTACCACTGACCGATTCCTCGCTTTCGACCGATACAAAGGCCATCCGTGTTCCGGGCAGCGCTGGCATCTCGGACCACTCGCCGGGAACTGGCGCGGCCTTCGCCGGTTTCGCCGCGACCTCCGAGGGCTTGCTCGATGCCCACGATCCGAGTTCCATCACCATGCCGAAGATCGCGACCGCGATCAGCGCTGCTGCAGCAAGTGTCTTTTGATCCATGGTTGTCCCACCCACGATGCCTATCCACCTACAACAGGTCGCTCTTGGGCAATGGCAAGTAGACCAGCCATAGCGACCTAAAGGAGATCTGCTTCAAATCCGTATATTGAAGCAGAATCAGCGCCGTCGGCGTTTTCCATTGAGACGTGCGGGTTTGACCATCCTTCGACGCGAACGGCTGCCCGTATTTGGCCGTGAGCGCGAGCTCAAGCCTTTGCAGGTTGGTCTCGTTCGAATCCGTCTTTGTGACCGGATCGAGATTCACCTGATGCAAACCGCCTTCGGTCAGGAACGACACCTTCAGGTCTACGCCCGCAATCTCGATGGAAGGAATGCCAACCATGGGCGCTTCAAAGGCTTCGCGGTCCGCGACGCGATATTTGGTCGCCTCTTTCAGGTCTATGACCTGACCCGGTTCGAACGCAGCCTTAAGGTCAGTCGGGCTCATTCCCCATGAAGAACGCGACCACGCGGACGGGAGGGGCGCTTCGGCCCACGACGCGAGCGCCAAGCCCAAAATGACAAGCGGTCCTGAAAGTCTCATTGTCTTCAAGCCATCCTTTCAACGGCGATCCTCATGACTCGCAGGAACGACTCCAGCGCGCCGATGATCTCCGGGTCTCCAGATTCAATGATCACGTCCAGCATATTGTGGAACGAGTCCGTGAGATCAACCCCTCCACCGGCATGTACGCGGACTCGCCGACCGGCTTCCTTCGGCTCAAACACCTTCGTGACGACTGCCTGGCGTCCGACCAAGGCGATCCCGAGATCGGCAAAGCCTTTCTCGGCGGCCAAGGTCTGCATTTTGCATATGGAGGACTCGCTTGGGTGCTGCCCCCTCTCGTAATTCTGAATCATCGAGATGGACATCCCGAGCGCACTCGCAAACTGTGTCTGTGTCCATCCGAGCGCATCGCGGAGTTGGCGGATGGGGTTATCGCTAGCCACTGCAATTCCTTTCACGCACTGGGGTCCATAGGGGTTCCCCGTGCCTGTTGCGATGCAACAAGCCCCAGTGTAACAGCGAACCCCCAAAAAACAATCATCTTTCTGTTGCGATAGCGATAGGGGTAGTGATAGTCTTGTCGTTAGCTATGTTGCGAAGCAACGACATCGAGTTCGAAAAATGGAAATGGCTGCGCCAGAACAGGGGACGCTTGGTGCGAGTGGCTCGCGAAGCAAGTCCACCCGTCACGCCAGCCTACGTCCGCATGGTGTTTTGGTCCCATCGTCACTGTGATCGGATCTTGGACACGCTGCGCCGGCTCGGTGCGCCTGTCGGGACCGTGCCGACTGCATCGGCCCAGCAGCGCGAGGCAGCCTAAATGCGAACCCTCACGCGTATTGACGAAGCGAAGTCCTTCCACCGAAAGATTCTGGCCTCACTCGCCCGATTCCTCAACAAGGGCTCCGTCAGGGAAGCGGAGGAATTGATAGCCGGGGTGGAATTGCTCTGGTTGCGCGTGGAGCTTGGCTATGCCCGTTTGTACCTGAGAAACGGATTCCCGTGTATCCTTTCCGAAGCTGACTGCACGCTAGTGAGTTCGTGGTTGGAAAGCTACACTGACTTCCGGAAAAAACCGAAGCACCAGCCGGTTGCCTCGACCGGCTGGATCGACGGGCCGGGGCGGCTGCGTTGGAAGCTCAACAGCTTCTTCGGACCCATCGCGCCCGCGTCGGCCCGGAGGGCTGCGTGATGACGAGATATCGGATCTACAAGCCCAACCGCATCGAAGTGACGGATGCGCTGGAACTGACGATTCCTTCCGGCGCCCGCTTCGCCCACGCCGTCCTCGACGGCTCCAAGACCCACACGATCCGCGCCAAGCGCAAGGCCCCCCCGCGAGTGGGCGAGATCCTCCACTGCTACACGGGCCTTCGCACCAAGAAAGTGAAGCTGCTGGGACGCTTCCAGTGCGGACGTGACGGGTTCGCCAACCCTGCCTACGCGTGGAAGTGGTGGTTACCGGCTCTTCCTTTCACAGGCCACCTCATCCACTGGTCGCCAAAGGAGGCGGCCTACTCGCACACTGACGCAATGCGGATAAGAAGGTCCAGCATCCGCGGCGGCTATGTGCAGCCAAAGGATTCCGCATAGTCCATGGGCGCGCTGAAGGTACGCGACATCGCCGAAGTCCTGAACGTCTCCGAACGCCACGCGCGCCGGGTCGCGTCCCCCACCGACTCGCCCGTCTGGACAGGCACCCGCAACGTGGTCCAGACCGAACCCGGCAAGGTCGCCCTGTCCCTCACCCTGCCCGCCGGGCCCAACGGCAGCGAGGCCGACATTGCCGAGGCCCAGCGCCGCCTGCGCGCCATCGAACCGCTGCTCCGCCCCGAACGCTACCGAGTCCTCTGGGCCGAGCACAAGGGCAGCAAGACCAGCCTCATCGACTGGATCGCCACCGAACACGACACAGCCCGTCGCACCATCTATAACTGGCTGGCCCTGTTCGAGGCGAAGGGCCTGCAGGGTCTCGTGCCCAAGGACCGCGCCGACAAGGGCAAGCCGCAGGTGCTCAACGACGCCGCGCTCAACTTCCTGCTCGCCTGCACCATCGCGGGCAGCTACAGCGTGCGTGACATCTACCGCGCCTACAACGAGGAACGCGCGTGGCGCGCAGCCCACCTCGGCCAGCCCATGGGCGCGCTCGAACGCAACAAGTATAAGAAGTACCTCGACGACGAGCTTCGCCTCCGGCCCGAAGCGCTGCTGCCCGAATGCAGCTACGCCACCATGACCCGCTGGTTCGACCGCATCCCCGAAGTGGTCCGCACCATGGCACGCGACGGCGACGAGGCCTTCCACAACTCGCAGGAAATCCTGAGCTGGCGCGACATCGCCGCGGTGGATCCGCTCGAATACGTGGTCATGGACCATCGCCGACTCGACATCTTCTGTCTGATCGCCGACCGCGAGTCCGGCAAGCCGAAGTGGAAGCTCGCCCGGCCATGGCTCACCGCGGCCATCGACATGCGCACGCGCAAGTGGCTCGGCTGGGTCATCGTCGAGTCGCCGTCCAGCGACTCCATCGCCACCGTCCTCAAACAAGTCTTCATGGACCACGGCGTCCCGGTCGCCTGCTACTGGGACAACGGCAAGGACTTCCGCTGCGAGTGGCTCGAAGGCGGCCGCAAGGCCCGTCAGTCCACCGTGACCGTCGACGGCCTCAACCCGCAGTTCCGCGGCGTCCTCGACAGCCTCGGCATCCGCGTCCACCATGCCATCGTCAAGCGCGCCCGCGCCAAGCTGATCGAGCCCAACTTCGGACGCACAGCCGACTTCGACCGCACCCTGGCGTGGTGGTGTGGCAACACGCCATCCGCGCGCCCTACCGAGCGCTTCGACAAGCTCTTGGGCCAACACGAAAAATGGCTCGAAGGCACCCGCGCCGAGGCAGCTTTCCCGACCCTCGAAGAGGTCGCCATCCTCTACGACGGCTGCATGCGCGAACTCAACGAGCGCGAGCTCGAAGGCGACGGCATGGCGAAGATCAAGCACACCGGCGGCCGTGGCTGGATGTCTCCCAACGAGGCTTGGCAAAAGCTCATCCCGCGCATTGAGAAGCGCACCATCGGTCTCGAACTGCTGCACCTCTGCTTCATGAAGCGGAAGGAACTCACCGTCCGCAACGGCGAGGTCCAGACGACGTGGGGCGGAACCCCGCGCCATTACCGAATGCTCGGCAACTCCATCGGCCTCACTGCGCTGAACGGTCGCACCGTCGAATTCGCCTACGATCCGCTGGATTTACAGACCGCTGTCATCTACTACGAGTCGCGGCTGTTCTGCCTGGTCGAGTGCATCGAGTTGCGCAAGATGGGCGAGCGCGACTTCGTCCGAGACGAACGCGACCGCCGGGCCCAGCGCCGCAACACCAACACTTTTATCGAAGCCGTCCACGCCGCGGAGTATGTGCCGGACGCCTTCGAGCGCGCCCGTCGGCGCGACATCCAACCTCGGCCTGAACCGCAACGCCAGATCGTATCGGCGAAGGTTCCGGCCGCCCTGATCGAGGCCGCCGAGGCGGTCCGCGACAACCAGCCGGGCCCACTGCCCGAGCCGGACATCTTCTTGACAACCGTCCGCCCCGGTCCTGAACAGACCGCAACGGATGACGACGTGTTTACATTTTTCTCGTAAAAGGGGGCAACTTGATCGAGAACCAAGACGCACTGAGGCAGCGCATACGCGCGCTGCTCGAAAGACGGAAAGAGCTCAACATCACCCAGATCGGGCATCTGACGACATTGGGCGAGAGCACGGTCCGCAACTGGTACAGCCATCAGAAGGACTATGGACAGAATGTGTTCCAGCAGATCGAAGCGGCGGTCGACCGGATCGAGTCGCTCGATTTCCCCATCGCCCAGCCAACGGTCGTGCAGCAGAACAGCAGGGGCCGCCGCTACTACGAAGGGCTGACCACGGCGCGACACATCGCCGAAACGCTGCAATTCTGCCAGAAGAAGAAGGCCATCGGGGTCCTGACCGGCGAGTACGGCATAGGCAAGACCGAATCGATAAAGGACTGGCAGCGGAGCCACCTCGACATCCCGTCGACGGTCATCGAGTTCAAGCACTTCACGAGCTCGTCGATGCTGACGTTCCTGTCGTTCCTGTCGAAGAAACTGCACGCGGGCACGCCCCGTTCGCAGGGCGGCGACGCCGTGATGCAGGCCATCGTCGACGAACTCAACCGCATACCGCAGTTGCTGATCTTCGACCAAGCGGAAGGTGTCCGACCCCGCGTCTTCCAGCTGATCCGCCAGATCTGGGACGACTGCAAGATCGGCATCGTGATCGCTGGATCTCCGTTGCTCTGGCGACGGCTGAAGGAAAGCCGTCTGCATGACATCGGCGCGCTCGAAAGCCGGGTCGGAATCTGGAAGAACCTGAACGGCCTGACCCGCGACGAGACCGTCGACGTGCTCCGGTTCGAGGGCGTGACCAATATCGACGCCGAGGGCTTCGACCTGCTGTGCCGCGGCATCGGCGGCTCGATGCGCCGGCTGCTGGCCGTGAGCGACCTGCTGGTCGAGGGGCATAGCGGCAAGCCCATCACTGCCCGCACGATTCAAGGCGTGATGGGCAACCTTTGGGGCATGCAGACCGGGAGGGCGTCATGAGCGACCTATTTCTATACGACATGCACGGGAACCAGTGCTCCAGTCGGGTCCCAATCGGCGACCGGGTATTCGGGCATGACGTGACATCCGTTGTCGACGGCGACTTCGGCTCGACGGCGCTCGTGGTCGAGCTGCAGGGGCGTCCGTTGATCATTGAGATCCCGTGCGGCGGATCGGTTGTGATGTCCGCTGGAGGTGATCTGTGACGGTCACTTTGGCGAATGCGGCAAACCGGATGGCGTCACAAGTACTGGAGCTGGCCGCGGACGGTGCCGAGATCTCTCCCGAGCTGAAGCACTCAATAGGCGTGCTTCTCAATGCAGCCAACAAGCGTTTGATGGCTGGCCACGACGCTGCTTCCTTTTTGGACCTTCTGCGCTTTGTCGAGTCGGCTCGTAAGGCCGAGAGGGCATCATGCTAGCCCTCTTTGTCATCACCGACGCGCAGGACATGGAGCAAGCCTTGGAAATGGAGGCAGTGCTCTCCAAGCAAGCGCATCGGGTCAACGTGATCGATATGACCCTCGAAACGGGTAACCCGATTTTTCCCAACGCCCGCTTCGGTCCGTGCGGGCTCTGCAGCGGCATCCACCTGAAGGGCGCGGCCTGTCCGCGCAAGAAAAAGGAGGTCAAGTAGATGGCACGTCCAAAGACGCCGAAACGCACAATCACCACCGAACAGGACGCCAGCACGGCCTTGGGTGACCTGCTGGTCTGGCAGCTCGAACAGGAACGCCAGGCGGGCGCGATGGATCTTGAGGTGTGCGCAGTCCACACCAAATACGAGCCTGTGATCGACAACTGCAAGACCCAGATCGCGGACATCAAACTCGCGCTGCAGGTCTGGTACATGGCCAACCAAGAAAAGCTGGAGAAGGCCGGGAAGAAGTCCCTCCGGCTGGCGACAGGCGTGATCGGGCGGCGTCTCGGCAACAAGGCGCTGGTGCTGTTGAACCGCGCGTGCACCTGGGCATCGAGCCTCGTTATCCTGCGGAACCTCGACCGCGACGACATCTGGCATGACTACACGCCGCGCGAACTCGACCGCGAGGCAGCAGTTGCCAAGCTGACGGCCGAAGAACTGGCCAAGGCCGGACTGAAAGTAGCGCAGGAGCAAAGGTTCTTCGCGGAGCCGGATCGGAGCCTCGTCAAATGAACCCCTGCGCAATCCCGAACTGCACCGGCCACTTCTGTGCGCCGTTTCCGTTCTGCGCGCGCCACTGGCACATGCTGCCCTTCGGCGCGATCCGCGGCAACATCATCCGCGAGTACCACTCCGGACACCGCCGGAAACAACACCCGACTGAACGGTACCTCGCCGAGGTCGCCATTGCCGTCGAGGTCGTGAAGGAAAAGGAGGCGCGAAAGCGATGAAACAGACGGGCATACATGTGATCGTGGACCCCGAATTCATGGCCAGGCTGGTGTCGTTGCCAGATGTCCAACTGATGAGAGAGTTTGCCGAGTGCGTCGAAATGACGGGAGAGGCGCTGCTAACACTCATTCTGCAGCACAAACAAGAGGCACGCGCCGCGCAGTTGCCGGAGGTGGTCCATTGAGCTACTCTGACCCACGTAGACTGCCCGCGCAGGGCCTGTTCGGGCCTGTGGGCGAGCCCGTGAAGGTGAAGCGGACGGCGGCCAAGGAACCGGATCCGGTCGCGAAATGGACCAACCGCGACATCGAAGAGGCCGCGATGGACATCATGAACCGGGTCTCGTTCTCCCAGTACTCGTATCTAGACGTTGATCCGAAGCTGTTTCATGACCAGGCCGAGGCCGAACAACTTCGGATCGTCGACGCGCTGCTCTCCTATCTCGGATACCGGCGCAAGCTGCTGACCGACCTCATTTCCGGTCGCAAAAGGAAAAGTGCCGGTGCCTGAGCTCTTCGCCCCTTCCACCCCCCACTTCTTCGACGCCGACGACATGACGCGGATGCTGCCCGTGCCATTCCTGTGCGCCACCGGGCACGATCTTCTCAGCCAGCACCACTGGCAGGTTGCAATTTACGGACTGATGCTCCGCGACTACGGCAATCAAGTCGCGGAGATGGAAAAGGAGGGCTTGTGACGCTTTTCGACACTGGAACCGATATCCAGCCGGTCGGCAACGACGGGCGTATCTACGACATCATCAAGGGCGCGCACGGCGTCCGCCAAGCCATTTCGATCAAGACGATCCACGGCATCACCGGGCTCTCCGAGCGCGTGGTCAAAGAGGCCGTGGCGTCGTTGATCGTGGGCTACCACGCCCGGATCGGCGCGATCCGCTACGGCGACGCGCCGGGTTACTTCATGATCGAGTCCGCAGCGGATCTGGAAGCCGCGGTGAAGCCCCTGAAGGGCCAGATCATCGCCATGGCCGCCCGGCTCCGCATCATTTCTGGCGATGCGCACGTCCGGGAGTTCCTCGGCCAGATGCTGCTGGAAGGGGGCTCCAATGGAAAGGCTTGACCAAGACCAGGGCTCCTCCGAATCCAAGAGTTTCTCCGACCGGGTCGCGACGGTCGGACTGGTTTCGGTGGCCATCGCCGCGAGGTTGTCGCTATGATCTGCGAATGCGGCCGCGGCGAGGCATCGAGACAAGGGAAATGCCTTGCGTGCTGGGGCGAGCAGCGCCGGGTGTATGTCTTCAGCGACGAACTCGTGTCGAAGCTCCGCATCGCATACGGAAGCCGAAAGGCCGAGAAAACATCAAGGCTGAACGAGTTGATCCGCCAGACACGGTGGCCAAGGAGTGTCTTCCATCGGGAGGCTCGGCGGCTTGGCCTCGTGGGGTCCACCGGGCGCAAGGCGTGGTCGAAACGCGATAATGACACCCTGTCATTCAATCTGGGCGACCACAGCATCGAGCAAATTGCACGAATGCTTGGTCGGAGCCCGATCAGCGTGAGAGCGCGGGCCGAAGTGCTCGAACTGTCGCGGCGGATTCGCGAAGGCTATTCGTCGACCGAGTTCGCATCCGCCATGGGTGTGACGCTCAAGCAGGTTAGCCAGTGGATTGAACAAGGACTGTTGAAGCCCGATCTGCCCGGCAACCACGGCCATCGCCGGATCTCGGAGTCGAGGGCTCGCGGCTTTATCACGCGCCACGCCGATAAGTACGACCTGAGGAAAGTGGATCAATTGTGGTTCAGAACGATAGCTTTTACATCGACGAAACGGCTGGTTGCAACCTTATGAACATCCTCGCCGCTAAACCCGCCATGGGAAAGACGCCCCTATCACCCCGCACGAAACTGATGCGGATGCTCCACGCGGAGGCTGCGAAACGCGGTCTTTCGCACGAAGATCTGCGGTCGGCCTTCGGCGTCGAGTCCCTCTCGAAGGCCTCGGACGCCGATCTCACCGCATGGCTGCGCAACGCGGGCAAGCGCCTCCGCTCGCAGCCCCTGCCCCGCGCCGGGGACCACAAGAAGGCCACCGTCGAGTTCCTCACCGAAGAGAACCGGGAACTGCTCGACCGCGCCTTCGAATCCATGGGCTGGGACGCGGACACGCGCCGCGGCTTCATCATGCGCCAGATCAAGCGCGACAAAATCTACACCAACGCCGACTTCCACCGTGTTTTCAGCGGGATACGGGGCATGCAGCGGCGGACGGCAAAGTCGAAGGGAGTCCAAACATCATGAACGCAACGGTAGTGAACGACATTCTTGTCTTCATCGTGGTCGCCATCGCTGGCGGCGGATTGTGCGTCTGGGGATCGCCGCACGCCCTCGTCAAGCTGGCGCGACACCTGCGGGCACGGTCCGCGGCGCTCGCAGCCGGGCGCAGTGCCTACGAGACGGCGTGGTCGGAGTCGATGGAGACCGACCTGTGACCATGCGATTCACCCAGGCCGACGTCAACACCATGGCCAGGCACGGTATCCGGATCGAGGCCGGAGACTTCGAGCTGGGCGAGCCTGTGGCGTCCGACATGATCGCGCGGCTGGAAGAAGCCCGCAAAGAAAGGGCGATTTGGCTGCGCGCCACGGCTGTCGCCGACAGGTGGCGCAGACAGGCGCTGATCAGCTTCGGATTGCTGCAAGTCCTTCTAATCGTGGTGTTTATGATCGGTGTGCGCCTCTGGTGCATGGACGTCAGCCTATTCTGACGCTCTTCGACTTCCGAAACAAAATCGGGGTACCCTGTTCCCAGTGGAAGACGTCATCTTCAAGCTCGCTGGACAGCTGGGTGCCCCGATTGTTTGTTTCTATCTGTTCTACCGGCTGATCGACAAATACGCCGGTCAGGCTGTGGAAGTACTGAAAGAGATCAACACCAGTTCGATCCGTCAGTCCGAGGCCATCAGCAGGATTGCCGAGAACATGACGGAGAGCCGGAACGAGATGAAGGACGTTGGCCTAGCGCTGAGGACGATCTCGGCGCAACTGAATGAAGTTCTGGGCAGGGTAAAGGACGTGGAGGGCAAGCTTTAAATGACGGCAGCAGAGATGGCGGAAATCCGGCATGCCACCGAGCGCGGTCGCATCCTCGAAACACTGGCCGCCGACTACTCGTCGGAGATGACCAGCATGTCCAGCCTCATCGCCGCGCTGGACCTGATGGGCGTGTCCTGCAGCGTCGAGTCCATGGCGTTCCACCTCCAGTATCTGGTGGATAGCGAGTACATCAAGGTCTGGCGGAACCGCGACATACCCGGCCGCCGTCCGCCCGGTGCTGCCAGCGATGTGCGCTTTCTCCGCCTCCAGCCAAAGGGCCTTCAACTTCGAGACGGCCACATCAAGGCCGATCCCATGGTGAGGTTTTGACGGCCGATGCCAAAACCCCGCAGCGTCGATCAGCTTTCCTCCGAGGCCCGCAACCTTCTCTATGCGTGCTTCGCGGAGGGGTTGACCGCGGCGGAAACGACGGCGCGGCTGAAGGATACCCTCGACGTCGAACTGGCCGAACGGACCGTCGGTCGCCGGAAGGCGGAGTGGACGGAAGCGCAGGCGCGGCGGCAGCGCGGGCGCGAGCAACTGGAGGATCTAGTCTCCGCGAGCCGCAAGGGCAACGCGACCGCGTCGGAGATGCTGACCGCGCTGGCGATGCAGCAGCTCATGAACGATCCGGACGGGGTGATGGAGCTCGATCCCATCGCGCTGCAGCAGACCAGCATCAAGGCCGAGCAAGTCAAGCTGCAGGCGCAGTCGCTGGCCCTGAAGGAACGCGAGATCGCGTTGAGCGAGAGCAAGTTCGCGCTGCTGAAGGCGGAAAGGGAACGCGCTTTGGCCGCGACTAGCGAACTGGAAAAGAAGGCCCAGTCGGGCCAGCAGTTGACCGCCGACGACATCCGGCGGATTCGGGAGGTCTATGGACTCGCTTAAGTTCGTCGCGGTGGAACACAACCGGCATAGGGTCCTGATCGCCGTCGACAACATTGAGATGATCGACTTCTCTTCACAGCGGACCTGCACCGTCCGGTTGATTAGCGGTCGCGAGGTGATCATCACCGACCACGGGTCGGCGGATCGCCTCCGGGCGCTGGGTGGGCCTATCACAGAGGAGGGAAACCTCTAAATGGCTGATTTCCTCACGGCCATGCGATTCGTCCAAGGCAACGAGGGCTCGAAGCTCTTGGACGATCCCAAGACTGGCGAGTACTCGCGCTTCGGAATCACGCTCGCCACGGCATCCGGCTACGGTCTCTGCGCGCCGGATGACCGCGACTTCATCCTGCATCTCACGCAGGAGAAGGCGGACGCGATCTATCTCGAACACTTCTGGACGCCCTTGCGGCTATCGGATGTGAACTCGCAGTCGGTCGCCACCAAGCTGCTGGACATGGGCGTCAACATGGGTTCCTACCGCGCGGTGCGGATCTGTCAGCAGGCGCTAAACGCAATCGTGGCTGGCGGGACGCTCAAAGAGGATGGCCAGATGGGCCCGGCGACGGTGAACACGATCAACTGCATCATCGGAGTCGAGGTGCTGTTGGAGCTGCGCGCCAAGTCGCTGGAGTTCTACCAGTCTCTCGTTAAGGCCTCGCCGGACAAGTACGCCAAGTACTGGGAGACGTGGAAGGCGAGGGCAACGAAGTGACAGGCCAAGAGAGAACTCGTGACGGGGTCGCGTGGACGGATCGCCTCCGGGCGCTGGATGGGCCTGCAAAGGAGCTCATCCAAGTGACCGAAACTCACGAGGGGACAAAGGTCCCGGTCGCAAACGGGGCCGCGCGAATCAAGTGCTCCTGCGGATGGCAAAGCACGGTCCGCGATGACGGTTACATGTTCGATCCCGGACACCCGTTGAATCTGGATATCGACAGGCAATTCCAGGAACACGCGTCGACGGCGCCCAGGAAACGCCCGAGTTCCTCCATGAGTTTCAGCCAGGCACTTGTTGCTCTGGAAGCCGGGAAGTCCGTGCAGCGGGCATCCTGGGAACAATGGCAGAGACTTCGGATGCAGGGTCCGGATATTCAGGAGTTCTACGGCGGCAGCTGGTCTCTTTGGCAGCCTCACCAAGTCGCGATCCTCGCGAATGACTGGAGGGTTGTCAGTTGACCTGCGCGAAGTGCGGGCAGGACCATCGGACTGTAGGCATCGCCGTCGAGCGCGTCGAATACGACGTGTACCTGCGCGCGGCTGGCGACAAGCTGGCGAAGTCACAGCGGGTGCAGGCCGGACACGAGACGGCGCGATGCCTCGTCTGCTCGGCACCTCTCGAAGCGGAGGTTGCGGAGCTCATCCGCCGGGACTAGCCATGGTCGTAATCAACCTGCAGGAATGGCAACGGAACTGGGTCGAGGATGATTCCCGATTCAAGATTCTTGCCGCGTCCAGGCAGGTCGGCAAGTCGTTCATCATGTCGCTCGACGACACGATGGAGTGTATCGAGAAGCCGTCAAATCTCGAGATTTTGCTTTCCGCGTCCGACAAGCAATCCTTGGAACTGGCTGAAAAGGTGAAGGCCCACGCCTACGCCATGAACTGTGCAACCGAGGGCAGCACGGACTTCTTCCAGGACACCTCCATCACCCTGCACAAGATCACTTTCCCAAATCGGTCGAGGGTGATCGCGGTGGCTGCCAACCCGGACACGGCACGCGGATTCAGCGGGAACATCTCGCTCGACGAGTACGCGATCCACAAGGACCCGATTCCGATCTGGAAGGCCGCGATGGGTATCGCCATGCGTGGCTTCAAGTTGCGCGTCGCCAGTACGTTCAAGGGGAAAAAGGGGAAATTTTTTGAAGTTGCGAAGGAAGTCGGACTCGCCGAAGGCGTTGCGCCCAGCCCGAATCCCATCAAGTCCGGCGTGTGGTCGGGCCATTGGTGCAACATCCACATGGCCGACCAGCAGGGGTTGACGGACCCGCAGGGCAACCGCCTCGACATCGAAGGCCTCCGCGCGGCGGTTGGCGACGAGGACGTCTGGGCAGAGGAGTTTTGCAACATCCCGACCGACTCCGCGGCGGAGTTCATTTCCAAGGACTTGGTCATGTCCTGCGAGTCGCCCGCGGCATCCATCGAATGGGATGGCGAAACCCGGCCCGACCTCTACTTCGGCTTCGACGTCGCGCGCAAACGCGACTTGTCCGTGATCTGGATCGTCGAGCGGCTCGAAGACGGGACCTGCCTGACGCGCGGCGTGATCCGCATGCTGCGGGTGCCGTTCGCCGAGCAAGAGCGGATCGCGCGCGAAGTCGCCAAGTCCTGCGCCCGCGGCTGCATCGACGCAACCGGGATCGGCGCGCAACTCGCCGAGAATCTGCGGTTTGCCAGCGCCGGGCAGGTCGAGCCCGTCCAGTTCAACGCCTCGAACAAAGAGACGATGGCCGTCCAGATGAAGACAATGATGGAATCGCATAAATTGCTGATTCCAGAGGACGTCAGCATCCGGCGCTCGATCCAGGCGGTGAAGCAATACGTCGGCGCGACCGGCGGTGCCCGCTTCGACGCCGACCGGACCGCATCCGGACACGCCGACGAATTCTGGGCCTGCGCGATGGCCCTCTCGGCAGCCCAGACTTCCGCGAGCTACGTGCCCGCGTCGGAAGGCGGTTTGAAGTCGGATTCCGCGCTCAAAGGCATGTCGGGGAGGAAGTTCTAAATGATCTCTCTCAACATCGGCCAGCTCGATAGAGGCCTCTTCGATATATCCCCCGTCAACACAGCACCTGTCAACGTGCCGGAGACCCGCAAAGAGGCTACCACCGAATTCGGAGTCTCCGGCACACCGATACTGGGTGGGTTCCTGCGGGAACTGGGTGAGTACAACCCCGAGCTCGTCGGCCACTCCGCAATCCTCCGCTACGAGGAAATGCGTCGAAGCGACGGGCAGGTCGCGGCCACGCTGTCCGCTATGAAACTCCCGATCCGGGGCGCGGAATGGTCGGTCACGGCACCGGATGACCCGACGCCAGCCGAACAGGAGGCCGCCGACTTCGTGCAGGACTGCCTCTTCAACGAGTGCGATTTCGACGGCATCGTCGAGAACGCGCTGCTGATGCTCGACTTCGGCTTCGCCGCGCACGAGGACGTTTTCTACATTTCGGGTGATCAAATCCGCCTCCGCAAGTGCGCGCCTCGCCTGCCGGTGACCTGCTACCGCTGGGTGACGAACAACGACGGACCACCCGATCTCATCCAGATGGGCTACCAAGGATCGTCCTACAAGACGGTCCAGATCCCAGGCAACAAGCTCGCCCTGTTCACCCTCGGACAGGAGGGCGACAACTACACCGGTAGGAGCTTGTGCCGCCCCATGTACAAGCACTGGTACATGAAGACGGCGTTGGAGATCGTCGAAGCCATCGCCTCCGAACGGAACGGCATGGGCATCCCGGTCATCACGATGGCCGCGAACGCCACGTCGAACGACAGGCGCGTCGCCGAGCAATGGCTCCAGTCGCTGTCCGTAAGCGAAAAAACCGGGCTGCTGAATCCCCCTGGTTGGACGTTCGAACTGGTCGGGGTGAAGGGGCAGGTGCACAGCGCGCTGCCGACCATCGAGTACCACGACAGCAAGATCACCAAGGCCGCGCTGGCCCAGTTTATGGACTTGGGCGGCGGGCACAGCGGCGGGAATCGGGCGCTCGGACAGACGATGTCCGACTTCTTTTACCTGTCATTGCAGGCGCTGGCGTCGTCGATTGCACGGGTCCTCACAGAGACCACCTGCAAACGCTTGTGCGACTTGAACTTCGCCGGATTGACCCGGTATCCGAAGATCAGCGTGCAAAAGATCCTGAGCACGAAGATCGAAACGGCGGTCGACGCGCTCACCAAGCTGGCGGCCGGCACGGTCAACGTGATCCAGCCGGATGACGATTTGGAAGCGTGGATCCGGCAGGATCTCGGCGCGCCTCCGGCAAGCAAGCCCCGTCCGCGTCCGGCATCGGGCGGCGAGGGCGGCGCGCCGAAGGCCGGTCCCGATCTTTCCGCGAGCGAAGCGGCTCCTCCGGCGTCCGCGCCGAAGCTGTCGCGCGAACCGCGTGGAGTTGAAAAATTCATGGCGCTCTCGGCCATCGTGGGCACCCTCGATCAGGGCCAGCAGGACATCGCGGCTGCACTTCGCGCCGCGCGGCCGCGGCTGCAAAAGGAGATCGTCCAGAAGCTCATGAGCCGTCCGGCAGCCGAAGCCCACCGGGTTTCGATTGGTCTGGATGAAGTTCTGGTGACTGCGGTTCGATCCATCATGGATGGGATCTCGGACTATGGGCACAAGTCGGTCACAGAGGAACGCGCACGGCAACTCCGCGCCGGTGGCCAGGTTCCCACCGCGGCCACGGTCCGCGCCTCGGCAGCCGGAAAAAAACAGGACCTCGGCGTCTACGCGGACGGCATCGTTTCGGAGTTCAGCAACAATCTGCAGGCGCGCGCGGCGAATGTAGTGCTCGACCAGCGGCGGACGTCCAAGTCCACCGGGCAGCAGATCCTCGACGCCGAGGAGACACTCGACGAGCAAAGCGACGGCTGGATCGACGGCATGTCGTACAAGGGTGCCAACGAGGCCTTCGCCGATGGGCGTCAGGACGGGTACGAGGCATATGCCGAGGAGATCGGCGAAGTACTCTACTCGGCATTGCTCGATCCGAACACATGCGACCAGTGTTCGAGCGCGGACGGGGAGTCCGGCGCTACTCCCGACGACATCACTGCCGTGCCCAACCCGGACTGCGACGGCGGCGATAAGTGCCGTTGCGTCCATGTCTTCGTCTTCGCGGACGAAGGGAAGGCGGTCAAGTAGATGTTTCGTAAGTTGGCATTCGCGTCGGTCTTTGTAGTGGCGTCCGTGTGCGGGCAAACCTGCCCGTCCGGCCTAACTCCGGTAGTAGATACGATATATGCGCCCGGAGTCGGCAATGTGTCAAACTTATTCAACGGGACAGTAACAGCTAACATCGTGCTGCCGGTCGGAGTATCCGGGGTAACATACGGAAAGATCCCTGTTAAGGTCAATGTAACTAGCGGCGCTCTCTCCGTTTGTATTGCTCCTAACTCCACGGCATCAATTTCCGGCACGACTTATGCTGTCCACTACGAGCATCACGACGCGAACGGGACGGCGGCGTGGAACGAGACCTGGTACGTGACCGCGTCGAGCACGGCGCTGAAGATCAACCCGCTGCGGGTCATCGCCCCGCTTACACCCGGCATGCAGGTCCCGACAGGTCCGGTGGGGCCCACCGGTGCGCAGGGTCCGACAGGCCCGCAAGGCGTGACCGGATCGACCGGGCCTCAGGCCGTGCTGCCGACCACCACGCCTACC
Organism: uncultured Acidobacteriia bacterium; assembly: GCA_903907865.1. Lineage (GTDB taxonomy): Bacteria > Acidobacteriota > Terriglobia > Bryobacterales > Bryobacteraceae > BOG-234. The sequence continues at coordinate 46,421 of CAIVPR010000149.1, forward strand.
GCGTGGTTCGGCTTGGACAGCGAGAGCACCACGGCTGGCACGGGCGCGGCCTATCCCGACTACCTGACGCTCGGCGGCTACACGGAAGTGCTCGGCGGCGTGCCTGGCACGCGGGTCTGCGGGTTTGCCTCGTCGACGATCACATCGACCTTCGCGAGCGGCGCGTTGAACAACACCGCACTGGTGTGGGGATCCACGAACGACGTCGCGATAGACGGGGAGACGCCGGCACAAGTAGTTGCCTGCCTGCAGACCATCGCGACGGCGATTCACGCGGCGGGCGGGCGGATTGTGGTCGGGACCATGATCTCGCGCGGCGGCGTGCTCTGGTCCACAATCGCCGCGGTGAACGCAGCGATAAAGGCCGCGGCGTCCAGCTGGGACGGCATCGCCGATTTTGCGGCGTCACCATACCTCGGCTGCTCGGCTGGCGGCGTGAACGGTGGCGGCTATTGCACGGCGGACCAGAATACGATCTGGTACGCGGGTGACAACACCCACCTGACGCAACGGGCCAAACAACTGCTGATCGCGCCTGTCGCGGCTCCGTTCTTTCCGGGCAACTGGTCCACCCGTGGACCGTACCAGGCCCCGAACCCACCTTGCCCCATTGCGACGCTGATCCCTTTCAACATCGCCACCAACCAGCAGGGATGCGATCTCAATTTCAGCTACGACCAAGCCAACGGACGGCTCTTCGTGGGTACGACGTCGAGCCCTGGCACGAACTTCTACGCCAACTGGTCTTGCTCGGTTGGCAATTGCTTTGGGTTCCATTCGACTTCGTCAACGAGCGGGAACTCCGGGATATTCATCGGGCACGCTAATACGCCTGTGTTCGGACTGTTGCATTTGAATGACTTCCGCGCCAGCATCACGAATTCGGTGGGCGCGGCGGTGCAGACCTTCGACGTGCTGAATGGTCATATTGCTATTCCGCGCGGTGGCAGCTATGTGTCGGGCCGTGTAGCTCCGCGCAGTTCCTCCGCGTTCGACCTAACCTGTGTGACGGGCAACTGTTTCGGGATTCTCGATTCAGTTGGTGCAGTCAACGTCGGTTTCAAAATCTACGTGAATGGGTCGCTGATAGGCTATCCGGGCTACTGGGATGCTGGCTCTTCTGTCTGGCGTATTGCGGGCATCGGTGGGGCTGACGGAACTTACCATGATTTCGCGAATGGCATTTTCGGATTGGCATCCGGGTGGCTGCTCAAGACGCCGTCTCTGCAAATAACGGGTCTGTCCTCGGTAATGACAAAGGTCGGGGCGACGGGGCTGGTACAAGCCGCGACACCTGGAACCGACTATCTGGCTCCATTCGGGGCCCAGTCCGCCGGATCAGTTTACGCGGCGGCGGCAGGAACGGGGCTGCCCACTTGGCGCGCGATCCTGGCGACGGACCTGCCCGGCTCGATCACGAGCAACACGAGCGGCAACGCAGCAACGGCGACGGCATTAGCCTCGACGCCGACCGGGTGTCCGGCTGGGCAGGTCGCCCGCTTGATCGACGCCGCTGGCAATCTGACCTGCACGGCGGTCACATCGTCCTACATCCCCGCATCCCAGACGTTTACGACGCCCACGTTTGTGGGTGGCGCTGTCAATACCTGTACGTCGGGCAATTGTTTTATCGACCTGAACGCGCCGAGCGGATCTAACTCAGGACTCCGCATCATGGAGGGCGGCGTAATCAAGGCCTACGTCTACCATCCCGCGGGTACGAACACGCTCTTTTTCGGGGATGCAGCCGGGAGTTCGGCGTTGACGCTGGACTATGGGAACGGTTGGATCACGGCGGCTAGCGGGTACGCGTACAAGGGGACGGGGTCCCTATTGACTGGCCTCAATGCCACGAACATCAATACCGGGCACTTGGACTATACCCTCGCGGGTACGTTTGGTCTGACCGGCGTGATCTGTGGCACTGGCACCCGCAGCGCGAACTGTGTCGCAGGGACCGACTATGCTGCGCCGACCCAAGGGGTGCTCGGTGCGATTCCATCCGTCGACGGCGCTGGCGGCTGGTCGACAAGCTACGCCCGATCTGGATCCGGCAGCGTGGCAATGACAAACTCGCCGACGTTTGTGACGCCCAATCTTGGCACGCCATCGGCAGTAATTTTGACAAATGCTACTCAGTTGCCGCTCGCGACTGGAGTCACTGGCACGCTGCCAAATGCCAATCTGGCCGGTTCTGGCACCACGACGATCAACGGCACAGCTTGCGCGGTGGGTGGTACCTGCACGGTATCGGCTGGAGGCTACAACCCGTTTTGTGTCGTGTTCCGCGGCCCGGTCAGCGTGACCTTCCTTGATTTTCCGAACTGTGCTGTGGAGTCCGGCACAACTGCGAACTACACCAGTTCCCGCACTTTGACCGCGCCGAACGGGGTGTCGATGGTCTGCGGTTGGGAGGATGCGCCGGGCGGAACAGTGAACGTTTTCACCAGCTATACAACGACGGCTGGGTACAACCAAGATCCGCGATTCGCCGGGACAGCCTACGCGCAAGATGACGGCACCGGAAAGCGCTGGCGGTGCGACCTGCCCGCCGCTGGCACGTATGAGATCAGCCTTTCCTTCGCCGATCAGCGAGGCAATGCCTTTCAGGCCCGAGCCACGTTGCTGGATAACACCACGTCGGTTTGGACGGTATCGGTGGACGGCGCAAGCGGATATTCGGTGGTCGATGCGACAGGCAAGCTCTGGCCTTCGAGCGGGCTGCCAGGCGTCAATGGCTGGGCCAACACAGGGCATGGCGGCATTCCTCGCGCGGCAACATTCAGTTCGACGACGATGCGGCTGCGGATCGGCGACGTGTCGGTGAGCTCCGGCTACACCCACGTCACGGCGTTCATCGTCAGGAGGATTTCGTGATCGCCTACGGCAGCACGGTCACAGGTTTATTTTTCAGGATCAAGGTACAAAACTGATGATACCCATGCAGAATCTAAATACCTTCACCCTCGCGCTCTCGGACGATCAGCACACCGTCCGCGTGCCCATCTGCCAGATCGGCCGCTTCTTTAAAGGCAAACAGGAGTTTTCTATCTCCCCTGCCGACGTTCGCGCCATGGCCGCCAACTTCTCCAAGCGCGGGAACGGCTCGGTGGTCATCGACTACGAGCACGCGAGCAACAACCCGCAGATCGCCTTGGGCGGCGCGGTTCCGGCAGCCGGATGGATCGAGTCCGTCGACGACAAAGCCGACGGCGACGGCATCGTCTGGGGTAGCGCAGAATTCAACGCGGACGGCGCGCAGCTGATCCGCGACGACAAATACAGGTTTCTCTCGCCCACCCTTTCATGGGCGGCGACGGATCGAACGACAGGCAAGCCGCAGGGACTCACCCTGCTGTCTGTCGCGCTGACCAACACACCAGTGTTGGACAACATGCCGCGGATCGCATTGTCCGAGGCGGACCAAACAAAGGAGCAAAACATGGCAGAAAAAGACAAGGTGATGTGCAGCGAGCATCCCCAGACGCCGCTGTTGTGCCCGAAGTGCGACGCCTCCAAACCGGCGTTCACGGGCAGCGAGCACCACCACGGACCGGAAGTACTTTCGCTCAGCGCGGTGACCCGCAAGAACGGGCGCATCGACCTCTCGGCGCACGCGGGCGTGGCGGCAATCGGCGTCGACGTGTTCCAGGCTTGGCAGGCCGAGCAGGTGGCGTTGAGCGAGGTGGCCGAGGCGGTCCGTACCGGTCGGATCACACCGGCCCAGCGACCGTCCATGGAACGGATCGCGCTGAACGATGTGGCCTCGTTCCGGGAATTGCTCGGCACGATGCCCCAGCAGGTCAATCTCAGCGAGATCGGCCACAGCGGGGGCGGAGAGGGCGTCGGCCCGCGGACAGCGTTGCGCCGGGCGGAAAAGGCGCTGAACGACAAGGCTATGGAACTGTCCGCCGCGAAGGGGATCCCGTTCTCGGAAGGCGTCAAAATGGCCGCGCGGCAACTGCCCGAGGTGTTGCGCGAGCGCAACAGGCTGGCATCCATCGTGATGTCGATGGCCCCTGCGGGAGCCAACGAGGACTAGCGAAAGCGCCTCCCCACTGAAAACACTGGAGAACATAAACATGGCACAAACACTACTCTTCGAGAAACCGTTCTACATCGACAACGCGGGCGGCGTTGGGAAGAACGTCTGCGTCGTTCAAGGCGCTGCAAACGGGACTTGCAAGCTGCCGACCGCTCAAAATGCGGCAGGATTCCTCGGCGTCACCATCGAGAGCCAGCCCAACCAGAATCGCGGGGTCGGAGTCTGCCGTCTCGGCGTCTTCAACATGCTGGCGGGAGGCACCATTGCCCGCGGCGACCGGGTGGGGATCAATAGCGCAGCGGGAGACGTGAGGTCGGTGGAAGCTCTGATCATCGCGTCGCCCATGGGAAATGCCGTGATCCATGTGGTCGGGCGCGCCGAGGTCGCGGCTGTGTCCGGGGATCTCTTCCCGGTCATGATCCAGGACTACACCGTCAACGGCGCGTAATCTCCGCGCCGGGAGCCTGGTGCGCGCCCGAACGCGCATCCGGCTCCATTGGCAGAATTCGGGTTTTCGAACTCAACAGAAAGGATTCCAATGCTCTCTCCCCAACAGGGACATATTGATGTGGCGCTGACAAACGTCAGCCTCATGTTCAACAACAAAAGTTTCATCTCGGAAAAGGTGGCACCGCCTGTCCCAGTCCTGAAAGAGTCGGCCAAGTACCTCGTCTACGGCACAGACCACCTCAGGGCGGGTATCGACCTGCGCCGTCCGGCGACCCGGTCCAACCAGCTCGAACTGTCCACCACATTCGCAGGCCCTTATTTCTGCGACGGTCACGCCCTCCACGACTACGTGTCGGACGAAGGTGCGGTCAATGCGGACAAGCCGATTGATCTGGAGGTGGACGTGACGAACACGTTGACCGAGGCGATTTTCCTGAACCGCGAGGTCAACTTGGTCAGCGCGCTGATCGCGGCGCTCAACCCCACGGACCTCTCCGCGTCGACCTACGCGAATGCGTGGGACCAGTCGGGGATCGATCCCATCGCCGTGATCGACGCGGCGAAGGAAACCGTGCAGCTCCAGATTGCGAGGCGGCCCAACACGATGGTGCTGTCCCGACCCGTGTTCCGTGCGATCCGGAATAACCCGAACGTCAAGGCCCGCGTGAGCGGCGCGCTCGAAGGCATCGACAAGTCCCTGATCACGCCCCAACAGTTGGCTCAACTGCTGGAAGTGGATCAGGTGTTGATCGGGGAGGCCGTCAAAAATACGGCAGCACCCAACCAGACCCCGTCCGACGCGTTCGTCTGGGGACGTTCGGCGTTCTTGTGTTACGTCCCGGAATCGCCGGGTCTCAGAACTCCGGCTTTGGCGTACCAGTTCACCTGGGACGCGGGCAATCTCGGCTCGCTCGTGTACACGAAGTACGACGACGAGCGGCATGCCAAGCGGATCGAGGTCATGAAGTACTACGACGTCCGCGTCGTGTCCGCGCTTTGCGGTGTCGGCTGGATCAACGCCTCCTCCACATAGGCCACCATGTCGGCACCGGTTCTCAATTCGGTTTCGCCCGTGTTTGGGCCCCCTGGCACGGCGATCACCCTGACGGGCAGCGGGTTCAACCCCGCTGCCCAGGTGGGGTGCCCGGTCTACGTCCCGACGACGTGGGTGTCCGCAACCCAACTAACCGCCGTAATTCCGGCGGATCTGACCGGTCCCGAGGGCCGGTCCATGCTGGTCGCCGTATACGTGTCCAACCCGGACGGCACCTCCAGCGCACAACAAATATTCACGGTTTTATTTCCGTCCACCCTGCAGACGTACACCACCATCGATCTCGTGATCGGCGAGGTGCCCGGTTTCTCGCGGGGCGGCGGGATTCCGGACTCAACGATTTTCCAGTGGCTCAAGACCACGGCTCAGGCTCTCAACGGGATGCTGGCGCGGCGCAATTTGCCCCTCGACCCGTCGCAGTGGGCCCAGCCGGATCCGACCACCGGGCAGCCCAATCCGCAGGCGATCCTCGAAAACATCGTGCGCCTCGGCGTCGCGGCCAAGCTCGCGGCTGCCGTGCAGGCCCAGTTCGGCACCGCCGATTCCGGTTTGGCAAAAAGCCTCAACGCGGCCTACATGGCCGAGTGCAAGCTCGTGATGGCTGGCGAGTACGACCCGATGTTCAATCCCGCCCGCGCGGCCACCGTCGAGACGGGCACGCTGGGATTCGGAGGAGTGGCCGGCGTCGGCAGGTTCTACAAGGACCAGAGGTTCTAACGCTATGAATTTGAATTTGATCGACTTCTCACAGGCGACGGCGGCGGCCGAAAACATCGAGGACCACGGCGTCAAACAGGTCACCTCGCAGGTGATTCCCGTGCTGCAGGCGGCGACATCCACCGTCATAAGCGAGGCGCAGGACAGGCTTGACCGCACGCTCGGCGACGCCATCAACGGCCTCGACGCGGTCCTAAAAGAGCGGATCCAGTCGCTGGACGGCTGGACGCTCAAAGGTTCGGTCACCCTCAATTTCGACGTGCGCCTCTCCGCGCCCGAGCCAAAGGAGGCCGCGGCCTAATGCCCCGTCTCCTGTGGATTTACCAGTTCGTCGAGGCGCACGAAGCCTTCTTCTTTATCGTGTTCGCAGCATGGGTCTATTCCATGCCCAGCCAGTTGCCCGAAAACCTCTACGAGTTTCCGCAGTGGGCGTGGGGCTGGTTCCACGACTGCCTCAAGTTGTTCCTCAACTACCGTGCACCGGCGGTACCGGGCCCAAACTCGTCAAGCCCGTCAGGGCAGAAAGCAGGTCAGTAGTGTTTCTTCTCTCCACTTTCGAACACGCGTTTGCCACCGCGGCGACCGACGTGGTTAAGATCGCGAAGTTCGTCGAGTCGAAAGTACTTCCGGAGCTTCGGAAGGCGAACGCAAGTGCGGCCACTCTGGAATCCGTTACCGCGTTGGTGAGCCCGCAGGCCGCCAACATTGAGCGCGTCGGTTTCGGGATCCTCGGTCTCGCGATCAAGGCCATTCAGGACGCCGAGGCCGCGGTCGGTGCGGGCGGCGTGAACCTCACGCTCGATGCCTCGCTGGTGGCCGACATCAAGTCGCTCATCCCTGCGATCCAGAGCCAGTCGGCGCTGGGCTATGCAGCGGCCAATGCCGCGACTCCCGCAAAGGCGACCGCATAAGCCATGGTCCGCTTCCGCATGGAAATCGCCGGAGAGGTCCAGGTGGACCGCGCGATCGCGCGGTTCGCCGAGGGCTGCTCGGACTACCGGACCGTCTGGCCGCAGGTCATGGACGAATTCTATGCGGAAGAACGGGACCAGTTTCAATCGGAGGGGGCGGCTGGCGGCCAAGGCTGGCAGCCGCTCTCACCCGCGTATCTGCAGTGGAAAGAGCGCCATTACCCGGGCCAGCCGATCATGCGGCGCACGGGCGCGCTCGAAAGTTCCCTCACTTCGGCGACGGACGCGAACGCGGTCGCGTTGCAGGGCCGGACGGCGCTCGCCCTGGGCAGCCGGGTGCAATATGCGCTGTACCACCAGTCGCTGGAGCCGCGGACACGGTTGCCGCGCCGACCGCTGGTGCAGTTGACCGAACAGTTCGCGCGTACCGTGATGCGGCTGTTTCAGGTGTATTTGGTCGATGTCGCCACTGCGGCCGGGCTGCGGGGCGGCTTGACGTCGACACAGATGTCGAGTTTGATCGCGCGGACTGGCAGCGGGATTCCTCCGCGCCAATCTCTCGAGAGAAAAGTACAGCGTAAGGATCACGCGCTGGTAGGGGGCAAACATGGGTGAACCAAACATGGGTGAACCAAACATGGATAAGCCGTTGATCGAACTCGTCGACGCATCGAATTACCTCGAGGAGGCGGTCAAACAGGTCAGGTTCCTTGCCCAAGCGGCGCAGGAGGCAAGCGCCCGTGGCTAGCCTGCTGATCGGACCCTATCTCGACGCCGTGAAGGCGTGCCTCGCGACCGTGACGCCCGCGTTCGGGCGGATCCGGATCGGCGACGCCGCGCCCATCGCGTCACTGGAAGCTTTCGTGCTGCCGGTCAAGACCGACTTCCCCAACGAGGGCGAAGGATCGACGCGCGGGCAGGTACACGAGATTCTTGTCCGCCTAGCGGTGACGGGCACCGACCCGGAGGCGCTCACGCAATTGTGCCTGCAGACGGTCCAGGCTGTCGACGCGGCGCTGGAAGATTGGACCGCGTGGCCGCTGGATGTTCCCAGCACGATGTACGCGTTCGTGGCGGGCCACAACTACGGCCCCATGTTTCAAAAGGGCGCGGGGCTGGCCTACTGGCCGGAGATCACGCTCAGGCTTTACGCAGTGGAGGTTTCATGAAGTACAAGGTCATTCTGCCCATCGACGTCGACGGGCGGATCTATCACTACGGCGACATCGTCGAGCTCGATCTCGACACTGCCGTCCTATACGCACACGCGCTGATCGCGCAGGAAGAAGAGGGCAAGTAAATGGCTGGAACGGCAAAAGCTTACGTCCCCGCGGCAATGAACCAAGGGCCGGGGGACATCTGGATCATCGGCACTCCGCCTTCGGATTCCGCGCAGAGGTTGACGCTGGCCGCGGACGGTACCCCGGACGCGACGGCGCACCCGTCCAGCATCCACCTCGGCGCTACGACGGGGCCAATCACCTTCAACCTGAAGAACAAGGCGAAGGACATCATGGCGGACCAGTTCGACGCGCCTATCGACAAGTTCGTTGAAGCGGTGGAGGGCACCCTCGAAGCCGAGATGGCCCAGCAATCGGTGGATTTGCTGCAGCAGGCATTTTCGACCGGGGTCTATTCGACGGGCACGGGCTACAAACAGTTGACATTCGGTGGCATCGCGCAGGTGCCCAGCGTATGCGTCGCTGCGATTGCTCCCAAGCGGATGGGGGCTGGCCTGTTTCTGGTCTCCCTCCTGTACAAGGTGGCGACGACGGATGGATTCACCGTCACGTATGGCCGCGCGAAACAGTCGGCGCACAAGCTGACGTTCCATGGCATGGTGGACATCACGCGGACGGCCGGCCGCCAAATCGGCGTGCAGTACGAGACGATCTAGTCCGGTTCGCAAGGGGGCAAACATGCAGAATCGTGCAAAGTTGTGGAGAGAAAAGGCCCGGCAGCAGGCCATCGCTGGCGCGGTGTTCTTGACCTTGCCGTCCGGCGCGGAGATCTTGGCGCGGAGGCCGGGTCCGTCGTGGTTCGCGGCACAGCAGAGGCTTCCAGTCGGGCTAGCGGCGGCGGCCACCGGCGTTCAGGGCGGCGATCCGAGCGACGAGCAGATCGCCGACATGATCGGCTTTCTGCGGCGCGTGATGGAGTACTCCGTTCTGGATCCGGCAATCTCGCTCACGCCGGGCCCTGACGAGATGCATCCATCCGAGATCCCGGATGAGGATTCGGCCTACATTATCCGGTGGGCGATGCGGGGGGTGGAAGCCGCTGAGCTCGCCGAGTTTCGTGCAGTCGAACCAGATGGAGGCGTTGGCGGTGGCGGCGCACACCTTCGGGCAGCGCCCGTCGACGCTGCTGGCGATTGTGGATCCGGTGTTGGCGTTGGAGCTGGATCTGGCGGCCTCCGCTACGTTCCAACGGATGAAGTCTGAGGCGTTTGAAGCTGCAACTGGGATGGGGGATTAGGTGGGCTTCGACTCGACGGCGGGAATCTTGTTCAATATCAACGCGAACGCGGACGATGCGACCAGCAACGTCGCGAAGTTCCGCACCCTGCTGAGCAAGGATCTGAGCGACATCGGTGCCGAGTTTGATTCCTGGTCGACCAAGATCTTCGGCGAGATGACGACGATGACCGCCGTTACCACCGCCGGGCTGGCGGCGATTGCGGCGGGAGCTGTGGCTTTGACGTCGGCGCTCGTCTCCGCGACTGAAAAGTACATCGAGTACGCCTCCGAAATCGGGAAGGCTTCCAGGCTGACGGGTATCACTGCGGAGAACATGTCCGTACTCCGCTATGCGGCCCAACAGACAGGAACCGATTTCGGACAGGTCGAAAAGGCGCTGGAGAAGTTTGCGGTCGCCACAGTCCAGGCCGCTTCGGGCTCGGGCACTGCGGCGCAAGCTTTCAAGGGACTGGGGATCAATGCCAGCGATGTCGCGAACGGCCAGAAGGATCTCTGGTCGCTGTTCGGGAAAGTATCGGATTCGCTTCACGACAATGCGACCTCCGTGCAGCGGACTACGGCCATGCACGAGCTTTTCGGGCGGCAGGGTGCCCAGACCAACAGGGTGGTAGCGTCGGGGTCGGCTGCCTTGAAGAAGTACGCGGAAGCTGCCGAGAAGGCCGGGATGATCCTCAATACCAAGTTATTGGCGGAGACTGGTGCCTACAAGGCACAGCTGCGCGACCTTCAGGCACAGCAACAAGCTTTCGATCTGGAGATGGGGCAGGCGTTTTTGCCCCTGATGCAGCAATGGAACGCGCTGTGGTTGGCGATTCTTCAAACCGTGAAGGACACGTTCAGTTCGGATGCGGCGACGGCAAATAAAACCAACGTCTTGGACAACTATGAAATCCAGATGAAACGTCTGGACAAGATCAAGGCGGATTCCATTGCACGGGCGAAAGCGGAGGAAGAGCAGAACAAGAAAGAACAGCTGGGAATCGTCAACCAAGCTGAAGCCGTCGCCCAGCTGAGCCAGGAATGGTATGGACTGTCGGGCATCATGGAGAGCCTGCAGGCGAAGATTGCCGCAGGCGACGGACCTTTGGCCAAGCTGGCCGAGGAGATGCACCACTACTGGTTCGAGACCGACAAGGCCATTGAGGAGCTGCAGAAGCTGCAGAGCGAAGGCAAGATCACGGGCGAGACGTTCGACCGCGAATACGCCAAGCTGATGCAGATTCCAGCCGCTCTCGACAAGATCCAGCAGCAGACGCGCGACAAGATCATCGAAGGCCAGATCGTTGAGCTCGAAAAGGAGCAGGACGCGCTGGCGAATGCCCACCGGCAGCTGGTCGACAAGCTGGATACCTATGCAGCCGACGAGTGGTCCCACCGGCGAGCGGCTTTCGTCAAGGAATACGACTCGCTGGTTCACGAGATGGAGCAAAAGGCCAAGCTGACGGAGGCCGACGAGAAGCTGTTGGTCCAGATCCGGGCGGCCGGGCTGGAGAAGATCCATCGCGACCAGCAAGAGGCCTTCCTTAAAGAGATTGTCGCGTTGCAGGAGCAGACGAAGTCCGTCGTCGCGGAAGCGATGACCCAGAGGCAAAAGCTCGAATTCGAGTATGAGGAGTCGCTGGTCAAGTACTCGCAGATCGAGGAGCAAAAGGCGCTGAAAACGGCGCAGTCCGAGGCGGAGGCGAACACGATCCGCGAGCTTTACGCCCGCAACCGCACCCTGCTCACCGAAAAGTACAACCGCGATCTACAGACCCTCGTCAATTCGCAGGGCTGGCAGGGCGTGTTCGGCGCCTACTTCGCGCAGGAGCTCAAGAACAACGAAGTACTGATGCGGCAGTGGGCCCAGTCGAGCAACCAGAGCTTGTTGATGGTCAAGGTGACCATGGAGGCACTGCGGCAGACTGGCCGGCAGGCGTTCGCCGAGTTCGCCCAGGGCATGGGCTCCGGGATCGCGCAGGCCATCGTGTATAGCACGTCCATCGGACAGGCCATGCGGGCGGCGCTGGCATCGACATTGGAGAGCATCGCGGCCCGGTCGCTGATGCAAGCGATTTATGCTACTGGACTGGGTTTCCTCGATCTGGCGGAAGGCGATGATGCGGGCGCGACGGCGGCTTTCACTTCCGCGGCTATCTTTGGTTCGATTGGGGCGGTGGCTGCCATCGCGGGGCGCGCCGTCGCCCCTCCACAGGGCGGTGCCTCGACCGGTGCGTCGGCATCGTCTTCCTCGTCAACGTCTGCCGCAGGCGCGGTGGCGGGTACGTCCGCGGCGTCGCCCGGCCCGACCGTGATCTTGTACGTGCAGGGGCATGTGATCGGCACGTCGGGAGTGCAGCAGCTCACCGACATCATCAACCAGGCCGTATACGGGAACGACGTCAAGCTCTACGCGTCGCACGCGGCGTCGACGGGGGCGCAACTCTAATGAGTGTCCGGCTGACCTACACGGACGCGTCCTCGGTCACGCACCAGCTCGTGTTCGAGCCGGAAAATTTCACCTGCGAGGACGTGTATCGGGCGAAGGACAATCTGTCCACGAGCGGATACCGCGAGCGCGTGCTACAGGCGGCGGATGCGCTGATCTCGTTCACTTTGCCGGGTCTGGTGGTCGGGGTAACGCTGGGCAATTGGCTGTTTTTCTATCGGTGGGCGTCGGTCGGAGGCCAGTTCAGCGTGGAGCCGAACTACCAGCACTCGTCGCAGTCCTACCATTGCGTGCTGGAGGACACGGGCTGCAAGACCACCCGCGTCGCGCTGAAGGTGTATTCGCTCGCTGCGCGTTTCCGGATTGTGCCGGATTCCTCCGCGCCGTTTCACGCGGGCGAGGTCATGGACTCGTTCTGGGGGCTGTTCTAGGGTGCTGACGGTCACCTCCGGTTTCGCGACCCGCAATGCCGCACTGGCGAAGATGCCGATCTACGTCTTCACCATCGCGTCGCTGTCGGACGCCTATTCGACGCATGATCTGGGGCGCTACTCGATCACGGGCGTCCCGATGACCTGCCACCCGTGGCTGAAGACGCCGCAGGGCGCGTCGCAGTCGATTGACGTGCAGGCCGGAAGCTCGTCGATTGGGGAGATGACCTGCGAGGTGGTGGATTTAGGCGGCGCGGTGCGGTCGGTGGTCGGCGGCCAGACGCTGGAGGGGCAGCAGGTCCAGTTGCTGGTGGGGTATCCGGGCTCGGCGTGGTCGGATTTCGTGGTGCTAAACACCTACAAGCTCTACAAGATCGTGCCTTCGAAGGACTACGGGAGCTATGTATTCTCGTCGCGGGATGTCCAAATGGATTCGAAGACAACGATCTGGAACCACCCGGAGAACGGCGCGCCGCTGAGCAGTTCGAACCCGTGGGTGCTGCAGGGGACGCCGTGCGAGATCATCCAGGCGGTCTGGCTGGCCGGTTTGATGCTCGGCGCGGATACGATCGATCGTGCGACGATGGCCGCCTTGGATTCCGAGACCGAGTCGATGTATGGCAATTCGCGGCCCTACCTGTTCAGCATGGTCGAGCCGTTTCAGGCGAAGCCGTTTCTGGAGAAGCTGTACCAGTCGGCGGGGATGTATCCGGTGGTCGACGCGCTGGGGAGGCTGAGTGTGCGGGGTTTCCGTGCGCCCGCGGCTGGCGCGAGTCCCGTCTTCGCGTTTAGCGCGGACAACGTGATCGGGCTGCCGGAGTTCGACCGGGCTCCGATTCTGAACGATTTGCAGTGGGAGATTGACGCCCAGACCAGCGCTAGTTCGTCGAGCGGGAACTACAAGACGACGTTGCTGTTTTTGAATGCGACGTCGATCAGCTTGTTCCAGCGTTCGCAGCAGCGGGACATCCAGTCGGACGGACTCCGGACGGAACTCGGGGCCCAGTGGTGGTGTCAGGAGGTCTCGCAGCGTGTGTTCGACCGGTTCGCCGGGACGTCGGCGCTGAGGGGCGGAGCTCCGCTGATTTCCGTGACCGCGTTTCTGGCCACGTTGCCGGTGTGGGTGGGCGATTACGTGTCCCTGACACACCCCTTGATGCCGAATCTTTTCACCGGCGGGCTGGGACTGACGAACCGGGTGATGGAAGTGGTGGACCGTGCGCCGGATTATGCGAATGGTCGGATGCAGTACAAGCTGCTGGATACCGGGTTGACGGGCGCGGGGGCGGCGACGAGCATCGGGTCGGCGGTGATCGGGACAACGACTTTGTATTGAGGTGCTTATGGAGAAGACGAAGAAGGCGAAGATGATCAACGTGATTGTGTCGGCGGAGGATTTGGCGCGGACGCCGGAGCTGGCCGAGGCTGGCCTCGAGGCCGGGGATCTGGTGGGCATCGAGCCTGAGGATCTGGTGGAACCCAATCAGGCCACGCCGGTAACGCGGGCGATCCCGGTGTTTTACATTCGCGCCGACGAGCCGGATGGCATCTGGATGCTGATCGGGGCGGTGGATGCGGCGAAGAAGAGACACGTCCATAAGCCGATGGACCCGGATCGCTTGCGGAGGTTGCAGCACACGATCCGCGAGTTCGATCTGTGGATGGAGGAGCAATGTCACTAGTCCTGACCACCGGGCAGCCGGGGTTTACGGAGATCGCGGACTCCACCTTCAATTCAGGCAATGCGCTGTCGGCGTCGGCCTTGAAGAGCCTGAATGCCGACGCCAAGTTTGGCGTGGTGAGGAATGAGCAGTTCTGGGGCTACTACCGGAATGGCGAGACGGTGTCGCTGCCGGTTTCGACCGCGGACGGTTACACATATTCGCGGTCCGAGCTGCTCTATACGTGGGCCTTGTACTGGAGTGGATCGGCGACCGCAGCGTGCAATGGCACCCAGACAGCGCCCTCGCGTGGGGCGACCAGCGGCGGCGGCACACTGCTGCAGATGGGGTGTGTGATCGATCAGTCAACGGGGGACGTGGCGTGCACGGCATCGTATTTCAGCGGTTCGCAGCACGATACCAACGACGGCATCTGGCTGGTGATCACGCACGCGCAGAGGTCCAGATAGGGGGATGGTGATCGCGCCCAATTCCGTGCGCCGCGGCGTCGTGAGCGGTTTCGTGCTCGACGTTGGCACCGCTTTGGTGCCCGTGGTGGGAATTGGGGTGCTGTTTTTCGGATCGGGCGCGGGCACGATGTACCGACCGGCGACCGCGCCGACTTTGCCGGCCGCATCGGCGTCGACGCTGCAGTGGTTGGGATACGGGGCGTCGGGGTTCTACTGGGCCTCGACGCCGGGCGGCGTGGGGGCGACGGATGCGCTGGTCGGGTGGGTACTGACGGACGGGTCGACGGTGGTCCAGACGAGTGCGCAGCAGTTCGCGGTGGCGGCAGATTCGGGATCCGGGTCGACGGGCGGCGGGGTGCCGTCGTCGTCGGGCGCGCCTCCGAGTTTGGGCACGGGCATGGTTGGGGGTATCCCGTTCGGGTATTCGACCGTGAGCGCAGTGGCTGGGTCGGTGGCTGTTGATTTGGCGACGGGCGACAATTTCCGGCTGACGCTGGGGGCGACGGCGGTGACGATGGCCGCGCCGACGTGGGCGTATACGATTCCGTTCGGGTCGGTGATCTATGTGTATTTGGTGTCGACGTCGGGGTGTGCGGCTCCGGTTTGGACGGGTGGCGCGGGCGGGTATTGCTCGGATACTGCCTCGCGGATCGCGATAGACCCCACGCCGGGGACTGAGACCAATGTGGCGATCAAGTTCCATTCGACGGGGTATTGGTCGGTGGAGTATACGGACACGGGGAGGGCTACGTCATGAGGATGATCTGGTTGGGGTTGGTGTTTGCGGCGGGGAGTTCGGCCCAGCAACAGAAGGTTGGATCGATTGAGATCATTCCGAATACGGCTCGGACGGTGGCCGGGTATGTCCAGTTCGACGATGCCGACCAGGCGCATTATGTGCGGCTGCAGGCTCCTGCGACGGTGGGTACGAGCGTGGTTTTCACCTTGCCGGGTGCGTTTCCGTCTTCGACCAGCTGCGCTACGATCTCGTCGACGGGGGTGATCGGGACTGCGAATTGCGCGTTGACCGCGGGGACCGGGGTCACGATCAGCAGTGGCGTTGTGAGTATCGGGCAATCGGTGGCGACCAATGCGGCGCCCACGTTCGCCAGCCTTACCTTGAGCTCAACTGGCGACACGGGGCAGGCGATCCTCGGATCCGCGCTGTTCGGCAACGCGAGCACGATATGGTCTGCCAACGGCGGAACGAACGTCTGGCAGGTCAAGGCGACGCCCGGCGGCGGTCTCCATTTCCTGCAGGGGACGCTGTCCAGCGGGGTCTATTCCCTGTCGGAAGTCGGCTCGATATCGAATTCCGGCGGTTTGACGGTGACCTCGTGCAGTGGATGCGGAGGAGTCACGGCAGGCACAGGCGTCTCTATTTCGAGCGGCGTGCTGAGTATCGGGCAGTCGGTTGCGACCAGTGCGGTGCCGACGTTCGCCAGCCTTACCTTGAGCTCTACTGGCGACACGGGGCAGGCGATCCTCGGATCCGCCCTGTTCGGCAACGCGAGCACGATATGGTCCGCCAACGGCGGAACGAACGTCTGGCAGCTTAAGGCGACGCCCGGCGGCGGTCTCCATTTCCTACAGGGGACGCTGTCCAGCGGGGTCTATTCCCTGTCCGAGGTTGGCTCGATATCGAATTCCGGCGGGTTGACCGTTGCGAGCTGCACGGGATGTGGGACGGGCCGCAGCGCGACAGTCGCGGTGGGGACTGTCACGACGGGATCTGCTGGCTCATCCGCGGTGGTGACCAATGTCGGTACGTCGACCGCGGCTGTGTTCAATTTCACTATCCCGGCGGGTGCGACGGGTGCTACCGGGGCAACCGGTGCGACGGGGGCAACCGGAGCTACTGGAGCGACAGGGGCGACCGGGCCAGCGGGTTCGGGCGGGATCGTGGGATCGGGGCTGGCTAAGATGGCTGCCGGGTTCGGACAGTTCACTTCCGGCAGTGCGACGATTTCGACGGGTTTTACTACGGTCGTGTCATGCGTGGCTGTGATCGTGTCGGGGTCGAGTACCTCCGAGACCGTGGCCGCTCAGGATAGCGGGAGTACTTGCCAGTTCCATTCGAGCTCCGGGTCCGGAAGCTCCTATTTCTACTACTTGATCGGAGGCAACTAGGCGTGAAGAGAGTATGCGGCGTGATGCTGGTGGCGGCATTGGCTTGGGGGGCGGAGGCGGTACCGAAGCCGGTCCCTGTCGAGAAGCAGGAGGCATTGAGTCGTCTCATGTTGGCCGTGCAGGATTCACAGTTGGCCGTCGCGCGGGCTCAGGCGGTCCAAGCGCGGGCGGAAGCGCAGTATGCAGCCGCTTTGGCTGCGGCTAAAAAGGATGCCGGGGCGGAGGAGGAGTGCCAGCTCACGTTTGAAAAGACGTGGGTGTGTCCGAAGAAGTAGGCGCGGGGTCGGGAGGATCGGCAAAACGAGCGTGGTGCGCAGGTGCCACGCTCGAAGTGCGTCTGGGCGGTGTTAGTGCGCCGTTTGCCAAAGAGCGTGCGCCGTTTGCCATTGATCGTGCAATTCCGCGCCAAAGAGCGTGCGCCGCAGTATCGCGGCTCGGCTGGATCAGCCTGTAACCGAGGTTAGACCGCGCAGGAGGTCAGGTCGGGGAACCGAAAATGCGCCGTGGCACTGCCAACCGCCTTTCGGCCTACTGGATCCACCGCCCGAAGGCCACCAGATTGCCGCTGTTGGCCTGCGAATAATACGCCGAGGCGTCCACGGTGCTCCAGGTGTAGCCGGTCGGCGCGAAGTTCAGTCCGACATAGAAGCGCGCCACGCCGATCCCGATGCCGCCGGGCTTGTTGGCACGCGTGTCGGTCGGACCGTGGAAGGACGCCGACGAGTCCAGCACAGTCACGTCGTAGTAGCCGAGGATTTCCGGATAACCGCCGCCCAAGAAAGTCTGCGTGGACTTGGAGCGCGGCTGCCACGGGGCGACGGAGACGACGGTCATCGCGTGGCCGGTCGATTCCTGTCCCGCCGGATACTTGATGGCGATGGTGTCTCCGGGCATCAGCATGGCGGGGCCCGATAGATTGGTGAATCCCTTCCCGGCCAGGATGTTGTCGTGGTAAATCGCGGCCGTGGGGCTTGCGTGGCCTGTCCGGGCCTTAAAGGTCGTTTGGGAGTAGCCGTAGCTGTGCTCCAGCAGAAGGGTCAGGAAGGTGCTGCACTCCGAGATGGCGGTGCGGGGCGAGCCGCTCCAGTCGATGTGGGCGGACGTTCCGTTCTGCCCAGTGGCGGAGTCGGTTCCGTAGTGGTTGACGTTTGCGGGGTTCGAGTTCAGGGCCGTGACCAACTGCTCTCCCACCGTCAAGTGCAGTTGTGCGGCCAGTTGGCTTGGGGCCACTGCTGCTATCGCGACGCAGCAAAGGGATGCTGCCCGTAAATTCCAGTTCATGTTTGATTGCTCCGGCTTGACGCCGGCCTCCGTTTTCAGACTTGGCGTAAAACGCCTTCACCCTATACAACGGAAGGGTCTGGCGATTTCGCTCACGGATGGCGATACTGACTTTATGACGACCTACATCGCGCTGCTGCGGGGGATCAACGTGGGAGGCAACAACAAGGTCCCGATGAAGGACTTGTCGGCGGTGTTTCAATCCGTCGGGTGCGTCGAGGTCCGGACGTACATTCAGAGCGGCAACGTGGTCTTCGCGTGCGCCCGGGTCGAATCCGAGTTGCGCGTGGAGCTCGAAACCCGGATTCGGGAACGTTTCGGGTTTGCGGTACCGGTTGTCCTGCGCAGCGCCGAAGAACTGCGTCCCGTGCCGGGGGCCAATCCTTTTCCTGAAGCGGAGTCCGGGGTGATGTTCCTTGCCGATCCGCCGACTCCGGAAGGGGTGGCAAAGCTGGACCCCAACCGGTCGCCGGGCGATTCGTTCGTTGTCCACGGACGCGAAGTGTACCTCCACCTGCCGAACGGCTTCGCGAACACAAAGTTCACAAACGCATATCTGGATTCCAAGTTGTCCACGGTCTCCACGGGGCGGAACTTGCGGACGGTGGCCAAGTTGATTGAGATGGCGCACGAAATTGATACAATCGAGAAGGTGCACCCATGCCCGTAGCGACCATGCCTGCAGCGACTGCGGAACTCGTCACGTTCGCCGAGCTGGAACAACTCCCCGACGTGCCCGGCTACCGCTATGAACTCCACCACGGAGAACTCGTCCAAGTGGCTCCCCCCAAACACCGTCATATCGAAGCCCAAGATTCATTGGGCGACCTTTTAAAACGGATTGCCGGAAGGCAAGGAAAAGTCGTGGTTGAATGCGGATTCCGCGCGCATCCAGACCACGAATACCGGGTCGCCGACGTCGCCTTCATCGCCCGCGAACGCTGGAAGGCCATCCCGAAAGACGGCAACCTGCAAGGCGCCCCGGATCTGGTGGTCGAAGTCCTCTCCCCCTCGAACACCGCATGGGAGATCTTTGACAAGGAACACCTATGCCTGGACAACGGTGCCCGGGAATTCTGGGTCGTCGATCCGGTCCGCCAGAACGTGCGCGTCTCCGGCATCGAAGGCCCCACGCGGACCTATAGCCACGGCCAATCCATTCCGGTCTTCTTCGGTGGCACTATCGACGTCGATTCCATCTTCGCCGAATTCGAGTAGCCCGTCAGGCGCTGCCGGGGAACCGGTGCCGTGCCAACTGCCACCGAACGAACGCCAACAGTACCAACCCAGCACCGACAATCGCGCCTCCATCCACCAGAAACAGTCCCCGGATGCCCCACAACCGGTAGCCCTGCCCGTCGAACCACGTCATGTAGGTGATGGCACCGTTGGCTGCCGCAGCGAAAATTCCATCCTGTCCGCCAACCATCCGCCCAGCAGGGCTCCGAGGGAACTGGTGATGGCCACGCCCGCCCCGGTCACCCACACAACTCGCGACGGCGCGGTGTGAAAGTCATTCCCGAGTCCGGCAAAGAGATTGCTGGCGGCCAAGGCGCCCGCCGGAGCCAGGAACATGAGAAAACCCACCAGCACCCGCGGCTGCCGCGATGTCTGCACCACACTGCGGAAGGTGCCTGCGAAGACTTCGCGCGCCCCCAGCACGGGTTGAACCGGCGACGGAAACCAGAGCAGGAAAACCGCCGAAACCAGCACTGCGGCCAACGCCGCGGCAGCCAGGGCCTGGAACGACAACGCCTCCGCCGCCGACATCAGGACCATCGATCCGAACGCTCCGCCGCCCAGGTTGGCCACGTTGGTCCAGCCGCCGATCCGCCCGCGCTGCGAATCCTCCGCGAACTCCGCCACCCAGCCACCGATGGCACTGTTCTGGAGCACGGCGGAGAGTTGGGCCAACAGCACCAGCGCAGTGAACAGCGGTAGCCGCGCCGGGGAGAAAAAAGAATAGTGCCGAGAAGAGGCTGACCGCAGCCATCACGGTGAACAGGCCCGCCCATGCGCGCCGAGTAAGCCCCACGTCTACCAACGGCGTGACCAGGAACGCCCAAAACGTCGGCGACGCCCCGACTGCGGCAACTCCAGCGATCCGATCCACGCTGACGCCGGAGCGGGAGAGCAGGAACGGCAGGGCGGTCATTCCGAAACCGGCCACGATGCCAAACGTCAGTGCGCCCATTCCGGCCAGCCATGGCGGTGTGAGGCGGCGGGTGGGGTTTGGGGACATGCCTGGCTACTTTACCAGATTCACCCCAACCAGATGGAACTCCGACTGGCGCTTGAGGATCCACGACATTTTCCCCGTTTCATCGAGCATTGCGTCCTCCTCCAACGCTACTTCCAGCTTCTGGCCGTCCCATTCCGGTACCGGCGTTGTCGCCTGCAATTCGATGGAGAACCAACTGCCCGGCACAAGCTTCACATCGCCGCGTCCGGGGACGCCTTCCTGCAGGTCCCAAAGGCCGATGAGGGGACCGGCGGCGTGGCCGTGGTCGCCCACCGGGTGGCTATAGACCGTGCCGTCGATTTTCTCCTCGCGCATGGCGTGGAGCACGAGCCCCAGCACCTCGTTGCCCGTCCGACCGGGCTTCATGCGCTCCAAGGTGAGATCCTGCAACCGGTTTGTGTTCCGCAGCGCCTGCTGGATGCCTGCCGGAACAGCGGTCTCGCCCTCCCGTAGGACGTAGCCCATGTGCTGGGTGTCGGTATTGAGGCGCAAGGCGGTGATTCCGAAATCCGTGTGCAGCACGTCCCCGCGTTCAATCACGATGCCCGAACTGCGGTTCAGCCGACTTGCGGCGGTCATTCCCTTTCGTTGGATTTCAACCGATGGCTGGAACCACGTCCCGAGCCCGGCGTCATTGACCTTCTGGCGCAGCCACCAGACCACGTCCTGGTCGGTGGTCTTGCCGGGCGTGATGACCTCGCTTGAGAATGCCCGGGCGATCAGCGAATGCACGATCACCATCATGTCCCGGTAGACCGGCAGCATTTCGGGCAGACGCAGTTCCTGGTATTCGAGCGCGAGTTCCTCGGCGGGGTGGATGCGATCCTTGTAGGCCGGTCCCAGCGTCGCCATGAGCTTGTCGCGCAGCCCGGCACTCAAGCCGTCCGAGAACGCGTGGATGGCGGAGACATCGATGGCGATGCTGGCGGGATTGCGTTCATCCACCAGCTTCTTGAGCGTGAGCCACTGCGATTCGCCGTAGATCTCCTTGTTGTTCGACGACGGGTCACGGTAGACGGTATAGAGTCCGCCGTTCGAGTCGCCGCCAAGGGCGAGGCGTTCGACGCCTTTGGACGCGCCGAGGTCGTTGAAAACGTAGATCGTGGTGCGGCGGGCGGCAAAGACGGTGGGGGAGACGAGCGAGAAGAAGGCCGGATCCTCGGCGTACTCCCTGCATGCCACGATCCACATCTGCGTGTTGTGCTTTCGCATGAGCGCCGGCAGGTGGCGTTCCAGGCGCAATTTCAGCCATTCCTGCTGGATCGCGGCCTGCTGACGCAAGGGCGGAAGGGTAGGGCCCTGGGCCAAGACGGACTGGGCAAGCAGAAACAGGATGGTCGCGATGCGGATCATTATTGTCATCATAGCTGCGGGCGGCAAAGCCCGGCGAAAACGCTCGTTCCTTGATAGAATCAGCAGGTTTGAACGATCCCGCCCACCACCGTCGCCAGTTTCTCCGCTTCCTCGCGGCGAGCCCCCTATTCGCCCGCGCCGCCATCGGCCAAGACCCACTCCCGGGATCCGCCGCGGAAGCCATCAACGTGATGGACTTCGAGGCTGCCGCGCGACGGATACTGCCGCCAGCCCACTGGGGCTACATGGCAACCGGGGTTGACGACGACCTCACGCTCCAGGCAAACACATCCGCCTTCCGGCACATCGGCTTGGTTCCGCGCCGCTTGGTGGACATTTCGAAGGCCAACCTCAAGACTGAAATCTTCGGCGAGTCTTGGGAGAGTCCTCTGTTCCTATGCCCCGTCGGAGCGCAGAAAGCCTTCCATGCCGAGGGCGAGATTGCCGTCGCGCGTGGTGCGAGGACAAAGAACGCAACCCAGATCCTCTCCACCGCGACGTCCGTGTCCGTCGAGAACGTGGCGAAGGCGCTGGGCCGGGCGCCGTGGATGCAACTCTACATCCCTTCGGAATGGGACAAAACGGAGCGCCTGGTGCGTCGGGCGGAAGCCGCCGGGTGCCCGGTTCTGGTCTGGACCATCGATCTGTTCGGCGGCCGCAATACGGAAACGCTGGCGCGTTCCATGCGCAAGGACACGCGGGATTGCAATTCCTGCCACCCGTCCGGCGGGCCTGCGCTGGTGGTTGCCGGGCTGCCGCCAGCCAGGGAGACCCCTATGCTGGACGGCATCGGCTCGTCGATCAACCCCGCGTTTGCCGAGTGGGCGTGGGTGGACCGCCTGAAGAAGATGACCAACATGAAGCTGGTCCTGAAGGGGATCGACAACGCTGCCGACGCGCGACTCACCCGCGAGCACGGCGCGGACGGCATCCTCGTTTCCAACCACGGCGGCCGCGCGACGGAGACGCTGCGAGCCACTATCGACTGCCTGCCGGAAGTGGTGGATGCCGCCCACGGTCTGCCAGTGCTCATCGATAGCGGGTTCCGGCGCGGCACCGACATTTACAAGGCTCTGGCGTTGGGCGCGAAGGCGGTCGGGATCGGACGTCCGTACATTTGGGGCCTATCGGCTTTTGGACAGGCCGGCGTCGAACGTGTTGTCGACATCCTCCGCGCCGAGTTGCTCCTGGCGATGCGGGAATGCGGAACCCCGACGGTTGGCGGCATCAACAAGGCCTCCGTGATGGCGCTGCCCGGTTGGCGGTAGTGTAACTTGGTGTAGGTATGGCTCAAACAGACGGAGCAGTTTCCACCGAATTCACCGCGCATAAGCTTCCCGAGGGCGTGCTCGACATGACGACGACAGCGCCGCTCAAGTTCGAAGGCCAGAAGGTCTTCATCTACTACAACGGCCCGACCGACCAGCTCAGTGGCGTTTCCGCCGGAGCCTGTGTACTCGATCCCGGGATGAGCCCGCATCCGCCACACCAACATCCCGAAGAGGAGTTCCTGATCATCGGCGAAGGCACGGGCGAGATTCTGTGCGATGGAAAACTCACCCAGGTGGCTGCGGGTGCCATGATGTACTGCGCCGGGAATACTTGGCACGGGATCACCAACACCGGAAATGTGCCGATGACCTTCTATTGGTCGAAGTGGATGGCCAAGGGCTTCGCGGCCTAGCCGGCTCTGCGGAATCAGCATAGCGCCGAGCCACGACCGCAAGGGAGTGTTTGTTCGAGCCATGAACAGCTGTTCACCTTCCGGGTCAGCGAGCGATCGCCGAAACTTTGCAAGCCAAGGCCCTATTCGGCGCTGGCGATAGTAAGCAAAACTACTTTTTCTCCGGCGACATTCCCACGTCCGCCATCCAATCCTGCAACCGCAGCGCCCAAGTGCTGTAAATCACGTTGGGTCGCGGGTCCGGATTGCGGAGGCCGAAACCGTGGCCGCCGCTGTTGTAGATGTGGAGTTCGGCGTGGACCCCCGCGTTCTTCAGTGCCAGATAAAGCGTCGGAATCGCGGTCGAGGGACCTTTGTCGTTGTCGGCGGCGAGCATGAAGGTCGGCGGGGTGTCCTTGGTCACAGTAACGGTGTCGGCGCGGATGCCGGGGTAGATCAGGATTTGGTAGTCGGGCCGGGAACTCTGGCGCTCGATTGGGTCCGCGGCGGAGGTGTTGCCCGCGTCGTATCGCGTGGACGCCATCACCGCCACTTCGCCGCCTGCCGAAAAGCCCATGATGCCAACCTTGGTGGGATTCACGCCCCATTCGCTTGCGCGGGTGCGGATCATGCGGATGGCGCGCTGTGCGTCGGCGTAGGGGTGGGTGTCGATTTTGTACGGCGAACCTTCCTCGCGTGCCAGCCGATACTTCAGCACGAACGCCGCGACGCCGATACTGTTGAGCCACTCGGCGACGTTGGTGCCCTCCGTGTCGATGGAGAGGAATCGGTGGCCGCCGCCAGGCGCGACGATCATCGCGGCACCGGTCGCCTTGTCCTTCGGTGGCAGGTAGACCAGCAGCGACGGGTTGTGGATCTGGGAAAGGTGCGTGGAGTCGCCGGGCTTGGCGGCAACTACCAACTCCTGCTTTCCGGCCATGGCCTCGAAACCGGGGGCACCGCCCGACCATAGAGGCACGGAGTCGCCGTTTTTCGCGGCGAAAGCGGATGTGGCGAGGAGAAGAATGGCGAGGGATGTGCGGGGCAGCATGTGTTCGGCTCCCATTCTACAACCGATCTGTACTGAGTAGGCTGATATCCTTCTGGAAATGAGAAGCCTATTCGGTTGTGCGTTGGCCGCCATTGCGGTAGCAGGTTCGGCGCAAGCCGAGATCCGGATCGGGATTGTCGGGACAGACACCTCGCACGTTCCGGCGTTCACCAAGGTTTTCAACGATCCGACGAGTCCCGACCACATCGCGGGCTTCCGCGTGGTCGCAGCCTTCAAGGGCGGGAGCCCGGATATTCCGTCAAGCAGGGACCGGGTCGAGGGGTATGCGACGGAGATCCACGACAAGTGGGGCGTCGAATTGGTGTCCGACATCGCGTCGATGGCTGGCAAGGTGGACGCGGTTCTGCTGGAGAGCGTCGACGGTCGCGCGCACTTGCCGCAGGCCCGGCAGGTGTTTGCGTTGCACAAGCCTGTGTTCATCGACAAGCCCTTGGCATCCACGCTGGAGGATGCGCGTGAAATCGCCCGGCTGGCGGCGGAAGCGAAGGTGGTGTGGTTCAGTTCGTCGTCGTTGCGGTACGGAGCGCTTATGGATTCGGCGAAGCTGACTGGAGCGCTCGGGGTGGATGTCTGGGGGCCCGGACCCTTGGAGCAACACCATGCGGTGGATCTTTCGTGGTACGGAATCCATGCCGTGGAGATGCTGTACACGTTGATGGGGCCGGGGTGCGAGTCGGTAACGCGGGTCACGGGGGGCACGGACGAGGCTGGCACCGATGTGGTGACGGGGCGGTGGAAGGACGGTCGGGTGGGGACTGCCCGCGTGATCCGGCCGAACAGCGGGTATGGCGCTGTGTCGTTCGGGGCCAAGGAGATCAAAATCGGCCGGACCGACGTGCCACCGTTCAACTATGTGCTGCTGTTGCGGCAGATCGCGACGTTCTTTGAGACGGGTGTGCCGCCTGTGCCGAACGCGGTGACGCTGGAGATTATGGCGTTCATGGATGCGGCGCAGCGGAGCAAGGCGGCAGGCGGGGCGGTAGTGAAGCTGCGGTAACGTGCTGGTTGGGAATCGAACTCCCCATCGGCTGCGCCTGCCGGATTGGATGGTGCACGTGGGAGTGCCGCCGGGCAAGAAGTAGTTCGCTATTTCCGTTTTCTCTGAGCCGCGACCTTCCCCGGTGCCCCATGCCGACCCAAATACAACGTGTGCCACCCGCCCGACGTGGTGTGCGCGCTCACCCGGTGCACCTCCACCTCGAACCCGGCCTGCCACATCAGTTTTTCGAAAGGATGGTCCGGTGCCGCGGCCCAATACACGATGCAGCCGCCCGACCGCAGCGCCTTCTTCGCCGCCTGCAGGCCCGAAAATACATACAACCCCTCGTTGCCGTCCGCCGTCAACGCAGCCGGACCGTTGTCGACATCCAGCATGATGGCGTCGAAGCCGCGCGGCGATTGCCGAATCACCTCCGCCACGTCCGCCAACGCCAACTCGACGCGTTTGTCCTGCAACTCCCTGTGAGCGAGTCCGTATGCCGGATTCCGATTCCAATCCACTACCGCCGGAACAATCTCCGACTGCACCACGGTCGCGTCGGACCCCAACGCCGCCAAGGCCGCCCGCAGCGTGAACCCAAGCCCCAGCCCGCCGATTAAAACCCGCACGCCGCGCTTGGTCCGCAGTCCTGCGCACGCCATCTCCGCCAACTTCTCCTCGGAGTTGTGCTTGCGCGTCGACATCAGCTCCGATCCGCCAACGCTGATGCTGTACGTCCCGTCGTGCTCCGCCAGCACCAGTCCACGACCGTCCGGCGTTTCCGCGCTGTCGAGCACGGTCCATTTCTTCATATAAGGTCCATGCCCAATCCAAGCCTACCAAGTCGCCCGCCCGCGATTCATGAAAGATTGTCGTCCGGCGCGTCATAATTGATATAGATGCGCCGTTCCCTGATCGCTACCGCTCTTGCCTTTGCCGCCGTGTTCTCCACGGCGAGCGCCCAAACGCCCAAGGATGTGCGCGCCGTCGCCAAAGGCGGAACCACCGCCATCCCGACCGTCGCCCAATACCTCAACAGCGCCGCCGTCGACACCCGTGTCGAGGTCATCCGACAACTCATCGCCATCGGCGGCAAAGACACCATCGAGCCCCTCATCCAAGGCACCAAGGACGTCGACGCCGAGGTCCAGATCCGCGCCACCGACGGCCTCGTCAACTTCTACATGCCCGGCTACGTGAGGCAGGGTTTGGGCTCCTCCATCATCAAGGCTGGCAACACCATCCGTGCCAAGTTTTCCGACACCAACGACCAGACCATCGATGCTTTCGTCATCGTCCGGCCCGAGGTGATCGCGGCACTCGGAACACTCGTCCGCGACGGGGCCACGCTGGATTCCAAGGCCAACGCTTGCCGCGCCATCGGTATTCTGAAGGGCCAAGCCGCGGTGCCGGACTTGATCGAGGCATTGCGGACGAAGGACAACCGCGTCATGTACGAGTCCCTGATCGCACTGCAGAAGATCCGCGATCCCGAGGCTGGCCCCAGGATCGTGTACTTGGTCCGCGATTTGGACGACAAAGTGCAGTCGGCTGCGATCGAGACCTCCGGGCTGCTGCGAGCGAAGGACGCGCTGCCGGGCCTGCGGGGAATCCTGCAGAGCCCTCGCAACAAGGTCGCCGAGCGCTCCGCCCTTGCAGCCTTGGCCTTGATGCCGGAGCCGCAGGACCGCAACCTTCTCAAGAGCTACCTGACGTCGAAGGATGACAAGAACCGCGCAGCAGCCGCCGAGGGCCTCGGACGCGCCGGCGAGCCAGCGGACAAGCCTGTCATTGACCAAGCGTGGAAAGAAGAGCAAAAGATGCTGCCCCGTCTGGGTGCGGCATTCGGCTTGGTGATGCAGGGCGAGATTGCCGTGGAGACGGAAGCTCCCCTCCGCTACCTGATCAATACCCTGAACTCGGCGGCGTTTCGCGATGTGGCGTCGGCGTACCTGGTGGAGGCGGCCCGGCGCGGCGATGTCCGAAGCGCCTTGTACCAGCCGCTGGAACAGGGGACGCGGGATGAAAAGGTCCGCCTATGCCGTGTGTTGGCGGCAAGCGGCGACGCGGCGTCAATTCCGGTTCTGGAGAAGGCCAGCCGTGATGCCGACAACGAGGTGGCGCAAGAAGGATTGCGGGCCTTGCGGAGTTTGCGAGCCCGATAGATTTCCGAGGGACGGGCGTGATGATTGCCGAGCCACCACCGCGAGGGAGCGTCCACATCGGGCACGTGTATTTTTGCAGGAGGGAACGCGGACCTGCGCGCTCGGCAGGCCCGGTTAAATGTCTGAGGGTGGAAAACCGAAGAATTGCGGGCCCGGAGCAAGCTCCGGGCCCGACCGAAACTCGGACTACTTCTTCTTGACCTGCTTCTGCTGACCGACGCGGACCTTGCTCATCGCCGCTTTGGAGTCGGCGAAGGCTTTGTGATCGTGGCGCGCGACCGCATCGTTCAGATACGTGTCGACGTTGGCCGAGGTCGGCAGCACGGCCATCAGCGTGAAATTGTCGTTGCACACCGGGCAGAAGGGCCGGAACCGCTTTACGTTGGGAATTGCCATAACAACAAGATGGTACCAAATTCGGGGGCCTGTCCGCATCATTGGTATCGTGTCAACGTCAGCGCCAAGTAGAAATGGCCTCGTTTGGAATTGGCGAGGTCGTGGGCCGGTCCGAAGATGGTCGCGCCGGACCCGTCGGTGGCATTTCTCTCGGTTGATAGGCCCGTGTCCAGCGCCTCCAACGGTGGCCCACTGAGACCAACCGGAAATTGCCAACTTGGCGCGACCCTCGGGCGGGCTAGAATGTGTTAGAGACTCTATGGAGAATATTGCTGTCGACATGGCGAATCATCTGTCCGGCCCCGTCCGGGCGGCGATTGAAGGCATGCTGGGGCGTGCGCTGCAGGATGATGAGCAGGTGAGCGTGCTTGCGCTTCGTCCCCATACCGCCCCTACCGGGCAGCACAGGCTTGACAGAGCACGCGGACTGAAGGCCGCAATGGATGCGCTCGCAGCCAAGGCCCTGCCAGCGGATCCTTTGGAACTGGATACCGCGTTTGATGAAGCCATGGCTGCGGTTCGACCCGATCACCGGTGAGAATCGTCCTTGACACCAATATCCTAGCCCGCGCCAACCCTTATGCCTCGGGGTCGGCAAAGGCGCTCTTGGAGCACATCAGGGACTCCGAGGATCACGTGCTCGTCCTCTCGCCTTTTCTGTTGACCGAATTGGAGCGCGTACTCAACTACCCCCGGCTGCAAGCCCTCTGGCCGACCACCCGCGACGAGATCGTGGCCTATATCCAAGCACTGCAGGACTTTGGAGAAACCGTGTTTCCGGTCGAAGTACGTTCGGTCGTGGCTGGCGACGCCGATGACGACCCGATCTTGGCCGCGGCAGTCTCGGGCCGCGCCAATGTCCTTTGTACGATGGATCGCCATCTGCGCACACCCGAGGTCCTTGACTACGCAAAAACCCACAGGGTCGACATCATGAGCGACGCGGAACTGCTGCGCTTGTTGCGGACCGGCGTCAAGCACGTGCACTGATCAGCCGACTGTATTCTGGGTGCAGTACCAGATGAAGCCGCACCCGCTAGCCCTCCTGATCCTGCTCTGCCAGAACCTGCCCGGTGCCACCTTCGACACCGCTGTCCGACCCGTCCTCGCCACAACCTGCTCGGGCTGCCACAACGCCTCAATGGCATCCGGCAACCTCAACCTCGCCCCGTTCCTCAGCGCCACTTCCCTCGCCGCCCCGGCCAACCGCGACGCCTGGGAAACCATCCTCCGCAAGGTCAAGACCGGCGAAATGCCGCCCAAGGGCATCCCCAAACCGCCCGCAGCCACCGTCGCCGCCTTTGTCGCCCACCTCGAAGGCGAGTTCGACAAGGCCGACGCCCACTCCAAGCCCAATCCCGGCCGCCTCACTGCCCACCGCCTCAACCGCGCCGAATACACCAACACCGTCCGCGACCTCCTGGGAGTCGCCTTCCGCGCCGACGAGGAATTCCCCCCGGACGATTCCGGCTACGGCTTCGACAACATCGGCGACGTCCTCACCGTCTCCCCCACCCTGATGCAGAAGTACCTCCAAGCGGCCGAACAGATCGCATCCCGAGCCGTCGGCGGCGACCCCCTCCCCAAACCCGGTCTCTTCAACCGCCGCGACCGACTCCGCCGTCTTGACATCAACCACATCCGCCTAGTCGACCGCCTCGACTTCGATGCCGACTACATCGTACGCGCCAACCTCATCGGCCACCGCGGACCGAAGGACGCCCCCGTCACCGTCTCCATCCTCGTCGACGGCAAGGTCCTGAAAACCGTCAGCGTGCCATCCCAGATCTCCGCCGTCAACCAACAGGGCGGCTCCACCCAGCGCTCCAGCCAAGAGGTCAAAGTCTTTCTCACCGGCGGCGAGCACATCTTCGAGATGCGATTCGACAACGACGAAGGCCTCAAGGACGTCGCCAAGGCAGACCGCTTCAACAACAACAAAAACATCTACCCGGACTCGATCGAGATCGCCGGCCCCTTCCCCTCCGCCGAGCCGCATCCCTCCCAGAAGAAGGTCCTCGTCTGCGACCCGGCCACGGGGACCGAATGCGTCAACCGCATCCTGACCGGCCTTGCGCACCGTGGATACCGGCGACCAGCGACCAAGCCGGAAGCCGCGGCGCTCCTCGCCGTCTTTGACAAAGCGAAATCAAGCGGCTACACTCCCGCCCAGAGTCTTCAATTCGCCATCGCGGCACTACTGGTCTCGCCGAACTTCCTCTTCCGCGTCGAGCACGACCCGAAACCGGGCACCGTTGGGCACATCACCGACCTCGAACTGGCCACCCGGCTCAGCTACTTCCTCTGGAGCTCGATGCCGGACGACGAACTCCTCAAGATTGCGGAGTCCAACCGCCTGCATCTGCCCGCCGTGCTCGACGCCCAAGTCAAACGACTGATCGCCGATTCCAAGTCCGCCGCTTTCGCCGACAACTTCGCGGGCCAGTGGCTGGAAATACGCAGCCTCGACGCCGTCAAGCCCGACGCCAAGAAATTCCCGGACTGGAACACCGAGCTCAAGGACGCCATGCGCACCGAAACCCGCATGTTCTTCGAGGCCGCCATCCGCGACGACCGCCCTGTGTCCGACTTCATCAACGGCCAGTACACCTTCCTCAACGAGGCGCTGGCCAAGCACTACGGAATCGAGGGCGTGACCGGGCCCGAATTCCGGCGCGTCGAACTCACCGGCGATAAAGCAGCCCAACGCAGCGGCGTTCTGACGCAGGGGTCAGTGATGACGGTTTCGAGCTATCCCTCGCGGACCTCGGTCGTTCTGCGCGGCAAGTACATGCTGGAAAACGTGCTCGGCGCGCCCCCGCCCCCGCCGCCGCCCGACGTCCCCAAGCTGGACGAGCAGACGGTCGGAGTAGCGCTGTCTTTGCGCCAGCAAATGGAGAAGCACCGGTCGGACGCGGTCTGCGCTTCCTGCCATTCCCGCATGGACGTGCTCGGTTTCGGCCTCGAAAACTACGACGCCATCGGGCGCTGGCGCACGACGGACGGGAAGTTCCCCGTGGACCCAAGCGGATCCTTCCCCAACGGGAAGTCGTTCTCGTCTCCCGCGGAGATGAAACAGTTGCTGCTGGAGAACCTGCCCGAATTCACCACCTGCCTTACCGAGAAGCTGCTGACCTATGCCATCGGCAGGGGTGTCGAGACCTACGACCGGCGCACGGTCCGCGACCTAGTCCGACAGGCGGCGACGAACGACTACAAGATGCAGGGCCTGATCCTCGGGATCGTCCACAGCGCGCCGTTCCAGCAGCGCCAAGGCCAGTCGCCGCAACGCTGACAGTTGTGGGCTACGGCCATGAAAAGCCAAGCCTAAAGGGGCCTGTACGGCGCTCTGCCGTATAATGGCCTTGTCATGGCACAAGGGATCCAAACCACCGCTCGGCTTGAAGCGCGTTTACCAATTGACATTCACGCTCTGCTGAAGCGTGCTGCCGAAATCGAAGGGCGCACCCTCACGGATTTTGTCGTGTCGGCGGCGCGCGAAGCTGCTTGCCGGACCATCGAAGAGAGCGAGATTATCCGGCTCTCCATCAACGACCAGCGGCAAATCGCCGAAGCGCTTCTGAATCCGCCCGAGCCTACCCCTGCCCTGAAGAAGGCTTTTCAGCGGCGGCAGGAACTGTTTGGCCTGAAATGACTTTCCCGTATCGTCTAGAGCCGGTCGCCGGGGAACACGACCGCTCTCAATTTCGCTGTGGCGAGGATGCGCTGGATCGCTATTTTCAGACACAGGTAACCCAAGACGTTCGCCGCCACATCGCCAATTGTTTCGTGGCCGTCGAAACGGCCACGAGCCGCGTCGCCGCCTATTACACGATGTCAGCAGCGAGCATCCCCCTCGTTGATCTTCCCCCGCAAGAAACCAAGCGATTGCCTCGTTATCCGACCGTGCCTGCCATTCGCATCGGTCGGCTGGCCGTCGACCAAAACTTTCAGTGTCGTGGCCTGGGTGCGGCACTTTTGGCCGACGCCGCCTCCCGAGCGCTCAGGGCGGACGCCGCCGCGTTCACGCTTTTGGTGGACGCCAAGAACGATTCAGCCGTCGCTTTTTACCAGCGCTTCGGATTTCGAATTCTGGCCAGTCAACCCCGAACGCTTTTTCTTCCCCTGACAACCGCCCGGAGGGTTTTGCTTCGGGAAGGAGAGGACTGAACGTGGTCCCAGCAGCGCCAAGGGCAGTCGCCGCAACGCTGACCGCCGTCCCCGCGCGGCATTCACTATAATGGAGCCAGATTGCTTCCCCTTGCCCGGGTGGCGAAACCGGCAGACGCACCGGACTTAAAATCCGTTTCCCCGCAAGGGGAGTGCGGGTTCAAGTCCCGCCCCGGGCACCAAATTCAGCCCTCCATCCTGATGGCCCCCGTCTCCGAAGGCGTATCATCGTAGATAGGGAGTACTTCAGGATGATGTATCGAATTTTCGCGGTCTCACTGGCCTTGGCCGCTGGCCTTCATGCCCAGGAGTTCCGCGGCTCCATCGGCGGTTCCATCTCGGACCTGTCCGGTGCCATGGTTGCCGGAGCCAAGATCGCGGCGGTGGAAACGTCCACCAACTCGCGCTACGAATCGAAATCCGACGGTTCCGGACACTACAGCGTCCCCTTCCTGTTGCCGGGATCGTATGACCTGACCATCAAGATGGAAGGTTTCAAGGAAGCCATCCAGAAGGGCATCCAACTCGGTGCCGGCGAAACTCCGATCATCGATATCAAGCTCCAGGTCGGCGACGCCGCGACCACGGTCGAGGTCACTGACGCCGCCCCGCTGATCAACAGCGAGAACGCCTCTATCGGCCAAGCGATCACCTCCAAGGAGGTGGAAGATCTTCCCACCAACGGCGGCTCGCCGATGACCCTCCTCACCTTCGCCATGGGCATCACCCCGATGAGCCAACCCTCCCAGGTGCTGCCGTTCGCGTCCGGCGGCGCGGCCTCTTGGAGCATCAGCGGATCGGCCAACCAGACAAACGAGCTCCTGGTGGACGGCGTTCCGAACGCCACCTGGGACGGTCGCCAAGCCTACAGCCCGCCTCAGGACGCGGTCTCGGAAGTCCGGGTCAAGGCCTTCGACAGCGACGCCAGCTACGGGCACACCGGCGGCGGCACCGCCAACCAAGTCCTCAAGAGCGGCACCAATGGCTTCCAAGGCACGGCGTCTTGGAAGAACCAGCCCAACAACCTCGTCGCCAACGACTTCTTCCGCAACAAAAGCGCACTGCCCGTGCAAGTCGTCCACTTCAACCAGTGGGCCTTGACGGCTGGCGGACCGGTCTATGCCCCGAAAGTATTCGACGGCCGCAACAAGCTCTTCTGGTTCTTCGCCTACGAGGGCATCCGGGATTCTCAACCAGCCACCGCGTTCCTCACGGTTCCGACCGCCGCGGAAAAAGCTGGCGACTTCTCCCAGCTCCTGTCGGTCAAGACGCCCACCATCCTCTACAACCCCTTTTCGGCGACTCTGAGCGGCAGCACCGTCAACCGCACAGCCTACCCGGGCAACAAGATCCCGTCCAGCCAGATCAGCCCCATCGCAGCCAAGTACCTCGGGTTCTTCCCCGATCCCAACGTCGTCAATATCGCCCGCGATGACGGTTACAACAACTTCGGCACCGGCGCACCGTCCTTTGACGGCTACACCAACGAACTGGGCCGCTTGGACTACAACATCAATTCCCGGAACCGCACCTACTTCAACGTGCGCCACACCGACTACTCGCAAGGCAAGAACGACTATTTCGGCAACATCACAACCGGTTCCAACCTCAGCCGCACCAACTGGGGCGGCACGTTGGACCACGTCTTCACCGTCAATTCCACCAACGTAGTCGACATCCGCGCGAACTTCACCCGCATGTTCGAGGACCATTCGTCGCCCAGCCGGGGTGTCGATCCGGCCTCGTACGGATTCCCGTCGTATCTCGGCGCCAACTCGCAGTACGCGCAGTTGCCCACCATGGCCTTCGCCACCAACAGCAACCTGACCACGATGGGTTTCGGGTCGAACGCCAATTTGCTGCCCTCGCAGTCCCTGCAGTTGTTCGGAACCTGGATCGCGATCCGCGGTGCCCACAACTTGAAGATTGGCGGCGACGCCCGGCAGTACCGCCTCAACTACCGGGCCTTTGGCAATTCCGCAGGCAACTTCTCATTCAGTGCGAACAGTTGGGTCAAGCAGTCCAGCAGCGCGTCTTCGACCGTCGCGATGGGCCAGGACTTCGCCGAGTTCCTGCTCGGCCTGCCCACCAGCGGCAGCTTCGACATCAACTCCTCGGCGATGTATTACGAGTACTACGGGTCGATGTTCGTGCATGACGACTGGCGCATTCGGCGCAACCTGACGGTAAACCTGGGCCTCCGCTACGATCACGATTTCCCATGGCGCGAAAAATGGGGACGCACGGTGAACGGCTTCGACTTCACTTCGCAGAATCCATTGGCGGCTGCCGCGCAGGCGGCGTACGCGAAATCGCCCTCGGCCTTGCTGGCCCCCGCTCAGTTCCAAGTCTTGGGCGGATTGACTTTCGCGAGCCCTTCCAACAACGCCATCCACCAGAACACCTCCCACCTGCTGAGCCCCCGCGTAGGCTTGGCGTGGACCCCGGACCGCTTCCACAACCGCCTCGCCATCCGCAGCGGTTTCGCGTTGTTCGTCCAGCCGATCGCGATTTCGACGCTCCAGGTAAGCGGTGCCTACTCGACCAACCCGCTCAGCCTCCAACAGGGCTACAGCCAGACCACGTCGATGACGGTGACCAACAACAACTACCTGACGCCAGCCTCGACGCTCTCAGACCCGTTCCCAGGCGGCAAGTTCCTTCAGCCGACCGGCTCCGCTGCGGGCCTGCTCTCGTTCGCGGGCCAGAGCGTGAACTTCATGAATTCGCAGATGAAGAGCCCCTACTCGGTGCGCTGGAACCTGAGCCTCCAATACCAGTTGTCGGCCAACATGGTGTTCGAAGTCGCCTATATCGGCAACCACAGCCTACATCTGCCGGTGACGTATACCCAGTTCAACGGGATCCCGCGCCAGTTCCTCAGCACATTGGCGACGCGGGACCAGGCCTTGATCACCAAGTTGAGCGCGACCGTGCCCAATCCGTTTCTAGGCTTGAACACGAGCACGTCTACCAACACAACCGTCACGGTTGCCCAGATCCTAGCCCACTACCCGCAATTCCCCGTAGGCGTGAACGCGGGCAGTTCCGGCGTGGTAATGAACGACAACAGCGTCGGCAGTTCGCAATAC
Source organism: uncultured Acidobacteriia bacterium (assembly GCA_903907865.1). GTDB lineage: Bacteria > Acidobacteriota > Terriglobia > Bryobacterales > Bryobacteraceae > BOG-234. Next base: position 81,611 of record CAIVPR010000149.1, read on the forward strand.
AACAGCCTGAGCGCCCGCATGCAGCGGAGGCTTTCGAAGGGCCTCTCGATCCAGGGCACGTTCATGTACTCCAAGATGATCGACCAGACCACTTGGCTGAACGACTCCGACACCGCGCCCGAGCGCCGGATTTCGCCCTTCTACCGGCCATGGCGGATCGCGACCGCAGTGACATACGCGCTGCCCGTTGGTCGCGGGAAGCTGGTGAACCTGGGTTCGTCGCCTTGGATCAATGGCGTCTTCGGGGGCTGGGAAATCACCGGCACATACCAATACCAAGTGGGCGGGCCTCTGACGTGGCTGAACGGCAGCACGAACAATCCGGGCGACTACGTGTACACGGGCGGCAAGATCTCTTCAAATCCGCGCAACGTGGACGGCTACGCCTTTGACGTCACCAAGTTCGACAACAACGCCGCCAACGCCTTCCAGTACCACGTGCGGAATTTCTCGACCGCCTTCTCGGACATCCGCTCGGACGGTATCAACGAGGCAGCCGCGTCGGCGCTGAAGAAGTTCAGTTTCGGCGAGCGCCGGTACCTGCAATTGCGCGCCGAGGCGTTCAATGTCCTGAACCACCCGGTCTTCGGACCCGCCAACACGACGGCCAGCAACTCTGCGTTCGGCACCATCACGACGCAGGCCAACCGTCCGCGTTCGATGCAGGCGGTGGTGCGATTGGTGTTCTAGGCGGGCCTTTTTCAATAGGGGCTACGGTATAATCCCGAAGTGATATTCCGTCCACTTTGCGGCAGAGTCCCTATCTTCGGCATCTGCCTGGCCTTGAGCCTGTCCAGTTGCGCCACGAGGCACCCGTCGACACTCTCGAACCGGTTTGCCCCCGCGCCTGTTCCGGCGACTGCACAGGCCGACGACGATCACGACGACGATGACTCCGAGGAGGAAGAGGGCAACCCGGCTGCCGAATGGGCTCGCTCGCGCCGCGTCGCGCCCGGCGAGAACGAGATTCATTGGGAAGCGTTCGACCTCGCATCAGCCCAACTCGCCCGCATGCCCCGAACTTCGGCAGCATCGGCAGGGCGGTTGGCCCCCCGCGCGGCGTCCGCGGCAGGCACGGACGCTTGGGCATCCCTTGGTCCGGGGGTAGTTGGAGGTCGCACGCGAGGACTTGCCGTCAATCCAAAGGACCCCAATATCCTGTATGCCGCCAACGTGACGGGCGGAGTTTGGAAGACCACGGACTCGGGCCAACACTGGAAGCCGCTCACCGACGGCCTGCCCAACCTGAGTTTCGGTGCCATAACCCTCGACCCCTCGGATCCAAATACGATCTATGCCGGCGGAGGCGAGCAGTACAGCAGTTATGCCGGCCTCGGTATCTACAAGAGCGCCGACGCCGGGGCAACTTGGAATCTCCTCCCCGGCACTGCCCGCTCCACCAACTTCGCGTACGTAAACCGGATTGTTGTCAGCCCCGCCAGCTCGCAGCGTCTCTACGCCGCCACACAGGCGGGCATTGTGGCCTCCCGCGACGGGGGTGCCACTTGGGCCCGCACCGTCACCGCCAACTACTACGGTTGCGGCGACTTGGCCATCCGCACCGACAAAACCACCGACTATCTCTACGCCATCTGTAGCGGGGCCACCGCCACGGATACATTCTCCGTCTACAGGAACACCGACGCGGGCGGCGCCGGGACATGGACCTCGGTCTACACCGCCAATAACATGGGCCGCAGTGTCCTGGCCGTAGCTCCGTCCAACCAATCGACCATCTATGTAGCGGCCGCAGGCTTGGGGAACAACCCGGCGTCCCCCAGGGACGGGGTGGGTCTCGCCGGGGTCTTCCGTTCGACCGCCGACGGCGACCCCGGCACTTGGACCACACAGGTCTCCCCCGCGGATGCCAACCCCTTCAATTTCATCCTTTTCAAAGCGGCAGGCTCTTCCACAACCGCCTATTGCGCTTCAGGTGCCACCGTTCCCAACGACGGCGGCACCTGGGGCAAGATGATTGCGGTCGACCCGCTCGACTCCAACCGAGTCTGGGTTGGCGGAGTCGATTTGTACCGCTCGGACAACGGTGGCGTGTCCTGGGGAGTCGCCTCGGAGTGGAATCTCGCAAACGCCCAAGCGGCGCATGCCGACCGCCACGCTATCTTGTTCCATCCTGCCTACAACGGCGGAACCAACCAGACCGCATGGCAACTTACCGACGGTGGCATTTTCCGGACCGACAACGCCCGTGCATCCGTCTCCACAGGTACCCGCGCCGGATGCCAGACCGAGTTCCAAGCCGGTTCCGCCGTGACTTGGACGCAGCTGAACACCGACTATACGGTCACCCAGTTCTTCAAGGGTGCCGCATACCCCGGCGGCCAATCGTACTTTGGTGGATCGCAGGACACCGGAACCAACAGGGGCTCTGATGGCAGTCCGAATTCCTGGACCCGCCTCGGCGGCGGCGACGGCGGCTCGGTCGCGGTGGACCCCATCGATCCAAACCGCTTTCTGATTACATCGCAAACGCTCGCCCTCCAACGCTCGCTGGACGGGGGAGCCACCATAACGAATGCCGTCACCGGCATAACCGAGAATGCCGCAGCGTTCCCCTTCGAGGCCTATGTCGCCATTGATCCCACCCAGCCCAACAACGTTTACATTGGAGGCAGCACGAACCTGTGGCGCTCGTCCGATTTTGCGGGCACATGGACGGCGTCCGCGCCCGTCGGGACGAATGGCGCAGTCAGCGCGATCTCGGTATCGCCGTTCGACTCGGCCAAAGTGATTTTCGGTACGGCCAGCGGCTTCCTATACCGTTCCAGCAACGCCCTGCAAGCCAACGCAACATGGACCTCGGTGCGTCCGCGCACCGGCAATGTTTCCAGCATTGCGTTCGATCCCGTCACGCCAGATGTAGTTTACGCTGTCTATTCCAGCACCAAGGGCACCAACACGAGCCTCGCCCATGTCTACCGCAGTACCGACGGCGGCCTAACTTGGACTCCGCGGGATGGCACTGGGACAGCCGCCGTTCCCGATATACCCACATGGCGCCTGCTTGTGAATCCGCGCAACCCGCAATTGCTGTACCTCGGCTCGGACCTGGGAGTACTCATCTCGCAGGATGGCGGGGCGACATGGAGCCATGACGACAGCCTCCCCAACGTCATTGTTGAGGATCTGGCTTTCGATACGGGCACCAACAATTATCTGTTCGCGTTCACCCATGGTCGCGGGGTCTTCCGGACCACGCTGCCGGGTGCGCCCGCCGGCTGCACCTACTCGGCCAGTCCGACCTCTATCGATGCACCAATCGAAGGGGGCGTGTTTCCTGTAGCCGTCTCCACTTCCGCAGCCTGTGCATGGAGCGCCGTGTCCGGCACAACCCCATCCCGCTTCATCATTCAATCTCCAGCGCAGGGAATCGGAAGCGGTACCGCCTACGTCACCGTTCCACCGAACATCGACGGTGCGGCTGCCGCAGACGTGGTATCCGTTGCCGCACAAGCGATCAACGTAAGCCAACCGGCATCCACCTTTCGCAGCGTCGTGGGGGATCTTCGCGTCTCGGCCGCCACGATTGCCATCCCGTCCGTGACACGCATTTCGGCCCGGAGCTTGACCTCGTCCGCCGACGATCCCGTACACTCTTGCACCAACTCGCCCGACTTCGCAACCGGATGGTGGCAGGTCACCCCGGCGGTCTCCGGGTTTCTCAAAGTACAGGCCCGAGGCGACCGTCTGGACGTCTTCGGCAATTCCGGCTTGGCGATTACCGCGTACTCCAAGACTGACCCGACTACAGAACTCACCTGCGCGACGATCCCGCGCGACACCACCAGTCGTGCAATCGGCAGTGCCTCCATCCCGGTAAAGGCGGGCGAAACGTATGTGATTGAGCTTGCCGCCTTGACGTCGGATGGTGGCAACGCGAACTACAACTTGGTTGTCAGCATGGGCAACTCGCCCACGTCGGTCGTCGTGACCCCCAAAGATGTGACACTCGCCCCCGGTGATGCGGCGGTGCAACTTTCCGCTACGGTCAGCGGGCCGGACAACAAATCCGTCCGGTGGTCGCTTTCGCCCAATGTCGGCAGCATCTCCCAGTCGGGGTTGTACACCCCACCTGCCACGGCAGCCACTCCTCTTGTCGTCAGAGCCTCTGCCGCATCCTTTTTCGACCCCTCGAAAAGTGCGGTCGCCACCATCAACTTGGCCCAGCCCGCGTCGATCACCGCACTGCCGTCCGGCCTGGTGAACGCGGCATCCTACGCCGGAGGCGGCGTCTCGCCGGGCGAGATCGCGGTACTCTTCGGCGCGGGTTTCGGGCCTTCGGCCCTTTCCGGCCTCACGCTCGGACCGGACGGCAAGATCACCACGGCGTCCGGCAACACCAGCGTCACCTTCGACCAAGTCCCCGCACCCATGATCTACTCAGTGAGCGGCCAACTCAGCTTGATCGTTCCCTATTCCGTCGCAGGCAAGACATCCACAGTGATGCGGGTGATATACAACGGGCAGACCTCGCCAGCCGCCACCGTACGGGTATTGCCGAGTGTCCCCGGGCTCTTCACAAACAATGCGTCCGGCGCGGGCCAGGCAGCAGCTCTGAACCAGGATCTCTCCCGCAACACCCCCGACAACCCGGCCGCGAGAGGCTCCATCGTGGTTCTGTATGGTACCGGTGAGGGTCAAACCAGTCCTCCTGGCGTCGACGGCTTGATCAACGCCACGGCCTTCCCGGCCCCCGCGACCACACCCATCAGCATCAAGATCGGTGGCCTCGACTCAAACATTGGCTATTTTGGGGCGGCTCCCGGCTTGGTCTCCGGCCTGTTCCAAGCCAATGTGACGATCCCGACCACCGTAACTCCCGGCGCGGTGCCGGTAGTTGTAACAGTGGGAACGGCCTCCAGCCCGACTGGCGTAACTATATCGGTAAAGTAGGGCCGGGCCTCCAAGATTGTTAGGCCCGGCTGGGAAACCGTGCCGGTTCCTACCGCGGTTGCCGCGCGCATGGCCAGTAGATCGAAAAACGCGCACCTTCGCCCGGCGCACTGTCGACAATTACGGTTCCCTTGTGCTGCCTGACAATGCCGTACACGGTGGAAAGCCCAAGACCGGTGGCCCGGCCGATTCCCTTTGTACTAAAGAACGGCTCGAACAAGTGTTTCTTCGTCCTGGCGTCCATGCCCACTCCGGTGTCGGCAACCAAAAGGTGGACAAAACCCTCCGGAGACGTCGGCGTCTCGTCGTCCGAGTCCGGCGGCACCCTGTCGACCCAAGCAGTTCGGATATTCAAGCTGCCGCCCGTCGGCATGGCATCCTTCGCGTTGGAGGCGAGATTGACGAGGATTTGCTGGAGCTGCCCAAGGTCGCCCACAATCCACGAAGGAGCGACCGACAAATCCAAATCGAGTCGAATCTTCTCTCCGACCATCGAATTCAACATCAGCTCGGTGTCCCAGATGACCTCGTTTAGGTCCAGCACCTTCGTGGAAATGACCTGCTTGCGGCTGAAGGCGAGCATTTGGCGCGTGAGGTCGGCGGCTTTGTTTCCCGCCGTCCGGATGCTCTCGATGGCGGAATGCGCGGGAGATTGCGAACTCACCTGTTGAAGAGCCACCTGGCAATAGCCGAGAATCACGGTCAGCACGTTGTTGAAGTCATGGGAGATTCCTCCGGCCATGTGGGCCAAACTTTCCATCTTCTCGGCATGCAGGCTGAGTTCCTCGAAACGCACCTTCGCGGTAACGTCCTCCAAGGTCTCGACAATCGCCTCGACCTCCCCGTCCTCGGTTAGCAGCGGAGCAGCGTTGATGGAAATGTGCCGGGCAACGCCGTCAGGACTGGCGATTAGCATGCGCAGATTCGATAGTGCCGCACGGGTGCGCACCACAATCGCGAAAGGCCGGGCCTCAAGCGGGAGTGGCCCTCCAGAGGGATCCCGCACCGTCAGCCCCCGGGTGCTCGCAATTGTAACAGTTCAGGCCCGTGGTTTGGCGGGTAGGAGCGAAGGTGCGGGAAGGCCCGCGCGGTGTGAGTGGACAGCCTGTTTGAGGTAGTCGAGAGGATTGCGGCCTTGGATGCGGCAGGTCTGGGTGGCGGTGAGAAG
>CAIVPR010000150.1 GCA_903907865.1 uncultured Acidobacteriia bacterium
CGTCGATGATCCCCGTATAACCTGTCCGAGCCGGGATCGGGCTTGTAAAACCGTTTGTCGTCATGATGAGGTTTGCCTTTCCCGCCCTGCACTCTAATCCTTGTCACACAGGCTGACTCATCAAGCTTGACACAGAGGGGGCGAGTGCGCGTTCAACCCACCAGATTGCGCAGTGCGGGGCCGATTTCGGGGTACTGGAACTGGAACCCCGCTTTCACCGCAGCCTCTGGAAGCACGCGAGCACTGTCCAGCATGTGCTGCCCGAACTCTCCGAACAGCAATTTCAAAGCCATGCCGGGGACTGGGAAGATGGCTGGTCGATGCAAGGCTTGCCCCAGCTCGCCGGTGAAGTCGCGGTTCCGGACCGGATTCGGCGCGGTGCAATTCCAAACGCCGGAGACGCTTGCGTCGAGCGTTGCCCGCTGGATCATGGCGCAAAGGTCGTCGATGTGGATCCACGGCATCCACTGCCTGCCGCTAAACCCTAGCCGACCACCTAGACCCAAGCGGAACGGAGGCAACATTTCCTTGAGTGCGCCGCCGTCAAGCCCCAGGACGAACCCGATCCGCAGTTTCACCACGCGGATTCCGTACTTCAGGGCCATGTCGGCCTCGACCTCCCAACCGCGGCAGACGTCGACGAGGAAACCGGAACCTGGCGTTGACTTTTCCGTGAGAACCTCGTCCCCTCGCTCCCCGTAGATTCCAATCGCGGATGCGCAGACCAGGGTCTTGGGCCGATTGCGGGTCCGGCCAATCGCTGCAACCAGATTGCGGGTGGCCAGTACGCGGCTGTCGCGAATCCGGGCTTTCACCGCGGGGTTCCAGCGCTGCGCTACTGTTTCACCGGCAAGATGGATGACCGCATCCATGCCGTCGAGGCTGTCTTCACTCGGCGGCGCACCCAGCGGGTCCCAGAAGTAGGAGGCGATGCCCGTCCGCTGCTCCTTGCCGGGCCTGCGGCTGTAAACCGCGACGTAGTGCTCATCGCGTTTGAAGCGGTCGACAACACGGGTACCAATGAAGCCGGTGCCGCCGGACACAATGAGTTTCATATTCGGAAGGGATCCTTGCCGGTGCGCTCCATGAAGGAGACACCTTCAATATAGCCGTTAACGTCGGTCTTGCGCTTCATCCCGTCGAAGGTCATGCAGCGGAGTTGACCGTAGACGGGGCGCTCGGTCCAAGGCCGGTCGTGGAGGCCGAAGCACCAGAGGATGCCGGTGTAGGTGTTGGGGTCGCGGCCGTCGAGGGCGTAAACGTCGTGGAGGCGGATCATCGTCTGCAACGCTTCCTCGTAGGTGCGCGACCACTCGATGATCTTCTTGCCCCAATACATGCGGTAGTAGCCGTGGATGACTCCGCGCAGGAGCAGTTCCTTTTGTGCGGCGTTCCAAAGGGGATCGTGTGTCAGGGCTAGTTCGAACTGCTCGAAGGTGTAGAGGTAGGCGCGCGGGTCGGACGCGTGCTTGGACATGGTGCGGTGGCACCAGTCGGGGACTTCGGATAGCGCCTCCGGATCTTCGGTGAACTTGGCGAAGTTGAAGGCCAGCTCGCGCCGCACGATCAGTTCCTCAAGAAACTCCACCGCGATCAGTTTGTGCTCGTCGGCGTGGGCTTGGACCGCGAGGGCAACCTCGAGCGCCGAAATCTGGCCGAAATGCAGGTAGGGGCTCAAGCCGCTGGTGACGTGCTTCGACGGTTGGCCGGATTCCTTGGAATATCGGGAGAGCTTTCGCTCCAAAAATACGTCGAGGTGTTTGCGCGCCATGGACCGGCCCCCGGTGTAGGAGATCGAACGGGGAATGTCATGGCGGATTGCGCAGGAGGCGACCAACGCGGGGATGGACTCGGGCGTCACGACGGTGCGGAACGGGCTGGTGCCTTCCGGCAGCAACGAATCGTCCCATGGGCGGCGAACGCGGGGCATCTCGAGCGGCCTCAAGTACTTCGGCAGTTCGCGGTGGATCTTGGGGCGAATCGTGTAGGCCCCCCAGGCCCGCTTGTCGTGGACGCTCATGGGGACGATGCAACTCGAATCAACCACCCGGTATGCGACTCCAATCTTGCCCGGTACGCGGCGGTTGTGGCGGGCGGCGATGAAAGTAGGGTAGTCGTCGGTGACCACGCAGGCGGCTCGTGATGCGAGCCGGTAGAGAAGGTCCTTCGGGTCGGAAGCGCTGCGGCGGGCATGGAAGAAATACCCGGCGCCGAGTGCGCGCACTCCAACCGCCATGTCCGGGACGTTTTCGAGTACGAAGGCATGGAGGCGGTCGTTCGCGGCGGGATATGCGCAGTCGAGCCCCTCATATACAAGTACGGGCAGGCCTCGGGCGTTGGCCAATTCGATCGCATGGGCCATGGCGTGGTTGCATTCCGCCCGCCGGTTCATCTGCGCCCAGTAGAGAACGTAGGCGGCATCCTCCCGGATCGGGTGGGAATTGAGGGCGCGGATGCGTTCGGGTTCGACCATCGAGATTACTTGGATGCGGCTGCGGGGCGGCAAGGTGTGGAAAAGCAGGCGATGGGCAAATTCGACGTCGCAAAAGCCCGTGGATCGGAGCGGGCCGATCTTGGACCTCATCGGATCGATGTGAATCGGCCGGTTGACCACCCGCCGCAAACGTGGGAGCATCGGAGTGTGACCGTATTCGGCGCAGCGGCGATCACCAAGTTTGCCCGGAAGCATGCGGCCGCGCGAAAGCCTTTGGAACGGTTCCTGAATGTCGCCCGCCACGCTGCCTGGCCGCATTTTCCGGCAGTCAAGCAGACATTTCCTGCGGTCGACTACGCCGGTGCTACTGGATCGGTGATCTTCGACGTTGGCGGCAACAAGTACCGTGTGGCCGCCAAGATCGACTTCGAAGAGCAACTGCTCTACATCGAGCGGGTGCTCACGCACGACGAATACGATAGGGAGAACTTCTGATGCCAACCGCGACCTACCAACAACTCCTTGCCGAGGTTGTACCTGCCAAGATCGAAACTGAGCAGGACTACGATCAGATCGGGGCGCATCTCGGCGAACTGATCGGCAAAGGCAGGACTCGGACCCCCGAGGAGACCCGCTTGATGCGGCTGCTGGCAGTGCTGGTTGAGGATTATGACCGACGCAATGCCCTGCCACCCGACAATAGCTCGCCAGCCGAGTTGCTCCAATTCCTGATGGAACACTCCGAGAAGACTGCAGCCGACCTAGCCCCTGTATTCGGGAGCGCCGTTGGCGCGGAGCAGGCCTTGGACGGAGTGAGGGGTATCAGCGCGGATGAAGCTCGGCAACTGGGCGCGCTGTTTTCCGTTTCCGCTGGGCTGTTCGTTTAACAATCCCCCCAAAAATAATGCTTGTGTCAACCAGTGTACTGGTTGTATAGTACATATGGAATGACTTTCCGACTTGACCTCGAGAGCGGCGTTCCGGTTTACAGGCAGATCATCGACCAGGTGCACGCGGCACGCGCGTCGGGCTCGATTGGTCCCGGCGAACGGCTGCCGACGGTGCGGCAACTTGCTGTCGATCTGCGCGTGAATCCGAATACCGTAGTGCGGGCCTACCGCGAATTGGAACTCACGGGCGTCATCACGACGCACCAGGGAACGGGTACGTTCCTGACCGAAGTTCCTGTTGAGCGGTCGGATGTAGAAAAAAGGCGAAAGCTGGACCAACTGGTGGGCGAGTTCGTCTCGCGCGCCGGACGGGAAGGCCTCACGGTGCAAGATCTTATGGACGCGTTGGGCGCATTCACCCAACAACAGTAAAGGAGAACAACGATGTTTCCAGCCATAGTTGGGGCAAGACGAGGACGTAGTTCGGGTTCGAGTTGCAACAGGCCGTTCACGCCTGAGGGTGCTGCGGCGCTGATCGCGCTTTTTGCGTTGGGTGCGGGTCTCGCGGCTGTTACGAAGATTCCAGCATTCATCCCGGCAGGGACGCTCCTCGGCCTGTACGCCCTATCCGCAATTAAGGTGGCCGACCAGTGGGAGAAGGCCGCCGTCCTGCGTTTCGGACGCTACCGCGGCCTGCGCGGACCGGGCCTGTTCTTCGTGATCCCGGTGGTCGAAAAGGTCAGCGGAATGGTGGACCAGCGCATCCGGGTCACCGATGTCACTGCGGAATCGGCCCTGACACGGGACACGGTGCCTGTCAATGTGGTCGCGATTGTGTTCTGGGTGGTGTGGGACGCGGAAAAGTGCATCCTCGAGGTCTCGGATTTCGGCCAAGCAGTCCAACTGAGTGCCCAGACGGCTCTGCTTGAATCCATCGGTCGCCACGAATTGGCGCAGATGATCACGGAGCGCGAGTCCTTGGGCAAGGAACTGCAGCGGATATTGGACGCGAAGACGAATCCTTGGGGGATCACGGTGCAGTCTGTGGAAATCCGGGACGTCCACATCCCGGCCGCGCTCGAAGACGCAATGTCGCGACAGGCACAGGCCGAACGCGAGCGGCAGGCCCGGATCGTCCTGGGCACGGCGGAAACGGAAATCTCGGCCAAGTTTGCGGAGGCGGCGAAAGTCTACCAAGACAACCCCGTAGCCCTCCACTTGCGCGCCATGAACATGCTGTACGAGGCGATCAAGGAGAAGGGCGCGATGGTGATCGTACCCTCCTCGGCGGTCGAGACGATGGGATTGGGCGGGATGCTGGCAACGGCAACGTTGGGACGCGGTCCGGGCGTGGTACCCGGACCGGTCATTCAGGCATAACTCCCAAGCCGCCGCTCAGTTCACCGGCACCAACTCGAAATGGTGCTGTTTGGGCTGGGCGGCCGCCCTCTGTTCGGCGACCAGTTCGTGGTCGAGCTGGTCCAATGCCAGGATCGCGTTCTGCTTGGTGTATGGCGAGGCGTCCGTCGCCAAGCCCGTCTGAATCGTCCGCCAAGCCATGAAGTGGATGTTGTTGTGCTTCACAGTCAATCCGTGCACCTCCAGGGCTTGCCTCAGCATGGGCGTGTTCAGCAGCGCCAAGTTCACGCCCTTCGCCAAGTCGTCGGACGAGAATGACGCAACTGCCGCACCGTCGATTTTCAACTCCCACTTGCCCGCGGTCAGGCCGGAGACCCGCAACAGCTCTTGGTCCAGAGCCTCCACAACATCGGAAGACTTGACCGCCAAATCCACGAGCTTGTCTTTGGTGTCGATCGGCAGGGGCAGGGCCGCCTCGGTCGAAGTCCAAGACACGGGCCCACCCGAGCGGATATCCGTGATCTTGGCGCCCTTGACCTGTGCGGTCTTGTCCGACACATTGATTGCGACATCTGACACCAACGCCGGTGCATGCCACGCCTTCAGCAACGCCGCAGCCATCACCAGGTGGCCAGCAGCCGCCGGGTGGACACGGTCGGGGAGAATCTTCGAAGCTTGCTCTTTGTCCGCGACTGCGGCCTTCTTCAGCATCGCTACCACCGGGTTGTTCAGATCCGCCAGATCCAGGTGGCGCGTTTCGGCGACGGTCTTCAGATAGTCGCTGAACTTGAGAAGCACGGCGTTGTAGCCGCCTTCAAACAAAGGGGCCCGCGTTGCGTCGTCGTAGGGGGATGGTTGGATCAAGGTCACCCGGCTGGCGGGCACGTTCGCTTTGAGGGAGTCGAGGATGTGCTCGTAGCCCGAACTGAATGTGTCGAAGATCTTCTGGTCGAACGCGCGGTAGCCGCCGTCGTTCATGCCGAGCATGATGGTCACCACCGTGGGCTTGTACGGGAAGACGTCACGGCTCAAGCGCAAGTCGATCGGACCGCCACCACCTCCGCCGACGCGGTCGCCGCCCCAGCCGGAGTGGGTGAACGAGACGTTCATGGCGGGGAAACGGGTCACGACGTATGTTTCGGTGAAGGTCGTGTAGAGGCGCTGGTCGGTGATGCTGTCACCGTAGAAGACGACGCGGTCGCCGTCCTTGAGGTAGAAGGGCGTCTGGGCAAGCGTCGTGGCCGCCGCCAGGGCTGCCAGGACGGTGATCGTGATCGTTCGGTGGATTCGCATTGTTATACAGGTTATCCCATCCGAGGGGAGCGCCGCATCCTCCCGCACCGGCCCTGCCTCCGTAAAAAGTACCAGGGGTCCTAAGGGTTTCACTTAGAACTATAAGTTGACTGCTATCTCCTGTTATCTTTGTCATCTAAGAATTCCTGTAACAGTTCAGCCCCATGGATTGGCAGCCGAAGGTGCGGGGTGAAAAAAGTCTGAAAAAACTTCGCTTCGGA
>CAIVPR010000151.1 GCA_903907865.1 uncultured Acidobacteriia bacterium
CCCCGTTGCTGGCAGTTGGCGCACCCCAAACATCCAGGTTGCCAGGTTCCGCACCAAAAGTCCAGGTCCGAAGCGAAGTTTTTTCAGACTTTTTTCGCCCGGCACCTTCGCATGGCAATCCGCGGGGCTGAACTGTTACCCCGCAACCAACACGCTGTTTTCATCGGCGCGCACTTCCACTTGCCTCTTGTTTCGACCGAGCATGACGCCGCCAAGTTCAATCGTGGAGCCGTCGCCCTCCGGCAGTACGACATCCCACGCCTGTAAGCTCTCTTCCGTCGTGTTCTCAATGAAGTTCGCGAGGTCAGCGCTCTGAAACAAGATATTTAGGGGATGGACATCGAACCCACGCAAGAGTGCCACAATAAAGCGTTTGGGTATCGCAGACCAGAATGGATTGCCGAGGCGCGACTTCTCTTGAGTCAGTCCCGCAGTTTGCAAAGACCTCACGAATGTCTCGACAACCTGTTTATTTGCCCGGATGATATTTTCGTTCGTCTTAAGCCGCGGCGTCTCGAGGTACTCGCCGCTGATCGAGATTTTGCGCTCGACGGTCCGGGCATTTCGCATCTTGTTTTGAGCGGTAACGATCAGTGAGTCGGGATGAGCTCGCACTTTTAGACCGAAATCCTTCGGCGTTCGTCCTTGGGCCCGCATCTTTTTAACTTCCGCGCGAAGTTCCTCCGAGGCCATGCTGATATGGGAATACCAGTGGGACGCATCTTTTGTGAGCCATACTCGGCACAAATCCTCGTAGCCATCCCGGTATCCGAACCAGCGACCCATTTGCAAGAGAGTGTCGTACATTTGGGAGTTGCGAAAGAAATAGCTCACACTGAGCCCTTCGAGTGTTAGCCCGCGCGCCAGACTGTTCCCTCCGACAGCGATGACGCGCAGTCCATTCTCCCTGTGCTTGGTATAATCCAGACTCGCCGCTCCAGTGCGTTGGTTGACCGCCTGGATAACAATCGGAAGGGCCCCGACGACGAGTTGTGACTGTATGGTCTCCCAAGAAAAACCAGCGCCGGAGAATTCAGTTTTCCAAGTGTCGTGAAGGGCTGACAGATTTGAGTTCTTTAGGGCTTCTGCGGGCGAAAGCTGACTGTAGTTCCGAATGTCTTGCTGCACTTGAGACAGCCATGTGTGTATGACCGTCGCGACTTGATCCTGTACGTTCGTAAAGCGGCTGACGTTCACGAGCATTGATCGGTGGGTGGGGCCTTCCCCTCTCAGATCGCGGATTGTCGTAGCCAACAGGAATGTGCGGATTGCGTCTTGCAAGCTTGGAGGTAGAGTTTGGACGACGAGGTCGGACTTATGCTTTTCGGGGAGCATGATGCTGGCGTCTACAATGAATCTTAAGAGGCTTAGCCGCGGATCGTCCCCAAATATATCTTTCGGACCTAGGTAGTTGTTGGGCGGCTCCAGACTATAAATGAAATCCCTAGGAAATAGATCGCTTCCGATCATCTCGTCTTCCGTATCCGGATCGATGAATACATTGGCGAATGGCGTTGCCGTGAAGCCAATGTAACTCGAATGCGTAAACAGGCTCAACAGCGAACGAATTCCAAGATTAATAGCGGTTGGATCTTCGGCAGCAGGCCGCGTATTGACAGAAGCGCTGTCAGCTTCGTCATCAATGACCAGAACGGGCGCGTCAATGTGACCACTTTGCCCAGCGTTGAACTCTTTAAGCCAAGTCTCAAGGTTTTCCAGCATGCGCTTGTTCTTCTTCACGACAACCAGAACCGGGTTCTTGAAGATGTCAAGGCGAAACCCGAGCGCATTCAGCAGGGTCTTACTGAAGTCCTTGTCGCGGGATGTGAAGACTCCGGCTGATTTTCGAGGATCGATTAGGCCGACGCCTACAGCACGGCTGGAGGTGCGAATCTTGGTTAGCTCGCCCGAACTGTCGAGTCCGACAAAACCTTCGTCCAGCCGTTCTTGCGTCTGCCGGCGCAGACTTTCCAATGTGCCGGTGAGCAGGATGATCAGACGGTAGCCAGCGTCGCCAGCTTTACAGCACAGTGCAGTGTATGTCGCGGTCTTGCCGGACTGTACATCGCCCACTACAAGGCCGCGGCGACCCCAAGGATTGACCTCGGCGGGGTTTCCGATGAGATCCAATAATTCGTCAGTGACACGGTCAAGAGTGGCGATCACCTTCGGCGGCCAATCTTTCTTCTCAAGGAGTTGCTGAAATCGTCCCCAATAGAACGGATCAATATCGGGCTTTCGGGCGTTCAACCACGGTCGGTGATCGGCGGCAAGAAACACGCCCATGTCCATCTCGATCGCCATCCTGGCGTGCAGGCGCTTCAGCAGGGCGGCGAACTCCTCGTCTGTGACTGGGAATGCCGCACGCAAGAGCGCTGCACGGGTACCGATCTCTTGCTCTGTTGGTGGCCTGTCACTAGGGAGCGAAACGATTATCGTCCGCTCAAGTAAGCGCGAGTTTTCACTGGTCATGATTTGAACCTATCAGTAATGGTTTGGGCGACGTGGGGGACACGGCTAAACGGCTCCGTCTTGGAAAGCGCAGCCAAGAACCTTTGTCCGTCTGCTGTGTTGGGGCCGAGGCTGGCCAGAATGTTTTCTGCGAGTGTAAGTAGGTCATCGTCCCTGTCGCCATCGCTTACGTCGATTTGTGGCCGACGCTCCGATGCCATGTCTGCATAGACCGCATCAAATGGGAGTGTTTCCTCAAGAACTCTCAAGAGTTCTTCGAGCAAGGGCGACTGTTCGGGCGAGGCGGTGTTGTCGATTGCGGCAATCAGTGGGTGCCCTCGATTGATCTTGTAAGCGACGCCACTGCGGTCAACTGTTCGCTCCCATGCTCGGATGATCGGATCTGGGCTCCTGCGGCCGCGGTACGTGAATACCCGCCGACTGCCCTCCGTGATGCGGTCGATAATCTGCTTCAGTCCTTCACGCAGAGATTCAGGCGGGTAGGCTTTAGATTTCTTGATGTCGAGTTGCCAAAGATGGTCAATGCGATTTGAGATATCCACCTGTACGCGAGCGAGTTTAGTCAGTTCCTCATGCCGCACTAATCGAAACCAGGATCCCCAACTGATAAGCCGATGATTACGGTAAACGTAAAACCCTTGGTTGTGGCGCAGCCCCTCCTCTCCCCCAGCCAGTTCGAGGTCCGCCGCGCTGAGCTTCGAGATATGAGGTAGCAGGAACGGTCTCACATCCACGCGTTCGCGTTCGATCATGAAGTGCTCTGTGGGAAGGACTTGCGTAGCCCTGTGCTTACTGAGGAACGGGTCCACTGCGCGTAGTGGATTGCGATTAATGCTGATCTTGACTGGTGAGGTGCCGAGGGCTGGATTGAGAAACCGGTGGAATACGAGGGAAAGATGGTCTCGCGCAAGGTCGAAACTACTGCCGAGCGCACGCTCCAGCGAGGTCCCGTCAGCGACGAGACGATCAAACACCTCCCACAAGACGAGCGTGCCGTGGGGTTGCGCAGAGAGCTCGCCCATCAAAGGCAGCGATTGCATATCGGCGTCCGACAACTGAACCAACATCTAGTCTTGGCGCCGCGCCACATGATCAAGGTCCCACTGCCGGGCACTCCGTTGGCCGTCCTTCCATGACACGACAGTCAGACGGCGGCACTGGGAAAGGGAAGCGGTCTTCAACCCCAGTCCGAATCGCCCAAGATCGCGGGAATCGCGAGCGAGACGAGGATCTCGACTTCCGTGGCGCATCGCGGCGGTGAGTTCGCTCGGAGACATTCCTGCGCCGTCGTCGAGAACTACTACGTATGGTCGATCATACGGAGAGAAGTGCAACTCGATTTGACGCGCGTCGGCTGAGAGGCTGTTGTCGATCAGGTCAGCGAGCGCGGCTTCGAAGGAGTAGCCGATCGCGCGCATGGATTCGAGCAAGTCCGCCGCAGAGGGGGGCAGGCAAATCTCATCGTGATCATCCCTTGACCTCGCAACTGGTGCGGACTCTGACACTTCCAAGATCATATCCTATGAGGTCAGGTCTTCCAGCCGCTGGGGGCATTTTCCGGTAAACTCGAGAGGGAAGCCTGGAACATGCGGTTTTGGATGCTCTTGGTGACGACATGCCGGGGATGCAAACGGGGGAAGCGGAATTTCTCGTAGATGGCGGAGGTGAGGAGCTCGCCGAATGAGCGGAGTTTGACGGCGGCGCTGGAGGGGTCGGTGTGGGCCTAGAGTTCGGCGAAGGCGGCGAGGTCGGCCAATT
Source organism: uncultured Acidobacteriia bacterium (assembly GCA_903907865.1). Classification (GTDB taxonomy): domain Bacteria; phylum Acidobacteriota; class Terriglobia; order Bryobacterales; family Bryobacteraceae; genus BOG-234. The sequence continues at coordinate 4,231 of CAIVPR010000151.1, forward strand.
CGTTGTATTTCGGGCGGAGGAACTCGAAATTCAGGGATTGCATGGCGACAGGGTTATTGTAACGGAGGCGGGGTGGCAGGCGGGGATGGGGGCAACGTTCGGGCGGGGTGGTGGGAGGACCGGGTGTTTGGGGAAGAGGGTAGTGTGGGGACCGCTTGCGTCTCAATCCGAAGACCTATCAGGGGCTGTTGGCGTGGCTCAAGCACAGATCCAGACGGCCCAGGTACGGGCGGCGCTGTCCGTCAACCGGGAACTGGTGCTGCTGTAGAGGGGCATCGGCTTGGAGATTTTGGGCAGCCAAAAGGAAGAGGGTTGGGGTGCCGGTGTTATCGACCGGCTGGCGAAGGATCTGCCGCTGGAGTTCCCCGGCATGCAGGGTTTCTCCGCCCGCAATCTCAAGTACATAAGAGCCTTTGCGGAGGCTTGGCCGGAAGAAGCATTTGTGCAGCAGGCTGCTGCACAATTGCCATGGTTCCACAATTGCGTGCTTCTCGACAAGGTGAAGGACCCCCCCCGCGGGTGCGACTTTGGTACGTCGAGGAAACTGTCCGAAACGGCTGGAGCCGCAATGTTCTAGTTCTGCAGATCGAGAGCGGGCTCTTCCAGCGGCAGGGGCGCGCGGTCACGAACTTTCAGAGGACGCTGCCGAAGCCGCAATCAGACTTGGCGCAGCAGATTCTGAAAGATCCCTACAATTTCGATTTTCTCAGGTTGACGAGGGAGGCAACGGAGCGCGATCTGGAGCGGGAGCTTTTGGTACACTTGCGGCGGCTCCTGATCGAGCTCGGGTCGGGATTCGCGTTTGTGGGGAGCCAGGTTTCGTTGGAGGTTGGGGGCGAGGATTTCCGGCTGGACCTGCTTTTCTACCACCTGAAACTGCGGTGCTTCGTGGTGATCGATCTCAAGATGGGTCCGTTCCGGCTGGAGTATGCGGGCAAGATGAATTTCTATCTGTCGGCAGTGGACGACCTGATGAGACATTTGGAGGATCGGCCGAGTATTGGGTTGGTGCTTTGCAAGTCGAAGAACGGCGTGGTTGCGGAGTATGCATTGCGGGATGTGGCAAAACCGCTGGGGATTGCGGAGTTCCAGCACTTGGTGCAGTTACCCGAGCAGTTGAAGGGGACACTGCCGAGCATTGAGGAGCTTGAGGCGGAACTGGGGCAGGCGGAGTTGGTGGAAGGGGAGGTTGCGGAGTGAGGGACTTTCCGAAGTAGGGGAAGGGCGGCGAGACGCAGGCTGGTGCCATGGGCTATTCGGTTGCGGCCGCCTAGAAAGCAATGTACCGTACGGCGGGGCCAAACGGGCGAGGAACAGGGCTGGACCAGCGACGTCGTTTGCGGGGCAGGATGCCATCCCGCGGCCGTGTCGCCAGCCCGGCAACGCGGACGGAAGTGCGCCTCACAGGGCTTTGGGTCGGTCGGCGACTGCCGCGCGGGATGCCATGCGGTCAACATTGGCCGCGGCAGCTTCGCGCCTACGGCCCACAAAAAGCGATGAAAACTTGCTGCCGCTCCTAGTGGTGCGGTTACGGCTTGCTTGACCAGCGGTACAAATGCTCTGCGACCTTGTGCTTGGATAAGTCGGGCACTTGTCTACGACCGAGAATCTGCCACGGCCAATATTGGCCGCCCCAGACCCGCGACCAAACTCGCGCCTTGATGGCGCGTGCGGAGGTTGGCAACCTCCGCGCAGGGTACCACCCTGCCCCACAACGGAAAGCGCGTTAGAAATACAGCTTCATTGCCAGTTGCACCAACCGCGGGAAGTTCTGCTGGCTGGCGGGCAGCACGCCGAACGTGGTGCTCGGGAAGCTCGTGCCCGGACCGGGCCGGATCGCCGTGTTGGTCAGATTGAAGCTCTCCGCACGGAAGTTCAGCCGGTAGTGCTCGCGGAAGGTCACATCCTTCGATGCCGCCACGTTCAACTGGACTTCAGCCGGGTTGTTCACGTTGCCGGAGAAGCGGGGCGGCAGGTACGAAAGCGCGCCCGCGTTGGCCGGGAACTGCGCGTAGCAGGACGGGTTGTTGTTGAACCAGTGGTACTGGTCCTTGTTCGACCCGGCATCCCAGACACCGCAGTAGTTGATCAGATTCGGCAGTCCGACGGGGAAGCCGGAGATGTAGGTCAGGATGTAGTCGGTTTTCCAGCCGCCGATCAAGACCTGTGCAACCTTGTTCGCGTTGGCCGCAAAATGCCGGCCCTTGCCGAAAGGCAGGTCCCACATGCCGCTGAACGCGATTTCTTCGGTCTTGTTGTTCGAGTCAAGCGCATAGCGGAAATTGCCGTCGCCGTTGATCCAGCTCGGACCGGCGCAGCAGGTCAGCGAGTATTCCTTGCTGAAGGTCCACGAAGTGTTCCACTGGTGGGCACCCGCAACGCTGTTGTTGTTGCCGGCGCGCTTGGAAAACTTGAGCTGCATAGCGTCCGAGCGGAAGGTTGCCCGCGACAGATTGCTATCGCTGATACCGCCCCACAAGGGCCACTTCTGGAGCAAGCTGGACCGCCCCACCGTGGTCGAAGAACCGAGGCTGGTGTTGCTCGGGAGGATGCCGAGGAACGGATTCGGGAGCTGGTTGCTGAAGATGGATGGATCCGCGATGGACGCGTTCTGCAGGGCCAAGCCAGCCGAATCGTTGGGGAAGCCGAGATCGTGCCCGGTGGTGGTCATACCCGCGAAGTTTCCGGCAAAACGGATGTCGATCATCATGTTCCAAGGCAAAGCGCGCTGAAAGCCCAAGGTGTATTGGTAGGTGCGCGGGACCTTGTAGGTCAGCGTATTCCCGTTCGAGCCTTGCCCGAGGTTGCTGAGCAGGCCCAGCGACGAGCCCGAAGCGGCGATCAACCCGCTCGGGAAGGGATTGACGATCGAGTACGGGCCGGTCGGAGCGCCCGCGTTGCAACCGCCACTGGCACAGGCGGACGGCGTCAACGGATCGAAGCTGGAAATATATGGCGTGCTGGCACTAAAGCCGGTGGTGGAATTGCCGGTTTGGGTCATCGATTGGTAGTAGGTGCCGACGCCACCACGGATCACCGTCTTGTTCCCGACCCGGTAGGCGAAGCCGATACGCGGAGCCAAGGTGGTCCAGTCCGTGTAGAACTGGCGGCGGGGAAACCCGTTCTGACCAGCGAAGGTCCAGGCTCCCCAAATCGCCTTCGGCGGCGCAGGGTACGCATACTTGGGGTTGGTGGCGTTATAGGCGGTCGCGAGCTTGTTCCAGTTCGCGATGATCTGGTCGCTCAAAGGATTGATGACGGAGATGTCGAACGCCGAATTGCGCCGGTTGTAACGCTCGAGATAGGGCAGTTGCACCTCGTAGCGGAGCCCCGCGTTGATGGTCAGTTTGTCGTTGACTTTCCAGTCGTCCTGGACGAAACCGGCGTAGTATTGGCGGGTGTCGTAGGTGGTGACATTGTTGTCGACCTGGCCGCTGGTTGGAATGCCCAGCAAGAGGGAGGCGACGCCGAAGCCGTCCGTCGCGGTCAGGGATCGGTCGGTGGCCTGGCGGGTGAGGGGCGAACCGAAGGTCAGGGTGCCGTACGCGTTGCCCAAGCTCGAGTTGGCGCGGGCCTCGTAGTGGAACTCGAAGCCCAGGTGCAGGCTGTGGTGGCCCTTGGTCCAATTCACGCTTGGAATCAGATCGTAACTGGTGTACGGTTGCCGGGTAAAGCTGCCGCTGCCGAACAGGGGACCGCTGAAGCCGTTGATGTTGATGTTTGGAATCACGGAATCGGTAACGGTCGGCGCGTGGATCATATTGTTCATGCCGATCGATTGCGGCGTGATCTTCAACGACTGGTCGTTATAGCCAGGCGTGACCTGGATGAAGCGGAAGTAGTTGGCGCGGAGGTCCAGAACCGCAGTAGGCGAGAGCACGTGGGTGTGGTCCAGATTGATTCCGGTAAAGATCCGGTTGTTGTCGGTGTTGCCGGTGGCCACGGGCTTCGCGAAACCGGTCGAGGAGCGGAACTCGTACCCCATGAAGTGGGAGTACATGAGGTTGAGCTTGTCCTTTTCGCTGAAGATATGGTCGTAGCGGAAGATCTCCTGGTTGTACCAGTAACGGCCTTCGTTGCGGCTGGCGACAAAGTTGTTGGTAATGTTGCCAGCTCCTTGGCCCGGGCTGTTGGGGGCGGGCAGGTAGGAGAGAATCTTCTGGCCCACGGGACTGACCCGGCTGCTCGGGATCACATCTGCCGGGAAGGCATTGCGCCAATACGTGGACTGGTTGCAGGGTTCGGCAGTCGCGCCGCAGGCATGGGTGGTGAGCGGATCGAACACGGTGATGCCGTGGTTCGCGAAGCCGTTCCCGTCGCGGAGATCCGTGGGAACCGTGGTCCCCTGGGCGGGGAACGGGACCACTTCCTGCCAGCCTTCATAGCTGCCGAAGATGAAATCCTTGTCCTTGCGGATCGGGCCGCCAGCCACGCCGCCGAACTGGTTCTGGTTGTGGCGGCCCTTCCCCAGCCCGGCCACGTTGTTCTGGAAGCTGTTGGAATCGAGGACGCGGTTGCGGAAATAGTTGTACACGTCACCGCGCACCTTGTTGGTGCCGCCCCTGATGATGGTGTTGACCACGCCACCGGCCTCGTGGCCATACTGGGCGTCAAACACGGTGGTGATGGCGTTGAATTCTTGGATGGCGTCGACGCTGGGGGCGAACTCCCACGTGCTGCCCTCGTTGCTGATGATGGAGCCGTTCATGAGGAACGCGTTGTTGCCGTTGCCGGCGCGGGCACCGTTGAACTTATAGCTGGAGTTCACGTCCCACCCGCGGGTGCCGGAGAAACCGCTGGCGCCGAACTGCTCCTGGGTGAAGATCACACCCGGGGTCAGCGCGAGCAGCATGTAGCTCTGGCGACCGTTTAGGGGCATCTCCTGTGTGGTATTCGGGTCGAAAACGAGGCCGTTGTTGGCGTCCGTGGTGGAGATCAGTTCCGTGTCGCCGGTAACCGTGATTTCCTGCGACATCTGCCCGACCGGCATCTGGAAGGGTAGATTCAGGCGCTGCGACACTTCCAGCGTCACGTTCTCCCGTTTCACGCTCTGGAAACCCTTGGCTACAGCCTCGACGGTGTACTGGCCTGGATCCAGCAGTGGCAGCACGTACAGGCCGTCGTTGCCGGCGAGCGTCGTGCTGCCGATGCCGGTGGCCGTGTTCGTTGCCTTGACGCTGGCTTTCGGTATGGATGCGCCGGTCGAATCCGTGACGCGTCCGGTTAGCGCCGCGCGAAAATCCTGGGCCCACATGGTGCCGCCGACCGCCAGCAGAAGCGGAAGAATGCGAATGTTCATAGATCCCCTTTTCCTGAAAATACGCCTACGCCACGGGGGCCATCCCCGAATGGCTCGACCATCATATCGCGGTTTCGGCATTCGGGCAAGAGCCTGATTGCCGGGGCTCCGGGGAGCAGTCGAACGGGGTATAGTCGGGCCGACACCGGTCCCGCTTGACTCGGACCGCGCTGTCTGCCACAATTTCCAAGGCCGCATGAATATCTCCCGACTCCAAATCGCCGCCTGCGCCCTCGCGCTGGCCCTCGGCGCGCATACCGCCCAGGCGCACCACGCGTTCGCAGCAGAGTTCGACGCCAAGAAGCCCGTCCATCTGGAGGGCATCCTGACCAAGGTCGAACTGATCAACCCCCATACGTGGATCCATATCGACGTGAAGGGTGCCGACGGCAAGGTCACCAGTTGGATGGTCGAGGCGGGTAGTCCGAACGTGCTGCTGCGGCGAGGGTTTACGAAACAGACGGTCGCCCCGGGCGCGCAGGTCGTGGTGGAGGGCTACCAGTCCAAGGACGGGTCGAACCGCGCCAATGGACGCGACATTTCCCTGCCGGACGGTCGGAAGTTGTTCCTGGGATCCTCGGGCGGCACCGGCGCGCCGTATGAACAGAAACCGCAAGAGGAGAAGAAGTAGCGATGCGTGTGACTCTGCTACTAATCCTGGTCGCGGTTTCGGCCTTCGGCCAGAAGAATTGGAAGACGCCACGCACGCCCGACGGCCATCCCGACCTCCAGGGCATCTGGACCAACGCCACCATCACGCCGCTCGAGCGGCCGGCCGCCTTGGCCAAGAAGCCCACACTGACTGACGCCGAGGCCAAGTTCATCGAGAAGAACCAGTCCGAAGAGCTGAACAAGCTGGACGGCGCTTCCGATGGACCTTTGCTCGCGGCTGCAGGCTCGGCAGGTACAGGCGGCTACAACGTGCTGTTTGTGGACCGCGGCTCTGAATTTGCCCGCGTGGACGGCGTGAAGCGGACGGCGCTGATCTCCGATCCGCCGGACGGGAAGGTGCCGGCGATCACCGACGAGGCCCGCCGACGGTTGGCCGCCATGCCGCGCAACGGTGGCGCTTTCGACAACGTGAAGAATCGCCCACTGGCGGAACGCTGCCTCCTCGGATTCGGCTCCAGCACCGGTCCGCCGATGCTGCCCGTCTTGTACAACAACAACTACCAGATCGTGCAGACGCCGGGAAACGTGATGATCCTGGCCGAGATGGTCCACGACGCGCGCATCGTGCGGATGAACGGCACCCATCCCGCGGCCAATATCCGCTTCTACCTTGGGGATTCGATCGGCCACTGGGAAGGTGACACGCTGGTGGTCGATACCACCAATTTCAATGCGCAGGTGCGCTTCCACGGCTCCAGCGAGAACCTGCGTGTGATCGAGCGCTTCACGCGCACGTCTGAGGACGCGATCCTCTATACGGTCACGATTGACGACCCGACCACGTTCACCAGGAACTGGACGCTGGAATACCCGTTCGTCGCTGCGGCCGGCCCGATCTACGAATATGCCTGCCACGAGGGCAACTACGCCATGACCGACATCCTCGGCGGCGCGCGCAAAGCCGATGCGGAAAGCAAGAAGTAGTTTCCTATTGATGGCGGCTTCCCTGCCCTTGGCGGCGGCGGACGAGCCTGCGGGACTGAAGGTTTTCACGGCGCAGTGCTCGGTTTGCCATGACCATGCGCAGCCTGGGAGCCGCACCCCCGCCGCCGACACTCTGCGCAAATTGCCCGTGACCGCTATCTTGCAGGCGCTCGAGACGGGCGTAATGCGGACCCAGGGCGCGCTTCTGACGGCGGCGGAGAAGCGCGATGTCGCTAACTACCTGGGCGTGGCGGTTCAGAGTTCTGTCGCGAATGCCTGCAAATCCGGGACGGCCTGGACTGCGCCGGAATCTTCCGCGATGTGGACCGGCTGGAGTCCGGGTGGCGCGAATTGGCGCTTCCAACCAGCCGATGCCGCCGGGCTCTCGGCATCCGACCTGCCGAAGCTGAAGCTCCGCTGGGCCTACGGGTTTCCGGGCGGCACCAACATGCGCGCGCAACCGGCGGTGTATCGGGGACGGGTGTTCCTGGGCGGTCCGGATGGAACGGTCACGGCGCTCGATGCCAAGTCGGGTTGTACAGCATGGTCCGCCAAGGCACCGGCGCAGATCCGCACCGGGATTCTGATCGCGCCGGTTGGGGGGCGGACTATGGCATTTCTGGGCGATAGCGCGGGCCTCATCCATGCCTACGACGCGGAAACCGGCGTCCAAGTGTGGCAGCGACGGCTTGACCAACACGCCACCACTTTGGCCACTGCGACACCTGTGCTTCATGACGGGAAGCTATACGTGGGAGCGTCGTCGTACGAGGAATCCATCGCCGCGCGACCGGACTACGTCTGCTGCTCATTCCGGGGCAGCGTTTCCGCCTTGGACGCCGGGACCGGGGCGGTGGCCTGGAAGACTTGGACAATCGCCGAAGAACCCAAGGCCCAGCCGAACAACTCGCGCGGCCAGAAAGTCGTTGGCCCGTCGGGCGCAGGCGTCTGGGCGGCTCCGACTGTGGATGCCGCAAAGGGGCTGGTCTACGTCGCCACTGGGGACAACTATTCCGACCCGCCAACTGCGACGTCGGATTCGGTGCTGGCTCTTTCTTTGGCCGATGGCAAGATTGTCTGGACGAAGCAATTGACGGCTGGGGATGCCTTCAACGTGGCCTGCGGGTCGGGCGCAAACTGCCCCGATGCCAAGGGGCCGGACTTCGACCTCGCCACGTCCCCGATGTTGGTTTCCCTGCCCTCCGGTAAACGGGCTCTCCTGGTCGGCCAGAAATCGGGCCAGATGCACGCGCTCGATCCGGACAAACAGGGCGAACTGATTTGGACCACGCGCGTGGGCAAGGGTAGCGCTCTTGGCGGCATCCAATGGGGCCCGGCGACCGACGGCAACCTGTTGTACGCGGCCGTTTCTGACGTGGGCTTCCGCCGCGGAGCCAACGGACGCGAACTCGATCCGACGGTAGGCGGCGGCATCTCCGGCCTACGGATCGACAACGGCGAAATCGTCTGGAAAACGCCTCCGCCCGACTGCGACACCAAACGTCCGTGCAGTCCGGCGCAGTCGGCTGCCGTGACGGCCTCGAACGGGTTTGTTTTGTCGGGCTCGCTCGACGGCCACCTGCGCGCCTATGACACGGCCAACGGGAAGATCCTTTGGGATTTCGATTCGATGCGCGATTTTGCGACCGTCAACGGGGTCAAGGGCAGCGGCGGATCGTTCGACGCGGGCGGGGCGATAGTGGCGGGCGGGATGCTGTTCACGGAATCGGGCTATGCGCAGTTCGGGGGCGTTCCGGGCAACGTGTTGCTGGCATTCGCATTGGAGCAGTGACGATCATTGTACACGTGGACTTGACCACAACGTACATACTGGCGTAAGATGTACATATGCAGGCCACCATCTCGCAATTCCGCAAGGAGCTCTTTCTGTTCGCCGACCAGGCGCTGCAGGGACAATCCGTCGGTTTCGTTCACCGTGGCGTAGTCTTCAAGGTTGTCCCGGAGAAAAAGCAATCGAAGTTGGCCAAACTCACAGGGCAACCCGTGCTCGCAACGGGCGTGGATCTGGAACTTGCCGGCAGGGAGCTCTCCGCCGAGATGGAAGCCGAGTGGCGCAAGGACTGGGACCAATTGTGATCGCCTACCTCGACACCCATGTCGTGGTCTGGCTGTGCCAGAACAATGTCGAGAAACTCTCCGCCCCGGCCTTGGACGCGATCAACAATCACGACTTGCTGATTTCACCCATCGTCTTAGTCGAATTGAACTTCCTGTACCAAATCGGCAAGACGATCCGCGCCCCGCAGGACTTGGCAAAGCAGTTGCGGTCGCAGATCGGCGTCAAGGTCTGCGACCACTCCTTCCCGGACTTGGCCGAGACGGCGCTGTTTGAAACTTGGACGCGCGACCCGTTCGATCTCCTTATCGTCGCGCATGCCAAGGCGAACGGGTTTTCGCCGCTGGTGACCAAGGACGAGAAGATCCGAGAGCACTACCCGCAGGCCGTCTGGTAGGCACTACTGAACGGTCTGGCGGGATTCCAAGGTTTCCAGCAACCCCACGATGCCCAACATCAGCGCGCCGAAAATCTCCCAGTGGTAGTTTTCGCGCTCGGCCTTCTTCCGTTTTGCCATCTGCTCCGCAAGCCTTCGCAACCGCGAAATGCAGACTTCGACCTGCGCCTTGGTGGATCCTGCGCCTTCGCTCGGAAACTTCATGCCAAAGGTGCGCATTTCCAGTGTGTCCGCCACCTGCCGCATGATCAGTGCCAGTTCCTTCGGGTCGCCGGACCGGAAGACATCGGCATCAAAGAAAGTTCCGCGATTGCCGATCCTGTCGCCAAAGAACCGTGAAAGTGTGTGTTCGATTCCGACCGCATTGAATACTTCCATGGGCAGATCGTATCACAAATCCAGTCGCAATATCGGGTCATTTCCTGAAGATCAGGATGTGCTGTTGCGGCAGGATTTCGATGGACTCGACAAACGTCAGATTGGCCGGTTCCAGTTCGGCCCGCACCTGCTTGATGGTCATCTTGTGCTCCAGCTTGATCGGCACCTTCGGGTCCTCGCCCCGGTATTCGAGCAGCACCAGCCGCCCGCCAGGCTTCAAGGATTCCCGCATCCGCGCCAGCATCTTCTGCGGCTCGGAAAATTCGTGGTAGACGTCGACCAGCAGGATCAAGTCGACCGCATCTTTAGGGAGCTTGGGATCGTCGATGGTGCCCAGAACCGGACGCACATTCGAGAGATGGCGCTCCTTCATGTTGCGGTCGAGCATGTCCAGCATCACCTGCTGGATATCCTCGCCGTAGACGATTCCCTTTGGCCCGACGCGGTCGGCCAAACGCCACGTGAAATAGCCGACACCGGCCCCAATGTCGGCCACAGTGGCACCTTTGGGGATCTTGAGAGCGTCCAGCGCCTCGTCGGGATGCTCCTCCTCGACGCGCTCCGGCCGGACCAGCCAATCCGCGCCGCCGGGGCCCATCACCTGGGCGATGCGGCGTTTGGTAATCGGATGGACATCCTGGGCTTGGCAGATGGAGGCGACCAAGAGCAGCGCTGCTAGGAACCGGCTTTTAGGCATTCGATCCCCATCTTACCCCTTCTCCAGTTTGCGAGTGCAGCGCGTCGGCGCGTCCACCGAACGGAGTGCGCGAACCGGTTGACGAGCGTTGACCGACTTTTGTAGAATTCAGAAAAGTCTACAACAGCGCCTTCCAAGCCTATGACAAAACTCTCCTTGATCGCAACCCTACTCTTCACGGCGGTTGCCGCCAGCGCTGGCACCGTCACCGTTGATTTCACCAACACGAGCGGCACCACCCTGCCGTCCATGACCTTCGACGTGACCGGCACCACGATCTCGAACGTCTCACTCAGCTACGGAAACCAGACAAATGTGCCCGTGTCGGAGTTTGCGGGCCAGCTACCCTCGGGAGCCTGCCCCGCCATCACCTCGAACAGCGACTTCTACGATTTCCTGTTCAACTGCGGCGGCGGCACATGGGGCACGGTTCCGACGTTGGTTCAAGACAGGATCCAGCCGTGCGGCCCGTCCTGCGACAACCTCCAGGAACGTAGCCGCAGCATCACACTTTGGGGTTGGCGTGACTCCTATGGCGATGTTACCGATCTAGTCGTTTCCGTATGGAGCGATTGGACCACAGTCAGTTCCGCAGCCCCAAACAACTTCGCTGGAGCCGGCACTTGGTCCGCGACCCTGCCTGCTGAAGCACCCGAGCCGGCTCTTGCGATTCCCACGGCTTGCGTCCTCGCCGGCCTCGTCCAATTCCGCCGACGCCGCTAATCCCCAACACCTGCAACCGGGCCGTCAGCGAGGTTTTCCATCGCGGCGGCCCTCCGCCGCATCCTACCGCCAATGAGAATCCTTCTCTATAGCGGCAAGGGCGGCGTCGGCAAAACCAGTGTCGCGGCCGCAACCGGCGTTCAACTCGCCCGGTTGGGTCAAAAGACATTGGTGATGAGCGTGGATCCGGCCCACAGCCTCGCGGACTCCTTCGATCTCGGCGGCAACCTGTTCCACGGGGCCACCGGAGAGCCCAACTTGGTGGCCCCGAACCTCTGGATCCAGGAAGTCAACATCCAGCGCGAAATCAAGCGCCACTGGAACGCCATCTCCGGCTACATCACCTCCATCCTGCGCACCAGCGGTCTGGGCGACGTGGAAGCGGAGGAAATGGCCATCTTCCCCGGCATGGAGGAGCTGAGCGCTCTGATGTACGTCAACCAGTACCGGCGTTCGGGCCAGTTCGACGTCGTGATCCTGGACTGCGCCCCCACCGCCGAAAGCCTCCGTTTCGTCAGCCTGCCGACCACGCTCGACTGGTACATGAAACACATCTTCTCCATGGAGCGCCGCATCCTCAAGGCCATCCGTCCCATCGCCAACCGCGTCAGCCCCGTCGAGATGCCCCCGGAATCGTACTTCGACAACGTGCAGGACCTTTTCGGGAAGATCCAGGGCATCGACGAGGTCCTGGAGGACGGGCACACCACCAGCGTACGTTTGGTCACCAACGCCGAGAAGATGGTGCTGCGGGAAACCCAGCGCGCCTTCGTCTACTTCTCCCTCCACGGCCTGACCGTCGACCAAGTCATTGTGAACCGCCTCTTGCCCATCGAAGTCGAGGACGAGTTCTTCCAAACCTGGCGCGCCCAGCAAGGGAAGGTTCTGGCCGAAATCGAACAGTATTTCTCCCCGATTCCCGTTTCCCGCGTGCCGCTCTTCCGGCGCGAAGTACTGGGCGTCGAACGGCTCGGCGAACTGGCGACCGCGCTCTACGGCGAGACGGGCGATCCGGCCGCAATCACGCTGACCGAACGCCCCTACTCGTTCACCCGCGAAGGCGACCGCTACCAAGTCCGGCTCACGATGCCCTTCGCGGACAAGCGCGAGATCGGGTTGTTCAAGAAGAACGACGAACTGGTGATCGAGATCGGCACCCTGCGGCGGCACATCGGGCTGCCGACCTCGATGAGCGCGATGATGCCTTCCGGTGCCAAGATGGAAGGGAATACTTTGGTAGTGGACATGAGGAGCTAGGCATGGAACACAGACACGAGGAACAAGAACACACGCATTCCGAGCAGGCACGGGGACGGTCGAGGTGCGCCTTGTGCGAAGCCGGAGACGCAGTCGAACGCCTTTTCGAGGCCTTCGGACCGTCCGAGGACGCGACCCAGCATTTCCGTCAATCGCGCGTGGAGTTTCTCAAGGGCATCCGCGCGATGCTTGACGACCAGATCGAGGGCATGGCCCGTCCCCGCAAAGGGACACGCGTCGTCGTGGAATAGCGGCGGTCAGTCTAGCCGCGTCGCAGTGGCAAGCTCGGCGAAGACCCGCTGTACCGCCGAGTCGATGTCCTGCTTTCCTTGGGCAAACCACGCCCGGTAGGCGAGGCTCAAGGCCGAAAGCGTCAGCGCGGCGAGTCCATGGGCGGTGAGTTCATCGTGGAATCGTTGCCCGAAGGCGGCCGCAACACGGTCCTGTACTTCCGCGACCCGCGACAACTGTGCCTCGCGCGCTGCCGGGTACTTCGCCGCTACTGCCATCACCTTGCGCATGCGCGAATCGGCAACGGTCTTTTGCGCAACCTCCAGCACCACGTGACGGAACAGCACCGCCGCCGGGGATTCTTCGGGACAGGATTCAATGGCGGCCGTGATCGAGGCCCCGTAGTTTGTGATCGGCTGCGCGATCAGGTCCCGCTTCGACTCGAAGTATCGGAAAAACGTGCGTCGCGAAGTGCCGGCCACCGCCACAATGTCGTCGACCGTCGTCTCCTCGAAGCCCTTTTCCGCAAAGAGATCAAGGGCTGCGGTCCAGATCGCGTCACGCACGAACTCGTGTTTCCTTGCCTGCAGGGATGGCGCATAGCCGGTTGGAGCCTGTAGCGTTGGAGTCGGGCTCATTTGCCCAATATACAGCACCTGCGCCACTGTCTGCCATATCGCCACTCAATAGTTGACATGGCACTCAGTGCCAATATATACTGCGGACGTGGAGGCTCGGCACCATGCCCGGCCACGCAGAACGGGAGAGTTCCATGAAAGCAGTCCTCATCATCCTTCTGGCCGCGATGGCAACGTTGACGCTGATCGCCGCCGATCTGACCGGAAACGACTTGGCCGGTGTTTGGAAAGGCTCTATGAACACCCAGGCCGGTCCAGCAACGGTCACGATCACAGTCAAACCCGGAACGGCGCTCACCGGCACAATCCAAGCCGGCGAATACGAGGTGCCGATATCGAACGCCAAGATCTCGGGCAACAGGGTTACCTTCGAAATGAAGATCGGGTTTGGGACGGTGGCATACGATGGAATCGTCTCCGGTGACGAGATCCAGTTTGACGTGACCGGCACCCAGGGCGACAACTACAAGCTAGTCTGCAAGCGGCAGGGTTCGAAGGAATAGCGGCATAACCCCTATCTACGAGGAGAAAAGTCGCCCATGAACAAAGTGACAACGATCCGAGCCTCGCTGGTTCTCGCGACCCTCATCCTTCTGGGCCGCACCGCCATCGGAGCCGCCCAGGAAGCCGCAGCCACCGACCCGCAACTCGGCCTGCCCTTTGTCGACACCGACGAGTGGCGCGACACCCCTGTCCGCCACCGCTACGTTCATGGGGGCTTCAAAGGGAGCCCCGTCCTGTTCTCGATCTACTTCCCTCCCAAAGAACAGTATCGGGGCCGGTTCTTCCAGCACGTTACCCCGACTCCCATTGATGAAAAGCAAGGCACCACCGGGGCTGGAACCGGCGACCAGGTCGGCTTTGCGTTCGCCAGCGGCGGCTATTTCCTCATCACCAACGAAGGCACCATGGCCTCGCTGCGCACCGACCGCACCCTCGGGGCCTACCGGGCCAACGCCGCCTCGGCGCAGTACTCGCGCATTCTGGCCGCCCAAATGTACGGCCCGCATCGAACGTATGGCTATGCCTACGGTGGCAGCGGCGGTGCATTCCGCACCATCGGAGGCATCGAGAACACGACGGGAGTGTGGGACGGCGTCGTACCTTATGTGGTCGGCTCACCGCAGGCGATACCGAACGTCTTCACCGCCCGCATGCTGGCCCTCCGTGTATTGAAAGACAAGTTTCCGGCCATTGTGGATGCCATGGAGCCCGGAGGCAGCGGCAACCCGTTCGCCGGACTGGACCAGGAGCAAAAGGACGTCCTGTCGGAAGTGACGGCGCTCGGATTTCCGCTCAAGAGCTGGTCCGACTACAAAACCGTCGGCCTGGGAGCGTTCCCGATCCTGTTCGAATCGGTGATCCAAAAGGATCCGGGCTACTTCAAGGACTTTTGGAAGCTTCCCGGCTACGCGGGTGCCAGTCCTTCGGAATCGCTATCGCGCGCCAGGGTGCAGCGCACCGTGGTCATCAGGAAGGTGATCAGCCGCGAGCAGGTGGGAACCAACGGAGCAGCACCAGCGCCAGCGCCGCAGCCCCAGGGCGAGGCTTCGCGCGGCGGCGTCGACACGGCGTGGCAACAACTGAAGGCACCACCGGCGGGCTTCGAAGTCGGCGAGGTTCCCGCCGGGGATCTCGAGCTTGCGACCGTCACCGTCACAACCGGAGACGCCGCAGGAACCTCGTTCCCCCTCGGCAAGGTGGACGGGCACACACTTCTGGTCGGCATGAGCTTGAGCGCGATGATGTCCGGCGGGGGCGGCAACGACGCCTTGAAGGGAGTCAGGCCGGGCGACCAGTTGACCATCGACAACTCCGATATCCTCGCGGCGCAGTACTACCACCGCCACCAAGTGCCAACGGCCGATTTCCACGGCTGGGACCACTTGCGCGCCACCGACGGCAACCCGCTGTATCCGCAACGCCCGAAACTGATCGGCCCGGAGTTCTCGGCTGCGGCTGGCGGGACCACGCAAAGCGGTCGCTTCCAGGCAAAGATGATCGTGCTGGAGTCGTTGTGGGACCAGGACGCTTTTCCCTGGCAGGCCGACTGGTACGCGTCGAAGGTGAAGGCGGCCTTGGGTGAGCGCACGGACGAGAATTTCCGCTTGTGGTTCATGGATCACGCCCTGCACGGCGACGTCGAAGAACAGGCCGACCCGACCCACACCATCAGCTACGTGGGTGCCCTCCAGCAGGCCCTGCGCGACCTGAGCGCGTGGGTGGAAAAGGGCGTGCCGCCGCCCGGCAACACGGCGTACAAGGTGGTGAATGGCCAGGTCGAGGTACCTCCGGCAGCGGCGCAACGCAGGGGAATCCAACCCGTGGTGTCGGTGCTGGCAAATGGCAGGAGCCGCGAGGAAGTCAGGGTTGGCCAGGCAGTGACCCTCTCCGCCATCATCGAGCCGCCGCCCAATACGGGACGCGTTGTCTCGGCGGAATGGAATTTGGAGGGCGATTCAGGATTCAAACTGGCGTCGGTCACCCCGACTTCTTGCAGGGTCTCGACCGGCGGGCGTTGCACAGTGAGTATCAAGCACGCCTATGCAAAACCGGGGACATACTTTGTCGTGCTTCGCGCCGCTTCGCAGCGTGAGGGCGACCCCAAAAGCGCCTATGCGAGGGTTCAGAACTTGGGCCGGGTGCGTGTGGTTGTCAGGTAGAGAAACCCCGACCGCCTCGCGGCGCGCGCAATCCGGCGTGCCGCGAGAGACTCCTCTCGACGCCTGTGGTCGCTGAACCCCATTGCGGCGGGCACAGTCCAAGTGACTTTCAACCAAGCAGCCCAATTCCGGCTGTCAATTGTGCAAGTGGAGGAAGATGGTAGTGTGGATGCTCGCCACTATCTGCGAAACGTCTTCAGTTCCCAATCGGGCCGGGGTGAGACTTCGATCAACGTCGGACGAACCGACCTCTTGATCCGGGCAACGCGACAATGATAACCGAAACAGAGTTGCTCGCCCTTTTGGCGGACCTTGAGTCCTTTCGAGTGGAGCGAACTGTTTCGACGAGGGACACCGCGAAATTCTCCGAGGCTGTCTGCGCCTTCGCGAACGACATGCACGGGTCGCGCCTACCCGGATTCCTGTTGATCGGCGCAGACGACCAGACCGGCTTGCCTTGCGGTCTCGCAGTAACCGACGAGTTGTTGCGGAACCTCTCAGGGCTGACGGCGGACGGGAATATTCTCCCGCCCCCGGCCATCACGGTGTCGCGGTGCCAGCTCTCCTCGGGCCTCGGAGATATAGCGGTCGTGGAGGTCCAACCATCCGACCTGCCGCCGGTTCGCTACAAGGGGCGGGCCTGGATCCGCCGTGGTCCGCGCCGTGGCATTGCGAACGATGCGGAAGAGTCCATTCTGATTGAACGAAGAACCGCCGCCGCACGAACCTTCGACGCCCAACCGTGCCCCGGCTCCACCTTGTCCGATCTATCCTTGGGTCTCTTTACCAATGCATATCGTCCGCTTGCAATCGACGCCGAGACAATCGCGGAGAATCATCGACCAGTCGAACACCAACTGGCCTCCCTGCGATTCTTTGACCTCGCGCGGAACTACCCCACGAACGCGGGGTTGATCCTGTTCGCGTTCGACCCAATCAAGTGGTTTCCCAACGCCTACGTTCAATACGTGCGCTTTGACGGTACCGACATGTCGACCGACGTTATGGCTGAAAAGCGGTTTCAGGGAGATCTCATCTCCATCGTCCGCGACCTGAACGCCTTTGTCGGCCTGATTACCTCGACCCGTCCCGTCCGCAATTCCCCGCTCTTGGAGTCCATGGTGTCCGACTATCCCGAGGTTGCCGTTCGGGAGTTGTTGATGAACGCCATACTCCACCGCTCCTACGAGGCTCCGGCACCCGTCCGCTTCTACCAGTACTCTGACCGGATCGAAATCCAGAACCCCGGCCCCCTGTATGGCGTCGCGCGACCGGAAAACTTCCCCACGCAAACCAGCTACCGGAACCCGGTCCTGGCCGAAGCGCTCAAGACGCTCGGGGCCATCAACCGTTTTGGACGTGGCGTGGAACGGGCCAAGGCCGTGCTTGCACGAAATGGCAATCCAGCACCGGAGTTCATCTTTGGGGACATGTATTTCGGCGTTACGGTCAGAATCCGCCCATAGCTCTTGGCAACCGGGAACCTTCCAACCCTCGAAACCGCCCTTCGCGGCCGCTGGCAATGTTTTGTGACTGCCGTAGCCAGAACTCGACCAAGTTGTCCAACCCGCCATCGACCGCCAGCGTCCACCGCTCATAGCCCCCATGGACGCGCCCTTGTGGGTGCGCCTTGTAGGGCAGCCATTCTTGGCCGCGGCGGCCTTTCAGGCTGTCATAACTGAATCTTCTCCCGGACCACACCCATACCCCCATACACCTAAACAAGAGGTGCTAGGCTGAAACCATGAAGACCACCGTCGAGATCGCCGATCCCCTATTCCACTCCGCCCGCGCCTACTGCGTCGACAAGGGCCTCACCTTCCGGCAACTGGTGGAATCTGGCGTTCGAATGGCTATGAAACAACCCAGCCATCCCGCCAACTTCCGTTTGAGGCCGTTCGGCTTTCAAGGGGAAGGACAATCTGTCCAGAAATGGTCGGAGATTCGGGACCTGATCTATGCGGGGCGCGGAACAGCCACCACAAGTCCCGAACTGGTAAACGGTACCCCGGAATGATCGCGCTCGACACCAACATTCTCGTCTACGCTCACCGGATGGATTCGCCGTGGCACGCTTCCGCCGTGAATTGCCTCAAGGAATTGGCGGAAGGCCATACCCCGTGGGCCATTCCCTGGCCCTGCGTGCATGAATTCCTTTCGGTGGTCACCCACCCGCGGATCTTCAAGCCGCCAACGCCACTGGCTGTTGCGTTGGCCGATTTGGAAACCTGGTTCGAATCTCCCAGTCTGCGTCGAATCGGAGAACCGACAACCTATTGGCCCCACCTCCGCCAACTCCTCGAAGCGGGCCGTGTTGCCGGACCCGCCGTTCACGACGCGAGGATCGCCGCCATCTGCCGTTCGCACGGCGTCTCCGTGCTCTTGTCTGCGGACCGCGACTTTACCCGCCTTCCCGGAGTGCAAGTGCGCAACCCGCTAAACAAGTGAGCCATGCGTATAACAATCATGCCCCGATTCCCTGTGACTCGTGCGATCCACTCCAATCCGGCCTGAACCCTGACCGGCCCAGACCGACCCTACCGGAATGTCCCTCGAATCCGCCGACATCGCAGCCCAACGCCGCGACGCCCTCAAGGACCTCTACCCCGAAGTCTTCTCCGAAGGCCGCATCGACTTCGACAAGCTCCGTTTGGCGCTGGGCGACCAAGGCGACACAGGACGCGAACGCTACGGCCTCACCTGGGCGGGCAAGGCCGACGCCATGCGCGCCGTCCAAATCCCCAGCACCGCGACACTCCTCCCCGTTCCGGAGGAATCCGTCGACTGGGACAACACCCAGAACGTCTTCATCGAGGGCGAGAACCTCGAGGTCTTGAAACTCCTTCAGAAGAGTTATCAAGGCAAGGTCAAGATGATCTACATCGACCCGCCATACAACACCGGGAACGACTTCATCTACTCTGACGACCATAGAGAACAACGACAACGAAGTGCTCGGAGTTGGTCGTCAGCCCCTCTGTGTCAAGCTTGATGAGTCAGCCTGTGTGACAAGGATTAGAGTGCAGGGCGGGAAAGGCAAACCTCATCATGACGACAAACGGTTTTACAAGCCCGATCCCGGCTCGGACAGGTTATACGGGGATCATCGACG
>CAIVPR010000152.1 GCA_903907865.1 uncultured Acidobacteriia bacterium
ACCCCGCTGCTGGCAGTTGGCGCACCCCAAACATCCAGGTTGCCAGGTTCCGCGGCAAAAGTCCAGGTCCGAAGCGAAGTTTTTTCAGACTTTTTTCACCCCGCACCTTCGGCTGCCAATCCATGGGGCTGAACTGTTACAAAGAGACCATACAACCGAGCATTAGGTATAACCCAGATGACTTCGATTACTTGGTCAATGGAGTGGCGCAGGTTCTCGTGCGACGTGGGAAGTCAACCATCAGTGAGCCGATGGTCAACGGACCCAACGACATCCGAATGCAAGACGATGATGTGGAACTCGTTCGGGACGTGTTCTGGGACCTTTTTCGACAGGGTTTCATCACACTCGGTCGGGACGCGAACACCCCAATGTGGCCGTGGTTTCGGATCAGTCACCATGCCCACAAGACATTGGCGACGATTAGTCCGTGGCGCTTCCACGATAGATCATCGTATTTGGAACTGGTACGGCGCGAGGTGCCAGACCTGTCTCAGACCGCAATCGTCTATCTGCAAGAAGCTGTCGCGGCGTACTATTCCGACTGCGTGCTGTCGAGTTGCGTCATGCTTGGAGTAGCTGCAGAAGTGGAGTTCTTAAGGCTCATTACGGAAGGGCTTGCCAACAACACGTACTCCGGGTACTTCGCCAAGGCTAATCAAGAAAAGATCATCAGTCAGAAGATCATTAAATTCCAAGCAGCGGTGGAGTCGATCCCGAAGGAACTGTTGCGGGAAGTCGGTGAGGATTTGCGGACCAACCTTGATGCAGTTCAGTCCGTGCTTCGGATCGCCCGAAATGAGGCCGGGCACGCAAAGGCGGCAACTGCACCGACCCGCGAACAGGTTTACATCTATCTTCAGTTATTCATTCCGTTTGCTGCTCAGCTTTACCGATTCCGCACTGCACTTAACTAGGAGGTGCGCACGGTTGGCGCCGTAAATATCTGACTCTAACAACTTGCCGCGTTGCCAGGTGACGCGGTCGTCGCGCCTCGCGAAAAACGTGGTCGTCACAAACGGTCACCATAGCCGGGTCAAAGTGCGTCGGATCATGGCAAGTGGAACTGCACTAGAAGAACGTCCTTCTGATGCTCCACTCCGTTTCCACTCCATTAAGGAAACCGGCATTAACAGAGTCTCGGAAGTTGCTGAATCCATTAGACCTGAGCACATCGCAGTAGACGCCCAACTCCTTTGTTTATAATCGATGCTCATATTCCCAAGCTGAACGTCGCCGGTTCGATCCCGGTCTCCCGCTCCAACGTTCGCAATCCCTCCAGATCCAGCCACCTCTCCCGGTTGACGTGTGCCCCGTCCAAGGTATAAAGTTTGACGAGCACCGCCATGCCATTCCCCAACCTCACTAGGCGCGATTTCACCGTGCTCACCGGTGCCCTGGCCGCCATCCCGGCTCCGGCATTCGCTGCCGCGACGCCCCCGACGGCCGCTGAAGTCGTCCACCAGATCCAAGCCAAACTCGGCGGCGACTGGCCCGCAACTGGCCTCGACGGTTTCAAGGCCGGTGATCCCGCCACGGGCGTCCACGGCATCGCCACCACGGCCATGGCCACCCTCGACGTACTCAAACAGGCCGCCAAAGCGAATCTCAACCTCGTCATCACCCATGAGCCGACCTTACTACGGCCGCGCGGACGCCCCTTCCCCGCCCCCCGTGCCCGGAGGCCGTGGACGCGGACCCGCGGGCGTGCTCGCAACCGACCCGGTCTACGCCGCCAAGAAGGAATTCATCGAGAAAAACAACCTCGTCGTCTTCCGGCTGCGCGACCACTGGGCCGCCCGTACAGAGAAGGACCTGACGTCGGGCCTTGCCGACAGCCTCGGCTGGTCGGGCCACCTTGTCGCCTCGGAACCGGTGGACGGCAATGCAGCCATCTACGAAATCCCCGCCGCGAGCCTCGAAGACACCGTCGCCCTCGTCCGCAAGCGCTTGGCGATCCGCGGCGGACTGCGCTCCGTCGGCGACCGCAAGGCACGCGTCCGGCGCGTCCTGCTGCATCCGGGCCTGATGACCGTCACCACCATGTGGAAGTACTTCGGCACGGTCGACCTGCTGCTCACCGGTGAAGTACGCGAGTGGGAATGCGTCCACTACGCCGCCGACGTCAATTCCACGGGCGGCAAACACAGCCTGGTCACGGTAGGCCGCGTGGTTTCCGAAGAGCCCGGCATGAACGCCTGCGCCAAGTGGCTCGGGTCGGTTTCCGGCATGCCCGCCCGATGGATCGGAGCGGGCGACCCCTACTGGAGGGCAGTCTAATGACGGCGCGTGAAGCCATCGGCCTGGTCCGGGACAATCTCGGCATTCCGTTCAACGAAAACACCTACCGCGACACCTTCAAGATCGGCAACCCCGATACCGAGCTTAAGGGCATCGCCACCACCGTGATGACCACGTTCGACATGATCCAGCGCGCCCACGCGGCGGGCCTCAACCTGATCATCACGCACGAGGACACGTTCTGGAACGACCGCGACGAGACGAAGGACCTCGTCAACAACCCGCTCTACAAGCTCAAGACCGAGTTCTGCCGTGCAAACGACATGGTGATTTGGCGCTTCCACGACCACCAGCACGCCAAGAAGCCGGACCAATCGATCGTGGCGTCGCTGCGGTCGGTCGGGATCGAGGACGAGACGGCCAGCATGGGGAGCGGCAAGGTGTACACGATTCCTGAGACCACGCTGGGGGCGTTCGCGTCGCAGATCAAGAAGCGCACGGGGTCGAAGGCGTTCCGGGTGGTGGGGAATCCGGCGGCGAAGATCAGTCGGATTTCGCTGGGTCCGGGCTACGCGTCGCCGCGCCTGACGCCGGACGTGGATGTGGTGATCGGGGGCGAATCGCCGGAGACGGACGGGGCGTTCGACAATCCCGAATACGTGATGGACGCCGTCACGTTGGGGATTGTGAAGGGGCAGATCATTCTGGGGCACGTGGTGTCGGAGGAGCCGGGGATGGAGGAGTGCGCGAAGTGGCTGCGGACGTTCATTACCGGCGTGCCGATCCAGTTTGTGCCGGCGGGCGAGCCTTACTGGACGTAGGCATCGGTGCCTGATGTCACGATCTGGGCTCGGACGAGTGCGAATAGCGCTGGTTGCAATGCCGTGCCGCCAGCGCTAGAGTCAAAGGAGAATTCAATCATGCAACCGGAGCACTCCGCCCGAATCACCATCCATGTCGGCCAATGCGGCGGTCGCCCGTGTATACGGGGCATGCGCATCCGGGTTCAGGATGTCTTGGACCTGCTCGGCTCCGGTGCGGGCTACGATGAGATCCTCGACGATTACCCGTCGCTGGAGCGCGAGGACATCCTAGCATCGATCGAATACGCGGCGCGGCAAACCGGCCACGCCATCCCGCTCTCCGCGTGACCTTCCTGGTTGACCACCAACTGCCACAGGCGCTCGCCCGGTGGATGTCGGAACAGCCCGGCATAACCGCCGCGTTCCACGTGGCGGACTTGGGAATGGCCGAGGCCTACGACACGGACATCTGGCGCCTTTGCGCGGAGCGCGACTGGGTTCTGGTGTCAAAGGACAGGGACTTCGCCGACCGTTATGCCCGGAGGTCCGTACGGGAACCACGTATCCCAAATTCTTGTGGGTGCGGCTGGGAAACTGTCGGAGGCAGGAGCTATTGGCTGCGTTCGGAAGGACGTTTGCCAAGACTCTTGAGGCGCTGGAGGAGGCCGGAGAAGCATTCGTGGAATTGCGCTGAACTTTCAGTTTGTGCCCGGCGGGGGAGCCGTATTGGACGTAGGGTCCGCCGCGCGCAACGAATCCGAACTCTGATCTACCGAAACGGAACCTCGACCTCGACATATCCACCGGGCGTCGCCGCATCGACGGCTGCAACAACCCGGTCCACATAACGCCGAAGAACCGGCCATTGCGCGTTTCCCAAGACCACAATCGAAATTTTGCGGGTAGACAAGTTCTGCTGGTAGCGCATGTTCTTGTCCGCCGTGATGAATAGATCGAACCCGGCGGCTTCGGCCTCATTCAAGAGGTCGCCGTTTACCAGCTTGTCCCATTCACGCTCCGCCGCTTCCACTACAATGTGGCGTTTTAGGGCGTACCGTAGCGGGGCTGGCGCACTATGGTCAAACAGAATGAGCATTTCCCGCTATTTCACCGCATCGGGCTGCGTCGGCGGAACCGGATCCAAGCTCCGCGCCGCGAACTCCAGGACCGTAACCACCTGCTCCCGACCCAAGTGGAACCATTCCATGATCTCGTCGATGGTGGCACCCGCTCCTAGGTTCTCGAAGACGATGGAAACCGGCATGCGCGTGTCCGTGAACACCCACGCGCCGCTGACCTTGCCCGGAATGCTTTCGACAGCAGGGCACTGTGACCAATTGAGACTTGCCATGGGTGGTGATCCTTACTCAGATTATCGCGCCATCCACCCTACAGCGTCTCACCCCAACCGCTTTGACTGCTTACGCGTATTCCCAGTCCGCGCCCGCGTTCTCAACGTGCTAGGCATCCGCACCCGAGGCGGAACGAAGGGCATCTGAGGTTGGCTGATGACGGGCGTCGATTCGATAGAAGGCCGGTATCAGGACCGAGGTATCGAAGAACAGCTTCAATCCTGACCATCCAAGAGATTCCACCCTCGCTCATCACGGTTTTGCCGGAGGGCATGATCGAGGAACCCGGCGGGAAGGGCCGTTCCCGCACCGTATACGAGAAGGCCGTTGTCGCAGACCATCCCCGAGGCATCCGACGGAATCACTTCCGTCGGCCCGCTCGACAAATCCTTCTCGACCAAATGTTGGACGTGAACCTCGGGTGTTGTGCCGACCGCCCGCGCCTGAGCCATGAGTCCGGCTTCCAGTTCCGGCTTGAGATGGAGCTTGATCATTCTACGTATATTGAACCACTTGCGCAGCCGGGATATCGTCCGCCGTACGCGTCGAGACCGCCCCTACAAGGTCTCCCCCAACCGATCAACAGCTTCGGCGAATACTCCGTCCGGACCCGCTCCGGCGCTTCTCATCCACGCCGTTCATCGGGCTGATCACGTTCAACTCGTGGATCGAGGCTTCCGGCGGTGGGTTTCGCTGCCGGTGATAAAATTTGGACCATATGGGAGCCCGCGTCGTTGTCCTCGGGGCTGGTGCATCCTACGATGCAGGATACCCGCTTGCTGCCCAAATGGGGAAGTGCCTCGCGGCTTGGATAAACACACTTCCAAGCGAAAGCGAACACCATTGGTGCTTGCAAGAAATCGCGAATACCTATGGCACGCTGGACAATTTTGAGACCATCCTCGCCGATCTGATGACTTGTCCTGATGGGTCCAAGGCCGAAGCCTTGGGAGGATGCAGACCCTATGTTTTAAGTGGACTGAAACAAGCTATCACAGAGCATTTTGCTGCGATCCGGGTGGCGGCCTCCACGGCACTTTACGACGGGCTTGCAGGGGTCCTTCAGTATGACGATGCCGTGATCACATTCAACTACGATCTCGAGATCGAACGTGCACTGAGCGCGACGGCCAAGTGGAACGTCAGCACCGGATACGGCTTCCAAATCGGAGAACAGCCAAAGGCTTCGTCGGTTTGTGTTCTCAAACTGCATGGAAGCGTTAACTGGAGGGCTCTGATATTTGACGGTATATCGGGGGGATCGTTCATTGCTGGAACGCCTGGAAACTCATTGGGCCGCCGCCCTGTGTTGTGTTTCAGGCCCGATCTCGAATACCTAGGGGCCGCGAATTTCAAAGACCCGCTCTGCCCCACGCAAGGTGAGCACGGTGAGTTGCACGCGATGATAATGCCCGCACTCCCAAAGACATTTTACTTTTCGACAACCTACGGACGGCGCGAATGTAAGCCATTTTGGGATAAATTATGGAAGCGTGCTAAGATCAGCATACGAGATGCCGACGAACTCGTCATTATCGGCTACAGCCTGTCCGAGGGCGACAAACGTGCCCGTTCGTTACTGCTGGATACCACAAACCGAGATGTAAGGTTGTCCGTGTGCTGCCGAGAGGACACGCCGAGACTTGTGCAGTTGTTTCGTGATCATGGTTTCACCAACGTCACCAGTGGAACACCAAGCTTTGAAGACTTTCTGGCCAACGCAGAGCTTTAAGCACTTCGCCGTGGTCCGCTTTCTGCTAGCTAGGAGGACACACCGTCCATTGGCGACTTTCGTTTTTCCGTCCGATAAACCCATTACCAGCCGCAAGCGCTCAGCCTATTTCTTTTGTTGGTCTAGCAAGACCCGAAGCGCAGTTTCTTCAACGGATATATAGCGAATTGTTGCGTGCAGCAGAAGCTCAGAACTATCGTAACAGTTCTTTTCCGCTTGCGCGAGATTTTGAAAATCCTGCATCGCCTGCTTGTCTTCGCCCACTGCAAGCAACATCGTTGAAGCGGACGCTCTTGCTGCATTGAGGCTCATGTCATCGAGAACCGCAATCAGGCTCACAAGTGCAACCGCTGTGGAGCCGTTCTTCTTGATCGCGGAGATGACCTGAGACGCTTGCGCGCACATGGCGGATGCCCGGTCATAGAACCCCGGCTGAGATGCTTTCTCAAGCGATCCTTTAGCCGTTGCAAAGGTCTGCTTGTAGGTTTCCACGTACTCGCTGGCTTTGCTGAGCAACTCACCGATCTCCGCCTCAGAAGGCATACTTGCCACTTCGGACGGCTCCGCCCGTGAACTTCGCGGCGTCGTTTTTTGACTATACGCGGCTAACGTAGCTAACAGAATGGCTAGAGCACCAACGGCGGGTTTTGGCATGCATCCAATCTTAAGCTATTCAAACGCGCGGGCCTCTGGTGGCGCGTGAGCCCGCCAACCTGTTCACGCCCAAGCGTTGATCTCGCCATTCCATCCGACAAAACCCATTTACCAGCCGCAACGGCCCCCCTACAACACCTCCCCCAACCGCTTCAACAACTTCGGCCCATACTCCGTCCGGACCCGCTCCGGAGCCTTCCCGTCCACCCCGGTCGACGCCAAAATCCGCGCCTTCCAAGGCAACGCCTTCTTCCCCATCGCGGAGATCGCGTTCAGCGCATGGATCGAGGCATACGCGTTCGACTTCGTCGCATCCGCCAGATCCACCAGCAGAGGCATCACCGCTTGCGCATCCGCGTCCGTGCCATGCACCCCCAGAGCCTCGGCGGCGGCTATGCGCACGTGCGGCGATTCATCCTTCAGCCCCGTCCTCAACTCGGGCAGGTGCTTCGACACCTCGTCCTTGCCGCGCATCAGGACGCCCATCACTCCCCAGTACCGCACGGCATTGTCCAGAGTCCTTCATGAACCCGGCCAGCTTCGCCGACACCCCGGACTGCCCGGAACTGGCCAGATCCGCCGCCGCAAGAATCCGCTCGACCGGGAAGCGCTTCGGGTCGCGCCCCATGTCGTAGGGGGCCGACTTCCCCGCCCTCGCGTGCATCTCGCCCTCCGGCAGCAGCCCGAGGTCCCGCACCGCCAGTTCGTGCTCGTAGTGCGCCTTGCGGAAGCGCTCCAAGGTCGCCTTGTGCTGCGGCAGTCCCGCGAGGTTGTTCGTCTCGTCGGGATCGGCCTGCAGGTCGTACAGTTCCTCCGGCGGCTTGGTCTCCCAAAAATGCGTCTGCGGAGCCTTCAGCTTGCCCTCGTTGTACAGCTGCTCCCAGGCGGGCGTCGAGGGCAGGCTCCACATGTAGTCCACGTGCTGGCCGTAGATCTTGTGCGGATTGTAGTTGCGGATGTAGATGTAGCGCTTGTCACGGGTGGAGCGCATCATGTCGTAGCGCTCGTCCATGCGGCCCCGGAAGCCGAAATTGTAGGCGCGCGGCGGGGCCTCGTAGGGACCGGCGAAGGGCAGGCCCTGGTGGAAGTCCTTGGGCTTGATCCCGGCCAGGCTGAGCATGGTCGGGCCGAGGTCCATGGTGTTGATCAGGCGGTCGCTCTTGCCGCCGGGCACGTAGTCCTTCGGCGCGAGGTGCTTGTACTTGTCGGGGAAAACGAGGATCAGCGGCACGTGCAGGCCGGAATCGTAGGGGAAGCGCTTGTAGCGGGGCATGCCGCAGCCGTGGTCGCTGGTGACGATGATGATGGTGTCATCGACGAGGCCGTCGGCAGCGAGTTCGTCGAGGCGCGCCTCGTGCTGCGAGTCCTCGGCGGTGAGCAGGTCGTGGTAGCGGGCCCAGTCGCGCCGCACTTCGGGGATGTCGGGTTGGAAGGCGGGGACGCGGGCCTTGGCCGGGTCATGGATGATGTTCTTGTTGGTGGCGCTCTTGAAGATCTGGCTCTCGTGGGTCGTCATGTTGTTGAAGACCGCGAAGAACGGTTGGCCGGGGTTGCGGTTGCGCCAGTGGCCGTGGACGGGCGAATAGCCGGGCGCGCCGCCGTTGCCGCCTTGGCTGGCATCCCAGGTGCCGTCCGGCTTTTCGAGGTTATAATCCTCCTTGCCATTGTTGGTGCAATAGTAGCCGGCATCGCGCAGGTAGCCGGGGAACATCTTCCAACCGTCGGGCATGCGGGTCATGGAGCGCATATGCTCGGCACCGGTGGAGGTGGGGGAGACGCCGGTGACGATGGCCGTGCGTGCGGGGGCGCAGACGGGGGCGCTGCACCAGGTATTGGAATAGACGCAGCCGCGCTGGGCGAGACGGTCGAAATTGGGGGTGGTGGAGTACTCGTCGCCGAAGCAGTGCAGGTGGGGGCCGATGTCCTCCCAGGTGAGCCAGAGGATGTTCGGGGGCGGGGCCACGGCCGCGCTGCCGAGGAGCGGAGTGGCCGCGGCACTGGCGGCGGTCCCTAGAAAAGTGCGGCGGCTGGGCTGTTGCGGCATGCTCCGTTCAATATAACGCGGCTGCCGGAGGGCACGCCCTACTGCCGCAAGACCCAATCCACCTTCGCTAGCAGCGTTTCCGGCGTCAGCGGCTTCGGCAGGAATACGATTCCGGGCTTCAAGATCCCCCGGTTCACAATCACGTTCTCGGTATAGCCCGACATGTACAGCACTTTCAGGGACGGGCGTTGGGCCTGCAATTTTTCCGCCAGTTCCTTCCCCGAGATGCCCGGCATGACCACGTCCGTGAGCAGCAGGTCGATGGGTTCCGGGTAGCCTGAAGCAAAGGCCATGGCAGCATCGCCGTTCGCCGCGCACAACACCTTGTAGCCCTTGCCTTCCAAAACCTCGGCAACAAGGGAGCGCAGTTCGGCTTGGTCCTCCACCACGAGGATGGTCTCGGAACCAAGGTGCGGATGGCTCGCCACCGAAACCACCTGGAGTTCCGGCACCGAAAGCAGAGGCGGCAGGAAGATCTTGAAGGTCGTGCCCTTCCCAAGCTCGCTGTAGACCCAGATCCAACCGCCATTCTGCCGCATGATGCCGTAGGCTGTCGCAAGGCCCAGCCCGGTTCCGGCATGTGCGGCCTTGGTGGTAAAGAACGGCTCGAATATGTGTTCGGCCACTTCGGGCGACATCCCGACCCCGGTGTCCGTGACTGCCAGCATCACGCACGGACCCTCGACCGCCTCCGGATGCTCCGACGCGCGGCGGGCGTCGAGCATCACGTGCTGCGTTTCCAGCAGCAGCTTCCCTCCATTGGGCATGGCGTCGCGCGCATTCAGGACAAGGTTCAACAACACTTGGTGCATCTGGCCGGGATCGGCCAACACCAACGCCAGATCCTCCTTGAGGCAGCAGACGATCTCGATGTTCTCGGGAATCACCCGGCCCAGCATGGCCTTCGTTTCGGTCACCAGCGTATTCAGGTTCAGGGGTTTCGGTTCGATCACCTGCTTGCGGCTGAAAGCCAGCAGTTGGCTGGTCAACTCGGCAGCCCGCTCGCCCGCCTTGTGCACGCTTTCGACCCGCTTGCGGACCCGGTCTGTCAGGTTCTGGTCCTGCAGGACCAGGCCGCTATAGCCGTTGATTACCGTGAGCAGGTTGTTGAAGTCGTGGGCGACGCCCCTCTGTGTCAAGCTTGATGAGTCAGCCTGTGTGACAAGGATTAGAGTGCAGGGCGGGAAAGGCAAACCTCATCATGACGACAAACGGTTTTACAAGCCCGATCCCGGCTCGGACAGGTTATACGGGGATCATCGACG
>CAIVPR010000153.1 GCA_903907865.1 uncultured Acidobacteriia bacterium
CGTCGATGATCCCCGTATAACCTGTCCGAGCCGGGATCGGGCTTGTAAAACCGTTTGTCGTCATGATGAGGTTTGCCTTTCCCGCCCTGCACTCTAATCCTTGTCACACAGGCTGACTCATCAAGCTTGACACAGAGGGCTGCTCGTTGAGGATCTCTTGGCGAACGCGCTGGCCCACGTGCCAGTAGAGAATCGTGAGGGCTGAATCCACCGTCCGGTCCACGCCTTCGCGTCGCCAGATCGACGGCATTTCGAAACGCCACGGCAGAGCGTGGGTTTCGCGTTCCGCAAACAGCCAGACAACCGCCGCAGCAGCTTCGGCGTAGTCGAGCTTACCAACTGTGTCGATGAGTAGAATGTCGAGCACATCCCGCGCACGCTCCGTGGTTCTAGGGTCGGTCAGCGCGTGGAGCTTCTGCGCCACTTGGTCCGCCAATCCCAAACACCGCACCGGAAGAGGTGACGGGGATTCCCAATTCGGCAAGGCCTTGGACGTGGGGGTCGACAAGATCAGCGTGGTCCGTGGTCGAAGGGCCCAAGTCCACCTCAATTGTCTGCCAAGAACGCGTCCGGTATTGGACGGCAATTTCCACACGAACGGTGTCGGCCCGGTCGAACTGGCGGACCGGAGCCTTCAGCCGGAAGGAGAACTCGTCGAACGTCAAGCGTAAGACGTCGCCCAGTATGGCCAGTCGCCGGGACCGGTTTCCAATGAGCCCAAGATCGAGATCCTTGGTCGCGCGCGCCCGGAGTCCGAATCGCAACTCCATCGCTGCTCCGCCCTTCAGGTGGTACACGTCCAGGATGTGCTCCGACACCGCCCGCTCCAACACTCCACAGAGGGCAAGGAACGAAACCCATCTTCGTAAACGCTCTTGGTCGACACCCGTTTCGCGGGCGACCCTCGCCAAGCGCTTTTCCAGGCGCTCCGACGGTAGGGGTTTGGGGCTCATGATTGCAGTTTTGAGATTTTCTCGATGCGTCGTCGGAGGTGGCGGGCCGTTGCCTCGTCGATGAAGCCTTCCTTGCGCGCGTCGGCGACAGCCTGCCGAATCAGATCCACTCGAATGCCAGCCATCTGAAGGTCGAAGACGGTTTGCGGAACGGTGGTTACCGGGATGCCTTCGTGGATTGTGATCGATTCCGGCGGTAGATCCCCGTGGTGCAGCACGATGTTGCGCGGGGTTTCGCGCCGGAGGCGGGCCTTTTTGGGGACTGTGAGGTGGATCGAGGCCGGGTTGGCGTCCGAAATGCCGAACACGGCCAACGCGGAGACGTGGGAGATGGCCACTTGCTGCGGGCCGCTGTGCGCCTTGGCCCACATGACCGCTTCGAGGTATTGTGCCAAGGGGCCGGGATTCATGAATGGGATGCGGAAGACCCCGCGGGCGGTACGTTCGATGCGTCCCCGCTGGACCAGGCGGGCGAGGGTAGAGTCTGTGAAGCCGAACCGGCGCGCGGTCTCGGCGGCGATCAGGCCACCGTTCTCGTCGGCCATGGATTGTAGTTCGGGGAGGCGCGTCACAGGCACGATTCGATTGTGGCACGGGGATGGGAGGAAGTCAATATAGTTCCATTATGGAACTATATTGACTGTCTGCGCACGGTGCATCAGGTGCCCACCTGTTGTGGCTACAACCATTTGATAGCATCATTCCGATGGCAAAGGGTAACGATGGAAACTATTTCCAACACAGCATCGAGCTGGCCATCGCATGTCGGTTGATGGAGATGTCTCCCGATGGACGTCTCCACATTGCTCTGACCCATGGCATGACGCCGTATGAACCGTGCGACGACGACCAACCCCGGTCGCAGTCGGGTAGATTGAATGATTCGCTTGCGGCCGCCGCCGAGCCGAGCGTTTCGGGCGAGGCCGTGCGCGTAAAGGCCTATCGGGCGACGAAGGCCTCGCGGGTTTGCTATCCCAATTCGGGGGAGCTTCTCGCCGCGATTCTTGACTGGGATCGCCTGTCGGGTGCAATCACGGAGACCTGTCCGACCAAGTGTCAGGAGTTGAATAGTGGGCTCTGCGCAGGAATCTGACGGCACCCGCATTTTAGGCCGCTTTCTGTAAGGCGATGAATTCGGTCCTGATGGCGGCCAGATGCTGGGCCTTGAGGAGCAGGTAGCGGAGGTTGCGGTAATCCCTGCCGCGCCGGACGATGGTCTTGATGTTGCCGTTGACGGCCTCGACCACGCCGAGGCGGACCTTGGTCGAGCAGTAGTTGAGGATGCCGTCGAGGTGGTCGAGGAGCATCGCCGCCAGCTTCTTGAAGGACGGGAGCCGCTGCCAGCGCAACTGGTCGATCCAGCGCTGGAGGTCGTCGCACATGCCCTGCCCGGTGGTGAAGCTCCAGAGCCTGTCGAGGCTTTCCTTGAGCATGTGCGCCTTGAACAGCTTCTTGTTGACGGCGAACAGGGCGTTGAGCTGGCCCCGGTGCTCCGGGCTGAGGTTCACCCATCGGCGCAGCAGCAGCCAGCGTTTCCCCCTCACCAGGTCC
>CAIVPR010000154.1 GCA_903907865.1 uncultured Acidobacteriia bacterium
ACAATAGTGCCCAGGGGCCGCCACGCTTGCTACCGGGCCTATGACCGGGTACGGATCCTTCAGCTACCCTTTGGAGGCGATGGGTCGACCTATTTTTTCGCCGGTGCCTTCGGCTGGCATTCCACGGGGCTGAACTGTTACGATGCTCTTCTCTTCGTCCATTACTCAAACTCCAGAGGACAGCGCAATAGCCAATCCGATACGGCCTCGCGGGCCAATACATCCGCTGCATTCGGGCTGATCCCGGAGACGCTGCGCAGCGTCGATTTATACGCACTCAAGGTAGCGTTGAAGAATTCTCCGGGGACCGACGTGTTCGTTAGGCACTCCGCCTCAAGCTCGTCCTCGCGGAACGTTTTTCGGCGGATGACATTTTCATATACTTCAGGAAGTTCCAATTCCAGCCGCCCCAGCACAACCTGCCCGCCGATGTAATCCTTCACCATCTGGTTCAGAAACCTCTGCCTCATCCGCTCGGGCTTGCCCTGCGCGATGACAGTGGACTTCCGCGTGAGGTTCTCTGCCATTTCCAAGCCTTTATTGTCGTCAAACCATTTAGCGACATCCGACACGCTGTCGGGGATATCCTTCACGTCGAACTGGTAGATGTCCTGATTCGCGAGCGCCCTTATCTCCATGGCAAATTCCTCTCCCGTGATGACCGAGATTCGGAAATCCTTGGTGACGTGCTGGGGGTCGCGCCTCCGTACCTCCTCTGCCTTCTTGTTCGCGTGTATCAAAAGTTCTTTGTTATTCCAAAACGGCAGGACGAAATTCCAGATGCCGATGCGAATGTCGCCCAGAATTTTCAGCAGTTCCGATTCATTCCTGATTAGCTTGCCAATGTCGGCAGTCATCTTGGTCTTCTGCTTCTTGAGCAGGAAGGCGGAATCGGTCCAGGTTTGACACGCGTAACATTGATACGCCGTTCCATCCACCGCAAAACCTTCCAGTCCGTAATCGCCGCCGCTTTCAGCAGCGATGTGCTGATAAGTGCCGACCGGCTGCGCGTAGCGCAGCTTGAGCGCTCGCTGGATGTGCTTTTCCCAAGCGTTTGGGTCCCACGGCGATGCGTCACCCGGCATAAAACTTCCACCATTCTCTGCCAAATCGCGCAGCCCGAATTGATCGCGCGACTGCGATGGGCGCGCGGCCTTAATGGGTCTTCCGGTTGGCCAAGCTATTGAATCTATCACATTTGCTGCGCACACACCAGTCTCGGGCAACGCCACTAGCGCATTCCGCGTCACTTCGATTTGACGCATGGGCCTCTGGCGTGGAGTGCGCAGATGCGCCCAAGACTCCAATGGTCGGCTTCTTGGGGGGGCGACATAGGCTTCTTTCCGTGCCGAGTATTCAGAGAAGACCCGAGAACATAGCTGGGCGAAGAGCTCACCGTACCAAACGGCTGAGGGCCGGATTCTGCCTCCGCATCCGCAACAGGCAGGTCGAGATTTACCGCATCCCCACGCCGAGGCACGAGCACAAGCTCCCCGTGATCCTCAGCCTGGGCGAAGTCGAGGCGTCGCTCCAAGCGCTCTGGAACTTGGGATGTCAGTCAGACTGGAACCGAACCGTTGGCGGGGGCTGTCAGCGACCCGGCTTGGCGGCGGCCTCGGCTTCCATCAGGTTGAGGAGGATGTCGTTGATCCGCGTCAAGTGCCCCCCGCCTTTGGACTTGAGCCAGTCCAGAACGTTGGCATCCAAGCGGACGCTGACCGGTATCTTGCGCTGGCGGCGGTCGCGGAGCCGCACCATTTGAGACAACTGGAGATCCGTCAGCCTCGGAATGTCAGTGTAGTCGATCCCGGATTCACCGTCGCCTCCGTGGTCTTCAAGAGAATCGGCAGCCGCTTGCCGCGCGGCGCTCTCTGCGAATGCTGCGAGTTCGGCCTCACTCCAAACCCTGTCCCTTATATCGACTGCGCTCATGCTTGTCTGCTTCGCGTGCCCAGCGCCCGCGACGCCGAACGCGGCAGCGTTGGCGCAGGAACTCCCCCCTGTTTGCCGGGTTCGGCGGCGGGGTCGGGCGCGTGTTCCTCAAGCCGCAATGCGGACAATTTCTTCGCCATCGACGTCCTCCCTGTACACGTGGACCACGAGCCAGACCGCTGCCAACCCCGGTATCAACTGAACCTCCCCCAGAGCATGCCATCGGCCCTCGCCGGTAGCCGAATCGATTCGGTCGGGGACAACCAAGCAGTTCGGGTCGTCGAACACGAGCGCGGCGGCCTCGAAACTGATGCCGCGATGCCTCCGTTGGTTCCGTAGATTCTTGGCCTCGTCCCATTCGTTGCGCACGACGTATATACGGAGTGTATCGAAACGCTGCCGCCAAGACAAGGGCCATTGCTGCAGCAGCACGTTCCGACGCATCCGCACAAGCTGTTGGACAGTACCCGTTGTAGGCAGCCGCACTCAACGGACACCATCCAAAGTGTATTAGCCGGAATGCCTGTTGGCCTTCGGCCCACCTATTCGGATGCCAGGCCAGCCTGCGTCGCCTCGTGGGGCGCGCAATCTTGTGCGGCGCGTCGAGAATCTTCTCGACGCAGGTGGTCGCTGAATCCAACTGCGGACCAGCGCGATCTGGAGTCACCCTTCGATTGGGCGAACACTTCCTTGTGGTCGTGGTTCGTAAACATGATGATTCAGCCGAGCCGCGACCGCGAGGGAGCGTTTGTTCGCGGAGCAGAAAATGCGCCGCTCACGGTGCCGCCCTTCCCCGAATACTTCACCGTCAACATCCGCAACCGGAACACGCGGGCGGCGCAGTTCCCGTCGCGGTCCGCCCACCTTTCAAACAACCACGAGAGTGAACTCGAGACTTCGAATAAAACACTGACAATAATTTACACGGCTCAAGGGTGGCTGGCCATGGCACCCACGCCCGATTAGGGGCTGCTGCCCCGCAAGAAGCTGTCCGAATCGCCCTGACTGCAGCGCCGGTTCGTCCCCCCCCCACATAATCTTTTGATGTCATTAGGCCCGGCCAAGCCATTGGAAACAAAGGGACAGAGAGTCGCAATTTGACATAACGCCCGATAACGGAAGCTGGGCGGCGGGGCTCTCCCGCGAGACTTTGCAGTTTTTTACATTTGGCCGGTTGGGCTTCTAGGCCAAACAATTTGGGCGATGCTGCTATTCTGGAAAGACCTTGCGAGGGCGACCATATTTTGCTCTTGGATTGATCGGGAAGGTAAGCACCGTGCGTCGATTCTCGCTCGCTCTCATATTATTTGTTGGCGCACCTTTGGCTGTATCGCTTTGCAGCGCTGCTTCAATCACCTATGCCGTTAATCTGGCAGTCGGATCGGGAAGCATCACCGGGGATATCGTCACTGACGGTTCGCTCGGGGTCCTCAATTCCTCCGAACTCCTCGACTGGCACCTATCGTTGAGTGACGGCACCACGACGTTCGATCTGTTGGGACCGCCCTCGGGCGGTAATACTTCCTCGTACGGCGCATCCGGAAGCGCTTTGACGGCGACAGCCACCCAGCTGCTGTTCGATTTCAGCGATACGGAGAGGAGCTATACGATCTTCCAATACATTTCGCCAACGGGGTCTCAAAACGGTTATGTCTATGCGTGCTTTGCAACAACCACTAACTGCGTGCAGGGCCACGCCGCTGGCGTGTATGTGTTCGTTGAACCATTTCACCCCGGTAGCGCAATCAACAACGACCCCAACATTCAGATTGCGAGTTTGTCCGGGAACAGCGTGATCGGCGCTGTCGCCAGTTCCAGCACTCCAGAGCCTTCCACTGTCGCACTTCTGAGCGCGGGAATTGGGCTCCTCGGCGTTCGCAGAGCTTGCACAGGCAAACGAAGTAGAAAGAGCACCGCGGGATAGCCCCCTATTTTGACCCGGACACATGACACGCGCCACGATGGCTCGATTTCAGGCTCGTCGATTTCGCCGCGCACATACGCCTCGAAGAATGACGTGCCTTGCGGGCTCATGAATTGTCCTTCGATGCGATTATGGGAGACCGCATAGCGCAAAGCCCTACGGCTGCGCTCCGTCTCGGCGGTGCTGATCTTCGGTTTCGTCTCGTCGGTAAGGACAGCCATGAACCGATCTCCTAATGCCTCCATGTTCTAACAGGTGACAGAGGTACTGTCGAGCCATTACTGATAAAGGTCGCATCCGCTTTGCCGGCCCGGGCCTTGCCCCGCGCCGCGGATTCCAGGCCCGGAAATACCGGATGCGACCTTTGTCAGTCACCAACCCCAAGAATAGACCCGCTCCCCCCTAACCCCAACAATCCAAAAGCAAGACCGCAACCACGCCCCGCTGTCCCCTGAGGTGGACCCCATCGTATGGACAGTTTTTGGCCTATCCTTAATGGTGGCGGCTGTTGAACATCAATGGGGGAAGGCGGCATGAGACCGCCATCCACTCCGGCCTTGGCTGGACGCTCGGGTCGCATCCCTTGACCAG
>CAIVPR010000155.1 GCA_903907865.1 uncultured Acidobacteriia bacterium
CGTCGATGATCCCCGTATAACCTGTCCGAGCCGGGATCGGGCTTGTAAAACCGTTTGTCGTCATGATGAGGTTTGCCTTTCCCGCCCTGCACTCTAATCCTTGTCACACAGGCTGACTCATCAAGCTTGACACAGAGGGCTCCCCTTCGTCTCGGTGAAAATCGTAGTACACCTCGCACAGGTTGATGGCGTGGGCACTGCATGCGTTTCTCTCGTCAAGAACGATCTGCTCGACGATGTCCGCCCCCTTCTCATCCCGGAACAAGGCGATGAGGGCGCTTGAGTCCAGGATGTAGATCACGACGCCTCGTACGGTCGATATTCTTCCAATTCTAGGTCTTCAGCCTTCCGGGCGAGGAACTCGTCAAGCGACCCCGGAAGATGGGCGTACTTGCCCCTCAGGCTGAGGACAATCCGACGCCTTTCCTCTTCGTATTCGTCACTATGGTCTTCCACCGCATACGGCAGCAACAACGTCAGCGAATGCCGCTCCTTGGGTGTCAGTCGCGACACTTGGCGAAGAATCTCCTCTACCGCTGCGCTCATTCAAAAGCCTCTTTCTACAGATTAGCTCAATTCCCGCCACCCGCGATGGCCATCACGCCACCTGCACCAAGCCGTACCTGCGCTGCCAGTGGTCCCTTATATACACCGCCGCCGCCGTGAAATCCGCCTCCGACGGCGGATGGTCCACAAATGCCCGCGCCTCCTCCCGTGCCGCCGTCAGGATGTCCGGGTCCCTTAGGATGTTCGCAATCCGCAACGACGGCATGCCCGACTGCTTGGTCCCGAACAACTCGCCCGGCCCCCGCAGCTTCAAGTCCATCTCCGCAATCACAAAGCCGTCCTGCGAATCCACCAGTGTCCGGATGCGCTCCTTGCCGGTGTCGCCCAGCTTTTCCGTGACCAGCAGGCAGTGGCTCTGCTCCGACCCGCGTCCCACTCGTCCCCGCAACTGGTGCAGTTGCGACAGCCCGAAACGCTCCGCTTGCTCGATCACCATCACGGTCGCATTCGGCACATCCACGCCCACTTCGATGACGGTCGTCGACACCAGAATCCGCGTTACGCCGCGCTTAAAGGCGTCCATCGCGGCCTCCTTATCCGAAGTGCCGAGCCGCCCGTGCAGCAAGCCAACGGTGATGTCCGGGAAGACGTCTTGGGAAAGCTCCTCGTACATCGCCTGCGCCGCCTTCAGGGCCTGGGTCTGGGACGCCGTCTCGGATTCCTCGATCACCGGGTACACGACGTACGCCTGCCGCCCCGACTCGACCTCGCGCCGCACCTGCGCCCAGACCAGGTCGATCTGGTCCGACGGGAAGTGCTTCGTCTGGATCGCCTTCCGGCCCGGCGGCAGTTCGTCGATCACGGACACGTCCAGATCCCCGTAGATCGTCATCGCCAGCGTGCGCGGTATAGGGGTTGCAGTCATCACGAGGACGTCCGGCGACACACCCTTTCGCGCCAGCTCGAGCCGCTGCATCACGCCAAATCGGTGCTGTTCATCGATCACGGCGAGGCCCAGCCGGTCGAACTCCACATCCTTTTCAATCAGCGCATGCGTCCCGATCGCCACCCGGACCATGCCATTCTTCAGCATTTCCTTGAGCTTCAGCTTCTCGCGCGCCGTATTGGAGCCCGTCAGCAGGGCCGACACGTACCCGACCTTGTCGAACAGCGGCTTCAGGTTGAAGTAATGCTGGGTGGCGAGGATTTCCGTCGGCGCGAGGATCACCACTTGGTAGCCATTTTCGAGCGCGATCACGGACGCCTCGGCGGCCACGATGGTCTTGCCGCTGCCGACATCGCCCTGGAGCAGGCGGTTCATCGGGTACGGCTTGGTCATGTCCTCGGCGATTTCCTTGAGCACGCGCTTCTGCGCGCCGGTCGGCTTAAACGGCAGCAGCTTCAGGATCTGGCTGCGGACGGCATCGGTGAGCGAAAACGCGATGCCGTTCCGGGTGCGTCCCTTGCGGCGCTTGATCTCGATGCCGCATTGGAGCCAGAAGAATTCCTCGAAAATGAGGCGGAACTGGGCGGGCGACCGGAAGGCGTTGAGGTGCTGGAGCGGCGTGCCCGGGGGAGGGAAGTGGGCGGCGCGGATGGCCTCGATTCGGGTGGGGAAGCGGAGGCGGTGGGCGATGGCGGCGGGGAGGTGGTCGGCGACCGGCGGCAGGTCCTGCAGGAGCTGGTGGATCAGGACCCGGATCTGGCGGGTGTTGATCTTGCCGGCGGCCTCGTAGACGGGGACGATTCTTCCGGTGTGGATGGCGAGGTCACCGTCGTCATCACCCGTCAGGATCTCGATTTCGGGGTGCATCATCTGCACCTCGCCCCGGTAGGAGTCGAACTCGATCTTGCCGAAGACCGCCGCCCGGGTGCCGGGGACGAGGCGGTCGGCCAGATACGCCCCGTGGAACCACTTGGCGATGAGAGTGCCGCCCGAGGCGTCAGTGAATATGGCCTCGAAGAGACCCAGGTGGCGGCCCCGCACTTTCGACACGCGCGACGACTTCACCTCGGCAACCACGGTCGCCAGTTCGCCGGGAGCTAACTGCTTGACGGGCTTGAGGTTGCTGCGGTCCTCGTAGCGGAACGGGAAGTAGTTGAGGAGGTCTTCGACCGTTTCGAGGCCCTTGGACTGGAACATGGCGGCGCGCGCGGGGCCGACGCCTTTGAGCCAGTTGAGGGGAGTTTCGAGATCGAGGGGCAATCTTTGATTCTAAGCTGGGATTCCAAGCCGCGATTCCACGCAGGGCTGACTGCGGCTGACGGGTGACGGGCCCTGGGTCCGGAGTCCCTTCCTTGTGCCATCCGACGGCAACGACACTGATACTCAACTGTAACTAGTTAGTGTTATTATCTTCATCTAGTCATGATAGGCTGGGCATGCGTCTTCTCTTGCGTTCAAAGAAGAATCGACCCCCTATGAAGAAAATCTTATCGATTGCGGCATTGATTGCTGCGTCCCTGCAACTTGCCCAAGCCGAAGTCATCACTGCCTGGACCTTTGAAAACAACGCGGTAGCCCTGAACAACAACCCTGTTCCCTCGATCGGAGCAGGCACCGCCAACTCAATCGGCATGGACAGCTACCCGACCCCGAATGTGGGCGTCACCACCAACGATATCTTGGTAGGTGTCACGGGAGACACAGGGCTAAACAGCAACACGAACACCAGCCAGGTCTGGCGTGTGCGTGCGCAGGCCGGTCCCAACGGGCTGGCGGCAAATGGATGGTCGAGCACCGCTCCCATCGGCACGCAGGGCGCGGTATTCGCCTCGAGCACGGTTGGCTACACCAATATTAGGGTAACCTTCGATTGGTATGCGACGAATCAGGGTGAGGCGAAGCTGCAACTTTCCTACACCACCGACGGCACTACTTGGAAGAACGCGCCGATCAACCTTACAGGCTCCGACGACTATTTGGTGTCACTCACCAACAGCAGCTCTCCCGATACGGTAAGGGGCTCGTATGTCATGATCACCGGCGGCGGTCAGAATTGGTTTACTGGACTGACCGCAGTTATCAACGATCCCCTCGCTGCCAACAATCCGAAGTTCGCTATCGAGCTCGTAAATGCCTCCACCGGTGCCGACTGCACCAGTGCTTCGGGAACTGCCCTGAATAACAGTTCGGGCAACTGGCGCTTCGACAATGTCGTGATCTCGGGCCAGAACACCTTTAGTGGTTTCACCCCGGGCAATCTGATCCTTTCGCGCAGCGTGTATACTGGCGACGCCGGTTCCGTGGTCGTCGGTCAGGCTCTGCCGCCCCTCTGCCCGGCCAGCGCGAACGTTGCGGCCCCCGGTGCCTGCGGTGTCAAAGCCACTGATAACGGCCTGTATCCCTCGACAGCCACTAGCAACAACGTCTTCATGAACGACAAGGCGGACTCGAGCTTCGGCTTCACCACTCCCATCTTTCTCGACCAGCTAACGCCGGCCGGTGCGACCGTGAACACCTTCTCTGTTCCCAGCAACATGCTCGTCACGAGCTTCAGCTCCAAGTCCGAACTCGGGCTGAATTTGTCGACCGACGGTAGCGTCATCACGTTCATGGGCTATATGGCCCCGCCGAACACGGTGGACGTGTCGAACTCCAATACTCCCGGCGTCTACGATCCAACCAATCCGGTCGGCAGCAGCTATTTCCGGGCCGTCGCCCAGGTGAACGCCAATGGAAATATCCAGGTCACGCCGACCAACGCCTATAGCGGCAACAATGGCCGGGCGGCAATTCTGGCCAGCGGGCAGTACTACATGGTCGGCAACAACAACAACGGAGCCGGGACGCCAGCCAACATCGTGTCCTCTACGGGCGTCGAAATCGCAACCCCCGGGCAGCCGGCAAATACGGTGCCCTCGGAGGTCGGCAGTTTCTCGATCAGCCAGATCAACCCTCTGACGGGGCAGGCATATGCGGTGGATGCCAAGGACAAGCCGGGCAAGGATAATAACTTCCGGGGTCTGACGATTTTCAATAACACTCTCTACATCACCAAGGGCAGTGGCAGCAACGGGATCGACACCGTCTATCAGGTGGGCAACGCGGGTTCCTTGCCTACGCTCTCCAACGCGGCGACCGCGCCAATTACCGTGCTCCCGGGCTTTCCAACGGTGTCCGCGCGATTAGTCGGTCCTACTGACAACTATCCGTTCGGCATCTGGTTCGCCAACGCCACCACTCTGTATGTGGCCGACGAGGGCGATGGCGTGCTTGCCGACGCCGCCACCAGCAAGACCGCCGGCTTGCAGAAGTGGGTCCTTGCGGGCGGCGTCTGGAAGATGGCCTACGTCCTCCAGAATGGTCTGAATCTGGGCCAGCCGTACTCGATCGCGAACTACCCTGCCTCGCTCAACCCCGCCATTGGCGGTTTGCGCAACATTACGGGCAAGGTGAACGCGGACGGAACGGTCACCATCTACGCCGTCACGTCGACCGTGAGCACCAACGGCGACCCGGGGGCAGACCCCAACAAGCTGGTGTCCATCACCGATACGCTGGCTGCCACCACTGCGCCCGCGTCGGCAACCTTCGCGACTCTGCGGACGGCGGTTGCGGGCGAGGTCCTGCGTGGCGTTGCCTTCGCCCCGAATGGGATCTACACCCCCAGCGTTCCGGTGGTCCAATCGGCCGCAAGTCCGAGTGTGACTGCGATTGCGCCCGGCGGACTTGCCGTCGCCGTGGGTCAGAAGCTCACGTCCGAAACTGGTGAAATGCTGGGGCCGACGCCAACCTCCCTCGGTGCAACGGTCACCATTGTGGACAGGTTGGGAAATAACACCAGCGCGCCGCTCTTGTTCGTCTCGCCCAGCCAAGTTACGTTCCAAGTTCCCTCGACTGTCGCTCCGGGCTTGGCACGGGTTACGGTTACGGCCCCCGGGTCGTCCCAGTCGGCCACCAATGTGGTGATTGCGCAGAGTGCGCCCGCCTTGTTCACGGTAAATGGCAACGCCCTGCTTGCGGCCTACGCCACGCGAGTTTCCGCGACCGGTACGCAAACCGTCCAGCCCACCTACGCCTTGAATCCGCAGGGATCCTATTCGGCTGCAAAGATCAACATGGGGTCGGCGACGGACAAGGTGATCCTGACACTTTACGGCACGGGTATGCAGGCCGCAACGCAAGCCAACATGTCCGTAACCGTGAACGGCGTGAACACTCCGGTCGCGTTCGTCGGCCCGTCCAGCTTCAACGGGGTGGATCAGGTGAACGTGCAATTGCCGGGCTCGCTGGCGGGTTCGGGAACAGTGGCAGTGCAACTCGCGGTCTCGGGTGTTGCGGCGAACGCTGTGCAGATCCTGATTCAGTAGTAGTAGCGGAGGGCGGGCTCTGACAGACATCCCGCCCTCCTGTTTGCAACAGTACGCTACGATCTATCGTGGCCCTTTTCAAGACTTCCACAATTCTGGCCTTGGCCGCCCTCCCCTGCCTGTTCGCCGCCGACGTTCCGGTGCCGAAGCTGGCGCGTGCGGTTACCATCCACCGCGATACCTACGGCGTCCCCCACATCTACGGCAAGACCGACGCCTCTGTCGTTTTCGGCATGATGTATGCCCAGGCCGAGGACAACTTCTGGCAGTTGGAGGACGACTACGTCCGCATCCTCGGTCGCTCTGCCGAGGTGTACGGGCAGAAGTCGCTGGCTGGCGACATCACGGTCCACGCCTACGAATCGGTGGCGAGGGCGCGGAAGCACTACGACACGGCCGATCCGCAACTGCGAGCCCTGTGCGATGCGTTCGCCGATGGCATCAATTACTACATCGCGGTCCATCAAGACACCAAGCCGCGCTTGCTGACCCGCTTCGAGCCGTGGTTCCTGCTGGCGACCGAGCATCGCGGTCCGGCGGGTCGCGGCATCACGAGGGCCGAGCGCGACACGGCGTTCCCCGTGCTCGCGGGTACGCCCTTCGACGCATCCCTGCGGCTGCCGGGCGACCTGCCTCTGGACACCGCGAACACCGACGAGGGCTCCAACATGTGGGCTGTTTCGGGGAAGCGGTCGGCGAGCGGGCACCCGCTGCTGCTGATCAACCCGCACATCGGGTTTTTCGGTTCAGGCCAGCGCTACGAGGCGCATTTGCATAGCGACGAGGGCGGGTCGAAGGGGCTGGATGCCTCCGGCTTCGCCATCCTGGGGACGCCGTACATCCGGTCGGGGCACAATCCGAACATCGCTTGGAGCCATACCAACAACTACGCCAACACCTCGGACGTGTATTTGGAGATTTTCGACGACCCGGCGAATCCGCTTTCTTACCGTTATGGCGACGGGCACCGGGTGACGGTCGAGTGGACCGACGAACTGAAGATCAAGACCGACGCCGGGATGAAGTCGGTCCGGGTGGATTTCCGCAAGACGCACCATGGGCCGGTTCTCGGAATGCGCAAGGGGACGAACGGCGGGATGGTCGGGTTGGCGGTGCGCGCGGTCGAGTCCGAGGGTGGAGCCATGGCGCAGCGGTGGGCGATGGCCAAGTCGCGGACCTTGGCGGAATTCAAGGCGGCATTGTCGAAGTTGGCGCTCACCGGGTCCAACACGATCTACGCGGACACTGCCGGGAACATATTCTACGTGCATGGCAACGCGATCCCGAAGCGGTCCACGAAATTCGACTGGGCCGCGCCGGTGGACGGGTCGAATCCGGAGACCGAGTGGGCGGGGCTGCATGCGCTCTCCGAGTTGCCGCAGGTGCTGAATCCGAAGAGCGGGTACCTGCAGAATTGCAATTCGACGCCGTTCCTTACGTCGGATGAGTCGGACAGCCCCAGGCGCGGCGACTATCCGGCGTATATGGTGCCGGAGCCGGATACGGCACGGGCGAAGCGGTCGCGGGAGATTTTGGCGGGCGACGGGAAGTTCACCTTCGAGGATTGGGCGCGGTTAGCGATGGATACGACGTTCGGGCTGGCCGCGGACAGGTTGCCGGAACTGGAAAAGGCGTTCTCGGCGCTGCGCGCGGCGGATCCCGCACGGGCGGGACGGATCGGCGAGGCTGTGGCCGAGTTGCTCAAGTGGGATCATGTCGGGCGCATCGATTCGGTGGCTGCGACCTTGTTCATCACCATGGAGCAGCGCGCGGTGGTCTTGCGGCGGACGGCTCCGGACGATCCATACCTTCTGGTTACAGCGTTGGAACAGGCGGCCGAGGGGCTGCAGAAGCAGTTCGGGACATGGCGGGTGCCGTGGGGCGAGATCAACCGGATGCAACGGGTCCACACCAGCGGCACCCAAGAGCCATTCCGCGACGACAAGCCCAGTTTGCCCGTGCCCGGCGGACCGAGTTTCGCGGGGGCGGTATTTACCTTCGGTGCCGATCCGGTGCCTGGACAGAAGCGCTGGTACGGTTTACGGGGCGACACCTATGTGGCGGTTGTTGAGTTGGGGAAGCAGCCGCAGGCGCGTTCGTTGCTGGTGTTCGGGCAGAGCGCGGATGCGAAGTCGGCGCACCACACCGACCAGGCGGAACTCTACGCGACGCAGCGGTTCAAGGAGGCGTGGTTCCAGTTGGGGGAGATCCGGAAGCACTTGGAAAAGTCCTACAGGCCGGGCCAATAGGCTGGCTCCCGTAGTACCCTATGGATACGGAAATGACTGAAGCACGGACCGTTCGCACAATCATCGAATTCGAAAGGGATCTGCAGGCGTGCGTTGGCGCGCTCAAGGGCAGCGCGGTTCCGATGCTGCTAACGGTGAACGGGAATCCTGCGGTTGTG
Source organism: uncultured Acidobacteriia bacterium (assembly GCA_903907865.1). GTDB lineage: Bacteria > Acidobacteriota > Terriglobia > Bryobacterales > Bryobacteraceae > BOG-234. Next base: position 8,228 of record CAIVPR010000155.1, read on the forward strand.
GTTCAGGACGCGACAAGCTATCAGGCGCTACTTGACCGTTTGGAACACGCCGAGACGGTTGCGGCCATCCGCAACGGAATCCGCGACGCGAACGAGGGCCGGATGATGCCCTTGGCCGAGGCTACGGCGCGGCTACTCGCAAAACATGGCGTTTGATGTACGGGTCACCGATGCTGCGTTCGATGACTTGGACGCCATCGCGGGATATATACGCCAACGGTCCACTGCAGTCGTCGCGCGTAAGTGGATTTCCGGGCTTTCGGCTGCAATTGGGACCTTGGCCGAAATGCCGACGCGGTGCCCGATAGCAACGGAGTCTAGCGACCTCGGCGAAGAGGTTCGAATCTTGCTCCACGGCCCGAAGCGGAGGGCTTACAAGATCTACTTTCGGATCTCCAGTGGTACCGCGGCTGCCAGCGTGGAAGTCTTCCATGTGCGCCATTGGGCTCGGAACGTCCTCACACGGGAGGAATTCCGATCCCGCACTTGGACGTGGGGCGTCGGTTAGTTGACCGAGTTGAACCGCGCCAGTTCCTGCGACGGGCAGCACCACCAAGAGCGGTACCATGCGTGTTGAACAGGTGGCGGGATACTCCTAGATCGCAACGTACTCGAAGCTCGGGCCCGCCATTTCCCCGTTGCCCAGTGGTAGGTTCAGCAGGTCGAGCGCCTTGTATTTCAGATCATACATCAACGGGACGGCCTTCATCAGCAGGTCCGGCTGACCGTTGAAGGCGTCGTGGATGCATGTCAGCAGGCGCATGTAACTCTGGTTGAAGTCCAGGGTCTTGTTGTAGAGCGGGGAGCCGACCGGATAGTCCTTCATCTTCGGGTTGGGGTGCATGTTGATGGCGGCGTCCCAGTCGACGTGGACCCTGCGTCCGGTTGGCGGGCAGTTCGCGGTATCCTCCGGGCGGTAGCGCCGCTCGTGACGGATCTCGTTGAACTTGTAGTAATGCGCGTACTCCACGTCTTCGCCGAAGAAGACTTGGTCCGGGTCCTCAATCGTTCCGTCCATGCCCTCGCCTTGGCCTACGATTTCATTGATCGCCAGGACCGCGTCGCTCAGCGAGTAGACCGCCGTCAGCTTGCCGCCTCCTCCGTAATACTGTTCGCAGGTAACCTGAAGGCTCTTGTCGCCAGTGAAGATCCCGCCCGGAGTGACATGGTCCCAGTAGCGCAACCCGTACTTGACGGCCTTGTAGAATTGCCCAATCGTCTTGTAATTGTTGAACTCCGGGGGCACAAACTTGTGCGCCGGTTTTTCGATCTTGAGAAACACATCCACCGTGTCCTTGCAGAACTTCTGCAAGGGGACCAGGAATGCGTCGTCGCTGTGCGGGAGGTAAGTGGGGTATTCCGGGATGAAATCGTTCGTGTTGACCGCCGGATGGCCACCGATCGCGTTCATAATATTCGCGGCCAGCGTCATGTGCAGCATCTCTTCCATGACCACGCTCTGAATCGTCTGGTAGGCGAAGGCGTTGGTTATGGGGTTGATGGTGTAGAGGGTTGTGAGATAAGTCGGGATCGTGGAGTGCTCGATCTCGATGGCCGTCTGCAGATGGCTCCGCAGGGAATCCAATGATGTTATGAGTCCGCAACCGTGAAGGGGCTCGTCCGGGCGGAACAACTGCTGCCGTCGTCGCGGCGCGGGGGCTTGGTAGTGTTGGCTCATGTCGTTCAGGCTTCCAGTTGTTTGAGGATGGCTTCCGCTGCCATGAAGGTGAGGGCGGTCATGGTCAGGGTCGGGTTGGAGGTGCCCAGGGTGGGCATGTTGCCGCAGCCCACGAGATATAGGTTGTCATGGTCCCAAGTTTGCTGGGTCGGTTTGACTACAGAGTCCGCAGGGCTCGATCCCATGCGGTGCGTGCCGACGATATGGCCCGCGCCCCAGAACGTATAGCCCCGATTCTTCCATGTGACGTAGTCGGCGTCGCTTGGGTTGTAGTCGGTGAAGTCTTCAATGCCGTTGGCGGCGAAGATTTGGTCACCCACCTTCTTGGCGGCTTCGAAGGACTTGCGCATGTAGTCGCTGGCGTCGTACTGGATCACGGGACGGTAGTTGCCGAGTAGATCCGTATACTGCGGACTGACCGTGATGCGGTTGTTCGGGTCGGGTGCCTGCTCGCATTCGAAATGGAGGAGCGCTTGCCGTGTTACGGTGTCGGCGAGTGAATCGCGTAGGGCCTTTCCGAATTTGCCCGCCGCCAGGCCGTTGCTTACGTCGGAGCCGGGTGCGAAGGTCGGCCAGGACCAGCCCCAGTTGTCGAGCGGGGAGATCCATGCCGCGAAATCCTTCCGGAATTCGCCGTCGCGGAAAGTGGGAAGGTACGTGGTGCAGCCGGGTCCCCGGTACGGGTAAACCTTCTCCGGAAACAGGCCCCACATCAACATCACCAAGTGGTCCATGAGGTTGCGCCCGACCTGGTCGCTGGAGTTGGCGGCGTTCGAGGAGAGCAGGATCTTGGCGTTCTCAAGCGCGCCGGCGGCGAGCACGTAGATCTTGCCCTTCGCCACCTTGGTGGTGTAGATCGGGGAGGCCGGGTTGGCGTATACCTTGTACTCGATGCCGTCAAGCTTGCCCGTGGTGTCATTGACCAGCAATTTTGAGACGACGGCTTGGGTCGCAATGTCGAGCTTGGAATGGTCCGACTTCTTCAGCGTCTTGAGCGCGTTGTATTTGGCTTGCACTGGGCAAATGGGGACGCAACTGGCGTTGCCTTCGCAGCGGTTGCCGGTATTCTGATCCCAAATGGCTCCGACGACTTCGTACTTGCCCGGCTCGTCGCCAGCAAGTTCGAGCCTCTTGGTTTCGTCGTTCCAGAAGATGCCGGTTTTCCGGTAGGCGGGATTCGGAATCGAGTTCCGGCCCTGGGGCATGCTGACGCAGGTGACGTTGTAGTCCTTCCCGTAGAGCGATACCGAGAGGTTCTCGGTGTTCTTCATCCAGACTTGGTCCTGGTAGCTCTGTGGGATCTCCTTCATGGGGAACACGTAGTCGTCGCCGTAGTTGCTCCGGTCCATGTCGGGTCCAACTTGGGCCGCGACGTCGCCCGAGACGCCGATTTCGTACTCCGCCATCTCGTACCACGGCTTGAGGTCGTCGTACGAGATCGGCCAGTCGACGCCCTGCCCGTAAAGAGTCTTCATTTGGAAGTCGTTGGGCAGCATGCGGGGCACGTTGCCGAGCCAGTGGAGCGTGGTGCCGCCGGGGCTGCGCAGGCAGTCGCTGGCGAAGGGCAGGGGACCGTTTTGGACGAGATAGCCCTCGTCGTACGGGGTCTTGGCCTCGATTTGGAGCACGTCCGGCGACTGGGCGTCAGGCAGGTCGGGGTAGGGGCCGTTGGTGGCCTTGTTCGCCTTGCTGTAGAAGGTTTCGAGGTAGCGCTGGTAGTTGGCGTAGGAGGGTTCGGGCGAAAGCGCCATGCCTGCGGCGAGGCCTGCTTCCAGCAACAGCACCCGTTTGCCGGCTTGGGTCAGGGTCTTGGCGATGACGGCACCGGCAATGCCGCTGCCGACGAGTACGACGTCGTATTCGTGGTCCATGGTGTCGGTATTCCTTATCGGGCGTTGCTGATGGAGGTCAAGGGGGCGTCGACCGGCGGCCCGATCGGCGGATCGGCCCAGGAGCCGTATCCGGGCTGCTTGGCTCCGGGCGGGTGGGTGCTCGCGGCGGTCCACATCAGGCCTTGGACGTAGGCATTCGGGCTGATGTTGTGGGCCTCGGCCAGCGATGGTGCGGCGTTGACGTCCGGGGCCCATTCGCCGGTGTACCACATGGTGATGATGTTCTGGGCGAGGTTGTTGTAGCAGGATGTGGGGAAGAGTTGGCTGGCGATGAGCGAGTTAGTCTTGTCCTCGTCGCCGCCGCCCTCTTGGAGCACCAGCTCCGCTTGGGCGAAGAAGTCGTCGATGCACGATGCCGTGTTCTTCGTGGTGATGGTGGCGTAGTAGGTCGCCGTCATCCCGGTGGCTTGGAGTTCCGTCGTGTCAAAGCCCGTAAGCCATGCGGAGATTGGCAGGAACAGGTCGGTGTAGTTTCGGGAAGTCGTCATATATGGGCGCGTGGACCGGATTACAGCAAGTGTATTGTGTCCGGCTTGGCGCGTCAATAGGGGGCTGGGATTTTTGTTTGGCCCGGGGTATTGGGCTACAATTGGGCCGGGACTTGAGCTGATGTTTATCTCGCAATTGGACAAGGGTTTGGCGTTCCGGGCGCTGCATGCCGGGACGGACGCGTTCGTGATTCCGAATCCGTGGGATGCGGGGACGGCGAAGTTGCTGGCGGCATTGGGCTTCCGGGCGTTGGCGACGACCAGCGCGGGGTTGGCGTTCTCGTTGGGGCGGCAGGATGGCGGGGGCTTGGTGAGTCGCGCCGAGACCATTGCCAACGCGGCCTCCATTGCGGCGGCGGTCGAGTTGCCGGTCGCGGCGGATCTGGAGAATGGCTTCGGCGACGATCCGTCGGAGGTTGTCGAGACGATTCTGGCTGCGGCTGGGGCAGGGCTGGTTGGCGGGTCCATTGAGGATGCCACGGGGAATCCCTTGCATCCGATCTATGACTTCGGGTTGGCGGTGGAGCGGGTGGCTGCAGCAGCGGAGGCCGCCCACGGGTTACCGTTTCCTTTCACGTTCACGGCACGCGCAGAGAATTATCTACATGGAAGGCCGGATCTGGAAGACACGATCCGGCGGTTGCAGGCGTTTGAACGGGTCGGGGCGGATGTGCTTTTCGCGCCCGGCTTGCCGGATTTGAACTGCGTCCGTCTAGTGTGCGCGGCGGTGTCGAAGCCGTTGAATGTGCTCGCGGGGGCGGCGTTCACGGTGGCGGAATTGCAGGTGGCGGGTGTGCGGCGGATCAGCTTGGGTTCTGGACTTAGCCGGATTGCATTGGCGGCGTTTGTTCGCGCGGCGGAGGATATCGCCGGGACCGGGGCTTTCGATTGCCTGCGGTCTGCGACTCCGTATGGTGAGATGAATCGGCGGATGGGATAGTGGCCTGCCGGTCCTAGCGGACCGGGGACATGACCGCGTCCGGGCAGTAGCGGGCAATCGTCTGCATCGCGAGGCTGGCCCGTCGGACGCGTTCGCGCGAGAGCCCGATCACCGTGTTCTCCAGATGGCTGCCGCTCGGATACACGTCCGGCGCATTGCGCAGGCCGAATTTGAGGTAGATCGGCGCGGCGACGCGGATAAGTTCCGGGATCTCGAAATAGCGGATGAAGCCGCCGATGTTGTCCGGGGCCTCAACGTAGAAGTCGATCGGGGCCTGAATGGCCTGGCGGATGGCGGCGATCTGCGGGATCGAGAGGTCCGACGGGATGTTGATCGTGGTCGCGCCCAAGTCCTCCAGGATCTTCGCGGACATGGGATTGGCCGGGGCCATCATGACCGAGGTCTTGATGATGAGATCGGACGGCAGCTTGCCGGACAGCTTGAGTTTCCCGACAGCCTGCAGGGTGCCCAAATCCGACACCAGCACGCTCTTCAGGCCCAGTTCGACGCCCCTGCGGAGGTCTTCGAGGGAGAAGCGCAATTGATCGGCTCCACGGGCGCTCAGGCCGAGCGCTTTGCCGGCGGGCGCGAAGACCTGGGCACCGGTGTCGAAGGTGGCGCGGGGGCCGATGAACAAGTTGACCTCGACATTGTTCTCCACGCCGATGGCCAGCATCTCGCGGATCTCGCTGTCGGTCATGAGCATGATGCCGCTGCCCTGGCTGACGCGGTGGACGGGAACATCGCGCTTCGCGGCCTCGTCGAGGACGGCAGCGAGGCAGCGCGGGCCCTCGGTGCTGGGGATCTCGATGCGGTACTGGCCTCCGTCGGGGAACCGGAGCGCGGAATCGGGGGCGGGGATGGGGTCGGAGGCGGGGAAGCCGAGCGATTCCAGCCAGTCGGCGGAGACTGCCATGGGTGCCGTCATAGGAGTTCGTAGCCTTTCTTCGAGATGCCGGACGAGACGACCTCGGTGGTGCAACCGTTCAGCGCGAATACCTGTCGGACTAGATCCACCACATTGGCGTAGCCCTTTTCGTGGAAGACGAGCACGCTGGGACCGGCCCCGCTGAGGGCGCAACCAAGCAGGCCCGGGGCGCGCAGGCGCAGGATTTCTGTCAACCCTGGAACCAGGGGGGCGCGGAACGGTTGGTGCAGCTTGTCGTCCAAGGCCGTCGGGAATGCGGACGGGTCGCCGTTGGCGAGTGCCGCGATCAGGAGAGCAGCGCGTTGGATATTGAAGATGGCGTCGGCGCGGCTGTAGGTTTCGGGGAGGACGGCGCGCGCTTCCTTCGTGGGTAACTGGTAGTTGGGCACGACCACGGCTGTCTGGAAGCGGTCGGGCATCTCCAATCGGACCGACCGGGTCAGGCCGCCGGGTTCCACGGCACTCACAACAACCGAGCCGAGTACGCAAGCCGCGACATTGTCGGGGTGGCCCTCGAGCCGGGCGGCCTCGTCCAGGATGCGGCCGACCTTCCACCCGAGCCCAAGCAGCTTTTCGCCGATCACCACGCCAGCCACCAAGGCGGCGGCGCTGGAGCCCAGGCCCTTGCCGAGCGGGATCTCGTTGATGATCTCAAGGTCGACCATCGGGAGTTCCTTGTGGGCTCGTGCCGCGACGGCCTTGGCGGTTTGCCAGATGAGGTTGTCCTCGCCTACGGAGATCAGGGAGGCGTCGCGACCCCTCGCACGAATCGAGAGTTTGCTCGCCGGGGCGAAGTGGCATTCGAGGAAAACGTTCAGGGCGAGGCCCAAGGCGTCGAAGCCTGGACCGAGGTTGGCGCTGGAAGCGGGTACACGGACGATGTGGACGGGGCTCAATCTGTCATTATCCAACCCGAAGTTTCGTGGCCCTGAAAACTGTTTGTCCGGTTCCAGCTAGGGATTGCGCTAGACCAAATGAGGCCACTCAAACCATGACAAAAATGAACATGACCAGCTTGCTGGTCGCTGCCACACTCTTCGGAGCTGCACTGCCAGCTTCCGCATCCAACATCGTCAACAACGGAGATTTCCAGACTGGAAACCTGACCGGCTGGAGTACCTTTACCTACTCCGCTGTCGGGGGAACGTCTCCCACCATCGGAACGCAATGGGGCGAAGGTACCGTAGTCTCATTCGATACGACCGGCAGTGGTGCAAGCAACGCGGCGGTGTTCAATGTCGGACAAACTGCCGGAGCCTGTTGCTCCGACGCGGGGGGCGGCATCCAGCAAACCTTTTCGGTCAGCACGGCGGGCAACTACTCGTTTTACATGGACATCGCGTCGGTGAACGACGCCAGTGGCCAGTTGAATGGCGATCCCGGCACCTTCAACATCTTGGTGGATGGCCAAACTCTTGCCAAGAAAGTGGTCTTTGGATTTGACAACGCGTTCGAAGTCATCCGTTCATCTGTCCAAGGGACGGTGGGCCTGGCGACTGGCAGCCACGTCCTCCAGATCGAGATCACGAGAAACGCCTACGCAGCCAATACCTCGACTCCGCTTGAATACGTCGACAACGTCTCGGCGACGCTGACCGGCACACCGGAGCCGGGCAGCATGATGCTGTTGCTGGGCGCGCTCGGGAGCATGGCGGTTCAACGGGTGCGCCGGCGCTCGTAGGCGGTTCCAAAAAAAAACGAAGGCCGCCGGATGGTTGTCCATCCGGCGGCCTTTTGAGTTTTTGGTTGAGCGGAAACTACCGGATTTCCAGCAGTTCCTTTTCCTTGACACGTGCCATCGAGTCGAGCTTGCCCATGAAGCCGTCGGTGATCTTCTGCATCTCGTCCTGGCCGCGGCGTTCCTCGTCCTCGGGGATTTTCTTGTCCTTGGCGAGCTTCTTGATGGCGTCGTTGCAATCGCGGCGGACGTTGCGGACGGCGACGCGGTGGTCTTCGGCCATGTGGTGCAGCTTCTTGGCCAGTTCCTTCCGGCGCTCCTCGTTCAGTGGTGGAATCGGGATGCGGATGACCTTGCCGTCGTTGGACGGGTTCACGCCCAGTTCGGCGACGCGGATCGACTTTTCGATGCCGCCGATGAGGGAGATGTCCCACGGCTGGATGGTGAGCATGCCGGGCTCGGCGTGCAGATTCGCTACCTGGTTCAGCGGGGTCGGGTTGCCGTAGTAGTCAACGCGGACGTTGTCCAGAAGGTGGACGCTGGCCCGACCGGTCCGGAGGGTCGCCATCGCGTGCTGGAGGTCCCCCAATGCTTTTTCCATGCGCTCTTTGGCGCTAGATTCGATTTCCTTTACGGTAGTCATGTTCTTATTCGTTGGTGGCCGGTGGCCCAATGATTGTTCCGACAGGCTCTCCACTCGCCATTCGCATTATATTGCCCGGCGTGAGCTGGTTGAAGACCAAGATCGGCAGGCGGTTGTCGCGGCACATGGCGATGGAGGTGGCGTCCATGACGCCGAGCGACTTTGTCAGCACCTCGGTATAGGTGATGTGCTTGTACATCACCGCGTCGTCGTGCTTCTTGGGGTCCTTGTCGTACACGCCGTCGACCTTGGTGGCCTTGGCGATCACCTGGGCCTTGATTTCGAGCGCCCGCAGACTGGCCGCGGTGTCGGTGGAGAAGTAGGGGTTGGAGGTGCCTGCGGCGAAGATGACGACGCGGCCCTTTTCGAGGTGCCGGATGGCGCGGCGACGGATGTAGGGCTCTGCGACCTGGTGCATCTCGATGGCACTCATGACGCGCGTGTGCTGTCCGATCTGTTCGAGCGCGTCGCAGAGGGCAAGGGAATTGATGACGGTCGCGAGCATGCCCATGTGGTCGCCGGTGACGCGGTCCATGCTTTTGGCGGCAAGGGCGACGCCGCGGAAGATGTTGCCGCCGCCGACCACGACGCCGACCTGCACGCCCGCGCGGGCGACGGAGGCGACTTCCTCTGCCAGCGCCTTGACCTTTTCGCCGTCGATACCGAACGACTGTTGGCCGGCCATGGCCTCGCCACTGAGCTTCAAGAGGATGCGGTCGAATTTGGGCATTGAATCCAGTCTAGGGCAAAAAAAAGGCGGACCCGAAGGTCCGCCGGATTTTCTTTCAAACTACGCTTGCTCGGTGTCGCCGACCTTGTAACGGGTGAAGCGGGAGACCGTGATGTTCTCGCCCAGCTTGGCGATTTTCGCCTTGATCAACTGGTCGATGGTGGTGGAGGGTTCCTTGACGAAGGGCTGGTCGAGGAGGCAAACCTCTTCGAAGAATTTGCCCATGCGGCCTTCGACGATCTTTTCGGCGACCTTTTCAGGCTTGCCTTCATTGATCACGCGGGCCTTCTGGATTTCCTTTTCCTTGGCGATGGCGGACTCGGTAACGTCCTCGCGGCGGATGTAGCGGGGGTCGGCTGCGGCGATGTGCATCGCGATGTCGCGGACGAGTTCCTGGAAATCGTCGGTGCGAGCCACGAAATCGGATTCACAGTTGACTTCGACGAGCACGCCCAACTGGGCACCGGCATGGATGTAGGTACCGATGGTGCCCTGCTTGGTGCTGCGGCTGGCCTTCTTGCCGGCAGACGCGATACCGCGCTTGCGGAGGACGACTTCGGCTTCCGCCAAGTCACCCTTGGCCTCGGTGAGGGCGCTTTTGCATTCCATCATTCCAGCGCCGGTACGTTCCCGGAGCTGCTTCACTAGACTTGCGCTGATATCGGGCATATGTTCGATTATCGGATAATGGGGTTGTTACGAGGGGGTGACAGCCCGGGCGACCGGGTTAAGGTCGCCCATGCTGCGGAAAACAATTAGCCGACTGTCTGGACAGCTTCGGCCGGGGCATCGGCGACTTCCGAGCCGGGACCCTTGCGGGTGGCGGGCGGAGCATCGTCGACCATGAGGCTTTCCTGCATGATCTGCTCGGCGTACTTGGCGTCCACGTACTGCGAGTAGTCGGTCAGGTCCTCGGACGGATTTTCGTCGCTCACAACCTTTTCGGTGGTGAAGTCGTGCTCGGTGGCCAGACCGCGGCCTTCGATAACGGCGTCGGAAATCTTGCTGGTGAACAGGCGGATGGCGCGGAGGGCGTCATCGTTGCCGGGAATCACCCAGTCGACTTCGTCGGGATCGCAATTGGTGTCGACGATGGCCACGACCGGGATACCCAGGCGGCGGGCTTCCTTGACCGCAATCGCTTCCTTGTTGGAGTCGATGATGAAGATCACATCCGGCAGGCCGGGCATGTCCTTGATTCCGGCGAGGTTCGAATCGAGCTGCTTGCGCTCGCGCTCCATCCGGACGATTTCTTTCTTGGGACGTCCGCCCCAGTTGCCTTCGGCAGCCATCAGCTCGAGTTCCTTGAGCCGCTTGATGGACTTCTGCACGGTCACCATGTTGGTGAGCAGTCCGCCCAGCCAGCGTTGGTTGACGTAGTACATCTGGCAGCGGGTGGCTTCCTCGGCGACGGCTTCCTGGGCCTGGCGCTTGGTGCCGACGAAGAGGACGTTCTTGCCCTGCATCGCCATTTCCACTACATACCGGGCTGCATCCTTGAAGAGCTTGAGGGTCTTCTGGAGGTCGATGATGTAGATACCGTTGCGTTCGCCAAAGATGTATTCCTTCATCTTTGGATTCCAGCGCTTGGTCTGGTGCCCGAAGTGAACGCCTGCTTCGAGCAATTCTTTCATGGATATTGCGGGCAAATAAACTCCTTGAAATCGGGCCCCCGGTCTCCGGCGTGCGCCCTAAGCGAGATTTGCACTGGGAGGTTCGGAGGGGATGGTGCGGGTAAGGTTCCGGTTGGAACCAAGAAACGGGGTGTGGATTCGAAAATCCACACCCCAAGCCACTTTGCAGCCAAACGCGATTAGCGCTTGGAGAACTGGAAGCGCTTGCGTGCGCCCTTCTGACCGTACTTCTTGCGCTCGTGCTGGCGCGCGTCGCGGGTCAGGAAGCCTGCCTTTTTGAGGGTGGGCCGCAATTCGGCGTTGAATTCGATCAGCGCGCGGGAGATGCCCATGCGGATCGCGCCGGACTGGCCGGAAACGCCGCCGCCGTTGGCGAGGACGAGGACGTCGAAACGGTCCTGCATCTCCACCAAACGCAGGGGCTGCTGCGCGGGGACGCGCAAAGCCTCGGTCGGGAAGTAATTCTCAAAGGCGCGACCGTTGACGGTGATCTTGCCGGATCCCGGTCGCAAGAAGATGCGGGCGACGCTGGTCTTCCGGCGGCCCGTGCCCAAGTACTGCTCAATTTTCTTAAACGCCAACGTGCAATTCCTTCTTTCCTATTTCCGGGTGGACCCTAAGCGACGGCCATGGCCGTTGGTTGCTGGGCCGCGTGCGGGTGTTTGTCGCCCGCGTAGACCTTGAGCTTGCGGTACATCTGCTTGCCGAGCTTCGTCTTGGGCAGCATGCCCGAGATGGCTTCCTCCACCATGCGGGCAGGGCGGGTGGCGCGGACCTTGCGGGCCCCCGTCTCCACCAAGCCGCCGGGGAAGCCCGTGTAGCTGCGGTAGATCTTCTGGTCATCCTTGTTGCCGGTCAGTTTGACCTTTGCGGCGTTCAAGATGATCACATGGTCGCCGGTATCCAGAAAGGGCGACCAGATTGCTTTGTGCTTGCCCATAAGCAGGCGCGTCGCTTTCGCGGCGACCTTGCCGAGGACAACATCGTTGGCATCAATGACATGCCACTTTCTTTCGATTTCCGACTGGGTCGGAAAGACCGTACTCATGAAGACACGACTCCGTAATATTTGCGCTTACCAATATAGGCTATCGAAGGCGGCGCGAGATGTCAATATCGCCGAAAGACAATGCAACGCCCCTGCCTCCACAAGGCTGTGAAGGCGGAAGGGGCGGAACGCCTTCTTGCAAAGGTGAGCGCCTTCTGCCTGGCCGGAAATACCCGTGGGGGGTACACCAAGACCGTCTTCACCAGTATACAAGATTGTCATGCCGGACGCTATGCTGGATTCATGGTTCCCGGATCGATTTCGCGTCGGGAGGTGCTGATTCTGCTCACCGGAGCGGCCTCGACTTTCGCGCAGGAGCCCGAGCCGGAGTTTGTGTGCCCGATGGACAAGGATGTCCGGTCGAAAGTACCCGGCCAATGCCCCCGTTGCGGCATGAAACTGGTGGCCGGTGTTCCCGACGCGCGCGAATTCCGGGTTTCGATGCGGCGGACTTCCGACGGCTTGGCGTTGCGGGTGGTGGATCCCGATTCCGGCGCGACCGTGCGCGACTTCGAGCTGATGCACGAGCGCCTGTTCCATTTGTTTGTCGTCAGCCAGGATTTGGCGTTCTTCGCGCACGTGCATCCCGAGTTTGACGCGGCGACCGGGGAGTTCCGGGTGGCGTTGCCGTTGTCGAAGCCGGGGATGTACCGGATTCTGAGCGATTTCTACCCGCACGGGGCGACTCCGCAGTTGGTCGCGGGTACCCTTATGATGCCAGGCGCGGGGTTTTCCCTGGGCGTCGCGCGGCCGGGGGCTGACTTGGCCCCGAAACGCGGCGAAAACGTCGGCGTCGAATTGGTCTTGGAACCACCACGGCCTTTGGCCGGGTTCAAGACGATGCTGTTTTTCCGTTTGTCGCCGTCGGAGGGCGTCGAGCCGTATTTGGGGGCAATGGGGCACATGCTGGCGGCAAGCGCGGACCTCATCGACATGATGCATCTCCATCCGATCTATGTCACCGAGCCGGAGGGCGGGGCCTACCGGCAGATCCAGTTCAACGTCATCTTTCCGCGCGAGGGCGTGCACCGGGTGTGGGTGCAGTTCCAAAGGGCGGGCGTGGTGAATACGGTGGCGTTCAATGTGCCGGTGGAGGCGCTCGGGTGAGGTTGCTGCTGTTTTTCGTGGCGCTGCCGTTGTTCGGGCACGACGTGATCTCCACCAAGGTGACTTGGACGAAGGAGCTTTCGAGGCTGGTTGGCAGGCGGTGCGCCTCCTGCCATGACGGGAAGGCGTCGTTTTCGCTGCTGGACTACGAGTCGGCCAGGCCTTGGGCCAAGGCCATCAAGGAGGAGACCGGCAACCGCCGGATGCCCCCGTGGCAGGCCATCAAGGGGTTTGGCGACTTTAAGGATGATGCGGGCCTGACGCAGGAGGAGATCGAGGTGATTTCCGACTGGGTGGAGGGCGGGGCTCCCGAGGGCGGTCCCAAGTGGCTTCCCGCGCGGTCCCTGCCGGTTCGAAAGGCCGCTCCGGTGAAGGTCCGGGGATCATGGCAGCCGGGAAAGGGCGGCAAGGTGGTCGCGGTGAAGCCGGACGGGTTGAAGCCCGGTGCCAGCGCGCAAGTCGTCGGGGAGTTGCCGGACGGTGGGATCGTACCATTGTTATGGATCTACCGGTTCGACTCGAAATACCTTCGCACCTACGTGTACCGAACGCCGGTGGAACTGCCGGCGGGGACGCGGGTCCGGGTTTCGCCGGCCGATGCCGGGACCGTCACCCTTTTTCAATGAATTCCGCCCTTACCGACCACCGGTTCGTCGCCCGCCTCTATTTCTTCCTGTCTCTGGGCGCGGTGCTGATCGGAGTTGTCCTCTCCTTATTGATGCGGTTCCACTTGGTCTATCCGCAGGTGCCTGTGGCATGGTTCGCGTCGATTTGGCCGACCAAGGCCTCTGGCGGCATCATGACACCGGAGTTGTACCTTTCCATCCTCACCCTGCATGGCACCCTGATGGTGTTTTTCGTGCTGACGCTCGCCCCGCTGAACGCCTTCGGCAATCTGGTGCTGCCGGAGCAACTTGGGTGCGGGCGGATGGCGTTTCCGCGGCTGAATTTGACGGCCTTTCTAGCGACGTTCGTCTCGTTCCTCATCCTGATCGCCTCGTTCCTGGTCAGCGATGGCGGTCCCCTTTCGGGCTGGACTGCCTATCCGCCGCTTTCCGCAGTGGGGGCGATTGCCGGACCTGGGCAGGGCCTGGGGCAAACGCTGTGGTTTGTGTCGATTGCGGTGTTCTGCATCGGATCCACCCTGTCGGCAATCAACGTTATCGCCACTGTGGTCGATTTGCGCGAGCCCGGGATTTCCATCTGGCAGATGCCGATTGCCTGCTGGAACTGGTTCATCACGTCGATCCTTGCGCTGGTGGTTTTTCCGGTCCTGCTGGCGGCGGGGATGCTGATTCTGCTCGACCGGGTCGCGGGCACCAGCTTCTTCATACCCGGCAACCTGCTGATTGCGGATAAGAAGTTGGCCAATTCGGGCGGCAGCCCGTTGCTGTGGCAGCACCTGTTCTGGTTTTTCGGCCACCCGGAGGTTTACATCGCGATCCTGCCGGGCATGGGGATTGTTTCGCACGTGCTTTCCAAGTACGCGCAGCGTTCCCTGTTCGGGAAGAAGACGATGATGGGGGCGACGGTGGCGATCGCCCTGCTGGGGATGCTGGTCTGGGGCCACCACATGTTTATCAGCGGGATCAGCCCGTACTCGGCGATCGCGTTTTCACTGATTACAATGACGATCGGCGCGCCCTCGGCGGTGAAGACGCTGAACTGGATCGCGACGGTGTGGGGCTCGCGTCCGGAATTGAATACCGCGATGCTGTTTTCGCTCGGGTTTGTGTCGGTGTTCGTGACCGGCGGGCTTTCGGGGATCTTTCTGGGACAGCCGCAGATCGACGCCTACTTCCATGACACGTACTTCGTGGTGGCGCATTTCCATATCGTGATGGGCGTGGCGGCGCTGTTCGCGATCTTCGCGGCGATTTTCGAATGGTTCCCGCTGCTCTGCGGCCGCATGATGGACGAACGGCTGGGGAAGGTCCATTTCTACCTGACGTTTGTTTTGGCGTACACGACGTTTGTGCCGATGCACTTTGTAGGGTTTGCGGGGAGCCCGAGGCGCTACGCGGACTTCACCACGTTCGAATTCCTGGCACCGCTGATGACGCTGCAGAAGGGGATAACGCACTCGGCGTTCGCCCTGGCGGCGGCGCAGGTGGTGTTTCTGGTTAATCTGGGCTGGAGTTGGCGGCGGGGGCGGACGGCGAACGGCTAGCTTCGGGCTGGCCGAGCTCGTGGTATCGTGACGGCAGTGGCGACGTTCGTCAACACATTCTTCGAGGCACGGGTGGAACAGCTTTTCGCATTGGCAGAGCTGGTGGAGCGGGCTTTCGCTTCCGCCGGACTCGACTACCGCGTTATCGGTGGTCTGGCAACCTATTTGTACGTGGAGGAACGCGAGCCGGACGCTGGCCGGTTGACCAAGGATATCGATATAGTGGTGCGGCGCGAGGATCTGGCTGCTATCGCCGAAGCGGTGGAGCCGTTCGGGTTGCAATATCGGCATGTTGCGGGAGTGGACATGTTGGTGCAGGCGGGGCAGCCGTCGGCGAGGCGGGCGGTTCATATGGTGTTCAGCGGGGAGAAGGTGCGGCCTGAATATGCCGCTGCTGTGCCGGAGATGGCGGGCCTGCGCCAGTTGCAGGGGGTCCGGCTGGTTCCGGTGGAGGACCTGGTGCGTATGAAACTGACTAGTTTCCGTCTCAAGGACCAGGTCCATATCAAGGATTTGGACGAGGCCGGGGTGATCACCGAAGAAGTAGCGTTGAAGCTGCCGCCCGTATTGCGGGAACGACTCGAGGTTGCCCGTGCATCGGCCTGACGCTCTCTCGCGACGCGACCTTCTCGCCAGCGCCGGCTACGGCATCGGAGCTTTTGCGCTGCAAGGACTTCTGGCAGGCCAGACCGCGCCGACGTTCCCCAACTTCACGCCCCGCGCCAAGCGGATCATCTTCCTGTTCCAGGCGGGTGGGCCCAGCCACCTCGACCTGCTCGACCACAAGCCGGAAATCAAGGACCGCTTCGACCAGGACATCCCGCCGTCGGTATTCGGCACGCAGCGGATCACCGGGATGGTGGCGCAGCAGGACCGGTTTCCCGTGGTCCCTTCGATGTACGGGTTTTCGCAGTACGGTAAGAGCGGGCAATGGCTCAGCGACCGGTTGCCGTTCACGGGCGGGATCGCGGACGAAATCTGCGTCGTGCGGTCCATGTTCACCGAGGCGATCAACCACGATCCCGCCATCACGTTCTTCCAGACCGGCAGCCAGTTGCCGGGTCGACCGAGCATGGGGTCGTGGATCCACTACGGGCTGGGGAGCGAAAACGCCAACCTGCCCGCGTTCGTCGTGTTGAATTCGCTGCCGTCC
This sequence comes from uncultured Acidobacteriia bacterium, assembly GCA_903907865.1. Lineage (GTDB taxonomy): Bacteria > Acidobacteriota > Terriglobia > Bryobacterales > Bryobacteraceae > BOG-234. Next base: position 24,317 of record CAIVPR010000155.1, read on the forward strand.
AACGGCCAGCCCGACCAAGGGCTGCTGTCAAGGTTGTGGGGATCGGGATTCCTACCCAGCCGGTACCAAGGCGTGCAGTTCCGCAGCACGGGCGACCCGGTGCTGCACCTTTCGAATCCGCCGGGGATTTCGCGCGAGATGCGTCGGGGCCAGTTGGACGCGCTCGCGGCATTGAACACGGGCACGCACGAGCGGGTGGGCGATCCCGAGATCGAGACTCGGATCGCGCAGTACGAGATGGCGTTCCGAATGCAGGCGAGCGTGCCGGAGTTGGCGGACACGTCGAAGGAGCCGGAGCACGTCTACAAGCTGTACGGGGAGGAGTCGCGCAAACCGGGCACCTTCGCGGCCAATTGCCTGCTCGCACGGCGGTTGGCGGAACGGAATGTGCGGTTCATCCAGCTTTACCACCGGGGTTGGGACCATCATGGCGGGCTGACGGAAAAGCTGCCGGTGCTGGCGCGCGACACCGACCAGTCGTCCGCGGCGCTGGTCCAAGACTTGAAACAGCGCGGGTTGCTGGACGACACGCTGGTGATCTGGGGCGGGGAATTCGGTCGGACTCCCTATGCGCAGGGGCCCGTGAAGAAGGACAGCTACGGCCGCGACCACCACGGGCGCGTGTTTTCGCTCTGGATGGCGGGCGGCGGGGTCAAACGGGGGTATTCGCACGGACGGTCGGACGACTATGGTTTCAACGTGGCCGAGGGCGGCGTGCATGTTCATGACCTGCAGGCGACCATCCTGCATCTGATGGGGATCGACCACCTGAAGTTGACATACCTGTTCCAAGGACGGCAGTTCCGGCTGACCGATGTTGCCGGGAACGTGGTGCGGGAGATCCTGGCGTAGTCAGGGACGGACGGCTGATGCGACGGTTGCCTTGGGTGCGTCGACCGGCAGCGCCTCGAAGGCCAACTTCAGGAACGAGCGGGCTTGGTAGTCGAAGCGCAGCGGCGGCAGGCTTTCGGCACCCTTCTCGTACCAGAGGTGGAACGGAGTCCGGTTGCCAGTCTCGGTGTTGGTGATCCAAGCACTCAGCTTGACCACCTTGGAGGCGGTGGCGACAATCTTTTTCTCGACGAAGCGTGCGCCGGTCGTTGGGTCGAATTCTTTGACGGTGTCCAGACGGTATTTCTTGCTGTTGAAGAAGTAGAGGCCCGATTGGGTCTGGCCCGGACTCAGGAGCGCCCGGCGGACGGCGTAGAGGAAGGTGGAACGGTGTGAAGTCTCGGCATCGTCACGGTGTTCGAGCGGATCGGCGGCGCGAGCCGTCATTTCGGTACGGGCCATCGGGATGAGGGTGCCGAGGTCTTTGAAGCTGTACTTCGAGGAAAATGCGAGCCGGTCGAGGCGGGATTGGAAGCCGCCGGGCCTGCAGATCCCTTGGGCGGCGTTGTAGCGCTGCATGCCGCCGGCTACTTCCATGGCCTTTCGGGCTTGCTCGATGTTCTTCTCATCGGAGGCGGTCATGAAGGCGACATAGGCCGATTCCCGCGCGAGTCCGGGCTCGTCCTCAAGGATGGCCTCTTGGATGAAACCGAGGCGGTTCAGACCCTTCGCGCCCTCGGGTCGGGACCCGGCAGCGAATTCGATGGAGACTGTGGTGCCGTGTTCGGGGCCGATTTCCTCGATGCGGACGTTGCCGTCGCCGACGCCGTTTTTCGAAAAGATCTGGACGCCGAAGAGGACGATGACGGCGCTGGCGACATATTCGCGTCGGGCGGATTCACGACGGTCCGATGTGGCGACGTTCATGAGCAACCGGTCGAAGTCGAAAAGGGTTGCGGCGATGCCGTTGGCACCGGGCGCGGCTGGCTCGGAGGAGATGGCCTGCGAGTCGCGAACGAGAAGCCCGGCGGTCAACTGGAGGATGTGGCGTCTGGTGATCCTCATAACTCAATCGTAGCTGGAATTGATTACGGGTGCGTAACCACGGGTCGAAGATCGCGCGAAACATAGCCCGGCGTTCTTGTTTGTGCGCGGGAGGAACTATTTCGGGTAGAATGACAATCATGACTGGAGGTCGGATGCGGTTTCTAACAGCGGGTACGGCGGTATTGGCGTGGGGTGTATTGAGCGCATCGGCGCAGACAGGGTCCAAACCCGAATTCGAGGTGGCGACGGTCAAACCGGCGGCTGCGGCTTCCGAGTTCCATTCGAGGGGACTCATGGCTGGCGGCCCGGGCTCGGCCGATCCGGGGCGTCTGAAGTACGACGGCGTGACGTTGCGCGCGGCGCTGGCGACTGCGTACGGGGTGAAGCCGTACCAGATCTCGGGCCCGGCTTGGATGGATACGGAGCGGTTTGACATCTCGGCAAAGGTTCCCGTGGGCACCAACAAAGAACAATTCGGGCTGATGCTCCAGAATCTGCTGGCCGAGCGGTTCCAGATGGCAGTGCATCGCGACAAGAAAGAGTTGCCCGCCTATTCGCTTTTCGTCGGCAAGGGCGGACCGAAGCTGAAGCCTTCCACCGTTTCCGGAACCGAGGCTCCGGCGGGCGGCGAGGGCGGGCATGGCGCGTTTGGCGGCGGCTCGTTCGGTCGTGGTGGCGGATTCGGCGGCGGCGGCGATTCCCACGGCGGCGCGGCAGGACCGGCGCGTCCGGGCATCAGTTCCATCGCGTTCGGGGGCTTCGCGAAGATCACCGGAACAGCCATGCCAGTCGGGCGTCTGGCCACGGCGCTTTCGGAGCAACTGGATAGAGCGGTGGTGGACGAGACCGGGATCCATGGCAACTTTGATTTCGTCCTGCAGTACGAGCCGGATTCGAGCCGGGGAGCCGGCGGCGCGGCACCGGGTGGAGCCTTTGGCCGCGGCGGCGGTGCGGCGGGCGGTGGCGACCACCAGCATGGCGGCGATTCCGCGCCTCCTTTGTTCACCGCCATCCAGGAGCAATTGGGGCTCAAACTGGAGGCGAAGAAAGCCATGGCGGAGTTGATCGTGGTGGACCGGGCCGAGAAGACACCGACCGGCAATTAGTCGGGGCCAGATACAAAACGTTTGCGGAGAGCCTGCGTCCAAGGGCCAAATGGGCAACTTCCAGCAGGATCTCCGCTACGCGTTCCGTACGCTTCTTCGCAGCCCGGGCTATACGTTGGCGGCTCTTGCGTCGCTCGGATTGGGGATCGGGGCCAACACTGCCATCTTCACGCTGGCAAACGCGTTATTCCTGCATCCATTGCCGGTCCGCGAGCCTAGCCGACTGCTGGAACTCTACACCGTGGATCGCGCGACGCAGTCCACGGTCGCCAATATCACGCGCACGGGCATATCGCTCCCGAACACGGCGGACATCGCACTTCAGAACGGCGTCTTCTCCGGCGTCGCGGCGTATGTGCAGGCAGGCGTCACCATGTCGGGCTCGGGAAAACCCACCCAAGAGAACGCTTTCGCGGTCAGCGGCGGCTATTTCGACGTTCTTGGAGTCCACCTGGAGGCGGGTCGGGCCTTTGACCACCAGTCCGGTTTCGAGGGCCCTGCGAGGCCGGAAGTGGTACTGAGCCACAGCCTCGCGCAACGGCTTTTCGGCGGTGCCAGCAATGCTCTGGGGAAGACGCTGAACCTGAACTCGGTCGCCTACAGCGTGATTGGTGTCGCCCCGGCGGATTTCGCGGGAACGCTGAGTGTCGGTCCAACCGATCCGATGTGGCTGCCCCTCAAAATGCACTCGCAGTTCTTCGGCGGGGCGTTTGAACGGCTCTACAACGAGCGGCGGTTCCGGTTTCTCAACGTTTTCGCGCGTCTGAAGCCAGGCGAGAGCGAGGAGCGTGCCCTTTCCAACCTGCGTACCATTGCGGGTCGGCTCGAGACGGCATACCCGCGGGACAACCGGGGACGAAGCTTCGAAACCTCGCCGATCGCGGATGCCGCGGTCGGTTTTGCGCCGCGCGACCAGGCGGTATCGGCAAGCTTGGCCCTCGGCGCGGCTGTGGCGCTGGTCCTGTTAATCGCTTGCGCGAATCTGGCCAACCTGTCGCTGGCCCGGGCCGCGAAACGGGGTCGCGAGATGGGCGTCCGGGTCGCCTTGGGAGCCGGGCGGGGTCGGTTGGCTGGCCAGCTGCTCGCGGAGGCTGCACTGCTCTCCCTCGGCGGCGGGTTGCTGGGCATCGCGGTGGGCTCGGTGGGCGCGAGGTTCCTATGGGCGCAGCGTCCCGGATTCCTCACGCAGACGCACTTGGATCTGGGGCTGGACCCGGCGGTCACCCTTTTCACGGTGGGCTTGACGGTTCTGAGTTGCCTGCTGGCGGGCGTGTTGCCTGTGTTCCAGACATCGATGCCGAATCTTTCGGCGATACTCAACGGGTCCGGCCGCGGAAATGTCGAGGGTAGCGGTCGGTCTCCCTTGCGGCGCATGCTGGTGGTGGGGGAGATTGCGCTGTCGCTGGTGGCGTTGGTGGTCGCGGGGCTTTTCGTCCGCAGCATGCAGAGTGCGCAGAACCTGGACTTGGGTTTTGAGCCCGACAACTTGGTGGTCACATTCTTCAACCTGGGGTCGATGCAGATGCCGGAATCGAATGGCCGCGAGTTCATGAGGTCGGTGGTGGAGAAGGTGAAGTCCGTACCCGGCGTCACCAATGTGGCGCTTTCGAGCAACGGGCCCTTGGGCGGCGGCCTGATCATGACCGCATTCCACGAGGGCGATCCGGTGACCGATCCCAAGCTTGGCGTTTTGACGCACACGCCCGCCGTCTCGCCCGACTTCTTCGACACGATGAAGATTCCGGTCGTCGAGGGCCGCGCGTTCAATGTCTACGACAAGGTCGGATCCACGCGGGTGGCGGTGGTGTCGCAGGCTTTCGCGAAGCGGTTCTGGCCGGGGCAGAAGGCGGTCGGGAAGCGGATTCGCTTCGGCACGATCCCGGAGCCGATCCAGGTGGTGGGGGTGGTCAAAGACCATGTGGTCGCGAATGTGGGTGAGGTGCCGCAGTCGGTGGCGTACATGCCGTTCGACCAGGCTTACCAGTCGTTCGCGATCCTGATGGTGCGGACCGCGTCGTCGCCGCAAACGTTCGTGCAGCCGATTGTGGGTGCGGCGCAAACGCTCAATCCGGAGTTGGCGTTCCTGAATCCCGGGACGGTGCGGCAGGCGATCGCGCAGGCGCTGTGGGCTCCGAAGCTCGCGGCGGGGTTGTTCGGACTGTTCGGGTTGCTGGCGCTGACGCTGGCGGTGATCGGAGTTTACGGGGTGACCACCTATATGGTGACGCAGCGGACGAGCGAGATCGGAGTCCGGGTGGCGCTGGGCGCGGAACCGTCGAACGTGGTGGCGATGGTGCTGGGGCAGAGCATGCAGATGGCGGTGGTCGGGATTGTGATCGGGATTGCGGGAGCGCTTTCGGTGACGCGGATGGTGGGGAGCCTGTTGTACGTGGTCTCGCCGACGGATCCGGCGACATTTGCGGTGGTGTCGGCTATCTTGATTGCCACGGCGGTATTGGCGGGGGGAGTGCCGGCGGTGCGGGCGGCCCGGATGGATCCGGTTCGGGCTTTGCGGCAGGAGTAAGGGACGTGGTCGACGAGGTCAACGCTTCGAGACTCGTTTGAGAATACTCGATTGAGTGCTAGTTGTGGGAGTAGAATGGGAGTGTAATCCAATGCCTCTCATGACCACTGGCCATCCTTACCTACCGGTCCGCGCACCAGCAGCCCGCAACAAGGTGAAGTTCCAAGCCGACCTCGCTCCCGCCGACGACCGGGCTATCCGACTCCTCAAGGAAGAGTTGCAACTCGACAGCAACAGCGACTTCCTCGCCGACGCGGTCGCGCTATTTCGCTGGGCTGTCACCGAACGCCGGTCCGGGCACCGGATCGTCAGTGAAACGATCTCTGGCGAACGCACGATGCTCTTGTTTCCGCGCCTGGAGCGAGTTGCCCCGGACGTCGGGCTACCTGTCGTCGATATCGAGTGGACCGACGAACAGCTTTCGTGGCTCGGCGATTTGTTGGCCGCACCCGATGTCACGGAGCCAACCGCCCACCTGATCCGGGCCATGCGCCGATAGCGGTCCGGGAGATCTACAAAATGGGTATCGAGATCCGGCGACTGGAAGCGCCTGACGAGGTCGAGCCGTTCGACTGCGGGGACGAACCGCTGAACAATTACCTGAAACGGCACGCATTCATCAATCAGGAAAAAATGTCCATCGGAGTCACCTATGCCGCTTTTGACTCCCTGGTACCCCGCGCCGTGCTGGGATACTTTACCCTCGCCACAGCAGCGCTATCGCGCGACCTCCTTCCGAAGAAGGTGTCCCGGGGGCTGCCGAACTACAATATCCCCATGATCCTCTTGGCGCGCCTCGCCGTGGATCGACGCCTCGCCGGTCGAGGGCTGGGTCACGCCTTGATTTCGGAGGCCTTCCGTATCAGCCTGCGTGTGGCGGACGAGGTGGGATGCCGGTGCATCGTGACCGACGCATACCCCGAACGCGCCGGGTGGTATGCCCGTTACGGGTTTGTTTCCGTCGAGGGCGTTCCGGGGGATACCGCCCGGCGAATGGTCTTGGATATCAGGACCTTGCGAAAGGCTGCACAGTACTAGAGCAAGTGCTGAAATCTTCTACCGGGTGGCGGCCAGCGCCAAATGATACGCTGGGCGCAGTGTCCAGCCCCCACTCCGAATTGACCCGCCGCGATTTCGCCCGTCGCACGGCACTTGCCACCGCCGCCCTCGCGGTCGCCCCCGCACAAGCCCTGCAGGAACCTGCCGAATGGTTTGACCGCCCCATGCGCTGGTTCCAACTCGCCTTCGTCGAGGACGATCCCGGCCGCTACGACCCCAAATTCTGGCTCGACTACTTCCGCCGCATCCACGCCGACGCTGTCTGCCTCTCGGCCGGGGGCTGCGTCGCGTTCTATCCCACCAAGGTCCCGCTCCATTACAAGAGCAAATACCTCGGCAGCGGCGACGCGTTCGGCGAAATGGTGGCCGGGTGCCGCAAGCTCGGCATGAACGTCATCGCGCGCACCGACCCCCACGCCGCCCACCAGGACGTTTTCGACGCGCATCCCGAATGGATCGCCGTCGACGCCGAGGGCAAGAAGCGCCGCCACTGGGCCGACCCTTCGCTCTGGGTCACCTGCGCGCTGGGTAGCTACAACTTCGGGCTGATGACCGACGTGACCATCGAAATCGTCAAGGAATACAAGGTCGACGGGGTGTTCAGCAACCGCTGGTCGGGCTCCGGCATGTGCTACTGCGAGAGTTGCAAGCGCCTTTTCCGCGAGTACTGCGAGAAGGATCTACCCCGCACCACCAACCCGCTGGACCCGACGCACCGCCAGTACGTCCTCTGGCGCGAGCAGCGGCTTTTCGACCTCTGGCGTCTCTGGGACACCGAAATCAAGAAGGTCAACCCGAACGCGGCCTTCCTCGCCAATGCCGGGGGCGGGGCACTGAGCGATCTCGACATGAAGACCATCGGTGATCTTGCGCCAACGCTTTTCGCCGACCGCCAGGCCCGTCACGGCCTGATGGCTCCGTGGGCGAACGGCAAGAACGGCAAGGAATACGCCTCGACCATGGGCAACAAGCCCATCGGCGGCATCGTCAGCGTGGGCCTCGAGGAGCCCTACCGGTGGAAGGATTCCGTGCAGACCGCCGACGAGATCCGCCTCTGGATGGCCGACGGCGTTGCGCACAACCTGCGCCCGTGGATCACCAAGTTCAACGCCAAACCCATCGACAAGCGCTGGCTGCCGGTGGTGGAGGATTTCTACAACTGGCACTACCGGAGCGAAAAGTATCTACGGAACGAGCGGTCGCTGGCCGAGGTGGCGATTGTCTACTCGCAGCAGACGGCGGCTTTCCACGGTGCCAAGGTCGAAGACCACACGCTGGGGTGGTACCAAGCGCTGGTGGAGGCGCGGATTCCGTTCGACATGGTGCACGACGGGACGCTCGACGAGGAGCATCTCTCCAAGTACAAAGCGCTGATTCTACCCAGCATCGCGGCCCTGTCGGACCGTCAGTGCGGGCAATTGACGGAATACGTGCGGCGCGGCGGCGGTTTGGTTGCCACCTTCGAGACGTCGCTTTGCGATGAGTGGGGCGTCGCGCGGAAGGATTTCGGGTTGGCCGAACTGTTCGGGGCGTCGTACGAAGGCAAAACCGACGCCCAGTTGCACAACTCCTACCTGAACTTGGAGAAGCCGCATCCGGTGACTCGCGGACTCGAAGGCGCGACGCGTATCATCAATGGCGTCAATTGGATGCATGTGAAAGCGTCAAAGCCACTTGCGGTGAATCCACTGACGCTTGTGCCGTCCTACCCGGACCTGCCGATGGAAGAGGTTTACATGCGGCAGGGCAAGACCGAGACGCCGGGAGTGTACCTACGTGAGTTCGGCAAGGGGCGCGTTGCCTACTTCCCGTTCGACATCGACCGCACCTTCTGGGAGGTGCTCGCCGCCGACCATGGCACGGTTCTCCGCAACGCGGCGCTGTGGGCGCATGGCGGGGAGCAGCCGTTGTCGGTGGCCGGGAAGGGGTTCCTCGACGTGTCGGTGTGGGAGCAGAAGGGGTCGGTGACCGCCCACATCGTCAACATGACAAATCCGATGGCGATGAAGGGGCCGGTGCGGGAACTGATTCCGTGCCCGCCGCAGAAGGTGCGGATTCGGGTGCCGAAGGGGAAGGCGGTGAAGGCCGTTAAGTTCCTGGTTTCAAAGTCGGTGCCGAAGTGGCGGGCGGTTGGGACGTTCATTGAAGTGGACGTGCCACCGGTGGAATTGAATGAAATAGTGGCTGTGGATTTGAGCTAGGACGAGGGTCTTCATCACCGCTATTCGACTACAAACGTAGTATGAAAGTCGCGCGTACCGACAATGAATAACCATTGACACGACCGCCTTCTCGCGTTATGCTCACCTAGAGCGTTACAAGCAAAGAGGCGGAAGACTCATGGCAATTATCAACATCATACGGAACGCAAACGGGGTGTCGGCAGATCCCCCAAGCGTGACAATCGCGAAAAACGAGGCGGTATATTTCGCCAACCTGGACACCCACAGCGCGCACCAGCCGACCCAGGCCGGCCAAGCCAAGGATTACTGGTTCGACTACACGATCCCTGCCGCCGTCGAGGGCCAGGACGCGGCAACCAGTCCGGCACTGAACCTACCGCCCACAGGCGCGCCTGTCAGTTTTGTAATTGACGCCGGATCGACCGCAGGCGGCACCATCATTCTGCAGACAGCCTAAGCAATTTCCGAGGACAACAGCCATGAACCAACCAGAATCGATTCAGCGCCCTGTCGGCAAGGCCACGCGGCGGAATTTCCTTCAAACAACCGCAGCCTTGGTCGCCGGCACCGGAATGGCGGGACTTCTAGAAGTTTCTCCGGTGGACGCACAGGCACCAGCAGCGGCACCAGCCGAACTCCAGTCCATCGGCCAACTGACGACAGGCTCGGGCAAGATCCTCCGGGCGACGATTGCTGTCAAGAATGAGCGGCGCCTCGCCGACGGCGTGAAGCTGCCTCCGGGCGTCCAAGCCCCGATGATGCGCTACTTCGAGGGCAAGACCAGCGCCGGGGCATCCGTTTGGCCGCCCAATCATGACGCCTCCCAGCCCGGCGCGGCGCTGCCGGGCCCCACGCTGCGGGCCGCCGTCGGCGACCGCGTGGAACTGGCGTTTCTGAATATGGTCAACACGGCTCAGTTCCCCGGCGGGAGCATCGACAACGCCGAAATCGGCCTGGGCAACGGCTGCGACAACTTGACGAATGCCACGGTCACGCCCCCGGTCAAGAACTGGTATCCGACCACGCGCGGCGACGATTTCCCGAATTGCTTCCACGGTTCCAGCACGGCCAACCTCCACTTCCACGGAACCCACGTGACGCCTGGCACTTTCGGCGACAACGTCCTTGTCCAGATCCGACCGATTCCGGCCACAACGGCGGCCAGTCCGAACTGGGAGAAGTCGGTCAACGCGGAGTTCGACAAGATCTTCAAGAAGTTCGAGACGTCGGAACCGGCCAACTGGAAGGCCGTCGAGCAGGCTTCCGGTCCGGCGGGGTGGACCGCCCAGCAGAAGGTGTTGCTGGATCAGTACGACAAGACCGCCCCATGGCAGGGTGGCCGGGGCCTGCCGCCGAAGGAACGCCTCGCACCCAAGAATGAGGCGTTGGTCGCGGCGGGACAATGGCCCGAGTTCTTCATCGGTTCCTATCCCACCACGTTCGAGATCACCGAGGCGGGCAAGCCGCTCCAGATTGCTTCGAACATGCCCGGAATGAACCACACCCCGATCGCGAAGAAGGGGCAGATGCCCGGTACCCACTGGTACCACGCACACAAGCACGGCTCCACCGCGATCAACCTCTTCAATGGACTTTCCGGTGCCTTCATCATCGAGGGCGACTACGACAAGGGCCTGAAGAAGATCTACCCGGCGGGCTTGGTGGAGCATGTCATGGTCGTCCAGAACATCACCGACCTGCCCAGCTTGGAGCGAGCCAACCGTGTCGGTCCCACGGTTGTCGTGAATGGCCAGAACAAGCCCAAGGTCACGATGAAGCCCAACGAAGTCCAGTTGTGGCGGATTGTCAACGGAACCGTCAACAAGAACATCCCCGTGGCATTTGTGCCGGTTGTCACGACGTCACCCGCAGTGCAGTTTGTCCAGACTGCCCAGGACGGAGTCCAATTGCATCCGGATAATTTCGCGAGCCAGTTGCTCCTCAAGGTGGATTCGGGGAACACGCCGATTCTAGCTCCCGGGAACCGGATCGACATCCTGGTGAAGGCCCCGGCCACACCCGGAGCCACCTATACCTTCGGCACCGGCGTCATGGGCCTCAGTTTGCTAGTCGGCACTGGTGACGCCAACATGAACCTCCCGAGCGCCTCGGACTACGCCACGAACCTGCCGTTTCCGGCGTTCATGACCAACATCAGCCCCGACGACATCCACATCTACCGCACGCTGGATTTTGGCTGGGAACCTGGGCGCGTCACAACGGGAACGGGCGCGAACAACACCGGGACCGGGCCGCATTTCACGATCAACAACAAGCAGTTCGCCGGGGAACACTTCGACGAAACCATGGTGCTGGGGGACTCCGAGGAGTGGACCCTGTACAATTCGACGTCCATTCCGCACCCGTTCCACATCCACATCAACCCCTTCCAAGTGGTTGAGATCTTCAATCCGAACGTGACGACCCAGCCCGTCGTGCCCACCGCAAATCCGGTGTGGGCGGATGTGATCGCCATTCCGCCAGCGTTGTTGGACACGAACGGCAATGTGGTCCTCAAGGACGGCAAGCCTGCACAGAAGGGCTATGTCAAAATCCGCCAGAAGTTCGAGGATTTTGCCGGTGCCTTCGTGCTGCACTGCCACATCTTGGCGCACGAGGACCGCGGAATGATGCAACTCGTGCAAGTGATCGATCCTGTGACAATGCACACGCACTAGAGTGAAACAACTTCGCATGGCTCGAACAAACACTCCCTTGCGGTCGTGGCTCGGTAACATGCTGATGCCGCCGAGCCGCGAACGCGAGGGAGCGTTTGTTCGGGGACCGAAAATGCGCAGTCGCCTGCGCTAGTCGCCCGAGACGCGTGATCGGGCTGAGGCGGTTCCCTGCGACGAGAACCACGCCCGTACGTCGGCCCAATTCGTGCTGCAATACGAGCCTGCCAGCATAAACAATATGACGGCCACGGCCATGACGGCGGTCGTTGCAACCGGTAGGTTTTCCTTGAAGAACCACAGCCATTTGCCGTACACCAACTCCACGTGCACCCAGTAGACGAACAGGCTGGAGGTGCCGAATTGGCGCACCCAATTCCAACGCGTCGCGGACATCCCGAGGTTCCACACATAGGCGAAGGCCATCAGCATCAACACCGTCCCGGCCTTGATGAAGATCAGCGCGGGTCCGTCGAACCAGAAGTCGGCGTTCGGGTAGATGGTCAAGGACATCTGGGACATCGACCACGCCCCGAACGCAATCGCGAGGCCGCCCCAGCCGAACCACATCATCGCCGCTGTCACGTCGGTCGGGCGCAGTTTCCGCAGAATGCTTCCCACCGCCAAACCATATGCGACGAACGACGCCCACGGGAAGATGCCGAAATGCAGGTGGTCGGGGACGAAGTAGTGCAGTACGGGCCCCGGCACCACGCCAAACGAGCCCGAGATGTTTGCCGCGGAGACTACCGGTGTTGCCAGCGCGATGGCCGTCCCGAGGATCGCGCATAGCCGCATCCGCTCGACCGTGGTGAAGAACGCCATCGGAGCCAGCAGCAGCAGCGAAATGCCCATGACGTTCAGCACGTCCACGCGCAATAGGTCGGTCCACGGGCTCTTGTCGACGGAGAACAGCCACTGCTGGAGCCGGAACGCGAAGGCGACCGCGAACAGGTAGCCGGAGCGGCGGGCGGCGGCCCGGACGCGCTCGACGCCCGTCCGGCCCCGGCGTTCGAGGCCGTCCATCAGGAAGGCGAAAGTGACTCCGAGGAGAAATAGGAAGATTGCCGGAGGCATGCCGCCGACGAATTGGGAGATTCGGTAGGATCCGCCATCGCGCAGCTCCGGCTTCAGGAACGAATGGAAGACGTGCCCTTGGAGCATGATCACAGCCGCAAGGCCCCTCAGCCAGTCCAAGTACAACAGCCGGTTTGCGGGAGATTTCGACGGGGTCATGCTTGGAGGGAAGGGTTCGACCTGAGCGCTACTTGCCCACCTGTTGAATCTGAACACCTTTTGGTGTGTTGAGTTTCATGTCGCGGTCCAAAAGCATGGGGTTCAACTTGAGACCCGTGTAGTTGACCTGCGTGTAGTCGCCCGCGCCCGAGGTCGTTAGTCGCTGCTGCACGGGGCAGCCCAAGGCATCGGAGATCCAGAGGTCCGCCTGCTTGATGTTCTGCAGGACTTCCTTTTCCTTGGGAATGAGCTTGATGTGCGAAGTCGGTTGGCCGTCAATCTTCTCGGCCCCGATGTAGGAGACGTCGTAGTGCGACTTGATCTCAGAACTCTCGGCCCCGAAACCGAGCAGCAGACCTTGTTCGACGGTGGCGCGCTTGTTGCGGAGGTCGTAGACCTGCACCACACGGGCCTTGGGCATGTAGAGGCGGAGTTCGCCGTCGCCGATGGCCACGGCCTTCTGGTTGGGCTGGGTGTATTCGACGAAGATGCGCGTGTCTCCAGCCTTTTCGCGCTTCAGTTTCATGGTGCCGTTGTCGAATGAATCGTCGTTGACTGCTGCGACGTGGACCATCTGGCGGATGGAGGCAGTGACGCCTTTGAATTGCTTCGCGGCCTTGTCCATGCGGCCGAAGACCGCGTCGAGGGACTGGGCGCTGGCGGGAACGGCGAATAGGGCACTGGCGGGAACAGCCAGGAGGGCGCTTACGACGAGGTGGCGCAGATTCATGGGAAGATTCATTTCACGTTGCTTGCGCCTACGGTTTTGCCCACGCCAAATACCCTTTGACCTCGTGTTCGGAGTCGAAAATAGGTTCGATGCGGGTCAGGACGATCTGCTTTTTCCCCGTCCTCTGTGCCAGGACCTTGCCCAACTCCGGTAGACGTGCGGACTCGCTGATAGGGCTCACCAATTCCGGCTCGATCCAGAAGGCCGACTCGCCCGGACCCGGGAGGGACATGACCTGGGTGGCGTGGGGGATTCGGGGCTGGTCGTGGAACCAGTCGCGGGGGGCGAAAGCTATGAATGCTATGAGCGCGCCGCACATCACGTCGTACTGCCACGAACCGCGCGGGAAGTCCCACATGATGAAGCGTTTGAGGCCACGGAACACGATTTCAGTTTATCTTACGGGCTGTGGGGCGCTCATTCTTCGATGAGAATATGCTGCGGTAGTCCTTAGTGGCCTTCGCTGACGTAGTTGCGGTTCCACTCCGGGATGTACACGGTGACATCCCCTTTCACCACCGCCTGGCAGCCGAGCCGCGAGTTCAACTGGAAGTCCGCAGCCTGTTCCACGCGGTCGAGTTCGTCGTCGTCCGCCTCCGAGAGGTTGTTCACACCTTGCTTGGCCACCACGTGGCAAGTGGTGCAGGCGCAACTGCCCCCGCAGGCGTGCTCCAGATGGAAGCCGAAATTCATCGCGACATCCAGCAACGATCCCGGCAGCCCGTGATCCTTGTACGGGAGCTTGCCTTCTTCGAACTCGAATGTCTCGTTGGCGGGCAGGAAGGTGACTTTAATCAGCTTGGACACTTTCTTCATTGTACCGGGCGAGAAACCGCTTGACACCCCGACGGGTGCATGTTAATTTTTAAGCATGGAGTTAAATTTTACGCAAGCGGAGTCCGGCCTCAGTCGGCGCGAGCGTCAAATCATGGACATCCTCTTCGCCACGGGCCGCGCCACGGGCCAGGAGATCCTGGAGCGCCTGCCGGACGACCCCAGTTACTCGTCGGTCCGGACCATCTTGCGCATCCTCGAACGCAAAGGGCATATCCGGCATATCGAGGAGGGCCTGAAGTACGTCTATCTCCCGGTTGTGGCGGCGGAGACGGCGCGGAAGTCGGCCATGGAACGGATGGTTTCCACGTTCTTCAACGGGTCGGCGCGCGCGGCAGTCGCGGCGTTTTTGGACCCAGCCGAGGAGCGGCTGTCGCGGGCGGATCTGGAAGAGTTGGAAGCGTTGATCCGGCAGGCCAAGGCCAAGGCCGGGACGGAGGTTGAGAAATGAACCCCATCGCCATCGAAATCCTGTTGTTGAAGGTGAGTTTGGTGGCTGCGCTGGCCTTGGCGGTCGAGCCGCTGCTCCATCGTCGCGGGGCCGCGCTGCGGCACCTGCTCTGCGCGACGGCATTGGTCGCCGTCCTGGCGATGCCGCTCACGCTGCTGGTTGGTCCGAGGGGCACTCCCATCCCGATGCCCGGCGTGTTCCGATTGGCGGTTGCAGCGGCGGGAACCGCTGCGGGCCGGTCGTCCGCCAATCTGGCTTTGTTTCGGATCTTGGCGGGCGGGTGGCTAGTTGGTGCCGCCGCGATGTTACTGCGGCTTGCCTTGGGACATGCGGCGGTTGCCTCAATGATGCGCAGGGCCTCCCAGCAGGGCAGGGAAGGCCGCGTGCCGGTTCTGGCGGCAGCCGTCTCCACCCCGGTCGTGACCGGATTGTTCCGGCCCGCGATATTGGTGCCGCAAAACATCGCCAATTGGTCCCAAGAGCACCGTGACGCGGCCTTCCGCCACGAATTGGCGCACGTCGAGCGCATGGACCTTTGGTCCAACCTGATGGCCCACGTGGCTTGCTCGATCTATTGGTTCCACCCGCTAGTCTGGCTCCTGGCCCGGCGCATGCGGGCGTTGCAGGAGCTTGCCTGCGACGATGCCGTTCTCTCCTCCGGCTTCGCGCCGGTTGTTTACGCGGAGGCACTGGTTGCCGTCGCCGGGCAGTTTACTCCAACCTCTCTCATCGGGTGCCATATGCTCACAGAAAAGACGTTGAAATCAAGAATCGCGCGGCTGCTCGACGGCAGCCTCCCGCGCGTGGACTCCAAGTCCGCCATCCGGCGCGCCGCCGCGATATTCGCCGCGACCGCGCTCTGCATCGGCCTCGCCAATGCTTTACCCCAGGACGCAGGACCGCAGCAGACCCCTGCCACCACCGGGCGGGCAGCCCTCAAGATCGGCCCCGGAATCACCCTGCCCAAGGTGCTGGCAAAAGTCGAGCCGACGTACACCGAAGAGGCCCGGGCGGCCAAGATCTCCGGAACCGTCACGCTGAAGGTCATCATCGGCACCGACGGCAAGGCGCACGAGATCAATGTCGTCGACACTCCCGACGCCGGACTCGGCCTGAAGGCGGTCGAGGCCGTCCAGCAGTGGGAATTCCAACCGGCATCCAAGGAGGGGCAGCCCGTGGATGTCTTTGCCCAGATCGAAGTAAATTTCAAGCTGCTGTAGCGTAGGCCAGAGTAATCCAATGTCCGTACCCCGTTTGACCGCAGCCGCCGGGTTTGTTTTGTTTTCCTCGCTCCTATGCGGCTGCGCCAAACGGGGACCCGCTGTTTGGCGGCTCGTCTCCGCCCCGACCGGCAATGTTCTTTTCCCGCCTACTTTCGCAGGGTTGCCCGAAGGTGAGGCCGGGCCTGCAAAATGTCCTGAGACTCCCGGAATCCGGCTCGCCAAGCGCGGTCGAACCATCCGGGTTGCACTTGCGGAAAATGTCCTCGCCGACAAGCCGTCCGGATGGCTTCGGACGTGGGCGCTCGACTTGGAGGCCCGTGGGTGCCTCGCGCCCGGTACCGGCGATGCTCTGGCGCGACGGATTTCCGAATCCATCCCTCTCGACCCCGCCCGCGCCTACTCCCTCCTCCATGAGGATGAGCGAATTACAGGCTATGTGGAACTCGGACCTGAGAGCCGTCTGCAAGTGACAGGGCCCTTAATGCGCGACGGAGCCTTAGGCTCTGATCCGTTGCTTGGACCGTCAACCGTCACTGGTTCTGCCAACGGCCTGACTGTGGAAGCGACGGCGTCCGCCGATCTGATCGGTTTTGAAACCGCGTGGTACGCCATCCGCCCCGGGCAAACGGGCTACCAGATCGTGGCGGTTCGCACCGAACAGCACATCCAGGGCCAAATACGAAAATCGGATGCGCCTACCCAGAACGCGCTCCGTTTTCCGAGCGGCTCGGCCTACCTTCGATTGGTGTTCAAGTCTCAGACCGCAGGGCAGGGGATCTCGGAGTTCGTCGTGGGAACCTCGAAGGCTACGGATCTTGGGCCAGCCACTGCCGAAATCAACCGCACGGGGACCTGCCCTGCCGGTCCGGGAATCCAATGCCTCCCAATCCCCAGACGGGTCGCGCTGAATTCGATGATAGTGATCCCGGTGAATGGTAGGGAAGTCGAGTTGTCGACAGGGGCCAGTGTCCGCGACGCCCTCCGCGCGGCGGGAATCGCAGACGCGCAGAACGTCCTTCCGACCTTGGCTGTCCTGAAAGCCCACCGCGGTCGACTGCTTCCAGTGACGTTCGACCCCACCAACACCGCCATACTCGCCCTTCGGCTGCTGGGTGGCGAACAGCTTTCCTGGAAGTAGTCGAGTTAATGCTTCTGCTTGTAAGGCACGGGCGGCTTGGACGGCGCGTCACGCCGCGGTGTCACGACGGGTGTGCTGGCGGTCGCCTTGCCCCTCTCCTTCGGAGCCGGTGTGTCGTCCCAATTCGTGACAGTCAATTCCCGCTTCCCGCCATGCAACGGACAAATGCCGACCGGGTCCGTACCCGAAATGAAGACTTCCGAGACCTTTTGGGGGCAATTGGCAGACGCTGGCATGCCCGACTCAGGGTCGATTGTCACCGTCACCACGCCGTCGGCCACCGGGAATTCCTTGGCCTCGGCGTATTGGCGGATCAACAGTGCCCGCTTCATGAACTCCGTCCAAATCGGCAGCGCCGAGTGGGCTCCTTCAATATCCAATGTCCGGTTGTCGTCGAAGCCGACCCAGACAATGCACAGCAGCTCCGAAGTGAAACCGGCGAACCAGCCGTCGTGCGAGGTGCCCGTCTTACCTGCCGCCGGGACCGTGAAACCTCGGCCCCGGACGCCAGCCGCGGTGCCGGTCCGCATAACCTCCTCCAACATGCTCACCATCAGGTACGTGACACGTGGGTCGAGTACCTGTTTGGTGACGGGTTTGCGGTCCACAATGACCTTGCCGTCGGATTCCTTGACCAACGAAATCAGTGTCGGCTCCGTCCTGACGCCCTTGTTGGCGAAGATCGTGAACGCGCCGGCCATTTCGAGCGGAGTCGCCACGTAGCTCCCGATCGCCATGGCGGGGGTTGCTTTCACATCCTCGCTGATGCCAGCCTTGTGGGCAAGATTCACCACCACCTTGTAGCCCACTTTTTCCGCAACCTTGATGGTCGCGATATTCAGGGACTTGGCAAGGGCCTTCCGCAACGTGACGGGACCGTAGAACTCGTGTTCGAAGTTGTTGGGCTCGTAATCGTCGTCGCCGAATTTGAAAACGGTCGGCTCGTCAACCACGATGGTCGCGGGCGTCATGGTGGTGGTTCCGCCCACGACCCCCGTATTCAGCGCGGCGGCGTAAACGAACGGCTTGAATATCGACCCCGGCTGGCGTTCGGCGAGGATTCGGTTCAGCTGGCTGGCACCATAGTTGCGTCCCCCGATCAGCGCCTTCACCTCGCCGGTGTGCGGGTTGAGCGCGATCAAGGCGCACTGTGGCTCCACGAAAGGCGCGTTCTTGAAGCGCTTCTGCTTGTGGACGAGTTCGTCCACCTGCTTCATGCCGATTGCGACCGCCTCGTTGGCCGCGCGCTGCAGGTTCACGTCGAGCGTGGTGTAGATCTTGTCGGACTGGGCGCGGAAGTCGCGGCCGGGTAGGGCCTTCTCCAAGTCGGCGTTCAGCAGGTCCGCGAAGTAGGGGGCATCGCTCGATTCGGCTGGCCCGGTGATGAGTTTCAGAGGGGCCCCGATGGCGAGGGCGTAGTCGCGATCATCGATGAAGCCGTTGCCCCGCATCAGGCTCAGGATGGCGTTGCGGCGGTCCTCCACGCGTTTGGCATGGCGATAGGGGTTGTAGAAGCTGGATCCGCGTGCAATTCCGGCGAGGGCGGCGGCCTCGGGCAACGTGAGAAGTTTGATGTCCTTGCCGAAATAGACCTGCGCCGCTTCGCCGAAACCGCGGATGGTGAAGCTGCCTTGGTAGCCGAGGTCGATCTGGTTGCAGTAGAGCTCGAAAATCTGCTCCTTGGTGAGCTTTTGCTCCAACTGCATGGTGATCATGATTTCCGCCAGCTTGCGCCGCCAGTTGCGGTCCAGCGTGAGGAACATGTTCTTGGCCACCTGCATGGTGAGAGTGGAGGCACCCTGTTCGTTGCGGCCCCGTCGGATGTCGATCCAGGCGGCGCGGATGATGCCGAGGGGGTCGAAGCCGGAGTGCTGGAAAAAGCGCTTGTCCTCCGCCGCAAGGATGCCGTTGCGCAGGACCAGAGGGATGTCCTCGAACTTCACCACGCGCTGCTTTTCGCGCTTGCGGTCGACGATGTTGGTGATGAGTTGGGGCTCGAGTTCGTACATCGCGCGCTCCGAATTGTCGGAGAGCGAGTAGATGCGCGAGATCTTGCCCTTGGCGAAACGCACGGCGGCAGATTCCTGGTCGAAGTAGGATTCGGCGCCGGGGAAGATGTCGATGGCGTCGCCCTGCAGGGTGTAGTAGCCGATGGGGTTGGTGCGGCTCTCGTTGTACCCGGCATGGCGCAATGTGGCGACGATTTCGCTGGGGGAAGTAGGGTCGCCTATCGCGATGGATGTGGGCGCGGCGTAGATTTTGGACGCCGAATTGTAAGGACCGCCGCGGAGGCGCTCGTCAATCAGCTTGGCGTATGTGAGGTAGGAATATGCGAAGACGATGCAGAATGCCAGGACAGCCAGCAGCATGAGCCCAATGAAGGCCTTGCCGACCGGGTGGAAAAGGAATCGGACGAGGAGGGCGTTGCGGGGGACGCGGATGGTGCGCTCGGATTTGGAGGACCTGGATTCGGCGTTGGACTCCCTTGCGTCGCGGCGTGGCTGCATTCAGTTATCAGGATACCGTTTTGGGGGGGATGGCTGCAGGCGGCTTGATTCGCGTATGAGCTGCGGACCTCCTGCAGTCGACGGTTGCCGCTGGAGAAGCCAGGATACAACCAAGTGATAAATTGGGAAGCCATGAAGCTCCCGATCCCGGCACTACTGGCCTCCCTGATCCTATCGCATCCAGCTGCAGCCCAGACCGCCACCCCCTCGAACGCCACCATGGCTGGTAAATTCACCGTCGAGCATCCCACCCTCCTCAACTTGGGCTTCGAGTGGGCAATTTCCGGCGACGCCAACCGGAACGCCACCGTCGCGGTCCAGTTCCGCGCTGTCGGTGAATCCGCTTGGCGCGAAGCGCTGCCACTCGTTCGCATCGGTGGCGAACGCATCTTCCGCCAGCGCGAGCACTTCGACTACACCGTCCCCGAGGGCTTCGCGGGCAGCATCCTCAACCTCCAGCCCGGTACCGAGTACGAGTGCCGCTTCCAGATGTCGGACCCCGACGGCGTCTCCGGCGAAACTGCCCACACTGTCCGCGTCAAGACCCGCACCGAGCCCCAGCCCTACGCCGGGGGTCGCCAACTCCACGTTTACCCGCCCGACTACAAGGGCGAGAAGCTGGAGCCGAACTTTTCCAGCGTCCTTGAGGCCTACTACGGGGCGGGGCTAGGCGATTGGAACGTCGTCTGGGAGCGCCGCGCCCAGCCCGGCGACACCATCCTGCTCCATGCCGGCCTCTACAAGCCCGAACGCCGCAACTACGTGGACCCGCTCGCCACTCCGTTCGACGGTTCCATGCTCCTGACCCTCAAGGGCACCAAGGAAAAGCCCATCACCATCAAGGCCGCCGGCGACGGCGAGGTGATTTTCGACGGCGACGGCCAATACCGCATGTTCGACGTGATGGCCTCGCAGTACCACATCTTCGAGGGGATCACGGTCCGCAACACCGATGTCGCTTTCTTCGCGGGGCAAAAGGAGGTGGCCGGGGCAGTCGGATTGACCGTGAAAAACTGCCGGTTCGAGAACATCGGCTTCGGCGTCTGGACCGAATACGCCGGTTCGAGCGATTTCTACATCGCCGACAACCTGTTCCTCGGCCGCGACGACCGCTTCCGGCTCATCGGCTGGACCGGTCCGCTATGGGCTAGCGCGGGAGCCTACGGGTCGCACCAACTCACCAGCTACTACGCCATCAAGGTCTACGGGCCGGGCCATGTGATCGCCCACAACGCCATCGCCTACTTCCACGACGCGCTGGGCATCTCCACCTACGGCACGCCGGAGAAGGACCCCGAACGCCAAGCCTCTTCGATCGACATCTACAACAACGACACCCATATGTCGAACGACGACGTGATGGAGACCGACGGCGGCGTCCACAACGTCCGCGTTTTCAATAACCGGGGCATCAACGCGGCGCAGGGCGGCTACAGTTCGCAACCGGTCTTCGGCGGCCCGATCTACTTCTACCGCAACATTCTCTACAATGTGCCGACCGGGGTGGCGTTCAAGTTCTCGGCGAAACCCGCGGGCATGTTCGTTTACCACAACACGATCATCGCCGAGCAAACGGTGAAAGACCCGTACTCCAACGCCCATTTCCGCAACAACCTCTTCCTCGGGCGCGACACGCCGGAGCGGGGCATCATGGCGTGGGCGAACTCGACCGAGGCCTATAGTTCCGACTACGATGGTTTCCGTCCCAACAAGGGTATCCCGGCGCAGTACCAGTGGCTGGCCCCGGCCCCCGGACAGACAGCCTACGAGCCGAAGGGTTCCGATTGGAAGAGCTTTTCCACGTTGGCGGAATTGCGGA
>CAIVPR010000156.1 GCA_903907865.1 uncultured Acidobacteriia bacterium
CGTTTCAGTCCCCTTCGCATCGGGGCTCACCCCTCTACAAGAAGAGAAGAAGAAATGAACCCGGAGGCGAAATGCGGTTTCAGTCCCCTTCGCATCGGGGCTCACCCCTCTACGTATGTAGAACCTTTCACAATTTCCTTCCGCAAAGGAGCGTTTCAGTCCCCTTCGCATCGGGGCTCACCCCTCTACGGTTGTTACGAAATCAAAATCCAACGTTTGTGCCGCCTACCGTTTCAGTCCCCTTCGCATCGGGGCTCACCCCTCTACACACACACAGGAGACAAGAACATGAAGACCATCATTTTCGGTTTCAGTCCCCTTCGCATCGGGGCGCACCCCTCTACTGCTGGAAAAGCAGAGAAGGGATTGTGGGGCACCACGTTTCAGTCCCCTTCGCATCGGGGCGCACCCCTCTACCTATCATCTTAGCTTTGGATCCCAAACAGGCAACGGCGTTTCAGTCCCCTTCGCATCGGGGCGCACCCCTCTACAAATCATCAAGGCGGGCGGCACGTTGCAAGAGCAAGTGAGTTTCAGTCCCCTTCGCATCGGGGCGCACCCCTCTACTTCGGTACCAGCGCCAGCTAAGTCAACCTGAAGTGCAGTTTCAGTCCCCTTCGCATCGGGGCGCACCCCTCTACCCTTACCAGATTTGCCCCAACAAAATCAAGCACTTGGAGCCTCTTTTTCCAACACCTCCCAAAACTGGCCTCCGCAACTCCACCAACGCCCCCCGCCGCACCACCCGAAAACTACACCAACCCCTTCAAAATCAACAACCTACCGCCATTCCCAACACCCACCCCTCCCCGCACCTCCAAACCCATTCACCAGAACCCATTCATTCCAAAACACTTAACACCCCAAAAGGCCGTCCCGCCCCTCAAACTTACCTCAAACCACATAGCACCCAGGCACCTCCGGCACCTTCCCCACCCCCACCGACTCCACCTTCCCCGCGCACCCCTTGCACACCGGCACCACCCACACCGAATCCTCCGTCTCCGACACCACCCGCCGCACCCTCCCCCTCATCCGCTCCACCAACTCCTCCTCCTCCACATCCACCCAAAACACGCTCTCCTGCACCCGACGCCCGTAATCCAACAGCACCTTCGACAGCCGCAACCGCCGCTTGTCGTCCGCCACGTCGTAACTCACCAAATACGTCACGCCGCCACCTCCTCCCCCACGACCGCCTCCGAAACCGCTGGCCACCCGAACGGCACCCATTCGCCGCCGTCCCGCAACGCCGCCCCCACCTTCTCCACCTCCCTCTGCAACGCCCGCCGGAAACTCCCCTCCGACCCCGCCTGCATCCATTCCTCGTACCCCTCGAAAAACCGCCGCATCGCCCCAGGCTCCAGCACCAGCCCCCCATGGTCGTCCCTCGCCGCGAAGTCCTCCGCCCGGAACATCCCCCGATTCACCGCCGCCATCACAAACCGGTCGCACACCGGATGCCGGAACGGCTCCATCAAATCCAACGCCATCGTCGGCCTGCTCCCGTCCACCTCGTGCAGGAACCCGATCGCTGGATCCAGCCCCACTCCCTCCACCATCCCGTTCAACTCCTCTATCACCAGCGTGTACGCCAAAGACAGCAACGCGTTGATCGGGTCCGTCGCCGGATGCTTCACCCTCCCCGGCCACGCAAACTCCGACCGGTTGAACTTCATCAACGCCTCGAAATATGCCTTCGCCGCCGCCCCCTCATACCCGTCCAGCTCCGCCGCGTTCGTCGCCGCCTCCAACCCCACGATCTGCGCCTCCATCACCGCCCTCAACTCCGGCGTCAAATCGCTCGCCGTGTCCCGACCCTCGTAGCGCGCCACCACCTCCAACCCGTTCCGCACCTTGGTCCGCACCGTCGCCTTCGCCAACTCCAGCGACCGCCCATGATCCTTGTACGCCCCGTACTGCGCTAGCCGCAACTCCACATTCTTCCCCGAACTCGACCGCAACGCCCCCCGGAACCGTCCGTTCCGCGTAAAGAAGCTCACCCCCGTCCCCTTGTCCAGCGCCTCCGCAATTGCCTGCGTCGTCACCTGCACATTCCCAAACAGCAGGATATTCTCGATCCGGTGGTACGATCCGGTGGTACGATCCGCCGTTTCGCCTGCTCCATTTACGCCACCAGGACCGATTACACGACCGTGACCGAGCCGCGACCGCAAGGGAGTGACCATTGGGCCTGCCCCCAACTTTTTTACAGCTCGCACCGATTTCCGTTGTGGGGCAGGGTGGTACCCTGCGCGGAGGTTGCCAACCTCCGCACGCGCCTTAAAGGCGCGGACTCGGTTGGCTACGCTGCTCTGTGGGGTACCGTTGAAAACGTCGCCGCAGAACCCGCGTGGGGCGGACAATATTGGCCGCGGCGAGCTTCAGCAAGCCGTAACCGTACCGCTCGGAGCGGCGGCACGTTGTCATCGCTTTTTGTGGGCCGTAGGCGCGAAGCCGCCGAGGCCCATTGCGGCATGTTGCCAACCTCCGGCCGGGTCTCCATCCGCAGACCTGTGCCGGACCTATCCAAGCGATCCCTCGTCTGCAAATCGTCGCCACTGCTCACAGGCGCGAGTTTCTCCCCCTCCTCCAGCTTCCGGTCGAACGGCGACAAAAACAAGTTCGCCAGCAGCGGCGAGATCGGCGACCCCTGCGGGATTCCCCGCTTCACCCGCTCGTGCGCAAACCCGTTCCAGACCTCGGGCTTGATCCACTGCCGCAGCACCACCTCCGCCCATCCCCCCACCGCCTGCCCCTTTACCAGGTCCAATAGCCGCGGCTGTCTCACATTGTCGAAGAATGCCGAAATGTCCGCATCCAGAACATGCGTCCAACCCCGGTCCCTCAATTGCAGAATCCGCGCCACTGCCCGGTCCACACCCCGTTCGGGCCGATACGCGTAGCTGGCCTCGAAAAACTCCTCCTCCCAACTCCGCGACAGCCCCCGCGCCACAGCCGTCTGCAAGATGCGGTCCCGCACCGCAGGAACCATTAATTCGCGCTTCTTACCGGTTCCAGGCTTCTTTTCCACCACGATCAAACGCAGCGGCAACGGGTAATAGACGCCGGACTCCGCATCATGGAGCAGTTCCGGCAACCAGCTCTGTGCCTGCTTCTCGAAAGACGCCACCGTGACGCCGTCCGCTCCCGCGCACCCCTCGTTGTGGAGCACCCGCTCCCACGCGGCTTGCATGTCCGGCAGTCCGATCTCCAGCATCCGGCTCGGCCCTCTACCCAATATCTACCAGAAAAATTGACGTTTGCCGCAATCCGCAAGATATTCGTGCGGATCGCGTACCAGTACCGGTTTTCCGTTGGTTGTGTAATGCAGGCCGTTTTGCCGGATGGCCAGTCTGCGCCAAGTTCGCAGCCCCGGTTCCGTCCTTGTGTATTCCAAACCCGAAACTCCGTAGCAAGCTACAAAGATTCCCGTTATGGGGCAGGACAGCATCCGGGGCGACATCCGCACGCGCCTTCCAAGCGCGCATTTGGTTGCGCTCCCATTCGCATCGGGGCTCACCCCTCTACTCTGAAGCTGTACTGCAAAACCGGTTACATGGGAGACGACCCATTTCAGTCCCCTTCGCATCGGGGCTCACCCCTCTACCAACAATGAAGATCATTCTCTCACTCGTTTTCGTTGCATTTCAGTCCCCTTCGCATCGGGGCTCACCCCTCTACATTTTCACGCCGTCAACCTTCCACGGAGCATAAATCTACCATTTCAGTCCCCTTCGCATCGGGGCTCACCCCTCTACAAAAAATACTGGGAGCTTTCGCAAAAGCAACCAGAAAAATTTCAGTCCCCTTCGCATCGGGGCTCACCCCTCTACCCTTACCAGATTTGCCCCAACAAAATCAAGCACTTGGAGCCCCTTTTTTCAACACCTCCCAAAAACCTCCTCCAGAACCCCATCACCACCTCCCCGCACCATCCCAAAAAAACCACTTAACCCGCTTCCCATCAACAACTTACAGCCATTCCCAACACCTACCCCCTCCCGACCCACCAAAAACCATTCACCAGAACTCGTTGACTCCACGCCACTTAACCCCCAATCCGCCTCCAAAAACCTGTCTACATCCCTATCGACGCCGACACCCCTTCAACCGTTTCCCGGCGCCCGCCAAATCCCGAACTCTCCCACTTCGAACTCCCCGCCCAACCGGCTTCCCGGACTCCAGCAAACCTCCGCCACGCTGAAATCCCGTCCGAACCCGCCCGACTCTGAAGTCACCCGCCCCACCACCGTCTCCAATCCCCCCTTAACCGTTCCGCCCAACCCCTCCGCCGCCACATGCGCCACAGCCGCCGCCGCCGCCCCGCCCACGGACCGCACCCGAACTCCCTCCGCGCCAACCACCCACTCCCAGGAGCCGCCCCACAAAAACGTCCCCGGACACTCCTCCACCACCGCCGCACCCACCCGACCCCACCCGTACGTCCGCTCCCCGCCCGTCTGGAACCGTTCCCACAACTGCCCCGCCGAAACGCCCCCCGCGTCGTCCAGAAAAAACACTCCGTGCAGCCAAACCTGATTGCCCTCGCGCGTCTTCGACGCCAAATACTCCACCTCGTGCAGACTCCCGTCCAGCTTCGCCCGACCGTCCCGCAACGCCGTCCCCGCATGGCTCCCCATATGCAGCCAGTCGAAGCCGTCCGCCCAGGGCATCAAGCCCAGCCCGCCCTCGCGGTCCGAGACATACCAGTAGCTGTACCGCAAATATTGCCCGACCCACGCCCGGCCCGCCGCATAATCCTCCCGGAAGCGGTCCCGCGCCAGCCGCCCGGCCAACGCCCCCCAGATCGACCGCCCCGGCACATACCGCCGCGTCTGCTTCAGATTCCCCACCGTCCGCCATCCCGCATGCAGGGGACTCAGCAACGGTGCACGGAACGAATACGCCTTCCATGCCATGGCTACTTCTCCGCTCCGGCCTTCTCCGCCTTCGCCCCGTACCGGCAATACGTCAGGGCCTGCTCCCACACCTGCTTCACCAGCAGGACCCGGTCCAAATGCGCGCAGACGTCGTTCGCCACATAAACCAGCACTTCCTTGGTTTGAGCCGCCCTCAAAGGAACGCGCGACGCCGAAACCGGAAGCGGAGCCGCCACCTTCCCGGACAACGCCAACAACTCGTCCAGAATCGCCAGTGCCCCGGGCTTGTCGTTCTTGTTGCGCGTGTACAGGAAGAGGGTGCCCGCGTAGATGCCGCTCTCCTGGATCACCCCCATCGACTTCGTTGCCAGGTTCTCAATCCGCTCCAACCGCTTTTCCCCGCTCATCGCCCCCTTCGCGTTGGTCACCATGTTTTGCGCATGCTGGGCCGAAAGTACATCCAGGTTCTTGAGGCTCATTTCCGCACCTCCCCCACCATCTCCATCCGCCCGAATCCACGGGTCCCCATCCCGCCGACACCCAGCGTCGCCATCAAACCCAAACCGGCTTTGGCCACCTCCATCGGGGTGTTCCACGTCGCGCCGTTTTCCACCCTGACGGCCTTCATCGCGTCCCCGTAGGCGTCCTCCACCAGTTCATTCATCAGCCATGTGGCCCGCGGGATCGCTTCATAGCTGAACAGCGCACCTTGCTCCGCGGCACCGGTCTTGGGGTCGATGCTGACTGAAGTCCGTACTTCCAGATTGCTGTTCACAACTTGGGGGAATAGGCTCGGATGCACCAGCACCATCTTGTCCTTCACCCCGGACAATTTACCCCAACCGGTAGGGGCTGTCGCCTTTTCCACCTTCTCGAACAGCAGCCAGCCCAGATTGATCCTGGAGATATCGAATGTCGCCGCGAGGCTCTCCCGTTCACTCGGACCAATGGCCGATATGCCCGCGTCCTTCAACAGCTCCGCCGTCGTCACAAAAACCGGTCCCTGCATCGTCGCCACCGGAAACAGCAGAATCCGCGCGTCACCGAACGAAACACGCCCGGCCTGTCCCTGGTCCCCATGGGCGGTGCCGAACGTGTGGATGATCGGGCATCCAGGCTCCGGCTTGTAGTGCAGGTGTTGACCGCCCGCCTCCGGACGCCCGTACAGCAGAGCCGCATAAGCCCGCGCCGCGCCCGCAAGACTGGTGCCCGGAATCTTCGGCAATCCCGTCCCCGGCTCCCGTGCGATCGTCATGTCCACGCGCCCAAGTCGAAAACCCCCGGAACCAACGTGGATGGGCTCCAGCGCCCGATACAGGATCTGATTCGTTGAATACTTCATTCCGACACCACTCCCTTCTTGCCGATTCTTGTTTTGGGTATCCTGAGGAACAACTCGATCACATCCGCCAGCGCTCCCCGCCGGGCCAACCCGGCCAGGAAATGCATCTGGTCGTCGTCCGGTCGATGGCCCCCGGCCCATTCCAGATTGCTCAGGACCTGCCACGCGAACAGCCCGCCTTCAGCGGCCCAGGCTTCGTCGCCCCAATCGTCCCGTTTGGCCGCCAGCAACGCATCCATTCCCTTGATCTGGCTGGTCTGCAACCCGTCTCGCAGCAGTTCCCACGCACGCTTCAGTTCAGAAATCTCCTCCATCGGGTAGGGACGGTCGGAACCACTCCGACCCCTACGTCGTGCCGTACCTTCCCCGTACGCGATCTCGAACCGCCGCCCCGCCGTGTCCAGATACTCGTAGTCAAACACCGACGGCTCCACAGGGACCCGGTCGCCCACCTGCAAGTCCCGCGCAAACCACGAATACCAGTCATCCACCGGAACCACCCACTCCACCACCTGTGTCTGAGTCCTTACTTGCTGACTCCTGTCAACCTCTTGTTCAGTCCTGACAGCCTTTTCTGTTTGCTCAGTCCTGACAGCCTTTTCTGTCTTTCCTGCTTGTCTAGTGCTGACAGCCCTTTCTGTGTGGGGCAGCCATTCTTGGCTGCAGCCGCCTTTCCAGGCGGCATTAACCGGCTGCTCGGGCACCTCGGTCACCCCCAACCGCAACCACCGCCCCCCATCCCCATTCCCAACCGCTTCCACAACCCACGTCTGCTTCGCCGGCCGATGACTCACCAACCGCCGCCCCGCATCCAACAGCGCCCGAACCGGAATCGCCGACTCCCCAAACACCACCCCCACATCCATTGCCAGCCGATTCCGCACTTTCCCCATCTCCGCCTCGTACCGTGCATGTAACCCCTGGACCACGTCCAAAGCCCGGTCCGCCGGAACCATCACCATCATCAAGCCCGGCTCCGACACCAAAGGAATCACCGGAGCATAAGCCCAAGTCTTGTCGAACGTGACCCGACCAACCGTGAACCGCGCCGCCACCTGCCGACTCCCTCCCGCAAACTCGGGATCCAGCACCCGAAGCGTGCCCCCCTCCAGCCCTTCCAACTCCCGGACCAAGTCTTCAACCAGCCACACCCGCTGTACCCGGTCCACGTTTTCGGTCAGCACCAGTCTCTGCGGCCCTGCACAAACCACGCTGACCTGGCGTTCGTTTGTAAGTTCCAACGAATACGTCCGCCCAACCCCGACTCTCCCCGAATCCACCGTACCCTCAATAAGCACCCGCCCGCCCCGCATCCACTCCGGCTTGGACTCGATCTCCCGCCCCGCCGCAGCCAGAAACGCTTCCGTCGTCCGCCAAACCCGACGCATCCGCGCAAAACTCTCCGTCTTGCTCAACCATGCCCCGGTTTCCTTGCTCTTCCCCACCCGGAGCGAACTGCTGATATATCCGCCCTTGTCCAACCAAGGCTCGAGCCGGAACCGCACCGCGACCAGTGCCAGCCGACCGTTGCCGTCCGCCACCTCGTCCACCCAAATCGTCTTGTCGTGTCCGGCCAACCAACTCCGCGCGCGGCCCGCCCGTCGTTGCTCGCACTCTCTGCAGCCAGCCCGCTTCTCATCCGCTACAGGCCGCACCCCGCAGACCGGACAAACGGCTTTCTGCTTCCCCTGCCACTTGGCCGCCAACAAATCGGCCCGGCCACCCAGACCGGCTAGCTCCTCCCGCAGGATCTTGCCCAAATGGAAGCTGCTCTGTGGCGAATAGGCTCCCAGCGCGAATCCCGGCCCGAAACGCACCTCGCACGACAATTCTTCCAGCAAATGAGCCTCGCCAGCCCACGCGCGCTGGATCAAACGTTCGCACTCGTTCTGCGTCGCCTCGTCAAAATGCGCGACCAGGAAGATCGAGCCCCCGGACCACCGGAAGATCTCATTCCCCAACGGCGTCTCAACCTCCAACTCCCGCCGGACCGCATCCAACCCGTCCAAGACCGCCTGCCGACGCTCCAGCATGTCCGGAATCCGCTCCGACTGCTCGTAGAACCCCGCCACATCCACCGCCACATGCAGGAACCGCCATTGGAGCTTGTCGCACGTGCCGGACAGCAAACTCCCCGCCATCGCCGCCTTGAAAAACGCCGCCCCCGCCATCCCGATATCGGACACCCAAACATCGTTGACGGGCCGACGGCTGTCGGCGACCCCGGAACCAAGCAACTGTTCGATCTCCGCAATCCAACCAAATCGCTCCTGCGCCGCTGGCGCGGCCATCCAAGCGTCAACCGATTGCTTCAGTTCCAGCAACTGTGCACGGTACGTCTCCGGCACCGTGCGCTCAATCCCGAACACGGAACTGCCCCACCACGGCAAGTTCTTCTGCGCGAATTGCTTCAAATCGGGGTCGTAGATCCGGTGTTCCTTCTCAGTTTTGGACTCGATGCCCTCCCGTTCCTCGCTTCGCTTTTCCCCCCCGCTTGCTTGGTTGTGGGCTTGGTACATCAGCCAGGTCAGCGCACTGGTGGCCCCTTCCCCCAGCACCTTCGCCAATCCCTCTTTCCCCCAAGCCCGGCCGTTGTCCTGAAACTCTATGATGTCGGCGGGCGTGTAGGTCCGGTCGTGGAACGGTGCCTCCAGTGGCTCGAATTCCCGCAAGAGTGCGTCCAAGAGCCCCGGTCCGTCAAATCGCTCGAAAGAAACATCCAGTTCACTCTTCAGCGCGTGGTCATAGTCCCTCCCCATTGCCCGGATACGGCCTGCGACCCGCTCGTATTGATACTTCCGCAGTTCGGTATCCGCGCTGACCTTATTCGTCTGATCAATCTCGCGGTCCAGAAACGCCTTGCTCAACTTCCCCACGTTGTGCAGCATCGCCGCAAGCTCCGCCCGCAGGATCGTGTCTCGATGCTTCCGCAGAACCTCAAACGTCATCGCGGCACCTGTTTCCACGGGATCGGAACCGACACCCCACCCGACCCGAACTTCCGAACCTCTCCCCCCAAAACCGTCGCCCCGCCAAACCCGCTAGACGTCTTCGCCCCAATCCCCAAGAGGTTCAACGTCGTCTCCACCACCCCCGCAAACAGCTTCAAATCCCCCTCGGACTCAACTTTCGCCTCCTCCGAGGGGAAATATGGTACATACGCCACCTGCAAACGCCCCTTCGATCCCGCAGGAACAGCCTCGTACAAAATCGGACTCACAACGGACTTCTTCTTCCTGTCGTGCGGTGCCAGCACGGCGAAGTCAATCTTGTTAAAGAACGTGCTGTAGAAGCACAGCCGTCCCGCAGTCCCCTCCTCGTCGTCGGAATCGTTCTTGCGGTTGCCGAACAGCCGCTCTTCCGCCACCCGCTCCTTGTCGTCGAAGCACGCGCGGAACCCCGCCCTCAAACAGCCTTTCCAACTGGTAGCTGACACCATCGGCCTCCCGGTCAGTCGTTCCTTCCGAACCGGATTCTCGATCACGTAGTGCGCTTCGTCATCCTTGGTCAACAATTGCGCCTTCAATTGGAAATCCAATCCGAGCGTCCAACTCCCTTCCGGCAGCCAGGTGATGTCCGCCACACCGCTGTCTTGCCGGAATTCCGCAAACTCCGCTCCGCTTACGATGCGGCTCGGACCGGTTCGCCAACCCTCGCGCCAAAGCTCGGCCAGCCCACCCCTGTTTGCCAGTTCGAGGACGGCGCGAGCCGTAGCCGGACTCCACCGGAACAACCCCTCCTTCAAGTCCTCGAACTCCGCTTTCGCAGGGTCATCGTTCCGGAACGCTTTGTTCTGGTCACGCAGGTTCGAAGCCTCCGCCAACACCGCCTGCCCAACCTTTGCGTGGAAATCGAAACTCATGGCCGAACCCCCGTCTGCCAATCCACCAGCACGTTGCGCCGCCCCAATGCGCTCTTGATCTCCGCCATCGCGTTCGCGGGCCTGTTTGCGCTGTCCGGCACCCAGCCGCACACGCGGATCTCTTTCTGCGCGCCACTTATATAAGGTAGGGACATTTGGATCTTTGCGCCAATCCTTTCCGCGCCCGCGACCGTACCCATCAAACTGTGCCTCTGATTCCTGTCGGCAAACGCGCGCCGGATCGAGTGCTTGATCCAAAACGTTTCTTCTTGCCATGCGCTACCCGGCTTCGGTTGCACCCGGGCAAAGAACATGTTTCCCAGCGACGGCAGTTCCCCCGACCTTCCCGCGCCCCCCAGTCCCGTGCACCACGTCCGGAGCGCCTCGCGGGTACCGGCCTTGGCTGAAAACTCGATCACACCGCACCCCAGCTGCCCCTTCGCCCCCAGGGAACCGCGTTCCGCGATGAACCCGAGAAGCCCCTCGATCAGGTCCAGCTGTGCCTCCGGCGCTGTCGTCACC
Organism: uncultured Acidobacteriia bacterium; assembly: GCA_903907865.1. Taxonomy (GTDB): domain Bacteria; phylum Acidobacteriota; class Terriglobia; order Bryobacterales; family Bryobacteraceae; genus BOG-234. Next base: position 10,610 of record CAIVPR010000156.1, read on the forward strand.
AGACGCAGCTTGAATGCTCCGATCCGCGCACCGGGAGGCGGATAGTACCATCTGGATGCTCCCCTCGGTCCACCGGCGGCAATCGAAACCGTGTTGAGCGGTTTCATCGTCCCGCATTCCAACACTTCCAGCCGGAACAGCCGCCGCCAACCCGTCGCCCCGAAGATGTGGCTCACCGGATCCAAACCGCCATGCGGCTTCTTGCTCTCGTCGTAGGTGGCGTGCTCCTCCGTCGGGTCCGGGATGTCCGCCCCAGCTCCCCGCGCAATCGCCTCCATCCACCACCGGAGGCTGCCAATCAATCCGCTCGCCAACGTTTGCTGGTCACTTTTTCGATCCGCGTTCCCCGTCCAGATGGGCGTCAGCGCCCGGAATTGGATTGTCCGCTCCTCCAACATCTTTGGCCTCCTCCCTGCTTAATGTTGTTGTGGGGCAGGATGGCATCCTGCGCGGAGGTTGTCAACCTCCGCACGCGCCCTGAAGGCGCGGGTTGTTTGCCAGCCAGCCTTTCAAACCGTCCCGGACCGCTTGCTCGCGTCATTTCGGCTCACTCTGCACGCTCCGCTTCTCCCCGGAATCCACTCCCGCAGCCGCGCTCGGCTGAGCCGCTTCCTTTTTCGCCGGTTCCCCCTCGCTGTGTCCAATCAAACTGAAGGTCATCCCAAGGATCAACACCAGCGTCACCCATCCGAAGAGCAGGGCCGTACGAAACCTGGCCACCTTTTTCTCAAATCCCAGCAGTAGAAGAGCGATCACCAGTGTCCCCAAGCTCGCCCCCTCAACATACACCAGCTTCGGAATGATCGTAATTCCATCCCCAATCACATGCGCCAACTCAGTCGCATAAACAACAACAATTAGCAACTCGATCCGCTGCGTCTCCTCATGCCCCTTGTGCGTCTCATGCAGGATATCCACTGTCTGCCGACTCGCATCCGAGGCCTCCAGAGCCTCCAGCGCGTCCTGCATGTGCTGGTCGATTTCCGCAACTTCCATCACTTGCCGCGCCAGCCGGTACTGGCGGCTGATAGTCTCACGCGAACTGATCACAGGCAACTGCGCGCGTCCCCGGAATCCGATCAGTTGATCGCGCAAAGCCAACACCTGAGGCCGCCGCGACTGGACGCTTATGCTCGCCGTGGCCACCACCGCCGGCCGAATCCCCAACAGTATGCCCCTTTGGAGCAGCGCCAGCAGATACGGCACAAAATGCCGGTTCATCGCAGAGTAGTATCTCTGGGCGTCGAAACCTCCCCCATCAAACTGCTCGGAAATCAACTCGGCCCCACCCTGAACCGTGAACTCGCTGAGATGCCGGTTGTTCAACAATAGCCGCGTCTCGGCGAAGGCGGTCGGGGCGTGGTCGATTTCCTCAACCCGGCTCAGCCGCGACACCAACTGACCTCCCTCACGCAGGGTAGCTTCGTCACCGAAGTCAACAGTCTCGTCGCACACCACCACCGTGAACGCCCCGAACCGCTCCTGGATTCCCGCGAATCGTCCTTGGATTGGCCGCAGCCACGCTTGCACCAGTTCCCATGCGTTCAACTCGTCGGGCGGCGTGTCCTTGCCGGTTCGCCGCAGAATCCGTGCCGACTTCTTCGGGTACTGCTGCGCCAACCGGTAATTCAGCCCCGCAATACCGAGGCACGACAATTCCCGTCCCTGGTGTGCGAATCCGAGCGACAGAACTCCCGCCCCGTCTGGAGACAGAAACAACTCAAGCGGCGTCTTGAAGGACGGAAACGAAACCCGGCCCAAGACCTCACCGCCAAACACCACGTCGTTCGAGTTTCCAAAGGTGTTCTGGATCCCTGTTCCCGGAACCAGATAGGCACCCTTGTCGAACAGCAGTTCGGCGGCTTCCTGCTGCAGCACTTCGACGTAGCCGTGGGGTGCCTCGTCACGCGGCACCCTCCGCCATGCGGACGCAGTGAGGAGCGCCAAGCAATCCGCAAAGTCTGGACCAAAAGTGAACGGATACAGCAGTCTCGACCCTGCGCTCTTCGGTTGAAGCAATGGTCCTCCCCCAACAGTCAGCACCCAGCATATCGCAGCGGTTAACGAAAATCCACTCCTTCCAACACAACAAGTTGGGTTGGCTCGTGAATCCCAGTCACAGGTCGGGAAAATATTTCTCCAACCACCCCTAACACCAACAAACAAAACCCCAAACTACCCCTCCCGCGACCTCGAATCCAGGCCACCGAAGTTCGTTTTCCACCCCCTCCCGCGCTACGATCGTCGCGCGATGGAAAACTACACCCCAAACACCGAACACACCCCGAAAACCCGCTCCGCCGCCCAAATCGCGGCCTCCCGCGCCAACGGTGCCAAATCCCGCGGCCCCAAAACCCCGGAAGGCAAGGAGATCTCCGCCATGAATTCCCTCCGCCATGGCTGCCTCGCCAAGCTCACCGTCATGAAGGGGGAGGACGAGCGCGCCTTCATGCAGCTCTCCGCCAACCTCATCCACGCCTTCCACCCCACCGACGAGCACGAGTGCAACCTCGTCGAAACCATGCTCATCTGCATCTGGCGCCGCAACCGCGCCCTCGCCATGGAAACCGCCGGCATGTCCTTCCTGTTCCTCAAGCAGGCGGGCATCACCCCTGCGACCCCGGATCCCCTCAACCCCCACGACGTCCATTCCGTCGCCTTCAAGGGCTTAATCGCCAACCCAGCCGAAAGCCACGCCCTCGAACTCCTCCACCGCTACGAGGCCCGCCACACCCGGGCCTACGAACGCGCCTCCCGTGCCCTCGACGCCTACCGCAAAGCGCGCCAAACGAACCCGAGCCCCTACGATCTCCCCGACCCCGAACCCGACACAGCCCCCGAACCCACGCCCGAATCCCCCGGCACCGCACCAACAACCCAACCACAAATCCAGCCAAACGAACCCGAGCCCCCCGCCCAACCCGATACACCCGTTGTGGGGCAGCCATTCTTGGCTGCGGCGGCCTTTCCAGGCAGCCGTGACCGTACATCCGACAGCGCCAGCCCTTCCACTCCCGCGCCAACCCAACAACAAATTCAACCAAACGAACCTGAGCCCCACCCCCGCCGTCCCCTGACCCGCCGCGAACGCCGCCAGCTCAAGTGGCAAAAAGCCCATCCGAAACACATCCCGAGCAACCCAAATCCCGGGGAGCGCCGCCGCTGACGTCCCCCCCGGGGCCGTATTGCCTTATCGTGTGACGGAAGCCGCCATCGGGCGGCGGCGGGCAACGAGCAGAAGGCCAACTCCGCAGAGGAGCCAAGTGGTCGGTTCCGGGGTGCCCAAGGAGATGTTGTGCATGGCGATGCCGTCTCCCGAGATTTGGAAGTAGGCGATCTCTGCGCCCGGCTCGGCGAATCCAGCGAAATGGCCGTTGTTGAGCCCACCAAAGCCGAAGTTGGGGTCCCAGAAGAGGTCATAGGACTCGATGACATGGCCATCGACGTCCAGGGCGGCGATGGTGGGGTCGTATCCGTTAAAGGTATACACACCCGAGGCATGGCCGGAAAAGAATTGATAGTTCATGAATCCACCCACGGAGGAGTACAGGCCTCCCAGGTTGATGGTGAGGGTGGTATTCCCGCTGCCGTCGCCGATCAACGAAAGACTGTCCCATTCGCCGTTGTCGCCGAACGTCCAGTTTCCAGAGTATGGGAAACACGAGTCCCCGTCAGAGGAGATGCTGAGGCCCGCGTCGATTGCCGCGTGCGGGCCGGAGGTGCAGCCGCTGTATCCGACTCCGGAATCGAAGGTGACCGTGGCGGCGGGCAATTGTTGGTCGAAGATCACGGCTCCCGGAGCCAAATGGGGCAGGGACGCAACCGCGAGGAGTGCCAAGGCGAACGTGCCCGGGGGCCGGGCTAGCTTGGAAAGGTTTGTCATGGTGTGATTTGAGGAGGGCTGAGAGGTTTCGTTCTAGAGAACGGATGGAGCGGTGCGGATCGGTCAGCTATTTCGCGCCGCCGCCAAGAATACCCTGGAGGCTGGACCGCAGCGACGCTTGCGCGCGGCCGCAAGTAGGCCGAGTCCGCAGAGGAGCCAAGTGGTTGGCTCCGGGGTGACCAGCGAGATGTTGGTCATGGCGATGTTGTCGCCCGAGATTTGGAAGTAGGCGATGTCGGGAGTAGCATCCTGGAAGCCAAGAAAACTGTGATGGTCGGGTAGGACCGCTTCCGTCGCCGATGAGCTGCAAGCCGTACCAATCGCCGTTGTCGCGCTCAAAGCAAAAGGTTCCGCAGGTTGGACAATGGGGTATGCCCTTTGATGGTCTGCACGTCCTGAGCCTTGAAAGCCGCCGTTCCGAAGAGATGGCGACACTGATCCGCAAGCAGGGCGGCGTTCCGATTTCCGCGCCGTCCATGCGCGAGGCAGCGCTGGAAACGCAGGATGAGGCCTTCGAATTCGGCAGACGGCTGCTGGAGGGCGAATTCGACGGTGTCATTCTCCTCACCGGGGTCGGCACGCGGCTGCTGTGGAAGACGCTGCTAACGCGCCACGACGAGGCCGAGTTGAAGGCGGCATTGAAGGGCACCACGGTCATTGTGAGGGGTCCGAAGCCCTCGGCGGTTGTCCGCGAGCTTGGGTTGACGCCGGATGTGCTGGTTCCGGAGCCGAATACCTGGCGGGAATTGCTGGAAACGATGAAGGGGCGACCGGAGGTCGGGATCGCACTGCAGGAGTACGGAAAGTCGAACACGGACCTGATTGCGGGGCTGCGGGCGCAGGGGCGGACTGTGTCGCCGGTGCGGATTTACGGCTGGGAATTGCCGGAGGACCTGGGACCCCTGCGCGCGGCGGCGGCCACCCTGGCGGCAGGGAGCGTGGACGTGGTAATGTTGACGACCTCGATGCAGTTGGTCAATCTGTTGCGGATTGCCGACGAGGACGGGATCGGCGAGCCGGTTCGGGCGGCCTTGCGGAAGGTATTCATCGCGTCGATCGGCCCGACCACCACCGAAACGGTCGAGGAGTGCGGATTGCGCGTTGAATTCGAGCCGAGCCATCCCAAGATGGGATTGTTGGTGAACGAGGCGGCAGCACTGGAATCGCTACGCGCCAAGCTCGGCTACGCGCGATAATGGAATATTGTCCTCTGTTGCGTCTACGCCGCTGAACTTCCACCTCGACAAGTACGATGGTCCGCTCGACTTGTTGTTGGACCTGATCAGGCGCCAGCAAATCGACATCCGGGATATCCCGATCGCGACGATTACCCAACAGTACCTCGCTTACCTCGAAAAGGCGCGGGAGCTGGACTTGGATCTGGGCGCGGAGTTCGTGTTCATGGCCGCGACCTTGATCCACATCAAGTCGCGGATGTTGCTGCCGACCGATCCGGCATTGAAGCGCGAGGGCGACAAGGACGAGGATCCCCGCGAGGAGCTGGTCCAGCGCCTGTTGGAGCACCAGCGCTTCAAAGACGCTGCCGAAATGCTGCAGCAGAAGCGCATGATCGAGGAGAACGTCTGGTCGAATCCCCGGATGAAGGAATTCGTCCAGGATGACGACGATCCAGGCTTGGACGTGGGCCTGTTCGACCTGGTAAGGGCGTTTGGCGAGGTATTGGAGCGGCTGAAGAGCCGACCGGTTTACGAGGTCGTCGAAGAAGAGGTCTCCGTCAGCGACATGGTGCAGCATGTCCGGACGCTGCTGGGGGCCCTCAAGAAGGACAAGCCGCTATTCATCCTGCAGGTGATCGAGCGGCAGCGGAGTCGGCGGGCGATGATCTGCCTGTTTCTGGCTGTGCTGGAAATGGTCAAGATGCAGGCGGTGCAGATTCTGCAGAAGGAGTTGTTCGGCGAGATCGCGCTGGGACGCGGGGAGCGGTTTGAAACCGCTTTCGACCCGGACGCGACTGCTGGCGAAGTGCCGGTTGCGGTGATCGACGAGGATTACAAGTAGGAATGGAACCAGAAGAGATCTCGCCGGAGGAGTTGCTGCCGGACGAACAGGACGGCGGCGTCGGCCTGCCGGTGGACGACGCGCAGTTGAAGGCCGTCCTCGAGGCGATCATCTACATCACGGACGAGCCCTTGACGCTCGACCAAATCAGCACCGCGATGGAGCAGCCGAAGGACCGGGTCATGATCCTGCTCGAAACGCTTGTCGCGGAGTATGACAAGGCCGACCGGGGCTTGTCGATCCGGGAGGTGGCGGGCGGTTTCAAGATGTCCACCAAGGCGGAACACCACGACGCGGTGCGCAGGTTCGTCAAGAACCTGAATCCGCCGCTGAAGATGTCGCTGCCGGCGCTGGAAACGCTGGCGGTGATTGCCTACAAGCAGCCGATCACGGCTCCGGAGATCATGGAGATCCGCGGGGTCCAGGGCGCGGGCGTGCTCAAGACGCTGATCGACCGGCGGTTGATCGCGACGGCGGGTCGGAAGCAGGTGGTGGGGAAACCCATCCTGTACAAGACGACGAGGGAGTTCCTGCTGCAGTTCGGCCTTCGGGATCTGAACGAACTGCCGACTTTGAAGGAATTCCAAGAGTTGGCGCGGTTCGACAGCGGGTCGGACCAAGCGGCGTCGCCTGGCGAAGGGGAAGCGGCAAAACCAGGTCCCGGCAAATCGGCCGGGAAGAAAGAAAAGGCTCAGCCGGAGAAGGCGGAACCGGACGAGCCCATGTTGTTTCCGCCCACCGGCGGGGAGCCGGAATAGCAAAATGGCGGAAGAACGTTTACAGAAGATTTTGGCGGGCGCGGGCATCGCGTCGCGCCGCAAGGCCGAGGAGATCATCCTCGAAGGTCGGGTTACGGTCAACGGGAAGGTGGTCACCGAGCTGGGGACCAAGGCCGACCTCGAGGTCGACCACGTCAAAGTTGACGGGCGGCTGCTGCGCCAGCCCGAGAAGCACGTGTACATCGCCCTCTACAAGCCGGATTCGGTGGTCACAACGGCGAGCGATCCGCAAGGCCGCGCCACGGTGCTCGACCTGCTGCATGGCGTGAAGGCGCGCGTGTTCCCGGTGGGTCGGCTGGATTACCACAGCGAAGGCCTGCTGATCCTGACCAACGACGGCGACTTCGCGAACGCGATCACGTCGGCCAAGAGCCACGTCCCGAAGACGTATTACGTGAAGATCAAGGGCGTGCTGACGCCGGAGGCCGAGGAGAAGTTCCGGACCGGCATCCCGCTGAGCGGCAAGCGGACGGCCCCGGCGGGACTGCGGATGATCCGCAAGGGCGACAATCCGTGGTACGAGGTGCGGCTGATCGAGGGTCGGAACCAGCAGATCCGCATCATGTTCAAGCATTTGGGGCACTTGGTGGAGAAGCTGCGCCGGGTGAAGATCGGGCCGCTTGAGGTTGGGAAGTTGAAGCCGGGCGAGTTCCGGCACCTGCTGCCGATCGAAGTGGCGGCGCTGATGGCGGCGGTGCACGAGAGCCCGGGCACCAAGGAAGGAACCACCTTGGAGCGTCCGCCGAAGCGGGCGTCGGTGGCGAACCGGCGTGCGCAGCCGAAGAAGACCGTCAAGAAGGGGATCGAAAGTGGCACTGGGAAAAAGCGCCCTAAAAAACGCTAAGACTATTGCCGTGGTCGGGCTTTCCGGCAGCCCCTTCCGGCCGAGCCACGGGGTCTCGGAGTACATGCAGGCGATGGGATACCGGATCATTCCGGTGAATCCCATGGAGTCCGAGGTCCTGGGCGAGAAGGCTTACGCGACTCTGGACGAGGTGCCGGAGCCCGTGGACATCGTCAACATCTTCCGCCAGCCGCAGTTCGTGCCGGACATTGTGGACGCGGCAATCCGGATCGGGGCCAAGTGCGTGTGGATGCAGGAGGATGTCGTCCATCACGAGGCTGCGGCCAAGGCACGGGCCGCAGGACTTGAGGTGGTGATGGACGCCTGTATTTTGAAGGAACACCGGGCCATGGCGCGGGAGTAGCATCCCAACGACCGAACATTCCCCGGCTGTTTCCGAGCCGCGACCGCAAGGGAGTGTTTGGCAACCAAAGACGCACCCGGGGAATGGCCTAAACCGGTTGCCACAACTCGATCTTGTTGCCGTCGGCATCGTAGATCCAAGCGAAACGACCGTAATCGTGATCCTCGCGCTTGGGGTCGATCTGGACACCCTTGGCTGAGAGCTTGGCAAGGTAGGCGTCGACGTCGTCCACGATGTAGTTGACCATGAACGACGCCGGGCTTGGGTCGAAGTATTTGGAACGCTCTTCAAAGATGCTCCAGACCGTCATGTGCTCGGTTTCCGGGTTGTCATGGGCGCGCCACTGAAAACAGTGGCCATCGCTTCCGGCGGTCAGGCCGAGGTTTTCGGAATACCAGGAGCGGAGTTTGGCTGCGTCGGGGGACTTGAAAAAGATGCCGCCGATGCCGAGGATACGGCCTGGGGTTGAGTTGAATTGGTCGTCCATGGGTTCCAGACTACCACGGCTGAAGGGGACCGGAAACCTGCTCCGTCAGTACAGTCCGCAGAACGCGCGCAGAACGATTACCACCTTGGCCATCGTCGACAGCGACACCCGTTTCGCGAGGACGCCTGTGGGCGACTCGGCGATCTTGTCGCGCAGATCCGAATAGATCGTAATCAGCGCCCAGAGAGACGCTCGGGATTCCTTCCGGACCATTCCCAGCAGCGGGGCCGATTCGTCGTAGTAGCGCTTGGCCCGCTCCAATTCAAAGTCCATCAGGGCTGCGAACTTCTCGGACCGCTGGCCCGAGGCCAGATCGGCAGCCGTTACGCCGAAGCGGTCCAAGTCCTCTGCCGGTAGATACTGGCGGCCCAGTTCGCAGTCCTCCTTCACGTCGCGGAGGATATTGGTCAGCTGGAAGGCGATTCCGCACTTCTCGGCCAAAGGAAGGGCGGCAGGGCTGGTGAAGCCGAAGATGTGGATTGTGGTGAGACCCACCACCGACGCCACCCGGTAGCAATACCGGTACAACGCGTCGAAATCAACCACGACTTGCGGTTCCAAATCAGACGCCACGCCGTCGATCATGTCGTGGAAGTACTGGTGCGGGATGTTGTAACGGCGGATGGCATCTAGGAAGCCGGGCCAAACGGGGCTCTCGCCGGGTGCGCCCGCCAAGGCGGCGGAAAGCTCCGCCCTCCAGCGCTCCATGGCGCTGCGCGTGGCACCGGGCTCGTCGCTCAGGTCGTCGCAGTAGCGCATGAAGGCGTACATCGCGCACATGGCGTTGCGACGGTCGTCGTCGAGCAGGACGAAGGAATAGTAGAAGTTCTTGGCGCGGGCCTTGGCCACGGCGCGGCAGTGCGCATAGCTCGCTTCGAGGTCGGTCACGCGGCCCGCCTGAAAGCGGCACGTAGAAGGGTTGAGACCAACAGCACCACCCGTTCGACTTTGGAAATCTTGGGTCGGGCCGAGAGCACGTCATAGCCTTGGCTTTCAATTTTCTCGAGGACCTTGAGGCCGCCTTGACTGAACAGTTCGAGATCGACGGCGAGACGGCGGTCCACCATCGGCGGCAGTGCCAGTCCGATCTCGAAGAACCCGCGTGCCTTCTCGACAGCCTCGCGCATGATCTGCCGGAAGCGGTCGTCGAAACGGCGTGCGAAGAGGTCGTCCACCGTGTAGTTGTGGCGGGCGAGCAGGTCGAGGGGCAGGTAGACGCGGTCCTTGCCCTGGTCCACCGTTATGTCCTGCCAGAAATTGGCCAGTTGGAGGGCGGTGCAGGTGGCATCGGACAGGCGCTGGCGTTCAGGATCGCTATAGCCGCAGAGGTAGAGCACCAGCCTTCCCACGGGATTGGCGGAACGGACACAGTAATCGAGGACCCCGTCCCAGTCTTGGTAGCGCGTAACCGTCTGGTCTTGGATGAAGGCGCTGACGAGGTCGGCGAAGGGCTGTTTCGGGATGCCGTACTTGGCGGCCGTGCCCTTCAACGCCACGAAGACCGGGTGCGAGGCGGCTCCCGCATACATGCGGTCCAGTTCGCCGGACCACCACTCCAGCAGGCGCAAGCTCTCGGCGGTGTCGCCGATTTCGTCGCCCAGATCGTCCGCCCAACGGCAGTAGGCGTAGACGTTGTAGAAATCCTGGTGCAGGTGCTTGGGCAGCAAGAAGCTGACGACGTGGAAATTCTCGTAGTGGCCGGTGGCGACACGCTTGGTGTAGGCCTCGGACTCGGCGTGCGTCCAGACCCGCGACATCGCCTCGGGATTGCGGACGAATTCGGCGGGGCTCAGGAACATGCGTTACGGGATGATGGCGGTCTTAAGCGTGCCGGCACCTTCCGCCAAGCGGAAGAGGACGGACGAGAGGTTTTCCAGCGAATCTTCGGAATCGACGAAATCGCGGGCCGAGATGCCGCCGCTCGCGATGATGTCGAGCGCTTCCCGCATGGTGGCGGGAGTGTGGTGGAAGCTCGCCTTGCATGTGATTTCCGAGTAGTGCAGGAGGTTGGTGTCGAGTTCGACGCGCGTGCCGCTGGGCGGACCGCCGAAGAAGTTGACCGTCCCGCCGCGCCGCAGCATTTCCACCGACCAGTTCCAGGTTTCGGGCTTGCCGACGGCCTCGATGACAATATCGGCACCGTGTCCGCTGGTCAATTCGCGTACGGCGGCGACGGGGTTGCCGACTTCTTCGGTCGCCACACAACGGTCCGCGCCCAGCTTCATTGCGTTCTCGACCTTCGAGCGGCGGCGTCCCACGGCGATCACGCGTGCTCCACGCAGTTTGGCCAAGCGGATGAACATGGAGCCGATTGGGCCGACCCCGATGACCGCGACGGTATCGCCGGCGCGCAATTCGGTATCCTCCACGCCCTTGACGACGCAGGCGAGCGGTTCAGCCAAGGCCGCGTCCCGGTAGTCGAGGTGTGGCGGAATGATGTAGGTGTTCAGTCGGACGATGCGCGATGGAATCCGGATGAACTCGGCGTAGGCACCATTGTTAAAAAGTAGGTCCTCGCAGAGATTGACGCGTCCGCGGCGGCAGTAGAAACAGCGCAGGCAGGGGGCGGAATTGGCGGCCACGATGCGTTGGCCGATTTCGAAGCCCTTGACGCGGCTGCCGACCCCGACCACGTCGCCGGCCAGCTCGTGTCCGAACAGGGCGGGCGGCATGATCATGCGGGCATGATAGCCGCGCAGGAAGACTTTCAGGTCCGTGCCGCAGGTCAGCGCGGCGCGCACGCGCACCAACAGATCGTCCGGGCCCACTTCCGGGACCGGGACGCGCTCCACCACAACGTGCTCCTTACCGTAGAGCACGGCGGCGAGCATCGTGTCGTTTAGGCTCAAGCCTGTATCTCCTGCGGGTGCACAATCACCTTAAGCGGACTCTCTGCCGGAAAATCACCCGGGTGTGTCGCGAGACGAAACGCAAGATCGATCTTATCAAGCGGCACGCGGTGCGAAACCAGCAGGTGAACCGGAAGCTTCCCGCTGAACACCAGATCGGCACCCTCCGCTTGGAGGTCGACCGAGGCGCTGTAGGATCCGAGCAGCATCCGTTCACCAACACAGATGCTGGCACCGGAGAGTTCGATCCTTTCCTTGTCCGACGTCTGGGCGAAGAGCATGATCTTCGCGCCGGGGCGGGTTGACTTCACGGCTTCCTCCACCAAGCCCTTGACAGCGGTGGCGACGAAAACCATGTCGGCCCCGCGGCCCTCGGTGAGTTCCTTCAGCTTGGCCCCGACATCGGTCGTACGGGGGTCGAGGGCGAAGTGGGCCCCGGCTTGGCGGGAGAGTTCGAGTCGGGTGGCAATCGTATCGGTGGTGACGATGGTGCAGCCTCGAAGCTTCAGCAGCATGGTGAAAATCAGGCCGATGGGCCCCTGGCCTTGGACCAGGACGACATCGTCGGGCCGCGGGTCGCACTGGATTACCGCCTTGAGGCAGGTGTTGACGGGTTCTACGAAGGCGGCCGCGTCGAAGGGCACGCCAGCCGGGATCTTTTCGACACCGCGTTCGACAATCCAGTCCATCACGCGGACGTATTGGGCGAAACCGCCTCCCGCAGGCTCGAAACCGGCTGTGACTCCCACCTTTTTATATACGGGGCACTGGGCGTAAAGTTTCCGCTGGCAGTAGAAGCAGGTGCCGCAGGGGATATGGTGGAAGACGATGACGCGGTCGCCCGGAACGTACTTGGTGACGTCGCTGCCCACTTGGGCCACGATGCCGGCGGTTTCGTGGCCATAAATGCGTGGCGGCGGCAGCAGGTCGTACTCGATTTTCTTGAGGTCGGTGTGGCAGACGCCACAGGCTTCAACTCGAATCAGAATTTCGCCGGGACCGATTTCGGGCGTCGGGACTTCGTCGACCGAGACGATGCTCGATCCGCGGTAGACGGCTGCGAACATGCTGGACGGGATGGATTCAGAAATCGCAGTCGGCAAGAAACTCTCCAAGATTGTTCGATGCGGCGCGGGTGCGTTTGGATAGACGAATCAGCTCTCTAAGTCGCTGTGGCCGCAGGATTGAGGTCATTATTAGGCGAGGGGTGTCGAAGCGACCGTCAGGCATAAGAAAACCATTAAAATCGATCAAAAAGTCTTCGCCGGCAAGATCGCTGACTGCCCGAATACAGTAGAATGGCACACCTAGATCCGCGGCGGCTCCGGCGGCCTCCATCTCGACGACCAAGGCACCGGTTTTTCGCAGGGCAGCCTTTTCGGCGGCGGTCTGGGCAATGCGGGGAATTGAGGCGAGCGGGCCGGACTTGGCGGGCGGAGCCTTCCGTGGCAACGAGGTTGCCGTGCCATTGACGCTTGTGGCCATGAAGACGTCGCCAATGCCGAGGGAGATGTCGAGGGCTCCGCAAAAGCCGATATTGCAGACGGCACGGACGGGTCCCGCGGCCTGCACGGCCATACGGGCGCGTTCGGGGCCGGCACCATTGGCGATGGCTAGGACGGGCCGGGATTTCCATGTGCCGCGGCGCGCCCAGTGTACTGGAAGGTTCGCGGGTTCCGTTCGGTCCCAGTGTTTCAGAAAGGGGTGGCACTCGCGAGGATCGGCTGCGAGGAACAGGAGGGGGCCGGTCATTTGCTCCCAAACCACCTGATGGCGTCGGCAAGCGCGGTCCTGGCCGGTGCGGGATTGTAGCCCAGTTCCCGCGTCGCCTTGGCGTGGGTGACCCACATCTTCTTCTTGGCCATCCTTACCGCTTCCATCGGGGCGCGGGGCGGAATGCCCGTCAGGTGGGCGATGCCCGTCGTCACGACCCCGGCGGTCCACGCAATAAAGTAAGGCAGCCGTATGGCTGGGGCCTTCCGTCCCGTCAGGGCCGCGAGCTCCGCCAGGATGCCTCCGAGGGTCATGTTTTCCGAGCCGAGGATGTAACGTTCGCCCGGCAGCCCGCGCTCGCAGGCCAGCAGGTGTCCACGAGCCACGTCACGCACGTTGACGACGTTCAGGCCGGTGTCGATGTAGGCCGGCATGGCGCCGTTGAGGAAGTCGGCGACGATCTGGCCGGTGGGCGTGGGCTTGAAGTCGTGGTCGCCCATGGGGGCGGTCGGGTTGACGATGACGACGGGGAAGCCGGTGCGGGCGAACTCGAGGGCCACCTGCTCGGCTTGGAATTTGGAGCGCTTGTAGTGGCCGGACATGGTCTCGATTGAGATGGGCTGTGTTTCGTCGCCTAGGCCTTCTTTGGGGAGGCCGATGCAACCGACGGTGCTGGTGTAGACGACGCGGTCGACGGCGGCGGCTTGGGCGGCTTCGAGAATATTGCGGGTGCCCTCAACGTTGGATTCGTAGAGTTCGGAGGGGTTCCTGGACCAGAGGCGGTAGTCAGCCGCAACATGGTAGACGACGCCGCAGCCGGAGGCGGCGCGCTGGAGGGACAGGGGGTCGCGGAGGTCTCCGGAAACGGTTTCCACGTCGAGTCCGGGGACGGCGGGACCCTTGCGCGCCGTGGTCGACCGGACGAGGGCCCGGACGCGGTGGCCGCGTTCCAACAGCAGTCGCGCCACATGCCAGCCGACGAAGCCGGAGGCTCCTGTGACGAGGGTGGGTTTCATCTGGACTCTTCCAGTTTAGCGTTGGGGCGGGAGTGGGGTGGCTTGGGAAATCGAGAATACGGATCACTCACCCTAAAACAAATCCGACCGGAGGACCCCCCAACCACAAGGCCCTCCGGTCGGAACTACCCGCACTAACACCAAACTAGAACGTATACTTCAACGCCAACTGCACCTGCCGCATCGCGGTCGCGGTACCGGTGCTGACACCGAAGTTCTGGTGCGCCGCCGTACCAGGCTGACCAGCCTGGGCGGCACCCGACAGGATGTTCAAGTTCGGCATGCTCCAATTGGCGTGGTTCAACACGTTGAACGCCTCCAACCGGAACTGCAGCGAATGCCCTTCCTTGAAAGGCATCTTGAATTGCTTGTGGACTTCGAAGTCCAAGCCGAAAATGCCCGGGCCCTGGATCGTGTTGCGTCCCACATTGCCGAATTGTCCCGGAGGCGCTTCGGTGAAGGCTGCCAGGTTCAAGTAGCGGGAAGGCGTCGGATTGCTCAGGTAGGGGCTGACGCCGGTCGAATTCGGACGGTCATAACCGCCTTCGCCGGAACCCGCGTTGTCCACGCCACCGATGCTGAGCGTACCCGGCAGGCCCGTCTGCAACGTCAGGATGCCGCCCGCCTGCCAACCGCCGATCACGGTGTTGAGCACAGGGTTGGTGATGTCGACCATCTTGCCCTTGCCAACCGGCAGGTCATACAGCACCGAGGTCACAGACCGGCTCCGCACGTCGAACGACGACAGGCCGCGTTCACACTTGATGCAGTAGCTGTTTTGCGGGAAGAGGGTGTCGAAACCCTGCACGCGGATACCGCTGGTGTCGTCGATCGACTTCGACCAAGTATACGAACTGATCACGCTCACGCCCTTGCTGAACCGGTGGGTCGCTTTGAAGCTGAGCGAGTTGTAGGCAGCGTTCGCGCCGTCGGCCACCAACTGGATGATGCCGAAGTTCTGGAACGGGAAGCGGGAGGCGGCAGAGCCGGTGGTGCCCGGCGTGCCGTCGTTGGCATCCTGGAACCCCTGGAGGTGGTGGCTCATGGCACCGAGGTAGCCGAGCTCAAATACCCAGTCGCTGCGGAACTGCCGCTGGATATTGAGCAGGTACTGCATCGAGTACGAAGTGTGGTGGGCGTAGGCGTCGACATAGGCGTACGGGGGAGGAATCTGGGCCGTCGCACCGCTGCCGCCGGGAACCGCGTTGTTGTAGAACAGGGTCGGAGTGCCGTTGTTGGAATTGAGGGTCACGCGGGCCGCAATGTTGCGCGACATGTCGAACACCGCGTTCCCGATGTCCTGGTTGTAGAAGATGCCAGCACCGGCGCGGACTACGGTCTTGGAATCCGGCGAGTAGGAGATGCCGAGTCGCGGCGCGAAATCCTTGTGCGCGGTCTTCATCAACTGGTCGGGGTAGGCACCGTTGCTGCAGACTGCTGTGGTCGAAGTCCAGTGGATGCTCAGGCCCGCGTACGGATCCGTGCAGTGGCCTTGGCGGGCGAAGAAGGGCGGGGCGACGGAGGACGGCGGATTCGACCCGAAATACAACTGCGGGATGATAACCGTGAACAGGTCGCCCTTGGTGTCGGTCCACGGCGGCGTGAGTTCATAGCGGAGGCCGAGGGACAGGGTCAACTTCGGACTCAACTTCCATGTGTCGTCGATGAAGGCGGCTTCCGTGTTGCGGACATAGGTGGCGTTCGCGATCGCGACTGCAACGGTCGACTGGAACATGTCGCCCAGCAGGAACTCTGCGAAGGCGTCGCCGCCAGTGCGCGTGCTGCTTTGCGTGGCGTTGGGCTGGAACACGAAGTTGCCGCGGGAGAACTGGTTGCCGACCTGGTTGTAGTGCTGCCGGTTGAACTCAAATCCGAAACGGAACGAATGCTTGCCCTTGATCCAAGAAAGGTTGTCGACCAACTGGAGGGTGTTGTTGTTGTTCGCGTACGGACCATCCGTGTTGTCGCCGATGCCGGTGAAGCCGTCGCCGTTGAGTGAAATTGCCGGGATGCCCCACGTGACGGGGTCGCCGGACTTGAGGCCCGGGATGCCGAGCGAGCCCACAGTATCGACGTTGAACGCACTGTAAGTGCCTGTCGAGTTGAAGAACCGGGAATAGCCGTAGCGCGCCTCGTTCACCAGGGTCGGGGTGATGGTGCGGGTGTTGGAACCCAGGTACTGCTCGTAGTTGATCAGGATCTTGCTGCCGGTGATGCTGATGCCGCTCGAAGCCTGGTTCTCATCGCCCCAGCTATAGCGGCCGGTCCACTGCGACTTGGCCGATTCGATCCAGTCCATGCGCAGCGTGAAGCCGTCGCGGTTGTTCGGGGAGGAGTTCAACTGCGTGTAGTTGCTCGACAAGCCCGGCAGGATCGCCGAGTTGTAGTACTTCAGGAACTTCTGCGAGATCGGGTCGAGGCGGCTGGTCGGGATCACATTGCCCGCGAACGGGGTCTTGGTGGCACCACCCGTGCCGGTGTTCGGATCGTAGATCAGGGTGGATCCGAGTCCGCTCATGTCGCCGCCGAACATCGCGGCCGTGGGGACGGAGTAGGTACCCTGCGTGTTCTGGCGCTGCACTTTCCACTCGTCGTTGGCCATGAAGAAGAGCCGGTTGCGGCCATCGAACAGTTTCGGGATGCGGACGGGGCCGTCGAGCTCGAAGCCATAGTCGTTCCACTTGAAGGGCGATTTCACCGGGTGGTTGGCGGTGAACGCATAAGGGACGGCGTCGAACTTGTCGTTGCGGACGAATTCAAACAGCGCGCCGTGATAGGCGTTGCCACCGGACTTGGTCAGCACGTTGATCTGGGTCGCCTCGTGGCCGAACTCGGCCGGGTAGACGCCGGTCTGCACCTTGAACTCCTGAATGGCGTCGATTGACGGCAACACGATGTAGGTGAGGAAGTTGGGATCTGTGTTCGTCACGCCGTCGAGCGTGAAGTAGTCGAACATGATGCGGTTGCCGGCGGCGGAGATGGATTGTGCCGCGCGGTCGCCGCCTTGGCGCGACCCGGCTTGGCCGGAGGACGGCGACAAGGTGTTCACGTTCGCCGAAAGCGCCACCAGGCCGAGGTAGGAACGTCCATTGAGCGGCAGTTCCGTTACGCCTTTGTTTTCGATGACGGTACCGATGGAGGCGTTCTCGGCTTGCAGCAGGTCTGCCTGCGCCGAGACTTCCACCGACTCTGAGACTTGTCCCACTTGCAGGACGATGTCGAGCCGGACCGTTTGCTGGACCTGGACTTCAACGTTGTTGGAGGTGGCCGTCTTGAAGCCGGCGTGTTCGGTCTTCAGGTTGTAGAAACCCGGGGGGACGGAGGGCAGCGTGTAGTCGCCGGAGTCCGTGGTGGTGGTGGTGCGTACAGCGTTGGTGCCTGTACTGGTCAGCGTGATCTTGGCACCGGGAACGCCGGCGGAGCTGGAATCGCTCACGCGTCCGGTGACTTCTCCCAAGGTTTGGCCGAAGGCGGGCATCGCCGCCAAGGCTGTAAGAAACAAGGGCAATAGGAATGAGGCCGCCCGGGCACGAGCCCAGGAGGTTGGTGTTGTCTTCATCGTGGAATAACCTTCCGTTCCGTTCAACTGAGTCCCCAGCCGGAGCGCCTGATCAATCAAGTAGATGATAAATCACTGTTCACACGCCCCGGAAGCCTAACTATTACATCACGGGCTTGTTGCGAATGCAACCGGATGGGGTTTTGGCGTATCTTGGGTAGCATGGGAATCGTACGGGCGAGTGCGGGTTTTGAGGTGGACCCCATCGTATGGACAGTTTTTGGCCTATCCTTAATGGTGGCGGCTGTTGAACATCAATGGGGGAAGGCGGCATGAGACCGCCATCCACTCCGGCCTTGGCTGGACGCTCGGGTCGCATCCCTTGACCAG